>JAAEMR010000031.1 GCA_024225395.1 Gammaproteobacteria bacterium
AACCGAGGCTTTGTATGGGTGGACATGGTTAATGTAAATAGATAACTTTTGCACGTCGATACGACGCTTAGAGAACCGGGGCTTCACGAATTTCATCGGAAATCGGCGTTAGACATTCGTAAAGTCACTATTCATGGGCATTCGACCTGACAACACGACGGTAATAATGCAGTAGTATTAATATTTATCGTGGCGCTATTATCAACTGTTCACAGATACGGACAAGACGGAAACTATTATTCATGGGAATTCGGATAATGGTCAGTTTCTTACTAACTGAGCTTGAAAAACAGCTTAGAATAAAAATTCATGACCGGGTTAGAACGGGTTAGCGCAAGCGGACAGTATCAGCACAATGATAAACATGATAGCTGTGAATACCTGAATATACAGGCTACCATAAAGTCAGGTAAAATGACTATTGACAGGAATATCTGAAGATCAATATCGCATATCTGATATCCGGAATATTATGGCCCGGTTCTATTGAGGTTTCCGGGTTCAGGGTGGACAGTTCCAATATCGCATATCTGATAATGACCGGGTTCTGATTCATAGGGATATTTATGACCGGGTTCTGATTACCAGGGACGGTTCTGATTCTGATACCGGGGCAAAGTTATTCAGATAACTTTGCACTGCTTTTCGGGTGGGATGCTTCTCCGGCCCGGTGGGATTATATAATATGGTTCTGATTCATGGGGAGCTATCCCTATCTGATTCTTATAAAGTTGGATTTCATGACCGGGAGCTATCCCTATCTGATTCTTATAAAGTCAGATTTCATGACCGGGTGGGATGCTTCTCCGGCCCGGTGGACAGTTTCCCGTTACTTGTAACGAAAATTAATTACAATTATTTTTCCTGTATAGAGCCACGGGGCTTGACGGGAATTTATGCTTTTATAATTCATGGTCAAATTGTTTATCCTGGATTATATGCAAAATATTAAACAGTTTCTTAGCGCCTGATACTGTAGGCATTGTGAAAATAATATGCTGTGAAATGCCGTGGCTGTAACGTCTTTTATGAATTGGAAATTATTATTATGTCGGATAATATTCTATTAGACTTGTGTTAGTTACCAGATTCATAACTAACACGACATTAGCCTTACACTATCAACGCTTTATGTCAATTGTGTTAGTTAGTGTTAGTTTGGTCTATACCCCCCCCACTTTTTACATAAAAAAAAATATTTAAAACTTTTTTTTTACACTCATTTCCCCATTAGCGTATATATAACTAACACTAACTAACACAAAGAGCTTTTTTCTTGAGTTATCAATACTTTAAGTGTGTTAGTTATGGTGTTAGTTATGTCAACATATTGAAATAACACCCATTTCTTTTGAGAATATCAAAAAAAGAGGGTGGAAAGGAAAAAAAAGAGGGTGGAAAGCAATAGCGCCAAGCCGCCAAGTCAGCGAAACGGCAAAAAAAAA
>JAAEMR010000032.1 GCA_024225395.1 Gammaproteobacteria bacterium
AGCTGTTGCAACAGTAATCGGGTCATAGCCATCCGATCTAGCTGCCTGGCATCTAGCATATAATCTTTTAACGCCATACTGACACTGGTATTCACCACCAGGATCAGCTCTACAGGTTCTTTTTTCGCCTCGGCTGGAAGCGCTTCACCGTAGTGAACAGGCTGTGCCAGACTCAGCACCAATAAGATTAAAATGATAACCGGCAGATAGAAGCCCGGGAGATAAGTCATTTGAGTTTCATCTGAATGACCAGATCCAGTCAGTTCCAGAGCAGGATAGCGAACGTTGATCTGTTGAATAATTGAAGGGAAAACTAGCTGTTTATTTTTAACGACCAACCACCAGAATAATGGAACGAGTAATCCAGCAAACCAGAAAGGCTGTAAAAAATGAATGCTACTCAACATGTTATAAAAAACGAAGCTGCTGCATAAAACTGATAACCTGTTGTGGTGTCGGTTCAGTTTTCGCAAAACGCATTTCATCCAGCCGGGCTGCCTGCGTTGAATCTAAATTTACCTGATGAGCCAGTATATGAGCAGCTTGCCGTGCCGTCAGTTGCTGACCAGTTAATTGTCTACGCAAACGTCGAACCGGTTTATTACGATATTTAATCAGGATAAAAATCACCACGACGAGGGTCATACTGACCATAGCGATGAGCAACAAGAGCTGATCTGTGGATTGTTTCGCTATATCCAGTAGCAGAATATCAGCCATACCCTGAGAAGCGTTTATACTCATCAGAACTCAGCCCTTAACTGTTCCAGCTCATCATGACTTTTTAATCGAAAAAAGTGGATTCCATTCGTTTTAAACCAGTCAGCCTGTTGTTGTAGTTTTTGCTCTAAAGACCGTTCAAATCTTTTGCTTAGTTTCGACCTGTTTAAACCTGGCTTGCTTTTCTGCCTGAAGTGCAAGGTAATATTATGCACAGGTGGTAAAGATAATTCAGACTGATCGATAACCTGCACGGCAGATAGATCATATTTATTATTCAGTTGTTGCAATACACTCCGGCCATCCAGGTCCAGGCTGAAAAAATCAGAAATTATTAAAACACGACTGCCGGACGGTAAGTGGTTTTGCAATTGGTCACTCATTTTACGCCAGTTAAAAACCGACTCCTGCTGGTTTTGTAACGAAAAAGGGCGAGCGGAAAAATTTATAGTGTTACGAAAGGCATCCAGACTATTTTGAGCAGGTTGCCAGTATTCAGTTGCATCTAAAATCAAACAGGCCAGAGACTGCCCACCTCGTAGAATGCGAGTACCCAGCGTCACACCCACCCGAATTGCCTGAGTAATTTTGAGCCTTTTACGCGTTCCAAAAGCCATGCTGGAACTTCGATCGATCACTATGCAGGATGCAGTGTTTACTTCTGTAAAGTAATTTTTAACCAGCGTTTGTTGACTGCGCACACTGGCTTTCCAGTCAATGTATCGAGGGTCATCACCAGAGACGTAAGGTCGTCTATCCGCATAATCAAGACCACTGCCTGTTATGCTTGAAGCCTGGTCACCAGACCGGGCAGCCTGATTACTGCTTAACTGCTGAACCTTAGTCGACTTACCTGCAGCTGCTATAAGCTGATTAACTGCTTCTGCTGTCAGTAAAGACTGGTTTGCAGCAGAAAGCTGATTGCCCCATAAACCAGATAGCCACTTCATCACAGCCTCATAAACAGCAACTGAATCGGTTTTCATTTGAGCGATATTCTCAGGCATTCAAATAACCGGGTTATTCAGGGAGCTTCAATAACATTAAGCAAATGCTGAATCATATCATCCGCTGAGACTCCCTCCGCTTCAGCCGAAAAATCAAGAATCATTCGATGGCGCAATACATCCCCTGCCAGCTCAATAATATCTTCAGGTATCACATAATCTCGCTGATGAAAAAGAGCCCTGGACATTGCGGCTCTGAGTAAAGCAATTGAACCACGAGGCGACGCCCCGGTTTTCACCAGCCCTGCCCAACTCTGATGGTGATTTTCCAGGTTTCTGGTCGCCGCGACTAATCTCACGGCATAACTTTCGATGCCGGGTTCAACATGCACCTCATTAACCTGCTTTCTCAACGCCAGTATATCCTCAGGTTTCATTTGCGCGACAACCGCTGCTTCCAGATGACCTTTATCATCCTGACGCGCACGTCTGGAAATCTCTATCTCCTCTTCTATTTCGGGATAATCCATCAGGCATTTAAACAGAAATCGATCCAGCAAGGCTTCAGGCAAAGGATAAGTGCCAAACTGTTCCAGCGGATTTTGCGTGGCCAGCACCATAAAAAATTCTGGCAGTGTATGACTATGATTACCGACACTTACCTGCTGCTCGGCCATGGCCTCTAACAATGCAGACTGGACTTTAGGGGGTGCCCGGTTTAATTCATCAGCCAGCACTATCTGGTTAAACACGGGGCCTGGATTAAATGTAAAACGTCCATTTTCAGGTTGATATATTTCACTTCCAGTCAAATCAGAAGGCATCAGATCAGGGGTGAACTGGATGCGATGATAGTCAGCATCGACTCCAGCGGCTAAAGCATGTACAGCCGTGGTTTTAGCCAGCCCCGGGGGTCCTTCCAGTAAAACATGACCACCCGCCAGGGTTGCGATCACAAGCCTTTCCAGCAGTGACTTCTGCCCTACAATGATTGATTCCAGTTGAATCTGCAGATTATTTAATACCGAAGTTAGTGAACCTGTCATTTTATTATTTAATTATTGTGATTAAAGTAATCGTAAAACCTCAACCATTTCAGCCTGAAGAACGAGTTTAAAAGCTTTTCACCGGTGAATATTTTTTTATTGTCTAATTACCCAGAATAGCTGCTTTTGTCTTTATCAAGTCTACTGAGTAAGATCATACTCTAACAGATTGCTATCTGTTAGAATCCCTCTTTTTAGTCATTTAGACCTCCAGCATGTCACGTTTAACAATCTACAGTACTGGCACCTGCCCCATGTGCGAACAAAGTAAAAAACTTCTGCAAAAATGGACTATCCCATACAATGAAATTCGTCTGGACCTGGATACCTCAGAGCACCGTCGCTTTTCTGAACTCACCAACGGGGCTCGCATGGTTCCACAATTTCTGATCGATGGTAAATGGGTCGGAGGCTTTACCGAGCTCACTGAAATGCACATGGAAGATGAACTCGATCACTTGATGGAGATCGCATAGGGTGACTAAAGAAAGTAAAAATATTTTTCGGGTTTTGTTCATGAACCAGAACAAGGTCTATGAACTCTATGCACGCGAAGTCGCCCAGGCATCCATGCTGGGGTTTATTGAAGTTGGCGATATCATTTTTGGTGAACGCTCAAAATTGCTGGTCGATCCTGCTGAAGAAAAACTCAAATCAGAATTTGGCGATGTAAAACACACCTACCTTCCCCATCACTCTATTATTCGCATCGATGAAGTAGAAAAAGAAGGCAAAAACAAAATCCATGACACCGATGGTTCCAGCGTCAGTGTTTTACCCGGCTCTCATTTTAGCCCGCCACCCAAAGCTTAATTGCTATTTATGCAAATCAGCGTCATCATTCCCAGCTATAACCGGGAAAGCACTCTGATCAGGGCTTTGAATTCTGTACTCAATCAAAGCTCAAAAGCTGACGAAATAATTGTCATTGATGATGGATCGACAGATAACACTGCAAACAGAATTCGCCAACAGTTCCCGTCTGTAAAACTGATACAGCAAACCAACCAGGGAGTCAGCGCAGCCAGAAACACCGGCATCAAGGCTACGCAATTCGAGTGGATAGCCTTACTCGATTCAGATGATGAATGGTTACCCGATAAACTGGCTAGAATTCGCCATGCACAACAAAAACACCCGGATGAAATTCTATTTCACTC
>JAAEMR010000033.1 GCA_024225395.1 Gammaproteobacteria bacterium
ACAGTATGGTTAACAGGGATCATTTCGATTTCGCGGTGTCGAAGAGTAATTTTATCCCCCGGCTTCATTACATCAAAACGAATACAGGGATTATCTTTATTGGGTAATTCAGAAAAATCAGGCCAGATAACCCAGTTAAAGATATGCGCCTTCAATGCTTTAATCGTTTTTTCCTGAGCATGAATCACTATGGGTTCTTCATGAACACCAAACATACTGTCAGCCAGTAAAGGAAGCCCCACAATATGGTCCATATGGGAGTGGGTAATAAATATGTGACGAATCCCCGTCATCTGATTCAACGGCAAGTCACCCAGACCGGTACCAGCATCGACTAACACATCATCATCCACCAGGAATGATGTTGTGCGTAATCCTGCACCTATTCCACCTGACCAACCTAATATTTTGATTTGCATAATATTTTATTTTTTAGCAATACTGGCTCTCTAAACAGCTAAGGAACCGGTCCTACTCTGGCACTCTATTAACATTACTACCAAGACCCTTCTTCATTCATTGATTTAAGCAGGTATACGAATTATGGCATAACTTTAACTCTAAAAAGCGTTATAACTCTTACAGCCAGCTAAATATTTACAAAGAATAAAACATCTTCAACTAAATTACCTTCTAAAAAAACCACAAAATATCTTTTTTTTCCTTTAACAATATTACCTGCTTTAATTAAACAAACGGGGCTGTCCAAATACCGTGATCAAATTCAAAAATATTAACCCTGCCAGGGCATAGTGATCCGGGCAATCATAATATTGAGAAAATTTAACCCGGGAAACCTCTAATCAACTCATAAATTCATATCTTACATTCAGAAAAGCCAGCTTTTGCGTTACGAATTTTCGCAATAGTTTACTGATACGTGCAATTCGGTGCCTTGAATCTGAATTTTCTGAGTACAATCTATTTCTTTAAGAATTAATCAGCGGTTTCCTAAACTCAAATATGGCAATTCTTCAAAGGCCCGGCAGACTAAACTCAAATAAAATTCCGTTATCTCAAGACTTCCCATAAAACCCAGCTCAACTACCCGTTTTTGTAAAAAACGAATCCATAGTTACAGAGACCTCATGTCTATCTCTTGTAATGAAGTGATAGATTCAGCTGTAACACACTTCTACTTATCAAATAATTGAGCTAGAATAGTAGTTCAACAGTTAATTCTTATCGTTTCTAAATAGTGTTTTTTGCTAGTCTCCTTATATTTATATGTTATAGCCTGTCAGCGGTTCTGATTTACCGTAATTTAGGCAAAAGCAAAACCTCTTTGCGCTGGCTACAGTTGTCCCCCGCTCTGGTTGGCTCTGTGATCCACGTAATTTTTTTAAAACAACTGATCTATCCGGAACAGGGCATTCTTAACCTGGGGTTTTTCAGTGCATTCTGCTTGATTAGCTGGTTAGTTAGCATTCAGATATTAATCAGCAGCCTGTATAGACCTTTGGAAAGTCTTGGAATTATCATGTTTCCTCTCAGCGGACTGACTACGATACTGGTTCTATTTACACCAGTGTCTGAACCCCTGACCAATGTCAGTAGTCAGTTTATCCACGGACATATCCTGATTTCCGTCATCGCATATAGCTTAATTATGCTAAGCGCTTTACAGGCGATTGCCCTGGCGTATCAGAATCATGCAATTCGTTCTCACCACCCCGGCGGACTGATCAGGTTCTTACCTCCATTACACGATATGGAAACTCTGTTATTCCAAATGTTAGGTTTTGGATTTATTTTCCTGAGCACTGCACTGATCAGCGGCTTCTTTTTTATGGAGGATTTATTTGCCCAGCATCTGGTACATAAAACCATACTATCCATAATTAGCTGGGTAATTCTGGCCATTTTATTATTTGGACGCTTTAAATTTGGCTGGCGTGGAAAACTGGCCATTAGATGGACCCTGACCGCTTTTGTTTTTATTATGCTTGCCTACTTCGGCAGTAAACTGGTACTTGAGTTTATTGTTACCTCTTAACAGCTAATTATCAATAAAACACAAATTGCTTTCATTCCATGAATGACATACCCATCAGCTTTCTATTTGCCGCATTAGCGGTTCTGATTATGCTATCGGCTTTTTTCTCCGGATCAGAAACAGGCCTGATGAGTCTGAACAGGTATAAACTTAAACACCAGGCAGAAAAAAACAATGGCGGGGCAAAAAGAGCTTTAGAACTGTTAAAAAAACCTGATCAATTAATCAGCCTGATTCTGCTAGGCAACAATTTCATCAATATATTAATAACCCAGCTAGCCACCTATATTGGTTACAGGCTATATGGCGATCCCGGTATTGCTATTGCTACAGGTCTGCTTACTATCATTCTATTATTATTTGCCGAAGTTACCCCCAAAACCCTGGCCGCTAACAACCCTGAAAAAATAGCATTCATCGCATCTTATGTTTACAGACCTTTACTCAAAATTTTATTACCACTTATTATCGCCATAAACTGGCTCGTAAAACAGGTCTTTAAATTATTTAAAAATAGCAACAAAATAAGTAGTAACGATGCTCTAAACTCCGAGGAGCTGCGCATCGCAGTATCAGAAACAGCAGGTTTGATCCCGGATACTCACCGTGACATGTTACTCGGAATTCTTGATCTGGAAAAAATCAAGGTTGACGACATCATGATTCCCAGAAATGAAATTGCGGGCATCGACCTTGATGATGACTGGGAGGATACCCTTTCTCAAATTACCCGGTTACCTTACACCCGCATTCCTGTTTACTCGGAAACCGTAGACAACCTCATAGGCGTTGCATTAATGCGCAAGATTCTACCGCTGTTAATGAACGATAATTTCAACCCGAAAACGTTGCAGGAAATAACACGTGAACCTTATTTCATCCCGGAAGGCACCGCTCTTACCACCCAGCTGATAAATTTCCTGCAAACTAAACGGCTGGTAGGTTTTGTGGTGGATGAATATGGTGATATTCAGGGTCTGGTAGCACTGGAAGACATACTTGAAGAAGTAGTGGGAGAGTTCACCACGGATCCCAGGGCGACACACACTGCTTTTTTTCAGGACCTGGATGGTAGCTACCTCGTCGAAGGTAGCACACATGTTCGGGACATCAACAGCCAGCTGCACATTCAGTTACCGACCAAAGGGCCACGTACCGTCAACGGATTAATTCTTGAGCACCTTGAAATGATCCCTCAGGCCGGTACAAGCCTTAAAATTGCCGGTTACCCACTTGAAATCATGCACACTAAAAATAACATGGTAAAAACAGTACGCATTCAACTAAATCGGCAAAAGCAGTAATAGTCGATGGCTAAAATGACGACTCAATACCAGTGCCAGCAATGTGCCACCACTTTAAACAAGTGGGCCGGACAATGCCCGGAGTGTAAAGGCTGGAACTGCATTGAAGAAATACGGCCTGTTACTACCTCTCATGCAAATAGAGGAAACTGGACAGAGCACAAAACCACGACCGATGTCGTCACCTTAAACGATGTACCCGACAACGTGACTGCTCGTTTTAGCAGTCAGATTGATGAGCTGGATAGAGTGCTCGGCGGAGGCATGGTGCATGGTTCCGTTGTACTGCTGGGTGGTGATCCGGGCATTGGCAAATCAACCATCCTGTTACAATGCCTGACCCTGGTCAGTCAACAGCTCGACACCTTATACGTCACCGGTGAAGAGTCATTACAGCAGGTAAACCTGCGGGCCAAAAGACTGGGCTTACCCAGAGACAAACTACAGCTACTCAGTTCTACCTGTGTTGAAGAAATAATTGCACATGCGATTAATCTAAAACCCACCGTCATCGTGATTGACTCCATCCAAACAGTTTATACCGATAGCCTGCAATCTGCCCCGGGGTCAATCAGCCAGATACGCGAAAGTACAGCGGTACTGGTTCGCCTGGCCAAACAGCATAATATTGCCATTTTTCTGGTAGGTCATGTGACTAAAGAGGGTCAACTGGCAGGTCCTCGTGTACTCGAACATATGGTGGATACCGTACTGTACTTTGAGGGCGATAGCTCTACCCGTTACAGGGTGATTCGGGCTGTAAAAAATCGATTTGGCGCAGTCAATGAAATTGGAATTTTTGCGATGACGGATGAAGGCCTGAAAACAGTCTCAAACCCTTCAGCCATATTCCTGTCAACCCATGAAAAGCCAGTCGCCGGTAGTATTATCATGGTTTCACGAGAAGGAACCCGGCCCATACTGGTTGAGATTCAATCCCTTGTCACGGAAAGTCATCTGGGAAATCCACGCCGCATCAGTGTCGGTCTGGAAGCTAACCGCCTGGCCATGCTGCTGGCTGTTTTACAACGCCACGGAGGAATTCCTCTGTATGACCAGGATGTATTTATCAATGCTGTGGGCGGTGTACGCATCAGTGAAACCGGAGCAGATCTGGCTGTTATTCTGGCGATATTATCCAGTTACCGGGATAAACCTGTCAGCAACCGGTTACTGGTATTTGGTGAAGTTGGCTTATCCGGGGAAATAAGACCTGTACCTAATGGAGAAGAGCGACTGAAAGAGGCCAGTAAACATGGCTTTGAAACCGCCATCATTCCTGCTGCTAACAAACCGCGCAAAGATATCTATAAAAACATGAAACTGATTTCAGTAAGTCACCTGGAAGACACACTCGATGTATTTTGAACCGGCTATAAACATGACCTCTCGCTATCCATGCAAAGGTCTCTTATAATGCCGCCAACCATTAGCCTTAATACAAAACATGTCAACATCTGATAAGAGCATTAAAGATTTTGAAAAATCTCTACTCAATCTGGAGCAAATAGTGCAAAAGATGGAGAATGGAGAGCTGGGCCTGGAAGATTCTTTAAAACAGTTTGAAAAAGGCATTCAGCTGGCAAAAAACTGTCAAAACGCATTAAGCTCAGCCGAGTTGAAAGTTAACCAGTTGATTGAACAAAACGGTTTACAGAAAACCCTGCCATTTGATGAGCAAAATGGTTGATCAACAAACTTTTGACAGGCTGCTAACGGAATTTAAGCAACGAGTAGATCAGGCACTGGAGCACTGGCTACCCGTCGATACGCTGAATCCGGTCAGCCTGCATCAGGCAATGCGCTACTCTGTACTAGGCAGCGGTAAACGCGTACGTCCCGCTCTGGTCTATGCAACTGCATCTACTCTAGGTTTACCACTGGAAAAAGTCGATGGCATTGCTGCAGCAATCGAAATCATCCATGCCTACTCTCTCATTCATGACGATTTACCCGCCATGGATGATGATGACCTGCGCCGGGGTAAACCCACCTGTCATAAACAATTCGATGAAGCAACGGCCATCCTTGCCGGTGATGCTCTTCAGGCTCTTGCTTTTTACATATTAACTCATGATCCGGAAATGACATCCGATGCATCTCGCCGACTGGAAATGATAGAAAAGCTGGCACTGTTTTCCGGCTCCAGGGGCATGGCGGGCGGCCAGGCCATAGACCTTGCATCTGTCGGTAAGGAAATTAATATTACCGAACTTGAAACCATGCATATCCATAAAACCGGGGCATTAATTCGTACCTGTATTCAGATGGCCGCACTGACTTCCAACTCAATTTCTGATGTAAAGTTTGAAGCACTGGATTGTTATGCTAAAAAAATCGGCCTGTCATTCCAGGTTCAGGACGACATTCTGGATGTGACCGGCGATACTGAAACCCTGGGCAAACCCCAGGGGTCAGATGCCGGCCTGGACAAACCAACCTTCCCTGCCATTATGGGACTTCAACCGGCACGGGAAAAGGCACTCGAGTTACATCATCAAGCACTAAAAGCTATTGACTGCTTTGGAGAAGAAGCAGATATTCTACGCTCAATTTCAAACTGGTTCGTGCAACGCAGCCATTAGCCCAAGAAACCAGAAAGATGCCGACTTCACAATATCCAATATTAAACACCATCGATGACCCGAGTGATTTGAGGTTGCTCGAACCACAGCAATTACCCTTACTGGCCAACGAACTCAGGCAATACCTGATCTCATCGGTTGCTAAAACGGGCGGTCACCTGGCATCCGGACTGGGCTCCATCGAACTGACCATTGCTTTACACTACTTATACAACACGCCCAATGATCGACTGGTCTGGGACGTAGGACATCAATGTTATCCGCATAAAATTTTGACCGGCAGAAAGCACCAGATGGATGGCTTACGCCTGCACGGAGGAATGTCCGGTTTCCCTAAAACTACCGAGTCAGAATACGATCATTTCGGGGTTGGTCATTCGAGTACGTCTATCGGCGCAGCACTCGGCATGGCAATAGCCGCAAAAGCTCTAAATATTCAACGCCAGATTGTTGCTATTATCGGTGATGGGGGCATGTCTGCGGGTATGGCCTTTGAAGCTCTCAATCATGCCGGCAGCCTGGATACCAATTTATTAGTCATTTTAAATGACAATGAAATGTCTATCTCTCCCAACGTGGGAGCCATGTCAAAATACCTGTCTCGAATTTTATCAGGCAGCTTCTATTCTCATATGCGTGCTGGTAGTAAAAAAGTTTTATCACAAATTCCCAGCGCCTGGGAACTGGCTAAACGTGCAGAAGAACACCTTAAAGGCATGGTCGTACCCGGCACTTTGTTTGAAGAAATGGGCTTTTCCTATCTTGGACCAATTGACGGGCATGATTTACCCAGCTTAATGCAATTACTGACCAATTTACAAAAGCTTGAAGGCCCAAGAATACTGCACATCGTCACTAAAAAAGGTAAAGGCTATGAACCCGCTGAAATGGATTCCTGTCGTTTTCACGGTACCGGGCCATTTGACATAACATCCGGCAAGACCATTAAAGGTACAACAGAAGACAAGGTTCAATCATACACTCAGGCTTTTTCATCCTGGTTAGTAAAAAAAGCCCGGGATCATCAGGATATTCACGTCATCACACCGGCTATGCGGGAAGGCTCCGGGCTGGTTGACTTCTCCAGACAGTATCCTGATCGCTTTCATGATGTCGCTATCGCAGAACAACACGCAGTCACCCTGGCAGCAGGAATGGCCATTGATGGTTTAAAACCCGTTGTCGCCATCTATTCCACATTTTTACAGCGTGCCTATGATCAATTAATACACGATGTCGCTATTCAACACCTCAACGTGCTTTTTGCAGTTGATAGAGCTGGCATTGTGGGGGCAGATGGTGCGACTCACACCGGCAATTTTGATATCAGTTTTTGTCGTTGTATTCCAAATATGCTGATCATGACGCCTGCAAATACCGAAGATTTGTTTGCCCTGCTAAATACAGGTTTTGATTTTAATGGCCCTGCACTGGTTCGTTACCCACGAGATAACTGCTTAAAAACCGATGCTATCAATACCGTTAAAAGCATTCAGATCGCTCAATCTGAGCTCATTCGTGGTGGTAACAATATAGCCATTTTAGTGTTTGGACCATTCCTTAAAATTGCAACAGAATTAGCCGAGACATTCGACTGCAGTGTAGTCAACATGCGCTTTGTCAAGCCTCTTGATGAACAACAACTAATCAAACTCAGTCAAAATCATAGCCACTTTTTCTGCCTCGAAGATAATGCAGAGATCGGGGGAGCAGGCAGTGCCGTTAATGAACTTATTAGTCAGCAAAATCTGAACGTGAAATGCAGTTTAAACGGGTTAAAAGATAATTTTCCGGAACAGGGAACCCGTGATCAGGTACTACAGCAAAACAAGCTCGATATTGAACAGCTTAGTGTAAAAATTAAATCTATAATTAATTCATAACGCCCGTTACTTCTGAGCCCGAGTAAAGTAATCATTCAGGATAAATTTAATTCAAATTGAAATATTGCTTTAATATTTAAGTTTTTTGACCAATTTATTCGATCTCCTGCAATTACCCATTGCTATCAGCATTCTTTCTCGCATACAATATCGATAACTCGCTATTTATAATGGCGAGTTAAAGTTTTTATTACATTAAAAAGAGAAAATTATGTCTGATTTAGTTTCTGGTACTGTGAAGTGGTTTAACGATTCCAAAGGTTTTGGGTTTATTTCACAGGATGGAGGACAAGATGTCTTTGTTCATTTCAGTGTCATCAATAGCGATGGTCACAAAACTCTCAAGGAAGGCCAGAAGGTCACCATGAATGTCACCGATGGCGCCAAAGGTTTACAAGCTGAAAACGTAACACCTGTTTAATTTAAAAACAGCAGCAGCTTATACCCATTTGATTGGTGCGTAATATTTTGCACCAATCACTATAAAATACCTGAGTCTTTAACTCAGGTATTTTTACGAGAGGTTATTATGGAAGCCATTGTTAATGGTCAAATTATTCAGTTGAGCGAAGCTGGCTGGTTAGAAAATCTGGATGAATGGAGTCCGGAACTTGCACATGAAATTGCTAAAAATGAGCGCATTAATGAGCTCACCGAAGAACACTGGAACATCATCAACATGGCCCGTGAACATTTTCAGGAAAATGGTGTCGTTTGCGAACCCCGTGCATTTTCAAAAATGATGAAGAAAAAATACGGAAAAGATCGTAGTGATCAAAAGTATATTTACTCATTATTTCCAACGGGTTTAATCAAATGTGCCAACAAAGTAGCCGGTTTACCACGTCCAAAAGGATGTAGTTAAAAGTTTAACCGCTCTTATATTGAATTTGAGGAGGGTAACAGTCCAGCTGTTACCCTTTTTTACAACCCCCGACTACACACATCGTTTATTTTATCAGCTGTTATAATTGCTTCTGCAAATAGCACTGACATTTAGGTATTAATATGAATCAAGTTGCCAACACAGAAATTCCAGACGTTCAGGGAAGCACTGATAAGCGCAAAATAGCGATTAATAAAGTCGGGATTAAAGATATTCGCCATCCCGTGGTGGTAAAAGACCGTTCTGATGGTCTTCAGCATACTATTGCTACCTTCAGCATGTTTGTATTTCTGCCCCATCATTTCAAGGGCACTCACATGTCCCGTTTTGTAAAAATACTTAACGATCACGAGAAAGAGATTTCCAACAAGTCTTTTAAGGAAATGCTGGTTGAAATGTCGGAGTTACTGGAAGCTGAGTCCGGCCATATAGAAATGAACTTCCCGTTTTTTATTAATAAAAAAGCACCTGTGACCGGTGTCGAATCATTGATGGATTATGACGTCAGCCTGATTGGGGAAATAAAAGATGGAACGACCCAGACACGGATCAAAATTCAAATTCCGGTGACAAGTTTATGCCCCTGCTCAAAATCTATTTCTGATTATGGCGCACATAACCAACGCTCTCATGTCACTGTTAATGTTAAAACCGACGGTTTTATCTGGATTGAAGAAATCATTGAAATGGTAGAAAAGCAGGCTTCCTGTGAGCTTTACGGATTACTCAAAAGACCTGATGAAAAGCATGTCACCGAACGCGCTTATGATAATCCGAAATTTGTCGAAGACATGGTTCGTGATGTGGCCGGAAAACTAAATGAAGATGATCGTATTCGCAGCTACATACTTGAATCTGAAAACTTTGAGTCTATTCATAATCATTCTGCGTATGCTTTGATTGAACACGATAAAGACCTGTAAGCTGTTAGACAACAGCTTCAGTTATAAAATAGAGGCTTTAGCCACGTCATTAACGGGCCTGACCAGTAAACCACTCTGGCCAATTGAAACCCGGAAGTGCGCACCATCAATCATCGGCATAAAAATACCCTGACCAAACAACGTGTCAACAAAACCCAGTTTCGCCTGATACATTTTTTTCAATTTCCACAAATCAATACCGCGAGACTCGGGGGTCAGATCATGAATAGTCGGCAGCATTAACCTGGCCTGTTCTACATCCTCATAGCGACCACTCAAACGATCCAGCTGGTAATAACTGTCCAGCCCAATCAAATTAGCCCAGCCTTTCCATTTTAAGATTCGCGCATCAAGCTGCCACTGATCTCCCTGCAAAATATAATATAACCGGGTCTTATCCTGTTCAGAAGATGAGACTGATAATTGATATTTCCGGGCTTCGAGCTGAGTTACATGCACATCCGCAATATGAGCTTCATAAGTTAGCCTCTGGTAGGTATGTAAATTCGAATAAACCAGTAGCACTAAAATAGAGATGGAAAATACAAGCACTCCCTGAGTACTCCACAATAAGCTGGAGACAATTCGTTTACGTTTAACCTGGTGCACAAATCGCCAGCCAATCATACAGGCTATGAGTGCAAGCAATCCGCTGATAAACAATAGACTACCCATCAATAAATCCTGTGTTAATCAAACCCGAATCCATCAAGTAAGTTGTGGCGTAAAATATTTCCTATCGGATAAACCAGTGGCTCAGTCCTGGCGACCCAGTCCAGTGCATCTGCCCACAGACCATAATCTTTTTGCGTTTCCGATAATAGATCAACATAGGCAGGCTGACTATAAATTTGATATTCATGACGTACCGGCATCATCAGGATAAAGGTAACCAGCGCTATAAACCCGGCCCAGCGTATCCAGAATTTTTCCTGTATTAATAAAAACAAAAGGTTGAGAATTAAATTAATAAAATTCAACAGTCCAAAAATTAATGAGAATGCGATGGCTACAGCAGGAACCACCAGGTTTCTCAGGCTTGATTTCCCTGATTCTTCATAGGGAGCATCCATGTGATACCAGCTCTCATCTGCTTTGAGTTTATTTAACAGGGCTTTAAATTTGGAAAAATAAACTGGGGCGATATGACTATTTTCAAACTGCTCCAGGGTCAGGTTTAGATCCACCTCCTGATCATATAATTCTCCAAGAGCCTGGGCAAAGTAGTTCTGCATTTTATGAATTTGATTAAACTCTGTTAGTTCGATGCGTGGCTTTATGTCAGTATCATATTGCTGTAAAACAGATTTTGAATATTCAGCTAAATACTTCGCATCCAGCTGAGCACTGACATCCTGTAAAATCATTTCGTACTGATCAAACCTCCAGGCCGCATCGATGGTAATACCCTGTTGACTCAAATACGAAAAAACACTGGATCTAAAATCTATACTATTCAGATATTGCAGCTTCGAGTCATAAACGCTGGTTAGACCCGCATTCACAGCCAGAGTTAATCGCCGTAATTTATAGATATTGTCATGGACATCTTGAGTATCTTTTAAACAGCGTAACTTTATTCCATCATTTTCATACCGCTGACACCAGTCAGAAACCGGACTGTAAAAACCCAGTTGCTGACCAAGACGCAACTGCAGTTGCTGCACTGCATCATCGAAACAATCGAGGTGTGTACAATTATTCACCCGCTGTTGGGCAGTCATCAACAGGTATTGCATAGTTGAAATCTGACTGGATGAGATATCATCAATACCGCTACTCTCTTTATTTAACCGCAGGTAATCCAGCCACGGAAGAAGCGCTTCGTTCATCGCCTTTTGGTACAGGCTGATCGCTTCACCCAGGGAGAGAGACTGCTGATGCTCAAGCGTTTCAACCAGTTTATGGTAATCAGTATATTGATCCATTATCTGATTACTGACATACAGATAACTCTTGTAAAGCTGCTCACTAGTTTCAGTTTGCTGGGTAGCAATTGCGTAACCAGCTATTTTTTCCAGTTCTCTATCCAGAACTTCCCGCATATTGTTTGAGTTAAACGCCAGTAACCCCGACAGAGTAATAAACATTTTACCTTCTGCGGTCTGCAACACCACTTCATCAATGGCCAGTTCATCTATTTCGACAAAACCATTGGCAATGCCAAATTTCAACAGGCTTAATATTTCAGCCGTCCGTCTCGTTTCATTTGAAGATTTATCCACCAGGTTATCAACCAGGGTTTTTTGCCCGATAAAAACAACCGGAAATACAATAACTGCGATCAACAGAAACTTCAGGATAATATTGAATAAACTAATTGATGACCATGATGGAACCAGTAATCGCCAGGCAAACAAAGTAGCGCCGGAAGCAGAAATGCTTCGACCATAAAGTTCCAGTTGAGAAAAATCAGTAGCTGGAGAAAATGCAGCTGAAACTTCCAGTATGCGAGCATTGAAAGATAGCTCTATAACCAGATAGATTAGATTTAATGCAATAAAAAACAGGGTATATAACGACCCTTTAAACGTATTCAGCCAGTTCACGACTACTGATCAGGTTTGCTTTTAGAACTGATAACCAGAGGATCAATGGTTTTAGGTGGATTTTTTGCCGGATTCACAGGTTTATAACTCGAAAGATCAGGGCTCCAGGGAAGATATTGCTGATTTTTTTGAGGAGCAATACTGAAAATCAGTTTACCTTGCGTATTAAACTGAAAACCCCAGGATTTCAGCAACCGGTTTTCATCAGAGTTCTGATCAGCAATCAGCGAGGATGCACAGCAGAAACAGCACAGGAAGAGCATTGTTTTCATATCTGTACCCATTCAAATCCCTGTTGCTGACTTGCCAGCACAGGAACATATTGACGATCTTCCTGCTGTAGTAACCCGTCAACGATATCAACCGAGTTATTTTTTTCAGAAATATGCCCGGCTATCAGACAATCCAGCTGGGAAGTATCTATCTGCTGCAACATATCGAGAGATTGAGTATTGGATAAATGCCCACGTAACCCCGAAATTCTTCGCTTTAAACCGGGCGGATAAGGGCCATTTTGTAACATGACTTCATCATAATTAAACTCAAGTAAAAGACCATGCAAACCATCATATGCCTGCTTCATGTGAGCAGTTATATGCCCGGTATCTGTCAAAACCCCCAGTTTTCGCCCGGAAGATATCTGAGTAAAAACGAACTGAACGGGTTCCGCGGCATCATGTGGAACTGTCACCGCTAACACCTTAAGGTCATCACCGATGGAATACTCCACTCCTCCGCTGATCACCTGATATTCATCCAGCGATAATGCGCGAGCAGTACCTACGGTAGTCCAGATGGGAATAGAGTATTTTCTGGCCAGTTTTAGAATACCTGCGCCATGGTCTGAATGTTCATGAGTCACCAGGATCGCACTGATTTCATTGGCAGAAATTGAAAAATTCTGCATTCTTTTCTCAAATTGCAGTAAAGAATAACCACAGTCGATCAATACACAGGTATTTTCACAGCGAACAAGCGTCGCATTACCTTTGCTACCACTGCCCAGAGAAGCTAACATCATTTAATCGAACCAGGTTTCATGGTACGAATAAATTCAACCGACGAGTGAAATTACTGTTTCGTCTCATTTTTTGAATTCAAATTACCTGTCTCTACAAAACGTCCGGTATTTTCTTTAGTGCCTACTTTAGACCCGGGTAAAACGAGGTTTTTACCAGACTCCCTGCTAATCAGATCAGGTGGGATTTCGAGGGTTGGGGTTATTTCACTATCGCTATAGTTCACGCCATCATCAGAACCCGTGCTACAGGAAAATTGCGTTAAGCCACAGACCAGTAAGATTAAAAGTTTAGAATTTTTCATAGTATTCCTGTTGACTTAAGCGCGCTAAGAACTTGCTCATGATATTTTTCATCTAATGGTGTCATGGGTAATCGAAAAATGTTTTCACATAAACCCATTTTACTGACTGCCCATTTAACCGGAATGGGATTAGATTCAATAAATAAAATTTTGTGCAACTGGGCAATTTGTTGATCAATTTTTACAGCTTCCTGCTCATTACCGTCCAGGGCAGCATCACACATGCTGGCCATCTGGGCAGGCGCTACATTCGCGGTAACCGAAATAGTTCCATGACCACCCTGAAGCATAAACTGACAACCCGTCGCATCATCACCGGTCAATAGCAGAAAATCATCAGTAACCAGGTCTTTTATCTGCTTCAATCGCTGTAAATCGCCGGTTGCTTCCTTTATCCCGATAATATTTGTAATTAAAGATAAACGTTGAACCGTTTCAGGCAGCATGTCACAGGCTGTACGGCCCGGTACGTTATACAGCAGTTGATCAATATCTACTGCTTCGGCTATCGCTTTATGATGCAGGAATAAACCTTGCTGAGTCGGCTTATTGTAATAAGGCGTTACCAGTAAAGCCGCATCTGCCAACGCTTTTTTAGCACAGCGAGTCAAAGCAATAGCTTCAGCAGTGGAGTTGGCACCGGTACCAGCAACCATCGGCAGACGCTTATTGATCATTTCACGGGCAAGATTAAGCAGCTCACAATGCTCACTAATATCCATTGTCGCAGACTCCCCGGTAGTCCCTGCAATCACTAAACCATGCGTGCCTTGCTGCACGTGAAAATCTATCAGCTTTTCAAGTTTAGAATAATCGATATCCCCACCTTCTAACATCGGTGTGACTAACGCCACTAAACTTCCTTTAAGCATAACTATTGCCTCATAACTGTGTGTAAAATTTAAGCTGGAAAATGCTGTTGAACGCAGAAAAGAGACGTAAGAAATTGGCGTGCATAGTTAAATTAAAAATACCGTAATCACCTGATTGGTGAAGAGTGTATTTTCATTTTTTCCAGGGGCGGCAAGATCTTGCGTAGACTTTCGTGATTCAACTACATTTTCCAGCTTCAAGCAGAGTATGGTATAAAGACTAACACTATTACACAAGTAAACTGTGTCAAAACAGAACAAATTTTATTTATAAAGAGATTAAATATGTCAGTTCCAGCAATTGGTAATACTATTCACAATTTCACACGCCCTGCTACCGGTAATCAGGACCTCAGCCTTTCAAACTTTCAGGGTAAAAATGTCGTATTATATTTTTACCCTAAGGACAATACACCCGGTTGCACCACCGAAGGGGGTGATTTTCGTGACTCTATCAAACAGTTTGAAAAAGCCAACACCGTTATTCTTGGCGTATCTCGCGATAACATAAGAAAACATGAAAACTTCAAGTCCAAACAGGCATACCCCTTCGAACTGTTATCAGATGAAGATGAATCACTTTGCAAGCAGTTTGATGTCATCAAACTTAAAAAGCTGTATGGAAAAGAATATTTAGGCATCGAACGCAGTACATTTTTAATCGATGGCAACGGAGTATTAATCCGGGAATGGAGAAAAGTAAAAGTAAAAGGTCATGTTGCCGAGGTTTTATCGGCGGTACAAAACCTGAGTTAAAATTCAACAACATATTCACGACGAAGGCACGAAGAGCACAAAGAAAAAATCTGTTTTAATCTAGTGCTAATTTTATTGATAGATACAATATTAAAGGCCTGATACCTAAATAGATAATCTTTGTGATCTTCGCGCCTCGACAATAGCTCCTTGCATTGTTCCAGGCTTTAATTCCTGTGTCGCCCTGCCTCCTACATCCATGCAGTCGTACCTACGGGTGTCCTGCCCTGGTTGGTGGTGAGTTTTTTAATTATTCAGCCGCTAACTGCCGTTGAGTTGGCCACACATTCAGCACTGCCTGTATCAAGGTTGCCAGTGGAATCGCAAAAAATACGCCCCAGACACCCCACATGCTTCCAAAAAATACTACCGCAACAATGATAGCGACCGGGTGAAGGTTAACCACTTCCGAGAAAAGTAGTGGCACCAGCAAATTACCATCCAGGAACTGGATAATGGCATAAATTAAAATGGTATAACCGAACATCGATTCTGTCCCAAACTGGAAGAATGCAATGATCATGACAGGAATAGTCACAACAGTAGCACCCACGTAAGGCACGATTACCGATAACCCGACCAGCAGGCTTAGTAACATCGCATAGTTCAAGCCCATGATTGCAAAACCAATATAGGATGCCACCCAGATTATGGCTATTTCCATAAACTTGCCGCGCACATAACTGGCAATTTTCAGATTCAGCTCTTTCCACACATCGCTGACCAGTTCATGATCCTGAGGCAAAAACCGGCTCATCCAGTACAAAATCAGGTGTTTATCTTTCAGGAAGAAAAATAACATCAGCGGTAGTAAAATTAAATACACAAAAAATGTAATAACCCCGACAACTGATGATAGCGATAGCGTCACTATCTGTTGACCAAGACTGGTAATTTCACTGCGAATAATGGCCAATGCTTCCTGAACCTGTTGATCAGAGACATAATCAGGGTAACGTTGCGGTAGCTGGGAAACCAGGTTTTGCCCTTTCGCCAGCATACCTGGCAACTCACGAAATAAATCACTGATCTGAGCCGATAACAATGGCAGTAACACCAGCAATAACAGCAGGATCAGGGTCAGGAAAAACCCGGTCATCAAACTCGAGGCTATCGTTCGATTGATACCAATATAACTCAGCTTAACCACTATTCCCTCAAATAGGTAAGCGATAACAATGCTCACCAGTATAGGCATCAGGTGTTTACTCATGACAATCACCAGCACACTGCCAACGATTAAAATCAGCGCCAGAATAACGGTTTGTGGATTGGCAAAATTACGCAAATACCAGCGTTTGAAAACATCAATCATGATTGAAGATAATTTTGGTAGTGTTGATCAAACAGAGTTTCAAGGTCATCGATAACTTCCACAGCTTCACGTCCATGTACGATATGTTGAGTCATCAATGAACTGGTTTCATCCAACAGGGTATCTGTATTCAACATAAAAAATGATGCCCGCAACCTCTTTATAGCATTAATTATATTTTCTTCATCCGGACGAGGCTGTTTAAGCGGCTGGAGTTTCTCCTGCGATTCAAGATTTTGCTCTGACTGCCGGGATTTCTGCTTAAGGAATTCAGCAAAATCCACCAGACTACGTTTATGCTCCCGGCTCATACCCTCCATCAAGCGGGTAAGCCTCTGCAATTCATTGCTCACAGGGTTTTATTCGGAGCCTGATTTACAATAAGCCTTGGCAAATTCAAGTAACTCTTCCATGACCCGGACACGAAATTTCTGACGCTGACGAACAAATGAAAAGGGTCTACTGAGAGGTGGGTCAAGCTGTATTTCACACAGAGTTTTAAGCTTTAGTTCTTTAGCAATGGTTGAACGTGACAGTATAGAAATGCCCATGCCTGCTTCAACAGCACCTTTTAATGCTTCAGGGCTG
Organism: Gammaproteobacteria bacterium; assembly: GCA_024225395.1. Lineage (GTDB taxonomy): Bacteria > Pseudomonadota > Gammaproteobacteria > JACNJF01. The sequence goes on from JAAEMR010000033.1 coordinate 16,981, forward strand.
CCCAGTTCAAGGCAAAAATTCATTTCGGTATTATTCACATCATTATTATTGAGGTACTCCATAATAACTTCTCGAGTACCAGAACCTTCTTCACGGCAAATAAAGGGTAAAGCTTTCAATTGATCAGGTTTAACAGGAAATTTCTGTTTCGCCAGTTCATGGGTTGGAGGAGCCACAACGACCAACTGATCATCATGGCACATTTCAACAATCAGGTTTTTATTTGAAACAGTTGCTTCAACAACACCAAGGTCAATCACGTTATGCTCCACCATGGAAACAATACCTTCCGTATTAGAAACCTTAAGGCGAATATTAATTTCAGGATATTTCGCTTTAAACTGTCCAAGCAAAGTGGGCAGCATATACTCTGCTATCGTCGTACTGGCTCCAATGGTTAAAGCCCCGGATATTTCTCCAGTGAGCTCACGTACCGAGTTCTCCATTTCATCATAAAGATCGAAGATTCTATCTGCGAATTCATAAACTTTATTACCGGCAGGTGTTAAATTGACTTTATTATGGGTTCTATCAAATAAACGGGTATTAAAATACTCTTCCAGTTGACGTACCTGAAAGGTTACAGCTGGCTGAGTCATGTGTAATGATTCCGCAGCTTTAGTAAAACTCAACAGCTTGGCTACTGCATGAAATACTTTTAAACGTCTATCACTCATTTAGCGAGGCCCCATAAAATAACGAGCGTAAGTATATATTATTTTTATGAATGACTACAGGCTTTCTATTAATTATATTAGCAATTCATTATTTACTAAAACTTATACCGGTAAATAGCACTTATTTTATAAAGTTCTTGCTGATATGAATTATGATCATTCGTAAACTACAGCTATAATAATATAGGAAGCAGTTGAATAACTGATTTATACCACCGGGAGCTTTTGAGACTCCGGAAAAACTAAAGGTACTTGCATGAAGCGATTTCTAATTCCTTTTCTTTTCATCGTCGGCAACAGTTATGCCGCAGGCATCCAGAAATGGGTTGATGAAAAAGGAAATATTTATTATGGTGATACACCGCCAGTAAAAGCTAAAACTCAAACTATAAACGTTACTCATCCGCCGGCTAACCCTGGAAAACCTTTACCTCGCCTGTCTGACGGCAATAAGGATAAAGAAGAATCAAACAATGAAACACAACAAAACACCCGGAAAGGTCAGACAAACAAAAAAGCACAGGAATTATGTGAAAAATATAAAGCCAACTACAACATAATTATAAACAGTGACCTTATTCGTGCAACAGAAGAAGATGGATCTGAACGATTTTTATCTGATCAGGAAGTCGATGAACGCAGGAAAAAACTGGAAGAAAATATTAAACTATATTGCAAGTAACTAATCATGCCTTATTTATCCATAATCAGTAATCAGGTGCTCGACACCGATTCAAACCAGCTCAATTTACTAAGTAAAACGGTTGCCAGGGGATTGAACAAACCTGAATCTTATGTCATGGTTTCGGTACAACATAACCCTGACATGTTATTTGCGGGTAAAAAAGAACCGCTGGCTTTTTGTGAACTTAAAAGTTTGGGGCTTCAAATCTCCCAGACAGCCGAACTCTCTAAAAGCCTGTGCATCTGCCTTAATAAACTTTATGGTATTAGCACCGAACGTATTTATATTGAATTTTCTGCTCCCGCCCGATCCATGTGGGGCTGGAACACAAAAACTTTTTAAACTCCTGAGCCGCTAAAGATAACCTTAACTGTAAAACATCTCATACCGTTTTACCTAAAGCTCCCTAACCCTGAGATATCTATTTATGAAAACCAGTCGTTTTCATCTATCCACGTTAAAAGAAACACCCGCAGATGCGGAAATTATTAGTCATCAACTGATGCTTAGAGCAGGTCTAATCAGACGATTAGCCTCGGGTTTATATACCTGGCTTCCAATGGGCTTACGCGTCCTGAGAAAAGTTGAATCTATTATACGGGAAGAAATGAATAATGCCGGTGCACTCGAATTATTGATGCCGGCAGTACAACCCGCAGAACTTTGGCAGGAATCAGGACGTTGGGAACAATATGGCCCCGAACTGTTACGTTTGAAAGACCGGCATCAAAGGGAGTACTGTGTTGGCCCGACTCATGAAGAAGTTATCACCGATATGTTTCGGCGTGAAGTCAAAAGCTACAAACAACTTCCTATAAATTTTTATCAAATTCAGACTAAATTTCGTGATGAAATTCGACCCCGTTTCGGCATCATGCGTGCACGAGAATTTCTGATGAAAGATGCCTATTCTTTTCATACCAACCAGGATTCTTTACAGCAAACATACGACCAGATGTTTGAGACTTACAGCAAAATTTTTGATCGATTTGGGTTGAAGTATCGTCCCGTCAATGCTGACTCAGGTGCAATAGGTGGAAGTGCTTCTAACGAATTTCATGTTTTAGCCGATTCCGGTGAAGATGCTATCGCCTTTTCTGATCAAAGCGATTATGCCGCAAATATTGAAATGGCTGAGGCTATTTGCAATCAGCAGCGCAACGAACCGGGGCAAGAGCTAAAAACTGTTGATACGCCAGATCAACGAACTATCGATCAAATTGCTGATTTTCTTTCTATACCTGTTGTGAAAACAATCAAAACACTGATCGCCTGTGGAGAAGACAATCAATTGGTCGCCCTGGTGCTTCGAGGAGATCATGAACTCAATGCCATCAAAGCCGAAAAACTACCCGGTATCGCCTCTCCTTTCCAAATGGCTGATCCTGAAGAAATTAAAAAGCAGCTGGGTTGTGATATAGGCTCTATCGGACCCGTTGGATTAACGATTCCAACCTTTGTTGATCGCAGTGCTGCTTCAATCAATGACCTTGTCTGTGGTGCTAATGAAAACGATAAACATTACACCGGTGTAAACTGGGGTCGAGATTTGCCAGAACCGGATAGTGTCGACATAAGAAATGTGGTCGACGGGGATCCCAGCCCTGACGGTGAAGGCACATTAAGTATTGTAAGAGGCATAGAAGTTGGACATATTTTCCAGCTGGGTGATAAATATTCTTCAGCCTTGAATGCAACCGTACTGGATGAAAACGGTAAATCAGCAGTGACTAAAATGGGCTGTTATGGCATTGGAGTTTCACGTGTTGTTGCCGCCGCCATTGAACAGAGTCATGATGATTCAGGCATAATCTGGCCCATGTCTCTGGCACCCTTCCATTTGGCTATTGTGCCTATTAATTATCACAAGTCCGAACTTGTTAAACAGGCAGCCGATGACTTTTATGCTCAGTGCCAGCAACAGGGCATAGAAGTATTACTAGATGACAGACCTTTACGCCCGGGAGCCATGTTTTCCGACATGGAATTAATCGGTATTCCTCACAGAATCGTGTTCAGTGAGCGCGGCCTGAAAGCACAGCAGTGTGAATACAAAGGTCGCTGTGATGAAAAGTCTCAGGATATTGACATTGATAACCTGCCTGAATTCATTCAGGCTAAACTGAGTAGTTAACAACCGATGAGTAAACACGGAATAGAAAAGCTGGGTATTTTGCTTTTCACTCTGTGTTTATTCGTATTTTCAAATAGTAGTTTTGCCAGCAGCCAGCAATTTGATCCCGAGTTAAGAAAGTTATTACAGCAAGCTATCAATAGCCCCAATGGTTTTAAAGATAAATTTGATGCCGAAGTCTGGTTGCAGGATATGAGCAACCGTTTAAGTCTATTTATCAAAGACCCTGTTGAGCGAATCACCCTGTTAAAAACAATTCATTACGAGGCTAAACGGGCCAACCTTGAACCTGAGCTTGTATTAGCCGTAATAGAAGTTGAAAGCCATTTTGACCAGTTTGCAATCTCCGTTTCCGGAGCGCGGGGCTTAATGCAGGTGATGCCATTCTGGCTAGATGAAATACATTTATCGGATAAAAACCTGTTTAAAATCCGCACTAACCTGCGCATGGGTTGCACCATTTTAAGGTATTACATGGATAGAGAGTCAGATAATCTGGGACCTGCCCTGGCCAGGTATAATGGCAGTTATGGTAAAACAAAATATCCTGAAAAAGTAAGTACAGCTCTAAAAAAACACTGGTTTAAGCAGTAACTTCTACCCGTCATATCGCGGAGGGGCAACTTTTATCACTTCCTTAATAGTGGTTAATCCTTGTGCTACTTTCTTTGCCCCCGCCAGGTTTAATGGGCGCATGCCACTTTTAATCGCCTGTTTACGAAATCTATACAGATCAAGATCCTGTGTAATACACTGTTTCAACTCATCCGTCAGAGGCATCATTTCATAAATACCCTTACGTCCCATAAAACCCGTTTGACGGCATTCCAGACATCCGGTTGATTGATACACTGATTTTGGTGGTTCAGTTTTCCAGGGTTTAATCAATGAATCCCAATGCGATTTATCCAGCTCAACCTTCTTTTTACAATGAGGGCACAATATGCGTACCAGGCGCTGGGCCACCACACCCAGTAATGTTGCACTGATTAGATAAGGAGGAACCCCTATCTCGATCAGTCTCGCCGCTGCAGATGGAGCATCATTAGTATGCAGCGTGGATAACACCAAATGTCCGGTCAATGCTGCCTGAATCGCCATTTCTGCGGTTTCCCTGTCTCTGATTTCTCCAATCATAATAATATCGGGATCCTGCCTTAACAACGTTTTCACACCTGAGGCAAAATCAACACCTATATTATGTTGTACCTGCATCTGGTTGAACCGTGGTTCTACTAACTCAATGGGATCTTCGATGGTACATACGTTAACTTCTGGCACGGCCAGGTATTTCAGACTGGTATACAGGGTTGTGGTTTTACCCGAACCTGTGGGGCCGGTAACCAGGATTATTCCAAAAGGCTGACGAATCATTTGATTCCAGCTATCCGAATCTTTAGGTTCGAATCCCAGATCAGCAAAGTCCCTGACCAGAACTTCCGGGTCAAAAATTCTCAACACCAGTTTTTCACCAAATGCAGTCGGCATACTGGAAAGTCGCATTTCAACTTCCTGCCCTTCCGGTGTAACTGTTTTTATACGACCATCCTGGGGTTTACGTTTTTCGGCAACATCTAAGCGGCCCATAATTTTAATGCGACTGGTAACAGCGGCAGTAATATTAGCGGGTATTTCGTAAACCTGATGCATGATACCGTCAATTCGAAAGCGCACATTCCCCTGCTCTCGCCTGGGTTCAATATGAATATCACTTGCTCGCTGTGAAAATGCATACTGCATCAACCAGTCAACAATACTGACAATATGCTGGTCATCGGCATCAACAGATCCAGTCTTTCCCAGACTGATTAACTGTTCAATATTCTGCACATTGCTAACCGGCTCACTCTGATTAAACCCTGCATGATCAATCGCCTTACTGACACTATAGAATTCCAGTGAGTAATCTTTAAGCTGCTGCGGATTAGCCAGAACCAGCTCAATAGACCGATGAACAATCGGGCGAATCTCTTCTAGCCATTCGGTTTTGTAGGGATCAGCTACAGCAATGGTCACTTTGTCAGCAGTGACTTTCACTGGCAGAATATTGAAACGAGAGGCATAAGCATAGGACATCAGACTGGTACAGGAGGCGACATCCATTTTAAGAGGGTCAAAATGAAAACGTGTTAATCCTGATTCGTCCGCCAGCCAGTCGGTTAATACATCCAGAGTCAAACCTTGTGAAGGCTTTGCCTGGTTTACCCACTTTCGACTCGCTATACTTTCCAGAGCATGTAATTTTTTCTGGTCTTTGGCAGTAGCAAGGGAAGAAACCATTCTGGCTCTATCAGCTTCAACCATGCCCTGTTCGACCAGTCGGTCTAATATGCTTTCCAGTGAACAGGATTTTTTCATGATGTGAATTATTCCTTAATAACAATAGTTACCGGCATCTCTGCAGGTATAAATTGATCAACTTCAAAACTGATATGAATTTCATAAGCCGGTAGCCTGTCCGTCGGTTTAACGCGCTTATAACCCAGGTAATTGACTATTCCGCTAAACTTTTTTTCACCTAATTCAACGGTGGCTGTCTTACCCATTAACAAACTATTCCACTGTTCAGAATTTATTAATGCAATTGCTTTCATTTGCCCGCTAGTTGCCAGTGTTATCAAGGGGTCCAGACTCACCTCAGGGTTTACATATTGAGCAGCATTAGTATGAACCTGTAACACTTGCCCATTAAACGGAGACGTTATAGCTGCATTTTTTAACTGATATTCTGCTAAAACTTTATCCGCAATGGCAACCTGATACGCCCCGTCCGCTTCGGTCAACACATTTTCAGCAGTTTTTAACGCCACCTGCGACAGTGAATCTCTGTCGTATAATTCTTCTGCTCGCTCAAGTTCCAGCTGGGCAGTTTGTACCACCGGTAATAACGATTTTTCCAGGGCCAAAGCTTTATCCAGATGAGCTTGAAATGGAATAACATCAAGTTGCAATAACACATCGCCTTTTTTTACCCGTTGACCGGATTTAACGGTGATGGTTTGAACAATGCCACTGACTCGTGCATTTAATTTCACAACCGAAGCAAAACTGGTAAAACCATTGAGTGTTAAAGCCTGGCTTGCAGGAGAATATGACAGGCTGAAAACTGTCAGTATTAATATTAATCTCATTGATCTCATTGATCTTTAACCATTATCTAAAGTGTTAACTGTCATTTTATTGATAAATTCATCTCCAAGCAGAACTTGAAGCTTACGCCAGGCCATTTCCAGAGCAAACCGGGCCTTATAAGCTTTCATACGACTATCAGAGAACTGCACCATCGAGTCACCAAGATCAGTATTAAATTCAAGATCATATTCGGCTCGACTTCTATCCAGCGTCATATCCCGAAACTCCTGATTAATTAATTCACCACCTAAACGTAATTCATTCTGACGAATAGTCTGCCATAAATGTAATACTGAAATCCGAATTTCCGACCGGGTACGGTGTAAATCAGACAACGCCTGATTTTGTTTAGCTTTCGCAATGTCAGTTGCCGTTTTTCCGGCAGAACCGGCATATAAAGGTATATCAAAATATAAAGTAGCACGCCAGTCATCTCGATAAAGACCTTCACGAGTATAATCTGAAATTTCAAGTTCAACATCCAGTTGCGGTCTTGACGTATGGTGAGCAGATTCAATCGCCTTCATTGATATCTGGTGTTTCTTTAGCTGAATTTTCAACATCAGGCTATGCTTAAAAGCCTGTTGCACCAGCATATCCACGTCATCGCTAATAACCCTGGTAGATATGAGTTCCGGTACAGACAGTTCACTAGGTGGCGTATCTGGAAAACCAAGCTCTTCGGCTAATAAAATACGCGTAAGACGCTGCATATTTTCACTATTGTATCGATTTTGCCTGATTTTCTCATACACAACCTGGCGCTCTAATACCTCAAGATCTGAAGTCAAACCCAGCTCCTTATTTTCTCTGGCTCGATCAAATCGAATATATCCTATGGCCAGTTCTTCGTTATGACGTAAAAATTCATTATCTGCATTCAATACATCAAAATATTTTTGCGCGATAGATAGCGTTCTTTGTTCTATAAGGTAATCTTTCTCAAGTTGCTTCAGTTCTGAATTTAATCGAGCAAGGCTGTTCCGTGTGGTGGTTTTACCAAAATCAAACAATGGTTTTCTAACAAACAAACTCACCAAACTATCATTATCATTTGCACCTGCTCCAACACTTGACACACCGGCTTTCCTGAGTCGCCCATTCACACTTATTGATACATCATTATCTGAAGCAGCATATCCAGCTTCTGCCAGAGCCTGTTGTATTTTTTGTTCAGCGGACTGTAACTGGTAATGATCCGGCTTTGAGGCAAATGACAAAGCAGCCTGAAGCGTTAAAGGTTCCGGTAATGCTAAAGGTTCTGCTGAAGAGGGATTCTCAGACGCATGAAGCACGCCAGAAAAGGCATAAAAAACAGCCGACATTAAAAAATGGCGAATGACTAACAACAGCCTATATCTCATGAATAATTGGTAGGGTTGAATCTGAAATCTTAAACTCAGTATTAATTAATAGTTTTTTGTTTCTTTTTAAGCCGCTTATATTTTCCAAAACGAATAATTCGACCATTTTTATCTTTCATTTTATACACACCCTTGAGGAAATATTCAGCTAACCACTCAAACTCTTCACTGCTTGAAGCAGCTCCGGTATAACGGACTACCTGCTTTCCTTCAAGGTCATAAAAAGCCATCACAGGAGTTGCTCTGACCCTGTTCTTACTGGAAAATTCCTTTTGAGTCGTTTCATTTCCTTCGAAATCGACAATTTCAAGATCACCTTCAATATCTAAAGCAATGGAATGAAAATTCTTTTTAAATAGTTGCTGAATTTCAACCTGATTTAAAATTGTTTGTTTCATGCGATGACAAAATGGACACTCATCCATTTCAAAAAATATAAATACGCCTTTTTTGCCTTCGTCTTTAGCCGTTTCAAGTTCTTCAGTAAGATCCCCCAGATTTTGCTCGAAAAAGAATTCGTAAGGGTCTCGCGGAGCAGATGCATTAACAACATGACTGATTATCAACAGCAGTGATAAAAAAAATAATGAATGAATTTTCACCGTTATATTAATGCCTCTTATTTTAATATAACAATTTATACCACTAATAAGCCACTAACTAAAGTAGAGAAATAAGCAGGCATTAAACGCTAAACGAAATAGTGGTTACTACCACCTGGCTATATTAGTTTTGCTGCTTATCGCTCCACTTTTTCATATACCTTTCTATCATTTCCTGTGTAACACCACCGACCTGTCGCGCTTCAACTTTGCCTTCAGGTGAAATTAAAAAAGTTGTTGGTAAACCGGGTACTTTACCGAATTCAGTATCACTCACCGGACCCACACGGAAATTAGGATAAGTCACAAAATAGTCTTCCAGAAACTCCTGAATATCATCTTCACCAATCACTTCCGTATTAAAACCAAGAACGACTCCGTCTGTTTTTTCATGATCATCATGAAATGCCTGAAGCTCCGGCATTTCCTCTCGACAGGGAGGACACCATGTAGCCCAGTAATTAACCACAATCCACTTCCCAAGATAATCAGATATTTTTGATTGCTTGCCTTTTAAATCAGTCATCGACATATCTACCGCATAAAGCGATAACGAATAAAACGATAGCAGTAATAAGAGTAGTGTTTTTTTCATAGTGTGATTTATATCCATTTCATAACAGGAGTAATACTTTGATAGAAAAATCAGCATTAGGTTTCAATCAAAGTTTATAAGCAAAAAAAAGGCTCGCAATGCGAGCCTTTGGTATCAATGTCAGTTAGCTTTACTGAGCCAGATAATCCATATCAGAAGCTTCTGTTTCGCCTATAGACCATGCACCACGAGTTTTAGCATGCTGTACTGCAGCACTAATCTCATATGAATCGGCTGATGGAATACTGAATACCTGTCCAGAATAAATCAAGTCAGCATCTTTAATCTGATCTGAATTAGCTTTGTAAATTAAAGGCCACTCATAAGGATTGCCATAGACAGATTCTTTAGCTGAAATATCCCATAAATTATCTCCGGCAACAACTGTGTACTCACCACCATAATAGTTGTCACCCTTATTCATATCCTCACTTTCTACAGCACCCATATTTTCATCATATCGTTTGCTTTCTGAATGATATTGAGCAATGGCGTCATCAGCTTCTTCACTCGCCTTATTGGCCAGTTGAATAGCTTTTTCATTGTCACCTGCAGCTGCTGCCTTTTCGGCTGCTTTAATCATGTCACCGGTATAACTCCAGGCATAGCCCAGCTTTTCAGCACGGGCTAATTTAATTTTAGCTGAATAAATTGCATTTTTAGCTTCAGCACTAGGGCCTGCTTGAGCCTGTGTATCTGTTGTTGGAGCGGGTTCATCGGCACTGTCACTCGCACAACCAGCAACTAAACCTGTTGAAAGAGCTGCCACTACAGCTAATTTTAGGAATTCAGTTTTTTTCATAAGTACGTTCTCCAGGAACGGTAATAGTTTAAATCAAAAAATTGCTGTAAATCATTATTTACTATAAAAAATATAGTTCAAAACCTTACCTATTACAAGGGTCTAGATCAAGACTAAATCAATTAAATTATCTATTTTTGATGAATAAGTAAATAAGTAAATAAGTTTTATTAATTGAACCACTTTTGTTTGAGGCAAATTACCTAAAGCTCCTCCAGCTGTCAAGGTTACAACCTGGTTTCAGTTAATAAATTCATAAATTTACAGTGAAGAATGAGTTTGACAGGAAATACTCGCGGTAAGCTTTAACAAAAGTTATTATCTGTTCCATATCCTTGGCAATTTCTATGGAATACCGTATTCAATAAGCTGGAATAATCTACATAGCAATATACAAAGAATTTTCAAAATTATAATCTTGAGGACATCATGACTAATTCAACTGTCACCATCTACTATAACTCACGCTGCAGCAAGTCTCGTGAAACACTTCAACTACTGGAAGATAACGGTATCACTCCCAATATAGTTGAATACATGAAAGATACGCCCAGTAAAGAAACCATCCAGAAAATAGCCAAATTATTAAACTTGCCGCTGCGTGATTTATTACGTACCACTGAACAGGTTTATAAAGATGCCGGGCTTGATGACCCGGATCTGACAGATGAAGATATACTGGAGGCTTTAAGTGAATGTCCGTCCTTGCTACAAAGACCCATTGTCGTGGTCGACGATAATAAAGCTGCCCTGGGCCGCCCGCCTGAAAGCGTGCTGGAGATACTCTAATGTCACAAATCCTGGTTGTTTATTACAGCCGCTATGGATCTGTATCCAGAATGGCCCAGCAAATCGCTCTGGGGGTTGAAGCCGTTACTGGCTGCAGCGCTATAGTTCGCTGCGTACCGGATGTTTCTCCAAATCATCAACAAACAGAAGCTCCAGTGCCTGATGATGGCCCTCCTTATGCAAGCATGGATGATTTAAAAAACTGTGATGGCCTGCTAATAGGAAGCCCTTCATATTTTGGAAATATGGCAGCCCCGTTGAAATATTTTTTAGATCAAAGCAGCCAGGTCTGGCTTTCGGGTGCTTTAATAGGTAAGCCAGCCGGTGTATTTACCGCAACTTCGAGTCATCACGGGGGCCAGGAAAGTTTATTAATCAGCATGATGATTCCGTTAATGCATCACGGCATGATCATCAGCGGTATACCCTATTCTGAACCCGCTTTACAGCAAACCTCTTCAGGGGGAACGCCCTATGGGGCAAGCCATATTTCAGGCAGGGATGGTCAGAAACTCACCACTGATGAAAGTGATATCTGTAAAGCTTTAGGCAGACAAATTGCCGAATTAAGTATAAAACTCGCTTGAACCTGTAACCTCAACCATCCTTTATCATTTCATTCTTCATGTCTATCCACCCGCTTAAACTTATCAGCCTGGTTTCTATTATTGCTCTAATTGGTTGTCAGACAGGACTTATTTTCTGGCTGGATAATGACTACCGATACTTCATATCGGGAATTCTTTCAGTACCCCTGTTATTACCACTGAAAGGTCTTTTTAGCAATAAACGCTATACATTTAAGTGGACAGGTTTTTTAACCATGCTTTATTTTAGCATTGGCGTAAGTGAATCCTTTGCCAATCCGGATTTACAAATTTATGCTGCCCTGAATATCTTATTGAGCGGAATTTTATTTGTCAGCAGCATCTATTACAGCCGCTATCTCAGAATAATTGAACAAGCTGAACACAAAGCTGACTAGTTTATAGATTAAATCTGGCATGTTTCCCTAATCAGTGGAATGGTTATTTTGCGTTTACTCGACATCGACGCATGATCGAGTTGATATAATAACTTCATCTGCTCTGACAACTTTCTAGAGTAATGCGTCAATAAATAATTAAGTGCACCGTTACTCATCTCCAACCCTAATAATTTGGCTCTAGCTTTTAACACGCCGGACAATTGATCATCATCCGGACTTTTGAGTGAAATCAACAATCCCCACATCAAACGTGACTTAAGATCTGGCAACCTGAAACCGATATCACGGGGATTGCGTGACAGGCTGAATACAAAACGAATTTCACCGGTTTTCACACGATTAATGAGCTGGTAAAACTGTTCCTCCCAGTCTCTGTTGCCTGCCAACAGGTCCAGGTTATCGACACCCAGGACACTACCATGGGGAAAATCACTGAAACTTCCTGCTTCCGCATCCAGCAACTGCAAAGCATCAAACAGATGAAACTGCACATGACAATGCCGGGCGTAATGCGCACAGGCATTTAACAGATGCGTTTTACCGGAATCTGTGCCTCCCCATAATCCAATTAACGGCTCCCCTGTTTCATCGAATAACGCGGTTAAATTCTGACAAATATAGTTTGAATTTTCTGCGATATAGTTTTCCAGGCTGAAACGTTTATCGAAAGATAACGGTAAAGGGATTTGTGCCATGATGAATTAACGCGGAAGTTACCAGCAAATGATATGTCTTAACGAATAAACCGGTAATTCATCAAAATAGTCTGATCATCGGTAGCCGTATTTATTTGCGGCAAATCAATTTGCTCAAGCACATAACTTAACTCGATCAGTCGGGACAGATCCTCGGTGGAGTTTCGTAGTTTCAGGCGATAGGTCACATTGTCCTGAGAAATTAAAACAAGTCGTACAGACTCAACCGCATCCAGAGACTGCAGATAGGATTGCACTTTTATATGATCGGTTAATTCCGATATCTGATCCACGGTAAATAATACATCTTCCTCCAGTGAAGCAACCGATGCCAGCGCATATTCACTGGCCAGAGTTTGTGCCAGTCGAGCAATTGCCTGGCTCATCAATTCCTGTCGTGAACTTGTTTTGAATGTCCAGTTATACAGCTGGCCGGAAAAATTTAACTGCCAGATTCCCTGCCAGCCTTTACCAGCCCTGCCGGATACCTGCCCGACAAGTACTGCATCCGGAGAATAACGTGCTGAAGCCATCACCAGGTTTTCTTCGTTAGATTCGATAATATCCTGCACACCAAACTGAATTCTATCCTCCAGATCAAGCAACGGGAAAAGCACTGGTAACCCTTGCTGTTGGGCAAGCGCATCCAGCTCTTCTACAATAACCGGTGTTGTATCACCGGAAACCACGCTGGTATTTTTATTTAACTGATAACTGACCAGCAGTAAGGTGCTAGGGCGCTCCTTTCCCCACACGGGGATATCATTACTACGTAACAGGTTTTCGATCACCTCCTGATTAAAGCTCACGCGTAAAAACAGCTGACCTCCATCAAAGCTATCTTCAGTTTCATCTTTTCGAGTGATATAACGAAATTGATGCACATAACGGGAACTGGATTTGAGTGGTCGGGACATTCCAGGGTATTTAAGAACTGCTGCAGAACCACTGACTTTAACAATGACATTGCGAAACGCCAGTTTAAAAATTTCCAGGCGCTGGCTGGTTGTCTGATCAGCGACTGCCAGTTCAACAGTATACAGGTCGTCTACTACAGCAGCCTGTAAACTGGACGACACAAACAACAGAAGTGCATAAATGGGTGTTGATAATATTTGTTTTAATCGGTTCAAAACTAGCTCATCACTTTCCAGGCACTCCCTGTAAAGCAGGAAATGCGATATTGAAGACTGACTCTATCAGCAGAGTCCTGCTTATTATAAAGAATCACAGCAAAAGACTTAACTTTTTCTGTGATTCCCTAAGAAATTATTTTTCAGGCTGTGTAAAATAGCACACCCTAAATTATTCCTGAACTAGTGGACCATGAAAACAGGCCAATCTTCTCAAAAATCATCTGACCAGGCTTTAAGCTATCGTGATGCAGGCGTTGATATCGACGCAGGTAATGAGCTGGTGGAACGCATTAAACCATCTATAAAGCGAACTCAACGCGCAGGCAGTGTCGGCAGCATTGGTGGTTTTGGCGGCCTGTTCGAACTACCACTGGATCGTTATAAAAACCCGATGCTGGTTTCCGGTACCGACGGCGTAGGCACCAAATTGAAACTGGCCATTGAGTTGCAGCAATACGATACCATTGGAATAGACCTTGTGGCTATGTGCGCCAACGATATTGCCGTGTTAGGAGCTGAAGCATTATTCTTCCTGGATTATTATGCCACTGGAAAACTAACACTGGAGATTGCAGAGAGCGTTATTGCCGGCATAGCCGAGGGTTGTGTGCAGGCTGGCTGCGCTTTAATTGGCGGTGAAACAGCCGAAATGCCGGGCATCTATCAGCAGGGTGATTTTGACCTGGCCGGTTTTTGTGTTGGTATAGTCGATAAAAATAACATCATCGATGGTCAAAATGTACAGCCGGGGCATAACCTGATTGCAATCGCATCATCCGGTCCTCACTCAAACGGTTACTCACTGATTCGAAAAGTGATTGAAGTCAGTGAAGTTGATTTGCAACAGGATTGTGCCGGAACACCATTAGGCAAAGCACTACTCGAACCCACTCGCATCTATACCAAAAACCTGCTGGAATTAAGTCAGCAGCAAAACCTGCAAGCCATCGCCCATATCACCGGTGGTGGACTGATTGATAACATTCCCCGTGTACTGCCACAAAACTGTACCGCGGAAATTGATAAAAACAGCTGGCAGATACCTGCTGTATTTGAATGGCTACAACAGGCAGGTAATATCGAGCAACTGGAAATGTACCGCACTTTCAACTGTGGCATCGGCATGGTACTGGTGGTCGAAGAATCAATAACAGAAGACTGTATTACCTTATTAAACCAGCTTGGTGAAAACGCCTGGAAACTGGGGCAGGTTATTGAAAAAACAACTGATGACTCAGTGACCTTCAAATAGCAGTCGTCCTGATGAAAACCTTATCCCTCGTGGTACTCATTTCCGGCAGTGGCAGTAATCTTCAGGCCATTATTGACGCTATTGAAAGTAAGCAGTTAAATGCTCAAATCTCTGCGGTTATCTCAAATCGTCCTGATGCCTACGGCCTAACCCGGGCGCGGCAACATGATATTCCTGCCATTAGCCTGGATCATAAACATTATCAGAACAGGGAACTGTTTGATCAGCAATTACAACTTGAAATTGAATCATTCAAACCTGACATCATTGTTCTGGCGGGTTATATGCGAATTTTAACCACAGCATTTATCAATGCTTTTTCACCGACAATATTGAACATTCACCCGTCTCTACTGCCAAAGTATCAGGGCTTAAACACTCATCAGCGCGCACTGGACAACAATGACAGCGAACACGGTGTCAGCATTCACGTTGTCACACCAGAACTGGACTCGGGTCCGGTCATCGTGCAGGGGAAATTCAGCATTGAAAAAGAAGACAACAGTGAAAGCCTGCAACAAAAAGCGCACAAACTGGAACATCAAATGTATCCCCTCGTGCTCAACTGGCTTAGCAAGCAACGTCTTAAATTAAATTCAGACATGCCGCTGTTCGATGAAAAACCCGTGCTAACTCCGTTATTATTTGAAGCAACTGTCGATGCTGGCTAAGATTCGTTATTTACTACTAACAGCCCTGCTAATTACAGGATTCAATGTTCAGGCCATAGAGCTCAGTCCATTCGATACACGTTACTTTGTTTATCGTGGCAACACACATGTCGCAATCAGTCAGTTCTCCTTAAAAAAGTACCGATCTGAATGGGTCTGGCGAATGAATACAGGCCCCAGGGGTATTTTCAGCTGGCTGACCCCAAAAAAACCTTTTGCAGAAACACGAATGCAGGAAACAGCAAATGACATCCAGTTATTACTTGAAACTAGCGGTGACTACCCCAACAAGCCAGCCAAACGCAACACCTGGTTTGACCATACCAATAAAAAAATTTACAGCATGAAGGGTAAGGAAATCAAGCAACTAAAATTACCGGAGAATATCTATAACTATCACAGCGTGCACCTGCTGCACCCCCGGATGCTGGCAAGCAACAACGTAAAGATGGATATCAATTTTTTCAAAAGAGGCAAGCTGCTGAAGTCCACATTAACCCTGGAAAAACAGGTTGAACTACCCGTAAAGAAAGGAAAAATGGTTGTCGACAAAATTACTCAGACGTTTAAAGACTCAGGTAAAAAGCTGATTTATTACTACCAGGGGGAAACTCTTGCCCCGCTTAAAATTGAACACAGTAAACCGGGGAAAGATAAAAGCGTCATGTGGAGAATTGATAGCTGAAAACGCTATGCAAGCACAACTTTGTTAAAGTCGTGTAAAACCTTTCTCTCGCTCAAGTCTGTCGATTTCTACAGGCGCTAAAGGTACCTGTTCGATAAAATCAGGTAACTCTGATTGATCAATCTGAAGATTATTCATGACCGTCTGACAAGCTTTGATATCAATTAAATTTTGCTGATCCAGGTGGCGAGCTTTTTCTACAATACTCATATACCTGGAATAATTTTTTTTACGGAACATATTCAGTTCCAGTCCGTGCAATACGATCACAACTCGACCATATTGATCAGGACTAAACTGTCCTTTAAGCTTATCCGCACGGTCTAACACGGCATCCAGTTGTTCAATATTCTGTACGGTTATATCCAGAACATAACCAGAAGGGTGCTGATTTTGTTGATGATTTTGGTCTAAGTGATCTACAGCGAGTTTATACTGTGCATTTTGATCCTGAGCATAAGCCGGCACACAGGTTAATAAAATTAACACGAAGACATGTCGCATTTAACCTTCCCCGGCAATGGTCATGCTTTCAATTAAAATTGAGCCACACTGAATATTACCCCGGTAATCTACATCAGAACCGACTTCAATAATGCCATTAAACATATCTTTCAAATTACTGGCGATAGTAATTTCTTCTACCGGATACTGGATAGCTCCATTTTCGACCCAGAAACCGGCTGCGCCTCGAGAGTAATCACCGGTTACGGTACTCACTCCCTGCCCCATCAATTCAGTCACCAGTAATCCTCGACCCATGGTCTTTAAGCATTCATCAAAATTCTTTCCAGTATCATTTAATGTCAAATTATGCACGCCACTGGCATGCCCGGTAGACTGAAGATCAAGCTTACGGGCCGAATAACTATCCAGTAAATAGCTTTGAATAATGCCATCCTGAATCAGATGACGTTGCCGCGTGGCCACGCCTTCCCCATCATAATTAGCCGAGCCCAGTGCCTGCTTTTTAAACGGCTGTTCAATAAGTTGAATAAAATCAGGGAACACTTTGGTATCCAGTGCATCCAGTAAAAAACTGGCCTTACGATACTGGGCATTGCCACCAATCGCTGCATTAAAGTGGCCAATTAATCCCCTCGCCATTTCCGGAACATACAGCACAGGATATTTTCCAGTTTTAAGTTTTTGAGCACCCAGCCTGTTCAAGGTACGTTCTGCAGCCAACTTCCCAATTTCACTAGCCGATTGTAATAAATCCGGGGTCCGACTGACGTCATACCAGTAATCACGTTGCATACCCTGCTCATCTTCAGCAACCACAGAACAGCTAATTGAATGGCGGGTTTTACGTTCCTGTTGCAAAAACCCATGACTATTGCCGTACACTGAAATACCTTTTCCAACATCTATACTCGCCCCGTCAGAGTTCGAAATATTTTTATCAAAATCCAGTGCAGCAGCTTCACACTCCAGCGCCATTTCGATGGCATCATCAGAACTGATATTCCATTCGTGGTACAAATCCAGATCAACAAATTCAGTGGCCATTAATTTGGCATCGGCAAGCCCGGTACAGGGATCTTCCGATGTATATTTAGCAATATTACAGGCTGCTTCTACTGTTTTTCGAATCGAGTCCAGGTCCAGACTGGAAGTACTCGCTGTTCCTTTATGTTTGCCAAAATAGACACTAATACCCAGACCATTATCTTTCTGGTATTCCACCGTTTCTACCGACCGCATTCGAGCGGAAACGCTCATGCCTTCAGAAACAGTCAAACCGGCTTCAGCCTGGGTCGCTCCATTTTGTTTGGCCAGTTGTAATGTATCCGCGATAATATTTTTCAGGGATTCTTCAGATTCAGGTAAACTGTTATTATTTATATTTTTCATAACTGCATTTTAGCCCACATGAAGCATCAAACAGAAGCACAGATTTCAGATGATCAAAACGATATCGATGAAAATGAAGATTGGGTAAGCAAATCGCAGCTTAAAAGAGACAGTAAGGATTTGCAGAGCCTGGGGAAAAAACTCGCGTCTTTTAATGCTGAGCAATTAGCTAAAGTACCGTTAAATGATAAAATGCTGGACGCTATCGAACTGGCTCAAAAGCTATCCAGCAAACGCGGTGCTTTAAAGCGGCATTTTCAGTTTATCGGAAAAATTCTAAGATCAATCGATGTGGAACCAATTCTTGCAGCCGTGCAGGCGATTGAGGATACCGATAACAGCGGCAAGCTGATATTTAAAAAAATGGAATACTGGAGAGATCGAATAGTGACTGAAGGCGATCCTGCTATCGACGAATGCTGTGATAAATATCACAACATGGATCGTCAAAAATTGCGCCAGTTATCCAGAAACCTGAAAAAGGCGCCTTCCGAAGAGAAGAAAATCCGTTTTGCCCGGCAGATATTTCAAGAAATTCAAGCCGTCCTGAAGATAAGCTAAATAATGCAACACGAAGCACACATAGATCACGAAGAAAAAATCATCAAATGATACTTTTTCAATTGCTGGCTCCATGCATTCTGTAAAGTATTATCAGGAGTCTGTCAGATTCCTAGATTAGAAGTGTTTAACCTGGCATTAATACGTCGAGTTCTTCGTGCTGAGCCTTAAATAGAGTATTAGCCATCAGTGCCACCCACGGTAATCTCATCAATTTTCAGAGTAGGCTGCCCCACTCCCACCGGCACTGACTGACCTTCTTTACCACAGACACCTACACCGGTATCCAGTGCAAGATCATTACCCAGCATTGAAATTTTATTCATCACCTCGGGGCCGGAGCCAATCAATGTGGCTCCTTTTAGCGGTCGACCTAATTTCCCATTCTCAATTTCATAAGCTTCAGATAATGAAAATACAAAACGTCCAGAGGTAATATCTACCTGGCCACCACCAAAGTTAACCGCATAAATACCTTTATCAACCGACTCAATAATTTCCTGCGGGTCTGATTCACCCGGCAACATGTAGGTATTGGTCATACGAGGCAGTGGTAAATGCGCATAAGATTCACGCCGCCCATTGGAGGTTGGCCGTGTTCCCATCAGGCGTGCATTCATTTTATCCTGCATATAGGATTTTAAAATACCATTTTCAATCAACGTGGTGCATTCTGCAGCAACACCTTCATCATCGACCGTCAACGAGCCTCTACGATCAGCCAGGGTGCCATCATCCACCACGGTACACAGCGGAGATGCCACCTGTTGCCCCATGCTGTTACTGAAAGCCGAAGTACCCTTTCGGTTGAAGTCACCTTCAAGTCCATGTCCTACTGCTTCATGCAATAACACGCCCGGCCAGCCAGAACCCAGCACAACTGGCATACTGCCGGCGGGCGTTGAAATAGATTGTAAATTGACCGAAGCCTGTCTAACCGCTTCCCTGGCGTAATCAAACGCGATATCGGTATCGAAAAATAAATCGTAATTGTGACGCCCGCCGCCACCGGCAGACCCCTGTTCACGACGCCCGTCATCATGCATTAACACGGTAACATTGAGGCGCACCAACGGGCGAATGTCAGCAGCCAACGTATTATCGGTAGAGGCGATCAGAATATGTTCAATGCTTCCGGCGATAGAGATAATCACCTGTTCGATACGGGCATCCAGCCCCCGGGTAAACTCATCCAGCCGTTTTAATAAATCCACCTTGTCATCAGCACTACGACTGTCAATCGGGTTTTGAGACTGATACAACGCTTTTGCAGAGCTCGATGTAATTAACTGATTTGCTGCTGTTTTATCCTGTCCCAGTTTAGCAATTGCACTGGCATTTTTTGTTGCCGCCGTCAGTGCAGTTAAGCTCATGTCATCACTGTAGGCAAAACCTGTTTTCTCACCACTGATGGCACGAATACCGACACCACTGTCTATGTTGAAACTGCCTTCTCTGATGATGCCATCATCCATCACCCAGGATTCCTGCTGAGATACCTGAAAATAGAGATCTCCAGCATCCAGTTGATGTTGCTGCAATCTATCCAGTGTCTGGTTAATCTGATCCAGTGTTAATTCAGCAGGTTGCAGTATAACCTGATCAACAGCGGTTAAAATTGATGTCATTGCATATTTCTCTTTAATTCTTCATTAACTAATAACCATTCACCACGAAAACACGAAGTTGTTAACATTATTTATGAATCTACTCACTTTAGTAAAAACATATATAACACATCATTTTAAATAATTATTAATACTATTTAACTCTTCATGTTCTTCGTGCTTCGTGGTGAACATATATCACTCACATTTAAAAAACTTTCGATGTAAAAGTACAGGAAAGCGTTCCCGAATTGTATGTTGTTGAGAAAGGTTCAAATCTGCAATTGCAAACCCCGAGCCTGATTCAATTTCATCCAGTACATTACCCCAGGGATCTACTATCAGGCTATGACCATAAGTTTCACGCCCATTGACGTGGTATCCGCCCTGCGCCGGTGCTACTATAAAACTCAAGTTTTCAATTGCCCTGGCTTTTAACAGGGTATGCCAGTGAGCCTTTCCCGTTGCAGCAGTAAAAGAAGAAGGCAGTAAAATTACTTCGGCACCTTTCTCTACCAGAATACGGAACAGTTCTGGAAATCGTAAATCATAACAAATAGCCAGCCCTAGTTTTAAACCACCCACATCTACGACAACAACCTGATTACCGGGTTCAATTACAGCTGACTCCTGATAACTTTCATCCGCATCAGGCAACGAAACATCAAATAAATGAATCTTGTCATATTGAGCAACACATTCACCACTCTGGTTGTAAACCAGCAGGGAATTTCTGTAGCGATTATCATCATCAGACTGCATCGGAATGGTGCCGCCGGCAATGATAACTTTATGTTTCGCAGATTGTTCAGCCAGAAAATCCTGCAAAGGTCCCTGACCCGGCTTTTCTTTAAACTCGACTACATCTTCCTGTTTAACACCGATCATGCCAAAATTTTCAGGTAAAACAATCATTCCTGCACCGTCATCAACGGCTTCGGCGATTATTTTTTCAGCTTCCAGCAGGTTCCCGCTGATGATGGAACCAGAGGCCATTTGTATTGCAGCTACTCGCATTATTCGATTAACTCCTGATGGCTTCCCACCAAAATTCTAATTTCATCACTATCTAGCAGGCTGGAGGAAATCAAGATGAAGTCCGATGGGACTCCTAAAGAGACAAGCCAGTCTTTCAACTCAGAAGCCCATATTTCACCACTATCTTCACCCGAGTGAGTCAGTAGAATACTGGCATCGGTACCGGATTCCCAGTAAGCCATTGCGAGCTTGACCGGTTCCAGTTGAGGGATAACTTCTCCTGCTCTGGGCCTCGCCCACTGATCAGCACTCAGGCTAAATATTCGTATAGAGTTAGCCCAGACGGAATTAAATAATAACCCGTTAGATAGCAATATTAGAGACAACATTGCAGGTTTAAATAATGATCTACAGATCTGCATCATAACTATTTTAATTATCCTGTTTAATAATCGGTTTCTTTACCAGCGTAACTTGTGGATTTTCCCAGCTACCCGATATTTTATATTCTATTCCAATACTCTTTTCGATGGGTTTTTTAAATAACCTGTTCAACAACAACAGCCCCCATCCTACGCTACTACCAGAAGCCAGCGTGCCTAAAACGGGTAATGTATCACTTATCCTGGGAATAATAATCATTGTTTGATCATAGGTTTTACGACGCAAGTTCGTATTACCTTTAATTTTGACTTTAGCAGAGGCACTATCCATCGATGCGCTTTCTGTCTGCATTATTTCTCCCTTGACACTAAACTTGCCTTTGATTTTATCAAAGTGCATGCCTTCTTTTAGCACATCACCAAAGTCCATAAACAAGCGTTTAGGCAACGCATTGAAACTTAGCAGGCCGACAAAACGCCCGGCTCCGGGGTCAACATTACGCAGAAACCCATTCTCCAGCTTAAGATCGGCCTCTCCAATCAAGGTGGGCCAGTTCATACTGAATAACTCACCCCCCCATCCAATTTGGCCATTAAAATTGATATCACCGGCTTTAATCGATTCACCAAGCCCTAAACCATTAACAGTTTTACCAAAATTAGAACCTTTAATATTTATATTAAATACACTCACATGTTCCCGAGTTTCGGGCTGGAACTGCCAGTGACCGGAGGATTTAAGCGCCACTTTATCACGTGAAAAATCCAGCTGATCGATGATGAAATGATTTTCTTCACTCCTGGTTTTTAAAACCAGACTATTAACAGTGATATTATCATAGGAAATTTTATTACTTGTAATACTGAGACTCGGCATATTATTGATACCAACCTCAAATTTTCTTTTCGAGTCTGATTGTTTAAGTGCCAGATTTTCCAGCTCTGCCTTAAAGGGAGAAGTCTTTCCCGGTTTATAGGGCAATTCAAACGTTCCTTTAATCTGCTCTGAATCAATACTACCCAGAAGAAATTTTCCGTTATTATCAATATTTACTTTACTGTTTTTTATCCGCTGAGTTCCTAAAACCATCTCATCCATATTCAGCTCTACTAAATTTATCTGCTGTAGAAATGAGGATGAGCCTGTGTTTTCTGCACTAAAATATTGATCCTTAAACTCGAACCAGTCATTCAAATCAATCAACTCGGGGTTACCTTTTATATTAACGCCGGATTTTTCCAAAGATTTTTGATAGCCACCCAAATAAACATTTAACCATTGTAAATTATCAGATTTTGGAGTTGTAAAATTCAATTCGCCATTGGCTTTCAAGTCATCTGCTAAAGCCAGGTTAAAAGAAAATTCTCCAGCATCAAACAATTTGGCACTAAAGTTTAGTGGCCGCTTTTCAGTTAGTAATACTTTTCCTGGTTGGGGGTAATCAAGCTGGGTACCCTGCAAACTGGAGTTAGCTTTAATTTCCAGCCTGGGGATTTTTTTTGCGGCCAGATGGCTTACCGATACTGAGACATCCCAGGGACTCTTTCCTGACACAGGATGCTGCAGATAGTCAGGG
Organism: Gammaproteobacteria bacterium; assembly: GCA_024225395.1. Taxonomy (GTDB): domain Bacteria; phylum Pseudomonadota; class Gammaproteobacteria; genus JACNJF01. The sequence continues at coordinate 40,151 of JAAEMR010000033.1, forward strand.
GTCAGGCTTAATAAATTACGTGACTGCACATCTCCAGTTAAATGAAAAATGGTACGTTTTCGCTTTGCATCAGGTTTTATGTTCAATTTGATAGCATCATCATAGAATTTACCCGTTAATGCCGTTGCGCTCACTTTTTGATTATCTATTTCAATCGGGCCTTTCATTTCTTTAAACTCAATCATCCATTCAGGAATCGAAATCGCTGCACCTTTTAAATTTGCTTTTGCAGTAACACTGACCTTTTTATTCAGCTTTTTGGTAAGGGGAATATCCAGTTTAACTTCACCACTTATCGGGCCGGATATTTTTGAAGTTTTTTGTTTAACGGTATCGAAGGTATTTAAAATCGGAAGGTCACTCAACGTGGACAATAAATCTTTGGCATCACTATCGACTTTCACCTTCAGGAATAAATTTGCCGCCAGGAAATCAGGGATATCTCCATTCACTTCGCGAGCAGTAATATCCGCATACCTAACTTGAGACAAGTTGAAACTCATTCCACTGTTTTTAAATTCAATTAACCCTTTTCCCTGACTGGCAACCGGCCAGTCAGGCCTGTAAACAACGACTGCATTACGGACATTAAATGGTATACTCATTACTCCTGATTGTTTTTTAGCAAAAACTGACGGCTTTTGCAGGCGCCCATGAAATAAAAAATCACCCTGTGGAACCTGCCCTGAGCGTAACGAATCATCTAACCACTTGACGACTGAATTATGCATTATTTTGACCGGCAAATATTTATGTACGGTATCAATCTGTCCATTTTTATAATTTGCACGTATTGAAGCAAATGGGCGTTGCCCGGCTGCTGCCTCTAACCATAGTCGACCCTGCAAGCTGATATCTTTATTGGAAGCATCAAGCTTATCCATCTCAAACAAAACGCTGGAATCCCTGATTTGTATAAAGGCTTTGGCTGACAGCGTATCGAACTCCAGAGGGGCTCTAAATAACGCACCAAAGTCCATCGATACCTTCTCAGAATTAATATCCAGCCCGGTTACTCCCTTGCTCGAAACTAAAGAGCCCGTCAATCCTTTAACACCTGGAATAGAGCCATGATTGCGGACATTCAAATGAGAAAAATTAAAACTGAAGCTTGAATCTTCAAGTGTAGCAATATCCAGTTCTGCCACTACATTTTCAACCAGTGCTTCAGGCTGCAAGTTTGCTAGTAAGTCAAGTTGTGAACCATCACTTATCACTTCCTTTAAAATACTACGCAGCAAAGACAGATCAATTTGATCTATCCATAATAATGGCTTTTCCTGGTCACCGATCAAAACCTGCGCTTTTATATCTGCAAACTTTTGTTTTCCTTTACTAATATTTTTAATTTCCGTATTAGCTTGCCATTGATTTGAAATGACCCGGGATGAATGCAAAAGGGAAAAACTTAATGCCTGTGGCTGGCTGTTATTATTCTCAAAACCCACCTGTGTCACATTGGCTTTGGTAACCATCCGATCAATATGAAAACGTTTAAGCTCGACCCAGCTTCGAAAAGATATGAGCGCTTTTTGCAGAGGTATTTTTTGTGTCGATATCAATTGAAAAAGCCGCACAAGATCCAGCTGCCGGGCTTTCACAAATAGCTGCTGATTAAACGCATCACCCGTGAGAATAAATTGAATTTCCTTACCCAGGTCAGATGGTAAACGGGACACCAGCTCAAGCGATAGCTGTTGCTTTTTTCGACTACTACGCAACGCACTATTCTGTATTAAATAATTTTTTCCGGCCCTTAAATCACGTAGTTGAATCAAGCCAATATCAATATTAACAAATGACGGAAGTCGCTGAAAAAAACCATATACATCCAGATTTTCACGCGAGCTATTACCTGCTGACAATAAAATATCGTTTAGCCACCAGGCACCTTTGGCATCTCTGACTAACACCAGCTTTTCAATACTGGAATTTATCGATTCAAGAATCAAGTCACGACTGAGTAAACTGGGTATCAATTTGACACGCAGAGACAGCTCATTCACAAACAGCGCATCCGAACGATCAGGAATACTAAGAGAAGCCCCTTTTATTTTTAATACCGGTTGCACCCCCTGCCAATGGCCTTCAATATCTTCAAGATCTACACCTTTAATGCCATAGTCTGCAAGCTCCTGTACTATCGAATTTTTGAAATACTCGATATTTTCAAGTAAAGCACGTCCGGCTAAACTCAGTAAGGCAACACAAACCAGAAAAACCAATAGCGTCCATTTACTAAAATGATAAATTTTAATACTGACAGCTTTCATCGTTCTACAGGCCTAATACCTCTGCGTATTTCAAATTGCAGGTTTTATACAGGTACCACGTCATAATTTTCCTGCGAGTAGTAACTCTCCACCTGCAATTTTACCGGAATTTTAACGAACGTTTCCAGTTCAGCTAAACTGGTTGCCTCCTCATCCAGAAGCATATCAATAACATCCTGATTAGCCATCACCAGTAATAGTTGAGCTTCATCATAAACTCTGGCTTCACGTAAAATTTCCCGGAAAATTTCATAACAAACTGTTTCAACCGTTTTGTGAGTACCTCTCCCTCCACAGATCGCACAAGATTCACATAAAATATGTTCCAGACTTTCTCTTGTTCTTTTACGTGTCATTTCAACCAGCCCCAGAGGTGAAACCTCGCAGACCTGTGTCTTTGCATGATCTTTATCCAGATATTTTTCGAGTGACTTCAACACCTGTCGTTTATGATCATCAGTCACCATATCAATAAAATCAATAATGATAATACCACCCAGGTTACGTAGTCGTAATTGACGTGCTATCGCCTGTGAAGCTTCCATATTAGTTTTAAAAATGGTTTCTTCCAGGTTACGATGACCAACAAATGCACCCGTATTTATATCGATAGTGGTCATAGCTTCAGTTTGATCGATAATCAGATAACCACCCGATTTCAGCTCAACTTTTCGCCCTAAAGCGCGCTGTAATTCATCATCGATATTGTACAAATCAAATAACGGCCTATCACCCTGATAGTGTTCAATGACACAGGGCAAATCAGGAATATATTTATCCGCAAATTTTTTCAACTTGAGATAAGTTTCACGGGAATCAACTTTCACCACATCCGTATCATTCCCTACCATATCTCTTAAAGTACGTATCGCCAGTGGCAAATCTTCGTGTATGACATTTCCGGGTTTAGCCGTTTTAGACTGTTCCTGTAAGCTATCCCATAAAGTACATAAAAAGTTGATATCACGATTTAATTCTTCATCAACAACACCCTCAGCCGCTGTTCGAACAATACAGCCACCGGTACGATTTTCGGTCATGCACCCAGATAACAGGGTTCGTAGACGCTCACGCTCATCATCTTCTTCTATTTTTACTGATATTCCAATAAGCGAAGAGTTGGGCATATAAACCAGGTAACGGGATGGAACGGAAATACTGGTGGTCAGTCTAGCCCCTTTTGTGCCTAACGGATCTTTTACCACCTGCACCAGCACACTTTGACCATCGTGTAAAAGCTGGCTAATGGGTGGTATAACTGCCGGTTCCTCATCATCATTATTTGATTGCCCCAGATCCAGATCGGAAACATGCAGGAAACCAGATCGCTCAAGGCCTATATCCACGAAAGCAGCTTCCATACCGGGTAAAACACGGTTCACCTTGCCTTTATAAATATTGCCGACAATTCCCCTGTTTCTGCGCCGTTCAATTGAGACTTCCTGAAGCGAGCCATTCTCTACGATGGCGACCCGGGTCTCCTGCGGCGTGACATTGATTAAAATTTCTTCACTATTCATAATTATTATTTGTCTGTATGTTATATCCGGCCTGATGTAATAAACTGGCTGTTTCAAACAGTGGCAAACCCATCACCGCAGAATAACTGCCGCTAATGTGCTCAATGAATATTGCCGCTTTACCCTGTATAGCATAAGCCCCTGCTTTATCTCCAGGTTCCGTAGAACTGCAATATTGTTCAATTTCCTGTTGCTTCAAATTTCTAAATGTTATTTCATTAACGCTACATTTTTCACTCAGCTCGCCGTGTCGATTTATCACCGCAATCGAGCTTAACACCTGATGTGTTTGCCCTGATAACTGTTGCAACATCGAGCAACAGTGTTCAGCAGAAGCAGGTTTCCCCAATACCCTGCCCTGACAATTTATCAAAGTATCGGCCGCTAATACCAGCCCTTTTGTATTCATCGCGTGTAACTGTTCACGACCTTTGAGGGCTTTTTCCCGGCTCAGTCGAGTAACCTGATCAACGGCTGATTCACCGTCTTGAGCAGATTCATCAATATCTACTCGAATGATATTAAATTGGACTCCTATCTGCGTTAACAGTTCGGCCCGACGTGGAGAAGATGACGCAAGATAAATCATTTTACAGGGTTTATTCCCGATGGTAAGGGTGTCCTTCAACCACAGACCAGACACGGTAAAGCTGCTCCATTAAAACAACGCGCGCCAGTCCATGAGGCATCGTCATTCTGCCGAGAGCAATGGTTTGATTTGCTCGCTTAACCAGTAGCGGATCCAGTCCATCCGGCCCACCAATGACAAAATTAACCTGCGAATATTGCTGCAGCCAAAGACGGTATTGATTAGCCCATTCTAAAGTAGACCAGTGTTTACCTTTTTCATCCAGCGCGATGAGTAAACTTCCCGGTTTAATCTTCTGTTCAATCTTTTGCGCTTCCTGCTGTTGAATACGCTGCCGGGTCTGCCCTGTCTTTCTTGAAGCCGTGGCGATGCAACTGAGTTGAACACTTTGTTGCCGGGGAAGGCGTTTAGCATATTCATCAAAAGCTAAATCAACCCATTTCGGCATTTTTTGCCCAACAGCAATGATTTGAATATTCATAACTGCCGGTTGAAATTATTCAGAATCTAAATTTTGGCCAGCCTGATCGGCCCATAAACGTTCAATATCATAAAATTCCCGCGTTTCAGGTAACATCACATGAACTACAATATTACCCAGATCGACGAGCACCCAGTCACCGATATCTTCACCTTCAACGCCCAGTGGAGGAGTATTTACCTGCTTGCTGACATCAATAACGGATTGAGCAATCGACTTAACATGCCGATTAGAATTACCACTGGCAAAAACCATACGGTCGGTAAATCCACTGACTCCTTCCAGGTTAATATGGTTTATATTTTCAGCTTTCAGATCGTCCATCGCCTGTATCACCAGATCCTGTAGCTCTTCGGTCTTCATTTCAGTCATTAAATACTCTTTACTCAGGTTTTATATAATTCATTTCTCTGGATAAATTCTAACACAGGCTGAGGCAAACACCCCGATACAGATAGCTGCTGTTTTAACTGTCGTCTAATATCAGTCGAAGAGCAGCGATTCGGTTGCATCTCATGAAATGCAATCCGGCCAGATTTAAAATCACTTAGAGATTCATTTTTGTTTAAATAATGAGATGGGAATACACTCGAATCAATCTTTATATCAGGGCGGGTGCAGACAATCATATTCACCTTTTGCAGAATGCCCTGCGGATTTTTCCAGCTTAACAGGCTATTAAAAGAATCCGCTCCCATCAACCAGCAAATAGACTGCTGTGGAAACTTTTGCGTCATAAACTGCACGGTATCAATAGCATATGACGGCCCATGCCGGTCAATTTCACAGCTATTCAGGATTAAATCAGGGTAAGGCTGTAAAGCAAGCTCAACAAGGTGTTTACGAATTTCAGCCGAAACTTCCGGCGTTTCCCGGTGAACAGAAATATAACTGGGCAAAAATTCAATCGATTCAAAATTGAACGCTTCTTTTACTTCAAGCGCCAGGCTGATATGCCCTTCATGAACCGGATTAAAGGTGCCTCCAAAAAGGGCAATCATTGGTGATCAGCTAATTTGCGATTAATTGACTCAAGACCAAATTTACTGACGAATGTGGCCATCACCAAACACGATATATTTCTGAGAAGTTAAACCTTCTAATCCCACCGGACCACGCGCATGAATTTTATCCGTGCTTATGCCAATTTCGGCTCCCAGACCATACTCAAAACCATCTGCAAACCGGGTTGAAGCATTAATCATCACCGAACTGGAATCAACAGTCGCCAGAAACTGACGGGCACGGGTATAATTTTCTGTCACAATACTGTCCGTATGATGTGAGCCATGCAGGTTAATATGCTCAATCGCCTGCTGCATATCATCCACCAGTCGAATCGATAATACCGGCGCCAGGTACTCAGTATCCCAGTCTTCTGCGGTAGCAGCTTTCATGTCAGCATCTATTTTTCTAGTGTTTTCACAGCCTTTTAATTCCACGCCTTTTTCACGGTAAGCTGTCACAAGTTCAGGCAATATTTTTTCAGCAACGTTTTTGGCAATCAATAAAGTTTCCATTGCATTACAAACACCATAACGATGGGTTTTAGAATTTAAAGCAATATCAAAGGCTTTTGTCAGCTCAGCCTGGTCATCAATATACACATGACAAATACCATCCAGGTGTTTAATCACCGGAATTTTAGCTTCTCTGGATACCCGTTCAATCAGACCTTTTCCACCGCGTGGAATAATCACATCGACGCTGTCACTCATGCTCAGAAGTATACCCACCGCAGCCCGGTCGGTTGTATTGATAACCTGCACGGCATGTTCCGGTAAACCTACCGACTTCAAACCGGATTGAATGCATTCGGTAATCGCCTGATTGGAATGCAGCGCTTCTTTGCCGCCCCGAAGAATCGTTGCGTTGCCAGACTTCAGGCACAACGCCGCTGCATCGATGGTTACGTTTGGACGGGACTCATAAATAATGCCAATAACACCCAGTGGTACCCTCATTTTCCCCACCTGAATACCGGAAGGACGATAATCCATATCGGTAATTTGACCAATGGGATCGGCTAATGCGGAAACCTGGCGTAAACCTTCCACCATGCCTTCAATACGTTCATCGGTTAATTCGAGTCTGTCCAGCATCGCTTCATCGAGACCATCGTTTTTTCCCTGTGCCAGGTCTTTGTCATTGGCCTGTTTGACTGCATCACGTTGAGTAATCAAGGCATCCGCAATGGCCAGCAAGGCATCATTTTTACGCCCCGGCTCAGCATTAGCCAGAATCGAAGAAGCAGATTTTGCCTGCTCTCCCAACTGCTGCATATATTGTTCAAGACTTTGCTGATTGATGACCGCGTTCATGCTTTTTACTCGTTACAAATTAATAGATTTCAACTGAAATTTAACTTCAGCTATAAGACAGACTATGCACGTCAGCTAGACCTGAGAAAGAATTCACAAGTTGCTGGAGTGTTAACCAGTCTGCGTCAACATATAAAGGTTGCTGTTGCCCTTTATTAATGCGATCTAATGTAGCACAGCTTTGTAAAAATCGCTCTATCCGGGAATAAGAAAGACGAGATAATGCGCTGCTGTACAGACGTTGTTTACTTTTCCATATACGCAATGATTGCCAGGTTGATGCATTGAGTTGATTATTTTGCTGTGCCTGTTTTAACTGAAGTAACACTTCAATCGCACTTTGCAATGCATACAAAATTTGAATGGGCTGAATACCCTCCTGTCGCAAACCCTGTAATATTTTCACCGCTCGAGCCGGTTTACCGGCCAGGCAGGCATCCACCAGAAGAAAATGGGTGTATCGTGAACTACGGGAAATACTCTGATTTATCTGTTCAAGATTGAGCGCTGCATTCGGTTCAAATGCCAGGGCCAGCTTCTCCAGCTCCTGATCTGTTGCCAGTAAATTCCCTTCGGTTAAATCAGCCAGATACATGGCGGCCTGATGATCCAGACTAATCCCCTTTGACAGCGCCCGCTGACTAGTCCATCCAGCCAGTTCATTAGGGTAAACCGGTTTTAGTTCTATAGATTCACCCGCTTTATTAATCTTCTTTAACCAGGCACTATTTTTTGTGGCCATATCGAGCTTTGGCATGACCAGAATAAAAACAGTATCTTCAGGTAAAAGCTCGCAGATCTGACCAATAAATTTAGCTCCTACCTGCCCGGGTTTGTTACTGGAAAAGCGAATCACATGGCATTTTTTCTCACTAAAAAGAGAAAGACTCTGACTATCTTCAAGCAAACCATTCCAGTCAAAGCCAGCTTCAACCTGATGACTGATTATTTCTTCAAAACCGGATTCCTTCAGAGCTTTGCGCGCGGCATCCAGCCAGTCCCTGACTAATAGCGGTTCATCACTGGACAACAAATAAACAGGAGCGGCTGAAGATTTTAACGATGCAGGTAACATAAATAGAGTTACAACAAATAGCAGAATGCTAACACATAGACGAGCTGGAATGAGCCTTCATCTTTGTAGATTATAAAATGGCAGCATAATTAATTTGTGAAAAGAAGCCAGAAAAGAAAAAACCCTCAACCATTGCTGGTTGAGGGTCTAATAATCTGCTGGCAATCCCTTTAGCGTGCATCCTGCAAGGCTTCCATCCTAAACGTGATAACCTGCTAATCGCTTGTCCAGCTATAGGCTATCCCCTAACTCACGTATTCCTTTGTCTAACTCCCTTTGGACACCCTTCAATAATACCCCGATTAAATAATTTTCATATCAGCATATAACGATTTATTTTGTAGGAAAAATCTTACACTGTGTCATCAAAATAAGTTTATTTTTCACCTGCCCGGGGGTTAGATATCTCTTAAACCATCTGATGGCTCAATGCGAGAAGCTCTTATCCCCCCCAGAATAGCGGCTGTTGCGGCAACAAACATCGTCAGACCTAAAGCCCAGAAAAAATGCTGAGGCAGCAGGTAACAGATGACCTGCTCAATTTCCAGATTCGGTGCCAGTAATTGATTAATGGTTTGTTCGGCAACCAGGTAAATTAACACCGCCAGTAACCAGCCCAGCAAACCGGTATACATGGATTGTAATACCGGAAATAAAATGATTTTCCCTCCCTGAAACCCCACCAGCCGAAGAATACTTAATTCTTTTCGCTTGCGATCAACATTGGCCCACAGACTAGCTCCGAGAGAAAACGAGAACCCTACAGCTCCGACGCAGGCTATTATCCAGAAAATAATACTCAGATTTTGATCGATAGATTGAACCGTTTTTATTTCGGCAATATTGGCTTTAACATTGATGCCTTCCTGTTCCAGCTCATTGACCAGCTTTTCCACATTTCCAATCGATCGGGCGTACATTCTGAACGATGGATAAACTCTTAACGCTTCAGTATTAACATTTCCACTCCAGTTCAATTCAGCTACTGCTCGCCCATCTTTAAAGCTTTCTGTGGCCAGTAATAAATCCAGGCTAACAAACGCAACATTACGACTCATAACATGTGCCGGAGCAACATCGATAACCTGCAGGTCAATATGAACACGTTCTCTTTTACCTTTAAACTGCCGCACCAGGCTCCCGTCAATTCGGTCTCCCTGCTCGATATTTAATTTATTAGCGATAGTGTCACTTAAAATGACCTGGTAAAAACCTTGCGGTTTTGTTTCCAGGTCTTTAAGTAGCGGGTCGTTAGCAGCTGTGGCAAACAACTCGGTGGAATATATACGCCCGGCTTTATCACTTTTGAGTTGAATCGTTGCTGCTAAGGAACGGGTCTTTGGAATTATAAACGCAATATCTTTTCGCCCGGCATATTCATCAAACCATGTCTGCTCATAACGACCGCTACCAACAGCTCGAATTTCTCTATTCGAGGGATTTTCAATCAATCCGGTAATCATCGAGCTGACAATACCAAATTTCAGACCGAACAGAATCATCATGGGAGCCAGCACAGAAGCGAGGGCCAGCACAAAACAACCGGACATTCTCCATTCGTGACTGTAATCTCTGAAACTTAAACTGATGATTTTATTAAACTGATTCATACAGACTCTTATTCATTAGACATAAAATATTCACCGCGAAGCTCACGAAAGACACGCAGAAAAAATTAACTGAGTAATTGCGACATTTTTTACTTTAGGTAAAAATCACTCAACTGATACGCTTAAAAAGCCTTCGTGATCTTCGTGTACTTCGTGGTGAAAAAAATTAAAGAGATAATTACTAGTCTCTAAAAGTTGACTGGTAAATATTACCATTTTCAACCACTTCAGCTTCCTGGTGCAAACTGCGTAAATCCATTTTATACACATGAGCCCAGTCATGGCTGGCCGTAATCATGGTTATCTTCAAGCCTTTCACCAGCTCCATCACAACTGCCATGATTTTCCTGGCCGTAATCGGGTCAAGAGAAGCGGTGGGTTCATCGGCCAGTAAAATAGAGGGGCGATGAGATATCGCCCGAGTAAAAGCGACTCGCTGACGTTCACCCGCCGATAATAACCCGGGAAGTTTATCCAGCTGGCGATGTATGCCCATCACTCTGGCAATTGAGTGGGTAGAGTCATCTTCCGGCATATTCATTAATTTCCGTGGTAATTCTATATTTTCACGGACGGTTAGATAAGGTAATAAACCACCCTGTTGAAGCACATAACCAATATGCTGCTTGCGTATTTTGGCCAGCACATTCTGTTTTTTCTTTTTCCACAATGTATCGATGTTGAAAGTATCATCACCTTGCGGAGACAGGTTAAATTCATCTGCAGCATCGGGATGCAGGGCAAGCGCCAACATATCCAGCAAGGTACTTTTACCACAACCACTATGACCGACTAAAGCCACATTTTCCTGAGCTTTAATTTCAACAGATGGTACTTGCAAGCGAAAACCTGCTCCATCTAAGACGCGAGATTTCACTACATTTTTGAGTGAATAAATAACCGACATGGTAAAAAGAATTAAGACGAAAAAATAAAAAACCTAACTATTCACCACGAAGCCCACGAACGCCTACACGGATGTAGGTAGTTAGAGCAACGCAGGAGCAGTTGCCGAGGGCACGAGGTAGAAAATTTATAGGAACAAGACATTTATATACATTAAGTAACGGATAATTAATTCAAGAAAACACTTTGAAAATTTACTTCGTGCCTTCGTGGTGAATGATTAAAATAGATTATCGAGTTAAAATCAGGGCAGCAAATCCAGCACCACAGGAAACATTGAATTACCATTGACCGAACCACCACCGGGCGTGACCCACAGATCAGTATGATCATGCAATGCCTGGTAATAATTGATTTTACTTTCAAGTCTGTGCATAAATTCAATCTGTTCTTTAGCAGACCACTCTTCCCAGCTGGCCAGGCTTAAATTCATCACTTCACCGGTGTATGGCAAGTCATCTATATATTCACGCATATAGCCCAGATCAGCCAGGTTGCCGTCTTCGACAGAAATATTTCCTGCTACTGAAGCAGGATCACGACTGACAGATGCCGCGAGACTCTTCAGGTCATTTAAAAAGCCGGCAGGTGTTAACACGCCCTCTTCCGCCAGCTCAAGAACTTGCTGCATAACTGCTTTCAAATCCGATAACTGATCACGAGTCAGTAACACTCGAACATCCACTAAAGATTTTTCCGGATCATTGAAGTCACGGTCAACCATCCATGCGTCAAACACTTTCGGCAATGGCTCGCCCGCTTCCTTTTGCAAATAACGCATTCTTAATGCATTGCCCAGCTTGGCGACCCGGGTCTGTAATTTTTCCAGTTGTGTGTTTTCTACTGGTTTCGGCTCAGGTTCTGCTATTGAAGCAGGTTCAGGCATTGCTATAGCAGTCGGCTGAGGAGTGATTTCTTGCTGTGACCCGGGAATAGGAATAGGTAAAACTCCATTAGTGGTAGCCAGAACCTGCTGAGTAATCTGGTTAGCCAATACTTCCAGCACATTTCCAAACTCGTCGACTTTGCCCAGTTCGACACCGTAGTAAAAATCACCTATACCCGGATACAGAGAAATTTCCTTATAACGTTTCTCGGCCCGATCATGATCAGCTGCAGGGGAATCAGATCGTAAATGTAATACCCAGATAGAAATCCCTTTGTCATAGGCCAGTTGTTGCAAAGCCTTGGCACTTAACCCGGTAGAGCTCAGTGAATCATGACTCTCACGAGGACCGGCATCAGTAATTAATACCACATAACGCGCATCAAAATCTTCCCAGTTTGTATTTTCTATAGCGGCTTTAATTCCAGCGTAGGCATCTTCCCGGTAATCACGACTGGACACGGCGGAAGGTTCAAGAGTATCCACCCGGGAGAAAAATTCTATTGAATCAGATCCCTGATCAAGGTTAACGAAAGTACGGGTCAGGTAACCCAGCTCAGGAACCTGCCCAAGGTTATCGCGAAACGCAGTCAACCCAAAATTAACCTGATTATCAAGACCCTGCCTGGTGATAGAACCGTAGACTTTACGCACGGCTTCACGCGTCCGATCAATATAAGGCCCCATTGAAACGGTAGAGTCTATAACGAAATGAATACCGCTACGGTATTGACGCGCAGTAGTTTCTGTATCTACTACCTGAACCGGCTGATCTAGCTGTGAAGGCCGGGGCTGGGGCTGCTGCGGCGGCTGACTATTTATCTCCAGTCCATCGCTCAACGGCACACTGGCTATTTGCAATAGCCGGGCCTGTTCATTTCCCAGGTAAACGTCTTCATGCTGCTTAATTGGAACCAGATAGAAATTAGTGTGAATATCGACATGAGCTTCGGGCTGAATGGCGATTACCGGGTTATTTTCAATCTCTTCATCGTTCACCAGTTTTTGATACAGACTGGCATAAGCTTCCTGATCATTATCATCAACCATTTTCTGCAAAGAGGATTTTTCTCCAAACATCAATACCCGTTGCGTATCCTGAGGATCTTTAAACGAAACGGTTAATGCCTGATTCCACACGATGGTCTTATCTTCAGGGATCCAGCCGGATGTTTTACCAAAACTGTCATGCCCGATCTTTAACCAGTTATCCTGTTGCTGATAAACATAAAATACACTAAACGGGATAACATCTTCTGCCGTTGATTGCTGATCAGGCTTGCTATAAAGCCTGGCATCAGGAACACTCAACACACGTTTAAACAGAGTTCTTTTACCCTCCATTAACAACGGTTTATCCAGTGCCCAGCTATTAGCTGAAAACAATAATAAGCCGATAAGTATCAGGCGAAAAAACAGGGAGTTCATAAACATTCCGGTTAATTAAAATTTAAAAGTAGTTGTTCAGCTTCGACATTTCCAAATTTCGCTTCAGCCACGGCCCACTGATAAAGATTATCCAGCCTGGATTGAGCCGGTTCAAAACCACTGCTTAATGCAAGCTGATACCATTTATAAGCCTGTACCGGATCAGCCTTATCGAGCAAATTATTTTCAGACTGGAATAACGTAGGGTCACTCATTTCGGCCATCATCATCATGGCTTCTACATGACCTTCTCGCGCGACAAAGAAAAAGGTCAGATGAGCATCTGCCAGGCTACCTTCATTGACATAAATTGATGCTTTGGCCATTAATTCTTCGAGCGGATAAGGTCTACCATTTTGGCGAACCTGACCGATAAATTTCCTGGCACGTAAGCCGGGAGGAACAAGCGCATCACGGTTAATCAGGCCTTCAGCAGTTTCAACAACTTGCGACTCGATTTGCGCATGCTGATCTTCTAACTGTAGAGTTTCAGTTTTCACCGAACCTCGATCTGACCCTAAAAAAATAAACAATATCAGACCTATGACGATTATCGACACCCAGATCAGGGGGTTAATCCCTTTTTTAACTTGTTCTAAATCTGCCTGTACCATTCCCCAACCCGGTTCATTTTTGTGTTCAATCTGGACGCCGTATCGTGCATGACAGAGACCATTTTGGCAAGTGCTAAGCCAATTGATTAGAAAATACTGTTGTTATCGACCTAACTGACTAATCATGCTTTGAATCAACCGGCTCTGAAGTCCTTTCCTGGCTCTATTTTTAACCTGTTCATGAGACAGCACATTGGCCGTATCAAGCTCAACTTCTACGCTATCAACAAGCTCCTGTTGATCTATCAGAAGTTCACCGGAATCGCTCATTACACTATACATCAGGCTCATGCTGAGCCGAACGATTTCAACATCAGTTAAACTTGAGCGGGTAATTTGACTATCTTTCAATGACGTCAATTTAATAAGCAACCGATTAGACCTGATCTCTGTTTGAGCAAGCTCTGCCCCGGAACGTATCAACTGTTTTCGAATCAGTGTCAGTTGTGTTGAATCAAGCTGATCCTCGACCACATATAGAGGATTCAACCGGGCAGCAATCTGAGAATCACCGCGCAGATGAAACCCGCAGCCAGACACAAACAGGGTAATCAGCAAAGCAAGAATCAGTTGATTTCGCATGGATGAAATTCGCTAAACCACGATGTTAATCAATTTTTTAGGCACAACAATCACTTTACGCACTTCTTTCCCATCGATGAAGCGTTGCACTTTTTCATTCTCTAATGCAGCTGACTCGCAGCTGGCTTTGTCGGCATCAGTACTCACTTCGATCTTGCCGCGCACTTTACCATTAACCTGAACCACCATTTCAATCGTATCCTGCACCAGCGCAGATTCATCAACCTTTGGCCATTGATGATCAATAATGATGCTGTCATGCCCGAGTTCCTGCCACAATTGATGACTCATATGAGGAATAATCGGTGCGAGCATTAATACGATACTTTCCAGCACTTCCTGACGGATAGCGACAGACTGATCGGTCATATCGGAAAATTTAGACAGATGGTTCATCAATTCCATATTGGCAGCAATCGCCGTATTGAAAGTTAATCGGCGACCAAAATCATCGTTTACTTTTTTCAACGTTAAGTGCAGCTTAAAACGCATTGCCTTTTGATCACTGTTATGAGTCTTAGTGTCCAGCGGAACAAGCTTGTGTCCAGCATCTACATGTTCAAAAATAGCTTTCCACAGGCGTTTAAGATAACGGTAAGCACCTTCTACCCCCGAATCTGACCATTCCAGCGATTGCTCAGGTGGCGAGGTAAACATGATAAACAGGCGTACAGTGTCCGCGCCATAGCGTTGTATCAATCCCTGGGGATCGACGGTATTGCCCTTGGATTTAGACATTTTACTGCCGTCTTTTAACACCATGCCCTGAGTCAGCAGGTTTTTAAAAGGTTCATCGGAATTCACCAGGCCTTCATCACGTAATAATTTGTGATAAAAACGTGCATACAGCAGATGTAATATGGCGTGTTCTATTCCACCGATATATTGATCAACCGGCGCCCAGTAATCAACGCGGGAATCGAGCATAGCGTCCTTCTGATCACGACTGGCATAACGACCGTAGTACCAGGAGGATTCCATAAAAGTATCAAAGGTATCGGTTTCACGTTCTGCCGGTTTGCCACATTTAGGACAGGTCGTTTTCTTGAATGAATCCATTTTTTTAATCGGAGAACCCACACCGTCAAATTCAACATCTTCAGGCAATACAACCGGTAAATCCTGCTCAGGCACAGCGACCGAGCCGCAACTATCGCAATTAATAACCGGGATTGGAGCACCCCAGTAACGCTGACGGGATACACCCCAGTCACGTAAACGAAAATTGATTTTACGAATGCCTTTGCCCTGTGCCTCTAATTCATCGGCCACCATATTAAAAGCGGCTTTATGATCCATTCCATCAATCGGACCTGAGTTACAACTCACACCCTCTTTGGTGATGAAAGCTTCCTTGTCCAGGTCGATATCAGAACCATCTTCAGGTGCAACGACCTGGCGGATTTCAATTCCATATTTTTTAGCAAATTCCCAGTCACGTTGATCATGAGCCGGTACCGACATAATTGCGCCCGTGCCATATCCTGTCAGCACAAAGTTAGCGACATAGATCGGAATTTCTTCACCATTGACCGGGTTGATGGCGTTGATGCCCAGGTCAAAGCCCAGCTTTTCCATCTTTTCCATTTCAGCTTCGGCTGTATTGGTTGTCTTACAAACCTGAATAAACTCGGCTAACTCGGCATTATCTTTGGAAGCAGCTAAAGACAACGGGTGCTCTGCAGCTATCGCCATGAAAGTAGCACCGTATAAAGTGTCGGGACGTGTGGTATAAATTCGCAGCGGATCACTACCCGGCACGTCAAAATCGACTTCCATGCCCTCTGAGCGACCAATCCAGTTGCGCTGCATGGTTTTGACTTTTTCAGGCCATTCAACCGAGTCAAGATCATCGATCAACTGATCGGCATAATCGGTAATTCTTAAGAACCACTGTGAAAGCTCGCGGCGTTCTACCACGGTTTCACAACGCCAGCATTTCCCGTCCTCAACCTGCTCATTGGCTAACACCGTTTGATCATTCGGACACCAGTTAACTGGCGCGGTTTTTTTATAGGCAATTCCTTTTTCCATTAATCGCGTGAAAAACCACTGCTCCCAGCGATAATATTCCGGATGACAGGTGGCCAGCTCACGGCTCCAGTCATAACCCAGACCCAGTGATTTTAACTGATCACGCATGTAATCAATATTTTCATAAGTCCACTTAGCCGGCGCTACATTATTCTTTATCGCAGCATTTTCAGCCGGCAGTCCGAAAGCATCCCAACCCATAGGCTGCAGGACATTTTTCCCCATCATGCGCTGATAACGACTAACAACATCCCCGATGGTGTAATTCCGCACATGTCCCATGTGCAGTTTCCCGCTGGGATAAGGAAACATTGACAGGCAATAATATTTTTCCTTATCAGCCTGTTCGGTCACTATAAAAGACTTTTTCTGCTCCCAGAATTTCTGGGCTGTAGTTTCGCAGTTATTAGGGTCGTAATTTTGATCCATGATTAATCAGATTTGGGACTATATAAAAAAGCAGCCAAGGATACTCTACAGAGCACCGGACATAAAGAATAAAGTTTGAAGATGGCAGTAGTAAGTCATAAAGTTTTGGAGGGCATTTATGTGTCAAGAAAAATTATTGCTCCCTACTCCCTACTCCCTACTCCCCGTTTCCTGCACCCTGCTCCCCGTTTCCTGCTCCCTACTCCCTGCTCCTTGTTTTAAACTTCAAACTCTTAACTCGAATCATCAGAATCGATAAGCCGAAAATTAAAAAAGCCAGCCAGGATTGAATTTTAGCAAAATACAGGAAAGGTGTAGAACCCGTCCGACCCTGAATATCAGCCGTTAATGTCTGAGCCTTAAACTGCTCAGTGGTATCGATAATTGAGCCTTTATAATCAATAAATGCACTTTGCCCTGTGTTTGTCGATCTGACCATCGGGCGTGCAGTTTCCAGCGATCTCATTTGTGCAATTTCAAGATGCTGATGCGGAGCCAGTGAATCACCAAACCAGGCATCATTACTGGTATTCACCAGAATGTTGGCTGCCGGTAAATCACGATTGATATCCCGGCTAAAGACATCTTCATAACAAATAGACACCCCCAGTTTCACGCCATTAACAGACATCATGATTTGCTCATCAGGGCC
This sequence comes from Gammaproteobacteria bacterium, assembly GCA_024225395.1. Taxonomy (GTDB): domain Bacteria; phylum Pseudomonadota; class Gammaproteobacteria; genus JACNJF01. Next base: position 57,551 of record JAAEMR010000033.1, read on the forward strand.
TGGTTTCATGTCTGACATTGGAATACGGATATAACTCTTCATAAATGAGAGTAACTGGCGAAACGGGTAATACTCACCAAAAGGCACCAGGTGACGTTTATGATAAACGCCCTGATTATCACCCATCAAAATCATGCTGTTGTAATATTCACGTTTCATCCAGTCTGATACGACGATACCGGTCAGTAAGTTACTATTATTTTCACTGGCCTGCATCGACATGGGTACAAGAATATCATCCTGCAAATCTTCTGAACGCCCGGGAATAGCCACTTCCGGCCACACGACCAGGTCACTGCCCCAGTTTAATTTTGTAGCATCCCAGTAAGTATCCAGAATTTCTTGGCGGTCATCACGTCGCCATTTCATTTCCTGCGGAATATTGCCCTGTATCATGGTGATATTAAGGGGCTTACCCGATTCTTTAGTCCAGTCAATTTGCTTTAAGCCATATCCGGCAAAGCCAATGAGACAGATCATGATGAGACTGACTGGATTTTTTTGCTGTACCAACAGTAGCAGTAAGGAAATCACAATCGACAAACTGCCCACGCCATAAACGCCCAGTAACGGGGCAAAACCGGACAACGGAGAGTCAATATGAGCATAACCCGTACTCAACCAGGGAAAGCCTGTTAACACCCAGCCTTTTAACCATTCCATGGAAAACCAGAGCAAAGGAAGAGTCCACACCGCCCAGCGAGCCGGGTAAAGAATCAGTATTTTTTTATAAAGGTACAGTGCCGTTCCGGTAAACACTGATAATGTCAGGATCATCAACCCGGTCAGCCCACCGGCAACCAGCGGCGGGGCATGACCGTAAACGTGCAGGCTATTGTAAATCCAGTTAACCCCAAATCCGAAATAACCTAAACCATAAATCCAGCCCAATATAAAAGCCTGTTTACTCTGGTTAATAAATGACAGCTGGAATATCAATATGGCTGGCGAAAGAATAACGATTGGCCAGAAATTAAAGGGGGAAAATGCCAATGGCATACTCGCGCCTGCAGCGAAAGCTATTAGCAAGTGAACTAACATCCGTTATTTTTTTTGTTGTGGAGATTCGAGACTATTATCGCTAACCTGATACAGGTGAACCTGTCGGCTATTAGTATTCAAAACTCGAAAAGTAAAATTTTCCAGCTCAAAATTTTCACCCCGGGTAGGAAGACGGCCGATCCGGCTGAGCAGATAACCGCCTATTGTTTCTACGTCATCATTCTCAAACGATGTTTTAAAGAAATCATTAAAGTCATCCAGTGGCGTCAATGCCCTTACATTAAAACGATTTGAACCCTGCGGCTTAATATCGACTTCATCCTCTTCATCATCATGCTCATCATCGATCTCACCAACAATTTGCTCAAGTACATCCTCAATGGTAACCAGGCCGGAAACACCGCCATACTCATCGACAATCATCGCCATATGTCGATGATTAATGCGGAAATCCTTGAGTAAAACACTCAACCTTTTGCTTTCCGGAATAAATGTAGCCGGGCGAATATAATCATTAATCTCAAACCGGGAGCCGCTCGTTAATGAAAGCTGTAACAAGTCTTTGGCCAGTAAAACGCCCACGATGTCATCTTTATCATCATCGATGACAGGAAAGCGGGAATGCCCGGATTCAGTTATGATTTTAATAATTTCAGAAGTTGAACTGGAGTGATCTACTACCGTCATACGCCCGCGGGGAATCATAATATCCCGTACCTGCATATCTGAAACCTGCAACACGCCTTCGATCATAAACAGTTCATCGGCACCAATAATTTGATGCTGGTGAAAACTTCTAAGCAACTGTATCAGTTCCTCCTGGTTCTGGGGGTCCCCGGAAAAAGCGCTCATCAAACGCTCAACCAACCCCCTGGTCGACCCAGTTATATCGGCATCAGCCATTTTATTCTCTATATCTTTTTATTTAGTAAGGATTAGTGTGACCCAGAGTCGTCAAGATTTCAATCTCCATTGCTTCCATTTGCTCTGCCTGAGCATCAGTAATATGGTCAAAACCCTGTAAGTGCAACATACCGTGAACCACCATGTGAGCCCAATGAGAAACGGGATTCTTATTTTGCTGCGATGCTTCAGCCTCAACCACTGATGCACAGATCACCAGATCACCCAGGTGATCATAATCAAGATATTCAGAATCTTCAGCCGGAAACGATAAGACATTAGTGGCCTTATCCTTGCCGCGCCAGGTTTTATTTAATGAACGACTTTCTGATTCCTCGACGACTCGAATAGTTTGCTCCAACTGGGTAAAGTTAGACTGTAAAGAGCAGGAAACCCAATTTTCTAACTGTTCAATGGAGGGAGTATCAGGAATATTACTATCGTTTTGCAGGTCAATTTTTATTGAGCTTTTCTTCATAAGCCTCATAAGCTCTGACAATATTCTGTACCAGCGGATGGCGCACCACATCTTGCGCTGAAAAGTAGCTAAACCCTACGCCATCAACTCCATCAAGAATACTCAACACCTGTTTCAACCCCGATTTCTGATGACCGGGTAAATCAGTCTGGGTAACGTCGCCGGTAATTACCGCACGAGAACCAAAACCAACTCGAGTCAAAAACATTTTCATTTGTTGTGGTGTGGTATTTTGCGCTTCATCGAGAATGACAAAAGCATGATTTAAGGTTCGTCCTCGCATATAAGCCAACGGAGCAACTTCGATGACATGCCTGGCGATGAGCTTTTCTACCTTGTCAAAACCCAGCATTTCATACAACGCATCATAAACAGGGCGTAAATAAGGATCGACTTTTTGCGCCAGGTCACCCGGTAAGAAACCCAGTTTTTCTCCGGCTTCAACTGCCGGACGGGTTAAAACCAGGCGGGAAACCTGCTCCTGCTCCAACGCTTCTACAGCTTTTGCTACGGCTAAATATGTTTTTCCGGTTCCTGCGGGGCCTACACCAAAATTTATATCGTATCGCTGTATTGCGTCGAGATATTCATTCTGATGCTGAGACTTAGGCGCAATTTTTGTTTTTCTAAGTTTAACGATATGATTCAGATTATCTGGACTCTGCCCGTTTTTAGTCATCATCAAAATTTCAGCAACTTTTCGATCATCCAAAGTGCCTTTTGAAACCTGTTCAATAAAACGATTTAAGCAAAAGCCAGCTGACTCAATATTTTGCTCCTCACCCTGAATCGAGATAACAGAGTTCTGCTGTGAACATTTCACGTTAAACCAGGTTTCAATATCTTTTATGTTTTTCTGGTACTCCCCAAAAAGAGAAGAACGTTGATCCGAATTGAGTGATTCGATATCAAAACGGGTGTTAATCATTAGGGTTGATTTCTTCCAGCCTGTTTTCTGGTAAGCGCTTAAACAGGGCAATCACAACAGACAGCATCAAAGCAATAAAACCCGCTAAAATTGAAATAATCAATACCTTCTTCAGCCTGGACACAAGACTTGAGTCAACCAGTAAGTCATTACTGGTAATTTGATACAGGCTGGCCGTATTACCTAAAACCTGTTGATTTCGTACTGCAAGTAATGCTTTATATTCTGCCACCAGCAGTTCAAAGTTCTCTCGCGCAAGACCTATATCTTTAATAACGGCAACGCGAATGTCTGCAGAAGTGTTTTCTGCACTGCTGAGTAATCTTTCTTCAGCACGTTGAAATTTAATGATATTACCTTCGATATCTTCAATGTTCTGCATCACTTTCAAACGTTGTCCCAGCAAACCCTGTTTAAAAGCCTGATCGCTTTTATCTTCAATCAAGGCCGTAAATTTATCCAGAAAAGAGCTGTCATACTGAGCGTAACCTCCAGCCGTCCCCTGCTCGCCAGTCGACGGTTGAGTCGGATTACTACCCGCATATTGATCAATGATTTGCTCGTAATTTATTGCTTTATTTTGCAAAACTTTTCTTTTATCTTCTAAATTCTGAACCGTATTTTTCAAATAAATAAGTGCTTTATCCGCTTCCCTTGTTATCCCCAGATTGGTTACTGTAGAAAACAGTGGTTCTATTTCAAAAGAGATCAAATTTTCGAGCTGAACCTGTAAATCATACCCGCTTTTCCCGGTAGTAGAATTACGCACCAAACCACCAACATCATCACCGAGAAGCTGCACTAACGCGTCATCAAGATACCC
>JAAEMR010000034.1 GCA_024225395.1 Gammaproteobacteria bacterium
CCTCCTGCAGGTACAATAAAATGTATGTGGGGATGAAAATTAAGCTCCCGAGAATGTGTATGCAATACCGCGACTAAGCCATTGCACTCACCGAGTTTTTTATCGTTTTTAAAGAACTCATCCAGCGTTTCTTTCGCTGCAATAAACATGGCCTGATACGCCCACTTTTGATGAGCCCAAACAAAGGGGCGTAACTGTGCTGGCAAGGTAAAGGTTGTGAGGTAGTAATCAAGCGGCAAGAGTTTTTGTTGTTGCATCGCTAACCAATGACTGTTGCACTTATGTTGACACGCCGGGCAATGACGATGACCGCAAGAGGGTAATAGGGTTTTATCTTCATGACAATCACCGCAATGGTATAACATGGCCCCTGCAGCAGGAGTATGACAGGCTATAATTTGTTTGAGCGCACGGTAGTGTTTGGCTTGTAGCTTTTTACCGTAGCGCTGTTCAAACATAGATTGATATTTATTGGCAATGGTTGCTAAGTTAATCATTATTTTGCTCCTGCCAATGAATGTCGA
>JAAEMR010000035.1 GCA_024225395.1 Gammaproteobacteria bacterium
GGTAAGACCCAAAATTCATAAATATCACCTCACAGCTTTCTGAAAATGCGAGTAAAACAGAATATCAGTCCCTCTGTTCCCAGGCACATTTTCAAAATCCTGCAAGTGTGTAACAGTAAAAGAAACTGGCTGTCAGTCCTTCCCAGGCAAAAACGGACGGGGGACAGGCAATAAAAAACAGACTGTCTGGTCAAGTTTTGCTATGCCAATTATCTGATTTTAAAGAAAATCCCGGAATACACTGTTGATCTGTTATTTATAACTGACAGCGTTACTTGTAACGGCAACAAAAAACAAAACACCTGAGCCTTACAGCCACAAAGTTTTCAGAGTTTATCAATTTCTTAAGCAGAGGACTTTGATATAATTATTTTTATTCTTGAAAGAAAACAGACCGAAAACAGCCTGAGTGAGAATGAGCACAACACATATCGGATGTGGCATCCCTGCCCCTGCATTCCAGGCAGTCATGCTCAGTTGCAATCAGTAATGACAATGATTCAGAACTGTTATCCTGTTTTTTCTGTTTCTGCGAGTCTGCATCAGTGCCATTTTTGAAATCAAAACTCACACTGTCTTTCTGTAATGATTCATGGCTGTTGTTCCCAATGTGTGAGTTTGGGTGAGTTCCCGGTTCATAATTCCCCCTTATCCCTTTCAGGTACACCCCATTTCCCCCGGAGGGAAACACAAACCTGACACTGTCCTGTTCTGATTCCAACGGATTTTGTTGATTTTTAACTGTTTGATTTTATACAAGTTACCGTTAACACATTAACTTCTTGAAATAATAAGAAAAAATAAAAATTACTGCAGACTGAAATATTCTGACTCAGCTTATCAGTTTCGACAGTTTTTTTATTTGCTGTAATACAAAAATTCGGAACGAAAAAGATGATTATCAGTGCAGACCGCATCTGACCGGGTACGTTGGGACGCATCTCTCCCTTCCGAGTCGGAAGGTTATATTCCTGAAAATCTGCTACTGACGATAACCGCCCATCGAAGCTGATATCAGCAGATTTTCCAGCCGGTTGTCACTGTAACGGAAACCGTTCAGTTTCTCAGCGGCGGATACCGGTTTTTCCTTCCCTGATATTCTCGCACAGTACGGCTGAAAATTGCGAAGTATCGCCCATGAACGAATTGCAAGCTCGGCAGATTCATAAGTTCCGTGAAAATATTTCCGGCTGAAAAGATATTCGTCCTGCCACCTCATCAGTCTGTCCGCCATATTGCTTGTCCGATGTGCATTCGGATGGTCGTAC
>JAAEMR010000036.1 GCA_024225395.1 Gammaproteobacteria bacterium
GAACCTATTTCCCATTGTAATTAGTTAATTTATGTACAACCCCCGTCGACAGATTCATAAACCCGGTTGACAGATATCGCGCAGATCCGCTGATGGGAACTATCAGGGGATCAAACTATAGTAGCACAAGTGGTAAATCTTCCTTATGGTGGCATATTTCACGATTCGAATCCCTTTAGGCCCAAAAAAGACGATTTTGAGCCTAAAATCACGAAAATACGCTATTTTCGGAGATTTTCGACCACGTGGACCGCAATTGGTCATCATAAGGAACGAAAACCTCATGAGCGAATTATTTCAGTGACCACTGGGTGGAAACATCGCAGTATCAGCACATGTGTATCAATTACGTCATCTAAAACTGTCGAGGGGTATTGCCAATTGTGGATTTTATAAAAGCCCTCAAAAAGGCCATAGAAATATGTTACCCGTGACATGGTAGTTGTAGCTGGTTGATGCCTTGCAAGGATCAACCAGCTCGATATAGATAGTCGCTGGTGGTAAAACTTTACTTTATTTGGTCTAATCTAACAAATTAGTACTGCACCAGCACGCACGCACGTGTATCAAAAACGATAATGAAAACGATAACACGTGTATCATATAGGCAGTTGCCACCTATGGATATATATTTTACTGAAATAAAATCAGATTACTGCAAAATTTCACGATATAGTATAGTGTTAGGAGTCCCAATACTTTTTTATGACCCGAAGTAAAGAATTATGAGGGTCCTGGCCCCCAACTTTTACGTACTTTGCCAGAATCTGTC
>JAAEMR010000037.1 GCA_024225395.1 Gammaproteobacteria bacterium
CGTTGAATACGTCTGCCCGGCTTTTCATTTGCGTTATCAGATAATTTTAATGGCATTATTATACCTTTTTATCAGGTTTTTTAAGTTTTTCAGAATCTATGGTTTCGAATTCAGAAAGTTTTGCCTCAATTTTTTGAATAATACTTTCTGAAATAATTATTTGCTCACTGCCACCCGGTTTGAAGCTCAATTGACTTAAAATACGTTGAACGAATTGCAATTCTTTTGCTGAAAAATCTCCCATCAAATAACTCCTTTTAATTAATATTAATTAATATTTTACAAGATCAACATGACCAGCCCACCACTCGGCTGTGTCGGTCGGAGAAAGTGCTGCGATTTTTACCTCCACGTCACCTGTCGATGTGGTGGTAAAATCTCCTGTTACGATTATAGGCTGCTGGTCATTAGAAAAGCCTAACCCTTTTGAGTAAGCTGTTATATTTGTTATTGTCCCACCCACAAAAATACTCATAACAAATACTGATGATGAACTGTATTCATAAGATATGCTTGCAGTAATTTTGAAATGGTCACCGTTTGTCGTATCTTCTACATGATCAATAGTGAACTTATTATTAGCTTGATCTGATGTAATGATCCCCTGGCAATCATAACCATTGTCAGTCCATGCAGTGATTGTAACTGGAGTTGAGCCTATACCAGTTTGTTGGAAAGAACTTCCTGACATAAACATTTCAGCATGTGCTTTTCTTGCACTTTGTACTATATCCCATGAAGTAGTACCAACCCGACGAAGTGTGAAGACATCCCCTACAGTTGCTAATCTTCTTGTATTTGTGCTTCCGTCAATGGTATCACCAGAATAAGGAGTTATTTCTCCGTAATAACCAACACCTTTTGCTACAAGCTTAAATTTATAATCTTTGCCGATAGGCACTGTCGATGCGTCGGGAAGAGTTAGAACTCTTGTTGCTGCTGTTGCGTCTATTCGTATATAGTCTTCATTTATAGCGATACTTTCTGTTGCTGTTGAGGTTTTTACTTTTGGGAAACCAACAGAATGCCAGTCAGAACTATTAATTGATGCACCTGCATGTATAAAAAGATTTGAATCAATTCCAGCATCCGCTAAAAAACACAAATCTCCTGCATCCCCTGGAATTGCACCTATCGGAGTAACGTCACTTAGGAAAATGTGATTGTTTGCACCATCAGTTCCAGAAGATTGTAGTTGCAATGGTGCGTTAGTGTTTGCACCAGATGACGAAATAGTGACTTTTTCTCCAGCAAGTGTTCCCACCCACATTGACTCCCCGAGAATAAATTGAAGAGGTACTCCATTTGATGTCTGAACAGATGCGCTGCCAGAACTCTCACTATAACTAAGCAACATCTTGTTTTGATCACTTGAATTTCTTAGATTCAGAGACGCAATGCCAGAAGCAGAATTACTATCTATATATATATATGAGTTATCAGTTCTTGACTCTGCTTTTATGCCATTACCTAAATACATTTGCTGAATATCGTTAGTGTCATCAATATCAAAGGATATAGACTTATCATCTGCAAAATTTTTGATTCTAAGAGTAGCCCATCCTGTAGCTGATTTACTGACAATATTTATAAATGAGTCATCAGGGCCACTTTTAGCATGAATACCAGTATCATTTATATCAACTTCACCTGTATCAGTTGCATCAATCCAATTAAAAAAGACACCGTTAGACTCCGCAAAATCCCAACACCCAATTTGAGAAGTTCCAGGAGCTGCAATCGGATATACATCAAAACTTGTGTGATTCCCACCTGTGTAAAGCCGTACCCAAGTTGCTGAATCTATGTTAGCACTTGACGTATCTGAAAAATAAGCCATCGTGTTAGCCGTGACTGCTGCGGAAGGGCCTTTTAAATGCGGTTTCCAGCCTGCCGTTCCTGCGCTTGCACCATCAAAAATATAATCTATTGAATCAACTCCATTTTCCCTCCTGTAACTTGAACCCGGAGTTCCGGTAACAACTCCCTCTGGAGCTTGATTTCCAACATGTATTCCGACATCCCCCCCATAAGTCCCTGTAGTTTTCAATTCAAGTACAGGATTTGTATGACTCGCTGCAGTGCTTATTCTGACTCTATTAGCAGTTAAGATATTCAATCCAGTCCCACTGTTATCAGAAATTTGTGATACATCAGCGCTCTCACCATAAGCGATTGAAAAATCTTTTGTTTCAGTTGAATTCAGAAACTGAAACATTGAGAAACCAGAAGTCCCCGGAGAAATTGTCTTGATAAAATTGTACGATGAATCAGTTGATAGTAATCTTATAGAATTATCATAAGTGATTGATGATTGGTTTTCATCTTCATCATATTTAATAACTAATTTTTCATTATCAGAACTGTTTTTTATTCTGAAACCAGCGTCATTGCTTGTCGAGCTTGGACTTTCTAAATCTAACCACATTGAATTCGCTAAAGTAGAGCGGAAACTCATCAAGCCTGCATTATTACCGAAGTCAAGACCATTCCCACTATAATCAAGAATTTGACTCCTATCAGCTGTTTCAGCATATTCAACAGCAAGCTGTAAATCACTTGCTGAATCGCTGAAAGTCATCATCGCTAATCCAGTGACTGAAGGAGACTCGATTTCAATGCTTGTTGTCGTGGAGTCTGATGTTATGAAAGCTGTATCAATAGCAGCAAGTGTTTCCCCTGAAGTGTCCGACCAAACAGGGATTGTGTTTACAACTGTCGGTGAAGGTCCTGATACATTGCCTTGAGACTGAGATTTCCAGCCTGTATTTCCTGCTGAGGCTGATTCAAGTTGATATATTTTTGATGAAGTTCCGCTTTTAAAATAACAGATATCGCCTGGATTACCTGTAATTACACTTTCAGGGTCGACAGTGCTTGTAAAGAACTGAATAACAGCGCCATTAGTTCCGACAGAAGCTATCCTAAATGGAGGATTAGTGTTGTTCCCTGGAGAGACAACGTCAACAGCTGCATCACCCGTTACTATTAATTCAAGATCAACATCAACAGCCTTGTTTTCAATAGAAAATGTCACTGCAGAGCTTGAAGCTTCAATTGATACTGTATCTGAAATGTCATCAGCTATAATGTCAAGCAATGTTGTATTAACAGAGTTCCTTAGTTTTATTTGTGCTTGCCCTGATGTATCGCCAGAAGTTAATCTAAGTTCTGTTTTTGAAAGATCATCGTGGATAACTGCCCTTGGATTATCAATTAATACTTTCCCTGTAGTATCTGAATATGTCGCAATAGCATATAATGTTGATGAAGCAGGCCCATAAACGTCACCTTCACCTTGTGTTTCCCATCCGGTGTTTCCTGCGGATGCAGATTCAAGTTGAAGTATTCTTGAATCTTCGCCGTCCTTAAAAATGCATAAATCACCGGGGTTACCAGTAATAATTCCCTCTGGATGAACAGCACTCGTGAAAATTTGAATTGTTGCTCCGTCTGTGCCAGTCGCAGCAACAATAATTGGCGGATTTGTATTCGCTCCTGTAGACCTTAAATCAATTGACGCATCACCAGTAACTGAAATATTCATATCAATATCAGACGCAAGATTGCCGATATTAAATGAATCCGTATTGCTTAGAGCTTGGATGTTTACAGTATCTGTCGCTGAATCGACATTTAATTGCAACAACGTTGATCCTGCATAATTACCGAGTCTAAAAAAAGAATCACCACCGGAACCAGGCGCATTCATCTTCAAAACAGCTTCCGCAGAACCTGTAAATAATGTGGTCGTTTCGTTGTTTTGAATTAACTCTCCTGAAGTTCCGTCATATGTGCATATTGAAAGATCTGTTGCTGATGTAGGCCCGTTAACATTTCCTCCACCGGCTTCAAGCAGGTGGTCTGTCCCAGAATCATCCGTAAAAATCATCGTTGAAGGAGTTGTATTTTTTGTCCAGAGATAACCATAACCAGCTGCAGGAGTTGCCGGGACGCTTGATTGTTCTGTTAATACTAAGCCAGTCGGGTCAATTAGACCTGTTACTGTAAGCTTACCATCAATTGTTACTTCGTTACCTGTTGAATCATAAGTGAATTTTGAATCACCGTAAAACACACCGCCCTGATTAATCTGAATATTCGTATTAGAACCGCCAGGCGAAGTTATGCCAGGTATAGAAACAGAAGAACTTTGCGCTCCTGTAAGTCTAAAACTCGGCTGAGTATGAAATTCAGCCTCGGCTGTGTCGCTTAGGTCTGCAGCCCCTTGGACAACGAGCAACGAGCAACGATAAAGCATAAAAGGTAAAGGTGATTTTTCAGTAAATGATTCACTACCTAAGGCTGAGAGTGCTGCTGTTTTTGTTGCGAATTCTTCTTGACCGTAAGCCACAAATGTTAAGCCTGACCTGCTTCTGAAAATTCTCTGTATTGTCCAGTAGCCTGATGTAGTTGTCTGCAGTGTTCCTGAACCATCGTCATACTGTGAAGGGTCAATCGTCGTTGTTGCTGAACCGTCGTACACAACATTAAGTCCAGCTCCTGCGGATCTATAAACTTTTTGAAAAGATACAGTTGTATCATTTGCTAATGTTATAATATTTGCAATTGATGGGTCAATTCTAAAATTAGACCCGATTAGATAAGCATTACCGCCAACCACATCAATATTCATATTTGCGCCATTTGCGTCATAAATATTTCCGTCTACGTTTGCAGGCCCTATGACAAGATTAATGAAGTCAGTAAAACTTCCTATTCCATTATAAGCAATGTTACCAGGTGCTGTACCGTAAGATATAATTGTATTACTAATGTGAGTTGCAGAACCGAACCAGATTATATTATGTGAATCTTCAATTGATACGCTTGTTGTGAGCCGTTGCTCGATAGAGCCATTTTTATCATATCCAAAAATACTTGTTCCATCAGTATTAAGATTCGCCGGTATCATTGACGCAACGGCAGACCAAGTAACATCTGACACATCAGGATTTTCAGGATCTGCAAAGTCAACGACTTGACCACGTCCAGCAGTCCAACTAACTGTTGAAGTTGTTGGAGAAGATATTACGCCACCTTCCAGCAATCCTGTTGATTGCACCCTCGCTGATGCTTCTAAATCTGTTTGAGTCGCAACATATACTTCTAAGCCGTCTTGCAAGTCTGCTACAGTGTAAGGGACACCAGAGCTATTACCTAAAATATCAATTGAATCTGCTCTAACTTCGATATCAAGCTGTTGACCGTTTTTTATAATAAAAGGATTAATGCCTATATTAAAAAGCCCAGGGCTGTCAGCTTCTTTTGATATAAAATCAAATTTATTATCACCTAAAACAAGCGTTAAACCGCCTTCGCCAGCATCCCATACAGCTTTATCAGGAATATATCTTAAAGTAAGCCCAGTTGCATTATCAGTAATTTTTACATGAAAATTTGTTAAAACATTTCCAGTTCTGAATGTAAGTGAATTGGCTTGTCTGATGTAAGGGCTTGTAACTGTGCCTGTCAGTGTATAAGTAAGCGGATTATCTGTTATTGTTTCGCTGTCGTCTGGCTGAAGTGTTGAAGTAAATTGAGACCCTAAATCTAAATAAGAAGGGAGTTCACTACCGGAGCTATCAAATTTTGATAGTGCTGCATA
>JAAEMR010000038.1 GCA_024225395.1 Gammaproteobacteria bacterium
ATGTATTTCAACGTTTCTCTTCATTGCACATGCCAGCATAGACCCCTGAGACAATGCTGTACCGCTATATAAGAGCGTAATTAATAGTAAAGATATCAGTGGTTTCATTGCTTCGATTTAAGTTGAATATAACAGTAGAATTCAAAGGCCGTTGGCCTCTGAATACATACTTATAGGGCTGGCTCTTTTTTTATTTTTTTGGGGTAAACCAGTAATTTGTAACTGGCTGTCAAGTATTGTTATTATTTCCATTCTAATTCCCTGAATCCATTAAAAGAGCCGTGCGCCTTTTTATTTTTTAATAATGATTACCATTTCATTTCGGTATAAGGTTACTTTATGTTGATAAACAACTATGTAGGGCAACTCCTACAAATGGGAATATTCTATTGATGTAGGTTAATAAATAGATATTTATTTAGCCTATCTGTAATTCTGATTGTTTGATGACCAACTACAGGTTCAACCTAATACGTCGTTGTGAATTACTACTAAACCTGTAGACACATCTTTGTTAGAAAAATGTATGGCACTCAGTACTCTTTTCCACTCGACCAGCAAACGACCGGTATAGGCCAATAAGCAGCTATATCAACTGACCAAGTTTCAACTACAGAATCGTTTAAGCATCCGCTGGTCTTTTGCTGCATGTTCTGCATCACCTCGATTTTTTGCATTGTTTACTGCTATCTTCCAATGTGTACAAGGCGGGAGAAACTGTTCTTCAAAAATGTAGGTAGCTATCTTCTTCAGTAGTTCATCTGGCATTGGCAATGCTGGCATTAAACCCAACTGTCCAAGAGCTTCATCATGGATAGCTTTTTCCAGTGTCGGTGCTTTTACAAATGAAGCCATGCTGTCAATGAAATCTTCCTTATCCAGAGAATTTTTCTTATAACGACGTTGTACTCCCCACATCGGTGGAGCTAATGGCTTTTCCATTTCTGGGTTATGACATACATGGCAGGCTGGGTAGAGATTTTTTCCTTCAGTGGCCTCTGGACTTAGAGCATAACTATTCATTGTCAGGAGAGCAGCAGTTAGAACCATCAGATACTTTGATTTACTCATGTTATTTTATCCCATAAATTTTTTCAGGCATTGTAATACATACAAAAACTTTATGAAGCAACTGTTCCTCTACATTTTAGTAACCTTGAACATCTCAAGAATTTGCCCGAAGAAACAGTAGTGTGCATCTTCATCCACAACATGACAGAATTCTTCAATGCTTTTTACTGTGGGCACTGGTTCATATGAGTGCCATTTAAGGTCTTGTCGCATCCAGTAGATTTTCCAGTGATTCTTAGACTTTACATAGGTAGCTCTAGCAAAGGGTCGATGATGGATTTTATCGGGGTTCTGCCAGTCTGGTCTTATCTCATTCGATATCCACATCTTTTCTTATATGTGCAGGTGGTCTGCGCTTTTCTAAAAATTTATCGAGTTCGCGTTCGATACGTTTGATTTCAAATTCAGTGATTGCCATTATTAAGATTCACCATTCGCTATCATCTTATAGATTGGATGTTCTTTCCGGACATTACTTGCTTTAAAAATCCCATCATTATTCATTCTGTATTAACTAACCATTAATGCCGTGTATAGTTTCGTTTATCCCACGGTGTTCCTTCCCAGTCTGTAATAACACCTTCATCATCACAGTCTGTACACCCCCAATGAATGCGGTCATCTTCGTGAGACACCCACGCAACGATATCACCATCACAATTAGTAGCATTCCGACAAGCACAAACGGTTGCGGCAGGAATAGTATCATCATAGGTTTCTGTTGCAGCTTCAATGATAGCAGTCAGAAAGTTTAATAATTGTTGCGCTTCAGTTGGTAAGTCTTCAACTACTTCATCACCATCCATGAAATGCTGAATATTTGTAATCATTGCCATATTGCTACACCGCTTCTATTGTTAGAGGTTTTCACCATGTTTAAAGTAGTGATTGTAACTCGTATATGATCAGCACTAAGTAAAACAAGTCATTAACATTCATCTGTATTCCTGAAATCCACTAAAAAGTTGGACACGCTGCCTGAGAGGCTTATTAAATATAGTCTTTGACTGTACAAGTATACTGTCCAGAGAGTGTCGAACGGGTGAAATAGTTTGACCAAAGTTAAGCCTGATCGACTCTAATATCATCCTGCAGGTATATACCGGCAGCAACAGTTGCACATGCGCTTCTACCGTATCATTAGATCGGCAAATGATCATCTGTACGGCCTTAATGTCACCCAGCATCATAATCTCTGGATCATGTCCGTATCAGTTCAAGAAGGTGTTGCGAAGGCATTGTGAGAGTTGTCACAAGAGTATCTGCAATTGTTATGCACCAACACATAGACTGTGCAGGAAGGTTTTATACAGTACTTGAAAATTTTTGTCTCAATTGTTCAAATGGACTTAATGAGGACTTAGGTTCCAGTGCTGTGGTAGCACTGATTTCCAATGACGTTCTAACTCTTTGAAATATATAAAGAAAAATGGTGGCTACGCCCTGATTTGAACAGGGGACCCCATCATTATGAGTGATGTGC
>JAAEMR010000039.1 GCA_024225395.1 Gammaproteobacteria bacterium
GTTTTGGACAACTTTTAATTTCTGTTTACCAGTGATATAATCCTCTGCAACCTGACTATTCTGTACGGTAAGGTTCACTAAAACCTGAAGCAAACGCTTAATCTGGTTGCCGTATACCTCTATTTCATTTCCATAGCCGGATAAAATCCTTGTTTCCAAAACAAAATCATCAAGGACTGATAAAACAAGCTGATGTTTCTTGGTCAGTTCCTTCATAAAGAAAATATCACTGAGATTAGAAAAAAGCGAATCTAGGCGGAGTTGTATTTGCATAAATTCAGTAATTGATAGTGGCAATCGTTCCAGTATCGAAGTATCATTTCCTTTTATTCTGCCGTCAATGATTAAATTGGCGACAGTTTTATCAAGCGAATCGATAGTGTTAGATAGCTGCTCATCAGCTACGCTTATTTCCTCCGTGATCTGCCTTACAGATTGGCAATTTGCCAGAGTTGATTCAAATTGGTTAATGAACTGAATCAGTGAATTATTAAGAAGCTTATCATTAGTATCATCAGCCAGAGAGGCTAAGGAATTCAGGACCTTACCAGTCTCCCCCTCGCCAGAAAACTCCTTATTGCTACAGATACTTAAGATATAATTAACTTCTGCCAGAGAGCGGCCGATATCAAGCGCTATCCGAGAACTGTCAATGGCGGGAACGAGATTACGCTCTACCAGCTGATCCAGATTTTTACCGGTATAAAGAAGTGAGACAACCGATGCTATAGCAAAAAGCACAAATGTAATGAATACTATCCAGGAGACAAGAATAAGCCTACGCAATGCAGACATATCATGACGAATATAATGTGGGATTTTATCTTTTTTTGACATATTACTTTTCGGTTTCGACCAGGATAGTGTCTTTGAGAATAGATGCACTAGGTGCGATATCCAATTTTCTCAAAACTGTTACATTAATGATCGATTGCCCGTGCCTGTTTCTGGTGATGGGTAGTTCTGAGAATTGTTTGCCATTCATCGCATCAAGAAGCATTCGAGCAGCAGTGGCTCCCTGCTCCTGCCCTTGATGGATGACGGCGCATAAGGCACCGGCCTCAACTTCGTATCGAACAACACCTATGGTCGGTTTGTCGTAAGTTTCAGCAATAATCGATGTTGACTCAGTTGCTGACAACCTTTCACCTCTGTCATCAATCAAACCCTCTATACCCATGATATGAAGCGCGTCCGTAAGGTTGCTAAGCCCCTTTGTCTCCTCAACTGCTTCAGCAAGTGAATCTACCAGCCGGTATTCAAAGGAATGGATAGGATATGAATGCTGCTCTTCTTTAATGGTATTTATCATACCAATATTGGAAGGGCGATTTGCTGCGATTACCCCAATTTTTTGTATGGTAGGAACCAGTTGTTTGACAAGCACCAGAGACTCTCGCA
>JAAEMR010000040.1 GCA_024225395.1 Gammaproteobacteria bacterium
AAATTACCCGGCTGTATCGATATCAACGATGGTTTCGATTTAATTGCTGGCAATAGCAGCTGGATTTATAGAAACAGCAATGAAGCCTGTATCGATGTCGACTGGGCTGTTCGCTATCAATTTTTGAGTGGTGATAACCGCAATATTGTAGTTGATAGTTTGCACCAGATGTATCGGGTAAATGTTGATGATTATCAGTTGTATTTAACCAAATATGACCGTAATGGTATTGAAAAATGGGTTAAGCCTTTAACCTCTGACGGTCGTAGTTGGTTTGAGGGTATTGAAATCTATAATGATCAACTTTATATCACCGGTTCAACCAATGGTGATATTGATGGAGCTGGTAATGGACAAATTATGGGTTCTTATGATTTGTTTGTTCAACGACTTGATTTAGAAGGCGAACTAATCTGGTCCAGACAGTTTGGAACGGATGAACCTGATTACACTTATGGAATGAGCATTAAAAATGATTTGATTAATGTTCTTGCAAGAATAAATACTCAGCCGAATATGAGTGGAAATTCGGTTATTTATCAAATGGATACTGATGGTAATAATCTTTCACTGATTCTGGATCAGTCTACCCTGAGTACCGGTAATGGTGGATATTCACCGATGCAGGTTGGTGATTCAGGAAATTATTATCTGAATAACAGTTCCGGTCTCAGAAAGTATGGCACTGATGGAAGTTTAATTGCATCTAATGCTGATTTTACAAGTTCAACTCTGACCGATATTTTACTTAATGAAGATGCTTTGTATCTCAGTATGAATGCGACAGAAGCCTATGATGGTGAAAGCTGGAATGTGAATGAAGCTAAAGCAGTAAGGGTTGTCAGGTTGCGTACTTCAGATTTATCGGTTGTCTGGTCGAAACTGATTCAATCTGATGCACCTTATTCAGGACTTGAAAACAGTAATGGTCAGTTAGCTTTCTATAATGGTGTGGTTTACCTCTCGGTGGTTGCTAATAAAGAACTTTATTATCAAGGCCTGGCTTTAGCCGAAACGCCTAATTACAGCTTAAATCTGATTGCGTTGAATGCGGATGGTGAAGACGATGGCACTGGGGTTAATAATGGTAATGGTTATATCCTGGCTCATATAAGCTGGGTGACGGGGCCGGTGCATGCTACGGATGATCGTGAAGACCCGTTCCTGGCCAACATCGAACTCACCGTTTCATCCACTGGCTGGTTACATTTGTCACTCAATGCGAAGCAGAATTTTGTATCTACCGGGCAGATGGGACGATCTCAATCATCGCCATATCCATACTATTCAAATTATCTGCTGATCAAAACCAGTCTGGATGCCACATCGATTCCATTATCATTTGCCCAGACAGGGATCAGCAGAAATGCAGTAACAGGTTTTGTTACCGATTTTGATCATCAACTGATGTGGGATGATACTTCTGAAAGTGCCGATCAATCGGGTGACTGGAACAGCGCAAACACAGCTTGTGCAGCGCTTGATCTGGGTGGGTTTGATGACTGGCGCCTGCCATGGATGGAAGAAAGTAATGGACAGGGCGGTGATGATGAAATGAGCAGGGAAGGCTATGTCCCCGTTCCTGGAAGTGCCTTCAGTTATTTTCACGATGCTGTTGATGAGGTGACTTTCTGGAGTGCCTCCGTGGTCGATGAAGGATTCAGTCACGTGGCCATGATATTTGGTTCCTGGGGTGATGGTTTTGGGGATAATGAAGTGCTGAATTATCGTTGCGTGAGAACTATGCAGTAATTTTACTGGTAATTTTTCAAACCCTGTAAGGCAAGTAATGCTGAACCATAACTTGCCTCGGTTTGAGAGGCCGCTTTAACAGGGATGTTCAATAACTGCTGCCGCATTTCAGTCCATGCTGGATTTTTAGCACCGCCTCCACAGGTTTTGATATGCCCTGGTTTAAGAGCACCGATTTGATGCAATTTTTCATACCCCGTTTTTTCTATCTGGCTTAAACCTTCCAGTAATGCCTGTAAAAATTCCACATCAGAATCAGGGCGTGGTTCCAGCACGGGCTGTTTGTGCGGGTCATTGTAAGGAAAACGTTCACCGGGGCGAGATAATGGATAATAGTTCAGCCCGGATGGGTGGTTGAGATCGATTTCATTTGAAAGATCAGTTATTTGTTGATCAGTGAAAAATTGCCGGAGGATTCCAGCACCGGCATTGGATCCGCCCCCGACTAACCAGTTGTTGCCGAGTTTATGGCTATACACTCCTGAACTTAGTTCTTCAACGGGTTTATCATTGAGTATTTTTAATACCAGTGTTGTTCCAATCGATGTAACGGCATCGCCTAACTGAGTGGATTCGGTCGCTATAAACGCGGCATTGGCATCGGTAGACCCGGTACAGATTAAGCAGTCTTCAGATAGACCGTATTTCAAACTGAACTCTGCAGTTATCGAGCCAATGACCTCACCGGGTTGTAGCACTTCAGGCAACACATGTTCGGGTAAAAGTTGCTTAACCCATTCCGGCCATTGCATTTTTTGAACATCATAACCAAGCTTTAAAGCATTATGATAGTCACTTATCCCCCATAACCCGCAAAGATGGTTGCTCAAATAATCAGCCTGATTGAGGATTATTATGTTATCTAAAACATCAAAATCTTCACAAAGTTGAAGCGCTTTGGGAAGACCGGCGCTCAGGCTCATGGTGATGTGCTGAGAAGACGGGCAGTGCTGTTGGATAAGTTGAGATGCACTGAAGCTGCTGCTGTCGTTATACATCAAAGCGGGCAACAATGGTTTTCCCTGACTGTTGCAGATGATAACCGTACCGGAAGTACCATCGATGGCCAGACGAATAATCTTTTTTAAATCGAGTTTAGTGGAAAGCTGTTGAAACAGGTCATCCAGCCCTTGCAGCCAAATTGATGCATTTTGTTGAATCATGCCACATTGATGATCGGGTGGTGCTAAAGGCTGTTTAACTTCAGCAATGATTTCTTTTTGACTGTTGATAACGGTTGCTCTACAACCGGAAGTGCCGAAATCAATGCCCAGGTACATAAGGGAAGGTTCAAAATGACAGGAAGTGAAGTAAGGACATCACTTCCTGATCAGATTTCTAAGGTAAAACAACAGGAACGGGTGGAACCCATCCATCTGCCTGATGCTCGGCGATGACATCGGTATAAACACCGCCACGCACATTGAATTTAGCCGTAAGACGCATGAAGCGTGGAGATATAGCATTTACCAGGTCATCCAGGATCTGATTGGTGACAGCCTCGTGAAAAGCGCCTTCATCACGATAGGACCAGACGTATAATTTGAATGATTTCAATTCAACACAGAGTTTATCGGGAATATATTCAAGCTTTAATGTTGCAAAATCCGGCTGACCGGTCATTGGACACAAACAGGTAAATTCGGGTGTGTCGATGCGAATAGTAAAGTCGCGATCCTGTTTAGGGTTGTCGAATGTGTCTAAGGTTTTAGAAGGTTTTGTTGTCATGGTTAATGTGTGTTGTTTATGGATTTCAGACCTTGATTGATAGAGTTATCGACGTAACCGCCGTACATTTCCAGAGTGTTAACGCCGACAATGCGCTCGCCGACTTCGTTGCCATTGCCATCCAGGAAAAGCAGGGTAGGTGTCAGGTACACACCCATTCTACTGGATAGTTCAAAAGGTGATGATTTTTTGCCACCCAGATCGGTCATAGGGTAATGGCTATCGATGTTGAGTTTACGAATTAGAACTTTGTCATAATCACCGCTGCGTAACATTGGTTTAATGATTTCTTCTTCCAGCGTTTTGCAATATCCGCAATAGGTTGCTGACATTTCAAGTAATATGACCTGGTTATTTTTTTTTGCTTTATGGGTCAGTGCTGCAAAATTGTCCACCGTTTGTATTTCTACGAAGGGTAAATTCTGCTCGTAGGAAGTGTCATATTCCTCTTCGTCATTTTCGTCCGGATACTGCGAAAATGCCAGTGTGGAGCCAATGATCAAAGCAAAAAGTAGAAAAATTCTCAAAGTTGAAACCAGGTTAAATTTTATTTAATGCCGAAAAGCAATCAACTAATCAACGGGTAAGTCATTTCGACCAGCCCATTCACGTGTCTAGCCATCATACAGAATAGCTTTTTCATTTCCTAATATTTCATGTAAAACAAACCAGCTCAGCGAAGCTCGATGTCCGGTATGGCAATACACCACGGTGGGTAAATCTGTATCAATTTTAAGGGTACTCATCAATACCTGCATCTTCGAAATAGTCATTCAAACGTAAATCGGCCATTAGCTAATTTTCTTTATCTGGGTTTTTTGCTATCCGGGCGGTGTCTACCAGTGCTTCCGATGAGATTGCAAGGCTGCTGCTGGCAAGTAATAGTAAACTGATAAATATTTTTGTTATCTAAGGTTTCTCTCTAACAATAATCAAGTGATATACTGCGACGTCTTTTTACTCTAACAGTTCACTTTAAACTTTATATGCGTCTTAGCCAAATCAAGATTGCTGGTTTTAAATCCTTTGTTGACCAGACTAAAATCCAGTTTCCTGAAAATTTAACCGGTATTGTCGGGCCAAACGGTTGCGGAAAATCGAATGTTATCGATGCTGTACGCTGGGTAATGGGCGAGTCATCGGCCAAACACCTTCGAGGTGAATCGATGGCAGATGTTATTTTCAGTGGTTCATCGGTGCGTAAACCGGTGGGACAGGCATCTGTAGAACTGGTTTTTGATAATTCCGATGGCACGGTAAAAGGTGAGTTTGCACAGTATAATGAAATTTCGGTCAAACGTCTGGCCACCCGTGCCGGGCAATCTAAATATTTCCTGAATAACAGTCGTTGCCGTCGCCGAGATATTGCCGATATTTTTCTGGGTACCGGGCTGGGGCCACGCAGTTATGCCATTATCGAACAGGGCATGGTGTCGCGAATTATTGATGCCAAACCTGAAGATTTACGGGTTTACCTTGAAGAAGCAGCGGGCATTTCCAAATACAAGGAACGCCGCCGTGAAACAGAAACCCGCATCCGTCATACGCGTGAAAATCTGGATCGCCTGAATGATCTGCGTGAAGAAATCGAAAAACAGCTGGCGCGTTTGAAGCGGCAGTCAAAAACGGCCGAACGTTATAAAAATTTGAAACAGGAGCAGCGAAAATTTGAAGCAGAGCACCTGTTACTGCAACGTAATGCCTTCAATGAGGAAATTACCCGTCAGCAGCAAAAACTGGAGCAGGTTGAAACTGAGGTTCAGTCGGCTATTGCCGAGGTTCGAAAAACGGAAAAATTGATTGAAGAAGGTCATCAGCAACTGACCACGGCAAATGATAACCATAATGAAGTACAAGGTAAGTTTTATGCAGTGGGTGCAGAAATTTCTGCGCGTGAACAGGAAATTAATCATCAGAAAAACCTGCGTGAACGTAATCAGCAGGATTTACACGAAGTCACTCGGGCATCAAATGAATCACAGTCAATAATCCAGAGTGATGAAGCGAAACTGAAACAGCTGGAAGCCGAACTTGCTGAGGTTTCTCCAAAGCTGGAAGGCTTGAGCAGCGTTTACGATCAGGCTCAGCAGTTACAAGTTCAGGCTGAAAGCCAGATGAACCAGTGGCAGGGTCGTTGGGATGAATTTAACCAGCTGTATCATAAATCTCATCAGTCGGTACAGGTTGAAAATAAGGCTATAGAGCATATCGAACGCCAGATTCTTCAGGGCGATCAACGCATCACCCGTCTAAATAATGAGAAGGATAGCCTGGATTTGCATTCGTTTGATGCACAGATTCAGGAACTGGATGAAAAGAGTCAGGCGCGTGAGCAGGAAATTGTTGCCAGCCAGCAGCAGCTTCAAAGTCATGTGGAGTCGATTTCAACCTTACGCCAGAACATCGATTTACAGTCGACGCAACTGGATGAATATCGCACCCAGGTACAAAATCAGCGGGGTCGTTTATCGTCGCTGGAAACTTTACAGCAAAACGTATTAAGCGAAAGCAGCGACGAATTGAAGCGCTGGCTGGCACAACAGCAGTTCAGTGACAGTAAACGTTTAACCGAAACCCTGAAGGTTGATTCCGGTTATGAAAAAGCGGTGGAAGTTGTATTGAGCCCCCTGTTAAGTGCTTATTGCGTGGGCAGTCAAAATATATCTGTTTCCAGCCTGAATCAAATTTCTGGTCTGGGAGTCGCCTTAATCAACCAGGTTCCAGTGTCTACGCATTTAACCGCACCCGACGGCTGGAAACCACTGAGTGATGTGGTGAATGCCGGATTTGATATGTCGGCTGTAATCGGACAGGTTTATGTGTGTGAAGATCGCGCAGAACTGGAAAGCAGGCAGGGTAGCCTGTTGGCTGAGCAACGGCTGGTGAGTAAAGACGGTCTGTATTGTGGTCGTAACTGGATGATTCAACTGGGCGAAGAGAATGAACACAGTGGTTTAATTCAGCGTGAGCAGGAAATCAAACAGATCAGGCAACAGCTGGATATGATCACTGAAAAAGCGATGCTGCTAAAATCACAAACTGATGCAGATCGTGAGCGCTTGCAACTGGAAGAAAAAACACGCGATGACGGGCAAAAGAAATTACAGCTTATTCAGCGCGAACTATCCGATATTAATAACCAGCTGACTCAACGAAAGAGCCGGGCGGAACAGCTGGAAAACCGTTTTGCTACGTTGCAAAAAGAGGTGACAGAACTGTCAGCTTCGCAGAGTGAACTGAAGAATGACCTGCAACAAACGACGATTCGTCGTAACAGCGACCTGGAAATGATCAATCAGCTGGAAATGCAGAAAACCACGCTGGAACAGGAGCGGGATTTATTCCAGGAACAGTTAAACACGTCCAGGGAAAGTTTACGTTCGAGTCGTGATGATCAGCACAGTGTACAGATGAAGTTGCAAAGCCTGACTTCAGAAGTTAATTCAACACGTTTAAATCTTCAGCGAATTGAGCAGCAAAGCTCGCAATATCAAAGCAGGGTAGAAGAACTCATGCAAGCTGTTGAAGAAGCTAATGAACCTCTGCTTCAACTGGAAGAAAGTCTGCAGCTATCGCTGGTTAAAAAATCAGAGATAGAAAAACAGTTACACGAATCTCAGGATCAGGTGACCGGGCTGGATACTGAACAACGTGCGCATGAGCGCCATCGTAATGAGCAGCAGCAACGTGTCGACCAGGTTCGTTCCGAACTGGAACAGCAGAAAATGCAATACCAGGAAGTTGATATTCACCGCACGACGGTAGTTGACCAGTTAAAAAGAACCGAATTTGATATTGAAGTTTTGCAGCAGGAATTATCAGAAGAAGCGGATATTCAGAGCTGGCAAAATCAACTCGATCATTTAACGCGTAAAATCAACAATCTGGGACCCATAAACCTGGCAGCCATTGATGAATACAATGAGCAGTCCGAGCGCAAGGAATACCTGGATGCTCAGAATGAAGACCTGGTTTCCGCTTTAGGTATTCTGGAAAATGCAATCAAGAAAATCGATAAGGAAACCAAGGAACGTTTCAAGGAAACCTTTGATCATGTCAACAGTCGTATGCAGGAACGTTTTCCTAAATTATTCGGTGGTGGGCAGGCTCACCTGGAATTAACCGAAGATGATTTATTGAATACCGGTGTTACGATTATGGCTCGGCCTCCGGGTAAGCGGGTCACCAGTTTGCAGTTATTATCCGGTGGTGAAAAAGCACTCACTGCTGTGGCACTTATTTTTGCTATTTTTGAACTCAACCCATCGCCGTTTTGTATGCTGGATGAAGTTGATGCACCACTGGATGATGCCAATGTCGGACGTTTTTGTGCAATGGTTGAAGAAATGTCTCAGCATGTTCAGTTTATTTTTATTACACATAATAAAGTGACTATGGAGCTGGCTCAAACATTGAATGGTGTCACCATGCATGAGCCGGGCGTCTCGCGTTTAGTGACGGTTAATATTGATGAAGCCGCTGCATTGGTCGGGGAAGACTAGTGCTTTTTATGACTCTGTTAGAGGTGCTCTAGGATGGATGCGACTGCGTTACGATGGGTGTTGGGTATTATCGGCGTCGTGTTTATCGCCGGTATTTATCTGTATTCCTTGTATCAAAGCAAACAACGCAGACAGGCGGCCATTAAAACTTTTACCCATGAAGAAATTGAATCGGGTTTTATCGAAGATGAAGCTTTAAGGAATGAACTCTCTAACATCAATGCGATGCTGGATGAAGATATCAATGCAAAGGAAATTAACAAAATTAAGATTAACCCCGGTCTTGAAAGTGAACCCAGTGTGAATTTTTCACACAAAACTGAAATTGAATTACCCCGGCTTGTCTGTGATCTATTACCAGACCATCGCATCGCGCATGTTTTAAAACCTGCTGGTGATCGTTTGTTAACTGCCGAGGAACTGCGTAATGCTTTTACCCATACCGGTTTTCAATTGAATGATGAGAGCAGGTATAAGCTGGAAGAAAATCCGATTGCCCAGTTTCAAATATTTAATTTAACGGCAGAGGGTTCTTTTCAACAGATTGATGAAACGCAGTTTACCAGTCAGGGCCTGGTGTGCTGTATCAACTTATCCGAGTGTGCAAAGCCGCTGGACTGTTATGAAATTATGCTGAAAAAGATCGATGAACTGGTCAGAATTCTTGAATTAAAAGTCTATAGTCAGGAACTGGATTTACTGACCCTGCAGCACGTGACTGATATACGAAAAAAACTGGTAGGCGAGATCCCCACTGATCAGCAAGGTGAACCTGATAGTGGCGAGTAAAAAGATCCAACTGGAAATAAACAGATTACGTGATGAAATAAACCTTCATAACACACAATATTATGTGCTCGATGATCCGCAGGTTAGTGATCAATATTACGATCAACTGTTACGTAAATTACAGACTTTAGAAAAACAATTCCCCGGGCTCATAACTACCGATTCTCCGACTCAACGAGTTGGAGCCGAAGCCTCCGAGCAGTTCGAATCTGTTGAACATGAAGTGCCGATGTTATCACTGGATAATGCATTTGATGAAGCTGAAATGCAGGCGTTTAATAAACGCTTGAGTGAACTGTTATCGTTGGAAGTTTCACTGCAATATTGCGCCGAACCAAAACTTGATGGCCTGGCCGTTAGCCTGCTGTATGAACAGGGCCAACTGGTTCGAGCTGCAACACGAGGAGATGGAAGGTCGGGTGAGAATATAACGACCAATGTGCGTACGATTAAATCTGTTCCATTAAAGCTTGTCGGCGATAAGATTCCAGAGTTGCTGGAAGTCAGGGGTGAAGTGTATATGCCGCTGAAAGGCTTCAAACAATTAAATGACCGGCAACGACAACATGATAATAAAATTTTTGCTAATCCTCGAAATGCGGCTGCCGGCTCGCTGCGCCAGTTAGACCCTAAAATAACGGCTTCACGACCTTTAGCTTTTTGTTGCTATTCGATTGCACAGTTACTGGGAACAACCTTACCTGATTCACAATTTGACCAGATGCAACTGGTTAAATTACTCGGTTTGCCCATCAGTCCTTATATTGAAAAATTAAACTCTATCGAAGCGTGTTCGGATTATTACCACAGCATGGCTGACAAGAGAGATTTCTTATCTTTTGAGATAGACGGTGTCGTGTTTAAACTGAATAAAATCAGCCAGCAAAATAAGGCCGGTTTTGTATCTCGCGCTCCACGCTGGGCTATTGCCAGAAAGTTCCCGGCACAGGAAGTAATGACAACATTACTGGATGTTGAATTTCAGGTTGGTAGAACCGGTGCCTTAACGCCTGTGGCCAGGCTGGAGCCGGTTGAAGTCGGTGGTGTAATTGTGAGCAATGCAACGCTTCACAATATGGATGAAATTAATCGCAAGGATATCCGAATAGGTGACACAGTGATTGTGCGTCGTGCCGGGGATGTAATTCCTGAAGTGGTCTCTGCTGTTTTAAAAGATAGAAAGGCAGGTTTTAACAAGCCTGAAATGCCGGGTGCTTGCCCGGTGTGTAATTCAGAAGTCATTCAACAGGAGGGGCAGGCTGCTTTTCGTTGTACCGGTGGACTGGTGTGTGCGGCTCAACGCAAAGAAGCGATTAAGCATTTTGCATCTCGTAAAGCGATGGATATCGATGGATTAGGAGATAAACTGGTTGAGCAACTGGTTGACCTGGGTTTAATTGATTCGATTGCAGATTTATATTCCCTGACATTAGATCAGCTTTCATCAATGGATCGAATGGCAGAAAAATCAGCTAAAAATTTACTCGATGCACTGGAACATAGTAAACAGACAACCTTACCTCGCTTTATCTATTCTCTGGGCATTAGAGAAGTGGGTGAAGCAACCGCGTTAGCCCTGGCAAATTATTTCACCGAATTGACGGCTGTAGAGAGTGCCGATGAAGAAACCCTGGTTCAGGTCGATGATGTCGGACCGGTGGTTGCTGCCAACATTGTTCATTTTTTTGATCAGGCTGAGAATCAACATGTCATTCAGAGGGTGATCGAAGCCGGGTTACAGTGGCCGGATATCGAAAAAGTTGAAGATATTGATTTACCATTGAAAGGCACTACATATGTTATTACTGGAACTCTGGAAAATTATAGCCGACAACAGGCAGCTGAAATATTGAAAAAATTAGGTGCTAAAGTCAGTTCCAGCGTATCTAAAAAAACGACTGCGGTGGTCGCTGGTGACAGACCCGGGTCAAAGGTAGACAAGGCAAATAAACTGGATGTCACTGTGTTAGATGAAAAAGCGTTCGACGAATTGACGGGGAACAGACATGTCTAAAAATATTGACTTATCGGGAAATAAAAAATATGTAGTGACTGTTTATATTTTACAGTCACTGTTTTTTATTGGCTTACTATTTATGCCCGTGATAGGCGTAGTGATCAATCATATCAAAGAAGATGATGTCAAAGGCAGCTGGATGGAGTCACATTTTACCTGGCAGAAAAATACATTCTGGTATGGGCTTCTATGGTATGTAATCTCTTTAGTTTTGTTCTGGTTTTTTGGCTGGTTGGTGTGGCTGGTCGCGACAATCTGGTATTTTTATCGCATTGCCAAAGGCTGGATATATTTTGCCGATGGCAAGGAAATGTATACATAAGTTTGCAGTCGAAAGCCAGGTTTCGGGTTAAATTTCTGTTTATGACTTATGACTTTTGTGGAAGATTTGTATGACTGATAATGAAAAATGGCGTAAGCAACTCACTGATAACGAATTTCATATATGCCGTGAGAAAGGCACTGAGCCTGCCTTCAGTGGCGAGTACTGGGATAAAAAAGACGCGGGTATTTATGTGTGTAAATGCTGCGGTGAGGAATTATTTGACTCTGATGGTAAGTATGACTCCGGTTGTGGTTGGCCATCTTTTTTTCAACCGGTTGATGATGAAAACATTCGAACAGCGGTAGATAATTCGCTGTCCCGGGTTCGCACTGAAATTATGTGTGATAAATGTGGTAGTCATCTCGGGCATGTATTTGATGATGGTCCGGAAATCACCGGTCAACGTTTTTGTGTGAATTCCGCATCGCTTGATTTCAAAGGCAAGTAATATTCACCACGAAGTCACGAAACACATGGAAAAAAATATTAACAACATGAGTTTTATAAAGAAACATTTAAGAAACCCTTCGTGGCTTCGTGGTGAAAAATGAAAAGGTATATTTATGAACGAATCTGAGTTTATCGATCTGGCTGAAGAAACCATGATCGCGATTGAAGAAGCAGTAGAGCAATCGGGTGCTGAAATCGATTACGATAACATCAGCGATATTTTAACGTTGGAGTTTGAAAACGGTAGCCAGATTATTATCAATAAACAAACACCTGCCACCCAACTCTGGGTCGCTGCTCGCTCCGGCGGCTTTCACTTCGATTATGATGCAGCTAGTTCAAGCTGGCATCTGGATAGTGATAACAGCCAGGAGCTGTTTGCCTGCTTAAGCCGATACTGCACAGAGCAATCTGGTGAAAATGTTGAGCTAATCCAATAGCACCTTCCTTGAATAATTCACGCAGGCAAAAGCTACAACGTTTAGTCAAAATATCTGGTAGTGTCATTACCCTGGCCATTATTTATGTGACGTTAGATTTTTTTATTACCGTTCCGACAGAGATTGCTACAGAAAATTATCGAATTACATTGCCTGCTTTAGAAAATGACCGGGTTTATTTTTTTAAAGCTGGAAATAAACAAATAGTCATAATTCGATACTCTGAATTATTAAAGCAAAAATTCAAAGTCGATCCTTTGACGCATCAAGGTTTTTTTGTCGCTTATGCACTGGGAACTTATTTATCATGTCCTTTACAGGTTATCGAGGATAAATATCTGAAAGAAAGCTGTAGTAGTGCGCATTATGATTTTTCCGGCAGACCTGTGGGCTCAGATAACTTCACATCATTACGGGTTCCAGTTTATAATTTCTGCCCGGATCACTCCTGTATAAATTTAAGGTTATAAAACATGCCATCATTCGATACTGTTTCTGAAATTGATCACCACGAATTAACCAATGCCGTAGACCAGGCGAACCGTGAAATTAGTACGCGTTATGACTTTAAAGGATCTAATGCGAAAATTGAGTTCTCCGGTTCTGAACTGATGTTCCACGGTGAGTCACGTTTCCAATTGCAACAAATGTTTCCAATTTTATTACAGAAAATGTCGAAACGTGGTCTGGATATTAACTGCCTGAAAATGGGTGAAGTGGTTGAAGCTGCCAAAACAGCAAAGCAACCTGTAACGATGCAGGAAGGCATTGATAGAGAAATTGCTCGTAAGATCGTTAAGTTAATTAAAGAATCTAAAATGAAAGTTCAGGCAGCGATTCAGGGAGAGCAAGTGAGAATAACCGGTAAAAAAAGGGATGATCTTCAGCAGGCCATGAAACTGATGAAAGATGCTGATATGGGTATTCCGTTGCAGTTTACTAATTTCCGGGACTAAAACATTTTTCAACACGAAGGCACGAAAAACACCAAGGTTGATTTGTTAATCACCATATTTCACCCTTCTACTTTAGAGCAGAAATCGCACTAACTTCACCGCTTGAATAAGCAATTTTTATATCTTCGTGATTTTCGTGCCTTCGTGGTGCAAAGGGTTTTAAAAATTGTTAGTCAGGTACACATCAAAGCGGATAGTTTTTTCCTTATAAACAATATCCGGTTTTTGATCGTTCAAATTTTTCGCATGTACGGGTCTTTTAACAACCACTCGATATTTAGCTTTTTCTAAAGCTTGTTCAAATAACTCTTCTACATTCAGATTACTGGTTAACAACTGTAGTATCTGTAATTCTTTTCCGGGGCGAGCTGATGATTTGTGAGCCGGGAACATGGGATCAAGATAAAGGCAGTCTGCAAAGCCTGTATCTTTGGTGGATAAAAAAGCAAGACTATTCTCGTTAACAAGTTTTAATCGTTGGTAAACCTGCTCATGGGGTTGGTCGTGTTTGACGATATTTAACAGGAAATTAAGGCTTTGAAATACGAGTATATTTTGCTCAACCATCGTAATGTGCTGACCATGAGTGGCTAGAATAAAACTGTCTCTTCCCCAGCCAGCCGTCAGATCGACAACGGTATGAATTTCGTGCTTTTTATTATTACAGGCTTTAAGTAATAACTGGTTTTTCTGGCTTGCTCTTTTATGGAGTTTTGGATCGGTTAACGAATGGTTGAAACAGGTTTTCTGATTTTGAATATGGCAACACAGAGCGAGACTCTCATCTTCAATTTGTATCAAAAAATCTTCATCGCTGTGATAGTCTTTTATTCGCTCAATGAGCTCACGAGCGTATTTTTTATGATAATGGCAGTGATTAGCTATTTTTATCATTTTATCTGTTCCCGGTAGCTGGCACTGTCTAGTAATGTGGAGGTTTCTCATCCACAATTGCAGATTCAGGGACTTGTTTTTTGAACTCCTTTATCTGGTGTTTTAACAATTCTGTGGTGGCGGTCAGCTGGTCGATTTCTTCAGCTTGACGGGTGACTACAGAGTTTAATGATTCAAGGGTATACTCCTGTTCAGAGAAAAGAATTTCCAGTTTGTCGATTCGAGCTTTCAGGTTATCACTATTCATTTTTAATTATTTCTGCTAGTCAGACCTCATTTTATCACTACATACTAAATAATATAACAATGTCTGAAATACTGTACCTGGTTATTCTGGGTTTTATCGTTTGGTTCTGGCGTGACGGCATGCAGGCGAAGGAGCAGGCCGTGAAAGCTAGCGGTCGGGCTTGCAAGCAGATAAATGCACAGTTTCTTGATCAAACTGTGGTGTTAACAAAGCTTCGTTTATGTCGCACAAATTCGGGAACTATGGCATTATGTCGGTTATACACTTTTGATTTTACTTTAGATGGTCAGGTAAGGCGCGAGGGCGTTATTACAATGAAGGGTCAGCGGATTCTTGATCTGATCCTCGATGTTGATCATTCAACAATATTACAATAAAAAAAGTTTTTTAGAGGCTACAATGTCGGAATCACAAATTCATACCATTAAAGAAATTGCACAAAGAATTTCTAAGGAAGACGATAGGCGAAATAAATTAGCACACACTATCGATGAACTACTGGGTGAACGTCAGGAAGTTCTGGTTGCTTACGTTGAGTTAGCTGCATTGGAAGCCAGTGATGCACCTCTGGATGATATGTTAACAAAACTTAAACGCTTTAATCAAAAACTGGTGGATTATGCTGCATTAGGTCATTTTGAAATTTACCAGCGTATTATGGATGGCAAGGAACGTCGGGAGTCTATCAAGGAAATAGCCAGTGAAATCTACCCTATAATATCTCGCACCACAGATTTTTTTGTAGAATTCAATGATAAGTATGAAGGTGCGGATGGCCGGGATAGTATAACACCATTGTCCGAAGACCTTTCGTTGATCGGAGAGTCTATGGCTTCGCGTATTGAAAAGGAAGATAAGTTACTCAGAGAGATGTCTGACCAGGTCTTAATGCATAAAGATAACTAGCCCGCATTTCTCACAGGATTAACAAGCCCCTGCTAGTTCTTTGAACCTACAGGAAATTATCTTCAGTCAGAAATACACACTGTTATTCCATTCCTTCAGATAATTCCCTGTAAATCCAAAGCTCTGCGCAATCATCTTGCCACCCTGTGAGAAATGCGGCCAGGAGTTTCCAGGTAGCTAATCTGGATTAGCTGAGTTTTTTAAGGCAGCTATTAACCAGAAAATCCATCCCAATATAAAGAATATCCCGCCGACAGGCGTTACCATTCCAAGCCTGGTGATACCTGTCAATGCCAGTAAATAAAGACTTCCGCAAAAAAGCAAGATTCCCAGAATTAAAAATATACCCGATAGGTTTGCATATCGGGATGTGGTTTTTTTATCGCTCCAGATTCCGAGGCCAATTAAACCCAAAGCATGATAAAACTGATAATCAGTTGCTGTTCCCCAGGTCTGCAATTGATGAACACTCAGCATTGCCTTTAAAGCATGTGCGCCAAAAGCACCAAGAGAAACCGCGAGTATCATAAAAACCAGGCCACTGATTAAATAGCTTCGGGCGCTCACAACTGAGTTCTTGCCGCAATATATTGTTGAATATTAGTCGCCGTTCCATTGACCAGTTTTTGCCGCGCGAAGTGAGTTCCCCAGGCGTTATGCGGTGTAATAATTAATTGAGCTAAATTGGCGTTAATCAACGGGTCATCTGCCGGCGGCGGCTCCTGCGACAGGCAGTCAAGTCCTGCTCCGGAAATCTGGCCTGTTTTTAAAGCAACAAGCAAATCAGCTTCATTGATGATGCCACCCCGGGCAGTATTGATAATGTAAGCCGAGCTTTTCATCTTTTCAAATTCAGCTTTACCAATGAGGTTACTGGTTAAATCTGTTAGAGGGCAGTGCAGGCTTATAAAGTCAGACTGTTTGAGTACATCATTTAACGGAAGCCGTCCTTGCTGATTTTTAATGATGAGGCTTTGTGATATGACAACCTTCATTCCAAATGCGAGAGCCAGTTTTTCAACCGCTTTTGCAATATGACCATAACCAATCAGCCCAATTGTTTTACCTGTTAAAACCTGAATCGGGTGTGACAGTAAACAAAATTGATCCTGTTGTTGCCATAAACCCTGGTTGATGTCCTGTTGATATCTCAAAAAGCTGGTGCTTAACGACAGCATTAAAAGTAATACATGCTGACTAACTGAAGCTGCGGCGTAATCTTTTACATTACATACCGTAATGTTGTTGTCAGCGGCAGCATCAAAATCGATATTATTAGTACCGGTAGCAATAACACAGATTAGTCGTAAACAGGGTAAATGTTCAATCTGTTTACGGTCTAGCCTGACTTTATTGGTAATAATAATTTCAGCGTTGACCGATCTGCTAACCACTTCACTTTCACTGCTCCGGTCATACAGAGTCAAGTTTGTACTTGAGGTAATGGCTGAAAAATCCAGATCATTACAATCTATGCTCAACTTATCCAGAAATACACAATTCGGTTTTGACGATTTACACATCGAACCAGACCTACTGATCAGGAAATACTATGCTGGCTGATTGGTGTAACTGTTGCATGATTTTACTAATTTCTTCCGCGGCAATAGTTGAACTGAGCTCCTTGCTAACAGATTCAAAAGCAGGGGGTTCAGTGGTTCGAACATCATTGAGATTAATGATATGCCAACCAAACTGCGTTTTCACAGGTTGTTTAGTGTAATTATTTTTTTCCAGTTTTATCGTTGCCTCTGAAAATGGGGGAACCATTGAGGATGATGAGAACCAGCCCAGAGCGCCACCATTTTTGCCGCTGGGACCGGTAGAATGCTTTTTAGCTAATTCAGTAAAGGTTGCGCCACCATCCAGCTGTTGAATAAGCTCCTTTGCTTCTTCTTCAGTTTTTACCAGAATGTGGTTGGCGTTGTATTCTTTAGCCTTATTATTGCCGATATAGTCCTTGTTGTATCGGGCCTGTAAGTCTTCCATGGTGATATCCAGCTTTAATAACTGCTGTTGCAGGTAATGAGTTGCTATTAAGCCTGAAGTTGTTCGTTTAATTTCCAGCAATAACTCATCATTTTTCATCATGCCACTATTTTTAGCTGCCTGAACCAGCAATTCCACGTTGATGATTTCCTGTATTGCACGTTCTACAGGAACTTTCTTGCTTAATTTAGAGATGAAATAATTAGCTTCAGTCTCAGTAACAGGCACTCCATTGACGGTTACAATAGGAGTAGGCGCTGTGACGGCAGGAGTGCTTTCAGCAAAACTAAT
>JAAEMR010000041.1 GCA_024225395.1 Gammaproteobacteria bacterium
AAGCCGGTCACCACAGGATGGGCTTCGACGCGCTAAAATAGCCAGCTTTATATGATGTTGATTGCATGCAGAGAGCGCAGAATGAGCGCCTTTGATAAAAACTTCGGTAACATTTTTTCCTGTTTTGTCCATGACCTTGGCACGACCTGACAGTACATCAGTCCCATCTCCCCCCAGAATTTCAGCTGCCACTCTCGGAACTGGTAACCCTCCAGCAACTTCAGGACAAAATGAAATAACTCTGTGTTGATTTATCCATTCCTTTAGCACTTTATGATGTTGGCATTGGTGTTTGCCATCGTATCTGACTGCTTCACCCAGCAGGCAGGAGCTGATCAATATTTTTTGCATAGCAGTATCCAGTTTTATGTTTTAACACATCGGATGCCTTGCAGGTCACCGGGTTTAATTTAAAATCGACACTGTGTTTATATGGTCTCTAATCCATTCAAAACAGGCTTTGGCAATTATCTCTTCATTTGTTGATCCATTAGCCAGAAAATCAGCAAAATTTCTTATATGTCTGTTATCCCGGTCGATATCACTGGATGGTTCCAGCAATTTATTCATGCTGAAATTATAAGCCTTTGAAAGTCATTCACCATCATTTTTGATATCGGAGGTGATATATTTTTTATGGATAAAGTTGAGTTTATTGTTATACACTCAGTAATGTAATAATAATTCTCGGCTTTGCCGTGTATCAAGTTGATTTACAACAGTTTACAGGATGCCAGTTTGGAAGATTTAATAGAAGAAAATAAAGATAATACTAAAAAAGCAAAAAAGAAAAAGAAGGCCGCATACAGTAAAGCGGTTGAAACCATGTATCGTAATGCCTACAGGGCGCAGCTCGATATGATCTCTCTGGCCGCTACTAAAGCCAATATCATGATTTCGTTAAATGGTTTCATCGTGTCGATTTTAATGGTGTCCGGTTCTTTTATTTTTGTGAATGACCCCGGTTTTCTGGTTCCTGCCGTAATATTTTTACTGACCTCTGTCTCATCAATTTATTTTGCATTATCGTCAGCATCACCTGAAGCACCGATAAAACGTAATAGCCTGTTCAATTGTCTGATTGCCTATTTTACTGGCAAAATAACCTTGAAAGATTTTAATGACTATAGAGAATCACCTAAAGATCAGTTTGATCGTCAAAACTCTAATATCCTGCTTTTTGAAGATTATGCCAAGGTCTCAAAAAAGGTTTATATGGAGTGCATGGATGAACTGATACAGAACCCGGAGACGCTTTATGCAAAGATGAGCGACCAGCTGTATTATCTTGGTAAAGTAGCTGATAAAAAATTTACCACCCTCAGGTATTCTTATTCTATTTTTCGTTGGGGTTTGATTCTGTCCATAACTGTTTTTTTAATTATAAAGGCATTACATATTATTTTTCCTCATACCAGCATAGCTTCCAGCGACTTAATCGTTAACACGGGATTTAAATCATTTGAAAAAATATATGAGCCCTCAGGATTGCAGACCCTGTTAGATGGTCGTCTGGTGGTTATTGAAGACGAAGCTTCTCAGGCACTGCATATTTTAGATGTTAATCAGGATGGTAGTTTTAGTGAAGATAAACGATTAACTCAGCAGTTGATGAGGTCTTTTAAAACTAAATTAAATGACCTTGAAGGCATCACTTTGGGGCCTGATGGTTATATTTATGCGATAACCTCTCATCAGAGAAACTTAAGTGGAGAAAGGTCTGCTGACCGTGAACAGTTGATTCGCTTCAAGATAGAAGGAAATAAAGTCATTGATGCGGGCACTTATGGTCATTTAACGGATGTTATTGAGAGTTCAGGTATTCTGGGCACGGTGGATGAACAGGGATATGGTGGTATTGTAAATATTAATATTGAAGCAATATGTTTTGACCCGAATGGCAATTTAATGATCGGATTCAGAGCCCCGTTGCGTTCCGCAAAAACTATTATTGGTATTCTGGAAAACCCGGCGGATATTTTCGAATACAAGGAAAAGCCGGTTATTAGCCTGAAACCTGTCCTGCTTGATTTATATGGAGGTGGTATTCGAGCAATG
The DNA here is from genome assembly GCA_024225395.1 of Gammaproteobacteria bacterium. Taxonomy (GTDB): domain Bacteria; phylum Pseudomonadota; class Gammaproteobacteria; genus JACNJF01. The sequence goes on from JAAEMR010000041.1 coordinate 2,059, forward strand.
TCATATGATGAAATATTACAGGGATATTTGATCAGTAACGAAATTTATGGTGTGAATAATAATAAAAAGAAAGTTTCTCAAATAATTTTCTGGGATGGCGATATAAACCACCGAGCTCATCGAATGGCTCGACCTGGACTGAAAAATATAGAAGGTATAACCACGGTAAAATATGCTGATAATAGCTGGATATTATTGAGTAGTGATGATGGTAAGAAAGCCCAGGGTAAACCTGCCAGTTACCTGTATTTGAAATATATGGATTTACCCGATTAACAGGCAGGGCTAATTATTTAGCTGGACGATATTCAAACCTGGCCCTGACGACACCATGATCCGATGATCCATTTTTTTTGTGGTTATCGGCATTCAGGTGATCGTTAACAAGGTCCATTCCCTTGAATGCCCATAACCTGCTTTTTGAATTGTCGTAAAATTCCTGGGAAACCAGGATTTGGTCCAGAGATTCACGTGAATTTTTATAAACATGCGTGTAATAAACATCTCTGAGGCTGCGATACTCCTGTAGTGTTTCTATAGTATAAAGGGAGGTATCACTGCCTCCCCTGGAGTAACCGCTCAACAGATAATTGGGCTGTTCGGTAAGAATGTTCAATGTATTGCTATGTTGAGCATCGTTACAGTCTCCTAACACCACGACAGGATTTGAGTTATTTTTCATCTCATCGGTAAGTATCATGCGCAATGCCGATGCCTCGGCAGTTCTTCTGATAGTTGAAATTGCTGAACCAATGGATATTCGATGTTTTGAATAATATTCGTTGTCAGCTTTATACCATTTCTCACGATGGACATGAGTGGGTCCTTTAGATTTAAAATGCACCACGTAAATCGAAATGACTTTACCTTTCGTTCGAGGACGTACCTTAAAATGTAAAATTGGGCGCGAAAATTTATCGATTGCTACTGATATAGCAGATGATTGGGCATCATCTCCGCCACTCTTCAACATAAACTTTGAAGGAAAATCTGTTATCCACTCGGGTTGACCCACTAATATTGTCTTTCTTACAGCACCTGCACACACTATTCGTTGTCCTTTGTGATTGTCTGGTACCAGTAACTGATATTTGCTATCAAGCCCCGCCGCTTTGAAAGCATCCATTAATGCCTGCTGATGCCAGAGCTCCTGAAATCCCCACACATCCGATTTCAACTCATTTAATATGGATGCTGTCCAGGCTACTTTTTTGTCATAATCTGCCTGGCTCCAGCCATCGGTATCTCTGTAGATGGGTAAACCGGGTTTATTGATGTTATACAGATTGCAGGTTGCAAAACTAATTTTAGTTCGAGCTGCCATGTTAAGTACTCCTTACTTTTGGGGGTGAGTTAAATCTGGGTAATAGTTAGTCGTTACTTGTCTGACCAGACTGCATACTCATTTCCATTTGGATCACTGAAATGAAAGCGACGACCACCGGGAAATGAAAATACGGGCTTTAAAACTGAGCCACCGGCTTTTTCAATCTTTAACTGCGTGGCTTCAAGTTGGTCGCTATACAGAACGATCAGAGCGCTTCCACTTTGAGTACTGAGAGTTAAATCAGATAAATAAAAACCACCGTTAAGACCTGAGTTTGAGAACGCCGAGTATTCCGGGCCATAATCGATGAATTCCCAGCCAAACACTGAACTGAAAAAGGTTTTTGCTATTTTGATGCTTCTGGCAGGAAATTCTACGTAGTTTATTTTTTCATGATGACTCATAACAGACCCCTTATTATGACTAACCTGGATAGTAAGTCAAAACATGTAAATTACACACAAGTGTAAACCCGTGAGCAAGCTTTAGCATGTAAAACCGGAAAAAATATTTTCCCAAGTAGGTGGGCTGGAGAGCGAAAGACTATTTTTACTGGTAGCTGAAGCCGCGAGCAAAAGCTCGCTTCTACAGGAACTTAAAAACTACTTCTTTCTATAATCTAACTTTGTATCACCCTGGTAATAATAGTCGTATTTATCCAGCAGCCTTTTCATAAAGCCCCAGGCTTCGTTATAAGTCAGGCCACTGTTTTCAGGAATGATTATTTTCACATATAAGTCAGCACCTTTTTCTTTCTTTAGCTTGTTGAGACGTTTTTCAACATCGGCCATTGATATATTGACAGGTTTTGCTGAACCGGGAGCTTTATAGCGGATTACTTTTCCGGCTTTTTCCTTGACGTAGAAAACTTCGACGACGTATTTACCTTTAGCGCTACGTGCAGGTTTTATGAGTTGGTCATATTTAGATTTGACCACATCATATTTGCCTTTAAGCGTTAACAACTGGCGATTGTATTCAATTTTTTCCTGTTCCAGCATGTCGATATTTTTAGACTGCTGTTCAGTTGTCGCATTTAATGCAGCTATTTCAGCAGTGGCTAGCTCCAGCTCCTGCTGCATTGATTCGGCCAGTAACTGTTGTTGCTCAAGTTGAAGTTTTAGTTCGGCCAGTTGATTAACAAATTCATCAGATTCAGCAGTGATAACATCGATTTGTGAGCTGGCATTATTGAGTTCTGCCTGTTTATTTTGAATCAGTTTTTTGAGTTGAACCCTGTCGGCTTCAAGCTTTGCAATGGTTTGAAGTTTTTTGATATCTTCGCGTTTGGCTTTTCTTAATAACTCATCCCTTTTCAATAAACGTAAACGGAGTATAGAGTTCAGCTGTTCAGCATTGATCAGCCGTTCTTCCAGAGTAGCATTTTCCATGGTGGTAGTTTCTATCACCAGTGCAGCCATTTTTTCGGCTTCGATACTATCCTGTAATTCTGCAACCAGATTATAGTTGCGCACGATCAACAGGCTGGAGGTGAGTAAAAAAATCAACACCACCACCATCATGATGTCGGTAAAGGCGGGCCAGAATGAATCTCCGTTATCTGAATCCAGGCCGTGCGCGCCTATAGGCGAAAATCCACTCATTCCTGTCCTGGTGCAGGTGCAGGTAAACGGAAGCCATCACGTAATATTTTCTTTATAGAAGTTATATCCTCGGTGAGTTTATCCATTTGTTGCTTATTGCTGTCCACAGATTGCTGCAGAGTAAGGGCTGACTCTTTATATATTTCCTGAGTCTGAGTCATTTTCTCAGTCGCTCGAATGATGCCTTTGATGAGGCCGGCCATTTGATTGACAATATCCTCACTGCGTTTAACAAACTTGGGGATGAGAAAAACTGATGTTAAATGTTCAATACCAGAAATCAGGTGGGTTTGAACATCTTTCACGCGCAGATAAAAATAACCGAACAGCACGTAACTGACGATGGCCGTTATAGTGGTCGACAGGGCTGTTGACATGCCGTGGATAACCAGTCCCATTCCGTCCAGACCTGTACCCGCTGTTTCAATCAGGTCAGATGCGCCGAGCAGAGCAATTGACAGAGAAACTATGGTGCCAAACACACCGGTCAATATCAGTATGTTATTGATAAAACGAACGACACCGAGGCGCGTACTTTCATCAGCAGTTAACATCGCAGCCAGCGCGTTATGGTTTATTTCTCCATGAGACATATTGATAGACTTCATGGTGGCAAAGCGTTTTGCAATAAGGCTATGAGTGCTTAAACCTTCGATTGGATCTTTACGAATAGCTTCGATATTTTCAACAAAAATGGAAATTGACTTTTCTTCACGTCGATATCGTAACAACAGAACAAACAGGTTCAGTAAACCTAAAAGCAAAATGCAGGCAATGATACTGTTTAAGATAATGCCTGTATTGGTTTGCTGATTTTCCAGATAAAAATGCATTAGAAAATCGGCATTCATGGTTATTGCCACGGCTATTAAAATAATAGCGATAACAAACTGTAACAGGATGCGGTTACTGAGTTTAATGAGTAGACGATGCGTATCCATAAATGACCAGTTATTTATAAAGCAAGTTTATCTAAAGGCGTCGCGTTATTACTGTTGAGTTAATGCTGCGTAACCACGACTACGAATCAGGTTCCTGAAATAAGCACGATAATAAGCTATAGCGCTGTTTCCATTGGTGCCGACATCATAAACTTTCCAGCCCTGAGGACCTTGCATGAAGCGAAAATCGATACGAATTGGATAATTTGATGAAGGAATAACTCTGGCAGTAACCACAACTTCTTCAAAACCCTGGCGACGTGGCGGTAAAAACTCAACTCTTGGCTGGGCATCTCCGTAGGCACTGACGATGCGGGCAAATGCAGTAAAGAATAATTTTTTCAGGTTTGACTGAAAAATGTATTGCTGAGCTGAATTCATACGCTGGTAATGAAAGCCTGCAGACCAGCGAGCCATTTGCTCGAAGTCGAAAAAGGGTGACATCTGTGTATCCAGAAAATTAATCACTTTTTCCTGATTATCAAATTCACCTGATTTTAAATAATTTTGTAGTACTTTGATACCCATTTCGAGTAACTGTGCAGGTGATTGCTGATTATAATTTTGATATTGAGCATAGGGTCGAGAGTAACCATATCCTTGTGCTGCTGCGTTAAAACTAATGAGACTGAACGTAATACTAATGATTAGTAAGCTGAGACGTTTCATGATTTTCTCTATATATATGCGGTTGAAAAAATGTTTTATCGATATAAATTCAAGAGGCCGCTGAAAAAGCATTTAAATATGAATCGAATAAAAGATGGTACCAGTGGGCGGACTCGAACCGCCACGCTATCGCTAGCGGGGGATTTTGAATCCCCTATGTCTACCAATTTCATCACACTGGCTTAAACTCTTTGTTACCTACTAAGAGGTAAAAATACATAAATTCTGAATATTAACGAGTTAAAGTGATGGCATACATGTTTGGTTCTGCCTATTTACCTGTTCCGCTACCTCAAGAATATGGCAGAAGATTCTAATGGATAACTGTTCCAAGTGGTAGGGTTAAAACCACTATTTTTTAAACGGTAACATCAATATTTTTTATTGGAACATAGTATATAGACAAATCCAGAATTTACCTGTTTTAACTTATGCAAAAATCCAAGTATGATTGCGCGCCCTTAATAATCTGACCTGATATGAAATCTGCCGATTTTGATTACCAGCTTCCCGAGCAGTTAATTGCTCAAAAGCCCTTAAAACAGCGTCACTCATCCAGACTTCTGCTATTGGACCCTCAACAGCAGGCTTTAAGTGATGATGCTTTTGCTAATTTTGAAACCTTTGTTGAGTCAGGTGATTTACTGGTTTTAAATGATACCCGTGTTTTTCCAGCTAGACTTTTTGGGCACAAAGAAACCGGGGGAAAGGTTGAAGTGCTGGTAGAAAGGTTGATCGACGATTCCACACTTCTAGCACATGTTAGATCAAGCAAATCGCCCAAAGCTGGTACGAAACTGATACTGGAAGATTTTATTGAGTGTATTGTGACTGGACGCCAGGATGAGTTTTTTGTATTACAGCAAAACAGTCAAGCGGACTGGTTAAGCCTGTTACAACAATACGGGCACATGCCTCTACCTCCCTATATTCAGCGAGATGATGAAGAAAATGACCGTGAGCGTTATCAAACGGTGTTTTCGCATAAGCCGGGAGCTGTAGCTGCACCGACTGCAGGGCTGCACTTTGACGAAGAGATGCTGCAAAAGTTGAGACATAAAGGCATTAACATAACCTTCGTCACCTTACACGTGGGCGCAGGAACTTTTCAGCCGGTAAGAGTTGATGATGTAGAGAATCACATTATGCATGCAGAAGTGGTTGAAGTGTCGAAGCAGGTTGTTGAGCAGGTTGAGAAAACCAGAACGGCTGGCGGACGGGTGGTCGCGATAGGTACCACGGTGGTTCGGAGTCTGGAGTCAGCCGCACAGAGCGGAACCCTGGAACCTTTTTCCGGTGATACCCGTTTATTCATTACCCCGGGTTTTGAGTTTAAGGTGGTAGATGCCATGTTGACGAATTTCCATTTACCTCGTTCGACTTTGTTAATGCTGGTCAGTGCTTTTACCGGGAAAGACTTCATGCTGAGTGCTTACCGGCATGCCGTAGAGCAAGAATATCGCTTTTTCAGCTATGGCGATGCGATGTTTATAAAGAATAAAATCTAAAACATTTTTTACCACAGAGGGCACGGAGGTTAATTATTATTTTAATGTTTAGTGGTTACTACTGACTCTGAATTATGACTTAATTTTTTAATTCATAAAGATATCTTAAAAAATCTCTGTGTCCTCTGTGTCCTCTGTGGTTAAAATGCCTTATTTCCTGATTTTCCTGCAATATGAAATTTGAACTTGATAAGACCGATGGCCTGGCACGACGTGGACGGCTGAAATTTGACCGTGGTACGGTAGAAACACCTGCTTTTATGCCGGTCGGTACCTATGGCACGGTTAAAGCCATGACACCGGAAGAATTACAGGATTTAGGTGCTCAGATCATTTTGGGTAACACCTTCCACCTGATGTTGAGACCCGGAACTGACATTATCAAACAGCATGGTGATTTACATGATTTTATGCACTGGCAGGGACCCATTTTGACAGACTCGGGTGGCTTCCAGGTTTTTAGTCTGGCTGAAATGCGTAAAATAACCGAACAGGGCGTAAAATTTAATTCTCCGGTCGATGGTTCAAAAGTTGAGTTAACACCAGAAATTTCTATGCAGGTTCAACGTGATTTAGGATCTGATATCGTCATGATCTTTGATGAATGTACGCCTTATCCGGCCACTGAAGACCAGGTCAGAACTTCAATGGAATTATCCTTACGCTGGGCTGAGCGCAGTAAAATCGCTCATGCGGATAATCCATCCGCATTATTCGGCATCGTACAGGGCGGTATGTTCGGTGAGTTACGTAAAAAGTCCATAGCTAAGTTAATTGATATTGGTTTCGATGGTTACGCAATTGGCGGACTGTCGGTGGGTGAACCGGCCGATGAACGTAATCAAATGCTGGATATTTGTTTGCCCGATATGCCTCTGGATAAACCTCGATACCTGATGGGTGTGGGTAAACCGGAAGACCTGATTGAATCGGTCCGGCGCGGGGTTGATATGTTTGATTGTGTCATCCCGACTCGAAATGCCCGTACCGGTTATCTATACACGCATGATGGGATTATCAAAATTAGAAACAGCCGATATGCGACCGATACAAGACCGCTGGATGAAAACTGTGGTTGTTACACCTGTAAAAATTACAGCAGGGCGTATCTTCGTCATCTTGATAAATGCCATGAAATTCTCGGATCACGCCTGAATACTATTCATAACCTGTATTATTTTCAGGATTTGATGAAAAAAATCAGGGACAGTATCGAGCAGAATAATTTTGAAGCATTTGCAAAGTCATTTTATGACAGGCTTTCAACGTAAATGTGTAAGTGCAATTAAACCTAACAGTAAGTTGTTTAGAATTGTGAAATGAATATTGTATTCCCCCTGAATTATAAAATTAATAACAAACAAAATGCTTAAGTTTTTTTCAAAAACAGTATTAAAGCTGGCCGGCTGGAAGCTAAAGGTAGATTTACCTAAAGAGAAAAAGTTCGTTCTGATAGGTGCTCCTCATACTAGCAACTGGGATTTTCCACTTGCATTGCTCACTTTCTGGACACTCGATTTAAAAATTTACTGGGTAGCTAAAATACAAATGTTTTGGGGTCCATTTTACTACCTGTTTACCTTTCTGGGTGGCATAGTACTTGACCGAAACAGCTCGCACGGCTTTATTGCGCAGATAGCTAAAAGGTTTGATCAAACTGATGAAATGGTTCTTAGCATTGCCCCGGAAGGCACCCGTTCAAAAACAGACTACTGGAAAAGTGGTTTTTATCATATTGCCATTTCAGCAAAGGTACCCATTTGTTTAGCTTATATTGATTACAGCAAGCGTACACTTGGGTTTGCACAAGTTTTATATCCAAGTGGTAATATTGATGATGATATGAAAATCATTGCTGAATTTTATCAAAATATTAAGGGTAAAAGACCGCAGTGCCAGGGGCCTGTTCGCCTGAAAAAGAAATGATGAAACTATAAATGCCGAATAATAAACTCTTTACTGCAGAACAGGCTGCCGAGCTTATTCAAGATGGTCAAACCATTGCCACCGGTGGGTTTGTCGGAATCGGAGTACCGGAAGCTTTACTGTGTGCAATTCAACACCGGTTCCTGAAACAACAAAAACCCAGAAATATTACGCTGGTTTATGCAGCCGGGCAGGGTGATGGGAAAGAGCGGGGGCTTAACCACCTGGGTGAAAAAGGCCTGGTCAAACGTATCATCGGTGGGCATTGGGGACTGGTGCCAAAACTTGGGCAACTTGCGCACCACAATGAACTGGAAGCCTACAATCTGCCTCAGGGCGTTATTTCCCACCTCTACCGTGATATTGCTGCCGGTAAACCCGGGACACTCACACATGTCGGTCTACATACTTTTGTCGATCCTCGTGTTGATGGCGGAAAACTTAATACTGCGGCAAAAGAAGATCTGGTCAAATTATTAAGCATCGATGAACAGGAATATCTGTTTTATAAAAGTTTTCCCATCCATATTGCATTACTTCGCGGCACCACGGCAGATAGCAACGGTAATATCACCATGGAGAAAGAAGCTCTAACGCTGGAAGCGTTGTCCATTGCGCAGGCAGTGCATAATTGCGGGGGAAAAGTACTGGTTCAGGTTGAACGAGTTATCGATAAGCATAAAATTTCTCCACAGCTGGTCAAAATCCCCGGAATACTGGTAGACGCTGTGATTGTCGCTAAAGCTGAAGACCATATGCAGACATTTTCTGAACACTACAATCCTGCTTACAGCGGTGAGCCCTTAAATACACCCGGTAAACTCACCTCAAAAATAGCTTCTGGTGAAATCGATACCAGGACCATCATGGGGCGTATTGCTGCTCAATATTTAAAACCTGGCAGCATTGTGAACCTGGGCATTGGCATGCCTGAAGCCGTTGCTGTTGCAGCGACCGAGTCCGGTGACATAGATTCTATAACCCTGACGGTCGAACCCGGTGGAATAGGGGGAACGCCTGCATCGGGTTTAAGTTTTGGTGCAACAGCCTATGCGGATGCTATTATCGATCAAACGGCTCAATTTGATTTTTATGATGGTGGTGGACTGGACCAGGCTTTCCTGGGAATGGCCGAAGTGGATCAACAGGGAAATGTAAATGTAAGCCGGTTTAGCGCTCGTACGGCAGGTGCTGGGGGTTTTATTAATATCAGTCAGAATGCCAAAGAAGTATTTTTCATGGGATCTTTCACCTCGGGTAAACAACAAATAGAAGTTATAAACGGTGCTTTAAAGGTGATTTCAAATGGTCCGGTCAATAAATTTGTAGAGAAAGTTCAGCACCTGACTTTCAATGGAAAACAGGGATTGAATAAACAGCAAAAAATACGTTATATCACCGAAAGGGCGGTGTTTTTCCTGACTCCTGAAGGTTTGTTACTGGAAGCCGTGGCACCTGGAATAGACATTCAACAGGATATTCTTGAATTAATGAATTTTACCCCAATTATTACTGCTGATACCGCGCTTTTAGACCGTCATTTTTATGAATAAGAACTAATCTGGCTAAGTGAATTTCAGGCCGTGAGGGTGCTAGATTAATTAACCTTCATATAACACTATCACTGTGTAATAATGTGCGCCGTTTTTATCCCATCGATTTTTGAATATCAAAGGAAATTTTTATGAGTTTTTTTATTAGTGATGCAGTAGCACAGGCAGCTCCAGCTGGACAGGGCGATCCTATCATGTCATTCCTGCCTTTAATTATCCTGTTTGTTATCTTCTATTTTTTGTTGATACGTCCACAGCAAAAGAAAGCAAAAGAACATAAGAACATGGTTGAAACCTTGAGCAAGGGTGACGAGATTGTTACTCAAGGCGGGATATTGGGAAAAGTAACTGATGTTTCCGACAATTATCTGACCTGCAAAATAGCGGATAACGTTGAAGTTAAGGTTCAAAGCCACGCGGTTGCTACGGTTTTACCTAAAGGAACTATCAAAAACTTATAATCATCAACTGATCAAAAATCATGCTTAATCAATATCCTGCCTGGAAATATATACTGCTTATAGTTGTTGTCGTCATGGGGCTACTTTATGCAGCACCCAATTTATATGGTGAAGACCCTGCTGTACAAATATCGCACAGGGTAAACCTGATTAACGATGAAGAAGTTCAGAATTTAAAAAATCTTCTCCAAAATTTGAACATAGAGCATCGTTCTATTGAAATGGGTGATGGTTTTATTCTGGTTCGGTTTAAAAATGAAGAACAGCAGTTGAAAGCTGCTTCTGATCTGAAAGACTCGTTACAGGAGCAGGATAGTCGCTATGGAGTAGCCTTAAATCTGGCTCCGGCAACTCCAGACTGGTTACGCTCAATGAATGCATTGCCGATGTATCTGGGTCTTGATTTGCGTGGCGGTGTACACTTTTTGATGGAAGTTGACATGGATGCGGCAATTACCAAGTCCCTGACCCGCGCTTCCACTGAAATTCGCTCATATTTACGAGCTGAAAAGGTTCGTTATCGATCCGTTAAAACAACAAAAGATAATTTAGCCGTGCGTTTTTCCAGTATGGAAGAAAGAGACCAGGGTTTACTAAAACTTGAAGAAGAATTTCGTGATTTTATCTTCGAGATTTCTCAGGATGACCGTAGTTTCTATGTCAATATCCGTTATAGCGAAGCTGCGCTGGTTACAGAAAAAACTGCGGCACTGACACAGAATATTTCAACTCTGAAAAATCGTGTAAATGAACTGGGTGTCGCTGAACCCGTAATTCAACGTCAGGGCGAAGACCGGGTTGTAGTGCAGTTACCGGGTGTACAGGATACGGTAAGAGCAAAAGAAATTTTGGGAGCAACTGCAACGCTGGAATTTCGTTTAGCGCAGGGTTCTTTAACGGACTGGTCCGAAGCCGAAAGGTCGGGCAAAGTGCCTGTTGGAGCAAAATTATATAAAGAGACAAACGGATCCCCCGTTTTATTAAAGCGCAGTATTATCGTAACCGGAGATCAGGTTGTCGGTGCGGCATCCGGTATTGACAGTCAGTCAGGCACACCGGATGTAACGATTACCCTGAATGGAAAAGGGGCGGATCGCATGAGTAAAATTACCCGCGATAATATTGGTAAGCCCATGGGCGTGGTATTCATAGAAGATAAATACGAATACAAAGAAATAAATGGTGAGAGAAAAAGGATTAAGAAAACTGAACAGCGAGTCATTAATGTCGCGACTATTCGTGATCAGTTAAGCAAACGTTTTCATATCACTGGACTGGACAGTACCCGTGAAGCTCGTGATTTAGCCCTGTTATTACGTGCTGGTGCACTTAGAGCACCGATGATTATTATCGAGGAACGTACCGTAGGGCCGAGCCTGGGACAGGAAAATATCGACAAAGGCTTTATGTCTGTTGCTATTGGTTTTGTTGCGGTACTAATTTTCATGATTGTTTACTACAAGGTTTTCGGCTTGATAGCCAATGTCGCTTTGACTATGAATCTTGTTTTACTGGTGGCGGTTTTATCTATGTTGCAGGCTACGCTGACTTTACCGGGTATTGCCGGTATTGTTTTAACCGTTGGTATGGCTGTTGATGCTAACGTATTGATATTTGAGCGTATACGGGAAGAAATCAGGTTGGGCAATTCGCCCCAGGCATCGATCTTTTCCGGGTATCAGAAAGCATTCAGCACGATTGCCGATGCCAATATAACAACATTGATCGTTGCCATTATTCTTTTTGGTTTTGGTACCGGACCTATTCAGGGCTTTGCGGTTACTTTGTCTATCGGGATACTGACCTCTATGTTCACTGCAATCATGGGAACCAGAGCCATTGTGAATATGGTTTATGGTCGTAGAAATATTAAAAAGCTGGCTATTTAATCGGGCTTAGGAATTTAGGAAAAAATTATGGCACTTTTTAAAGAAATTAATTTTATGGGCTTACGCAAAATTGCTATGTCCATTTCACTGGTCTTGATCCTTATTTCAGTGGTTAGCCTGTTCACCAATCAATTAAACGTGGGTATCGACTTTACCGGTGGTAGCGTTATTGAAGTGGGCTATGAAGAATCAGTAGACCTGAAGCCGGTTAGAGCAGCGCTTGAAAAAGCAGGCTATGAGGATGCTATTGTTCAACATTTTGGTAGTGCAAAAGAAGTATTAATTCGCCTGGTACCACGCGAAGGACAGAATAAGGCGGAACTCAGTTCAGTACTTATCCCCATTTTATCCGAGCAAAGTGCTAATAGAATGGATGTACGTCGAGTAGATTTTGTCGGCCCTCAGGTGGGTGAAGAACTTCGTGAAGACGGTGGTCTGGCTGTACTCTATGCATTGATTGCCATATTAATTTATGTGTCATTGCGTTTTGAATATCGTTTTTCTCTGGGAGCTGTAGCAGCACTGGTTCATGACGTCATTATTACGCTGGGTGTATTTTCTATCTTACAACTGGATTTTGATTTAAGTGTTCTGGCGGCTATTTTAGCGGTAATAGGTTATTCACTGAACGATACCATCGTAGTATTTGACCGTATTCGTGAAAACTTCAGAAAAATTCGTAAGAAGACTTCTTTTGAAGTGATCAATTTGTCAATCAACCAGACAATCTCCCGCACGTTAGTGACCTCTTTGACAACCTTACTCGTATTAATTGCGTTATATTCTTTTGGTGGAGAAGTTATTGAATCTTTTGCCCTGGCTTTGATTATCGGTGTAGTGGTTGGAACTTACTCTTCAATTTATGTTGCGAGTGCGAGTGCACTGGCGCTTGGTATTACACGTTCTGATCTGCTGATACCTGAAAAAGAGGATGTTGAAGCGGATGCTCACCCTTAGGTTTTGAAATAATATTATTTATTGTAGGAGCGAGTTGAGACTTGCTCCTACGAATTTGTTTTCGTTATCAGTCTTGGCGTATTTAATTCGTTAAAGATTTAAAGTACTTTTTTATCCCGCCTTCCATAAAGTAATACTCTGAAATTCCATGTGCTTCCAGATAATACTGTAACCAGCGAACCTGTTTTCCAGCTTCATCATAAACCAGTAATGTACTTTTTGAAGCTTTAATTCTTTCTAAAAACCGTTCGAGCTTTTTCTGCTCATCCATTGATATGTTTTGCTGCCGGTAAGGAAAAAGTTCGATTAATCCCCGCTGAGAAGCTTCGCGTATATCCAGAATGACGACTTTATCGTTGATAGTGGATGTAAACTCCTGTGGGCTTAGCAGATACTTCTTTAAATCTGCCTTGCTTAACAAATTTTTAGTATCTACCGGTGACTTTCCGAGTAATGCAGCTTTTTCAGGATGGGCTCTTGCCCAGTCAAATATGCCGGAGTCATAAGCAAATATATTAGGGATCTTTGCTCTACGGGCTTTTTTTGCTGCTTTATATGATTTATAACAACTATGACCATTACAATAAAATATGATGGGCTTTCCTTCGCTCTGAAGGCTGGAAATCAAACCGCTAAAGTTTTTACTGTTTAGAGGTATGTTGATGGCATTGTTAATATGCAGGGTATTGAATTCAAAGTTTGATCTCACATCCACAATAATTACATTTTCAAATTCGCTGTTTAATTGTTCTGTTTCATAAATGTTTACCCTGGGGTAGGTTGCTCGCCCGGGGTAGTCACCAGATTGAGCCCAAACTGGAAATAACAGGCTGGTGAATAAAAATATGAATACAAATCTCATTCCTTCTTGCTCCGATAATTTAATGCTGGTTTTTTATTATTAGTTTAAGTGTAGATTAGATTCTCATTAGTTCAATACGCTGTCTTATTACCGGTTATTGAATGAAACTTTCAGAAGTGGCACGCTCAATGCATAGACTCCTGTGAATGCCCCACAATAGGAGAAAATTATGAACCAGGCACTCTGGGTAGCCAAAACTGGTCTGGACGCCCAACAGACCCGTTTATCAGTCATTTCAAACAATCTGGCTAACGTCAGTACCAATGGATTTAAACAGTCCAGAGCAGTTTTTGAAGACTTGTTGTATCAAAATATCAGGCAGGTAGGTGGCCAGACCTCACAGGAAACCCGTTTACCGTCGGGCCTTTCACTGGGTACCGGTACTCGTATTGTGGCCACTGAAAAGCTGCATACTCAAGGCTCTATCAATAATACCGAGAATGCTCTGGATGTGGCTGTTGCTGGTAAAGGTTTCTTCCCCGTTTTAATGCCGGATGGTAATGAAGCCTATACTCGAGACGGTAGTTTTCAAATTTCTGATCAGGGGCAATTAGTGACCGCCAGCGGCTATACTCTGCAGCCGGGCATCACTATTGCTGATGATGTGCAATCAATCACTATCGGTCAGGATGGTGTCGTTTCTGTCACTTTGCCGGGTCAGCCCACCCCCTCTGCTGTTGGTAATATCCAACTTGTTAATTTCATTAATCCAACCGGTTTACAGCCTATTGGTGAAAACATGTACCTGGAGTCAGCTGCCAGTGGTGCACCCCAGGCCGGCACTCCGGGACTGACTGGACTAGGTCGGTTACAACAGGGGGCGCTGGAATCGTCAAATGTCAATATTGTCGAAGAAATGGTTGGCATGATCGAAGCGCAACGTGCTTATGAAATGAATTCAAAAGTAATCTCCACTGCTGACGGGATGATGCAGTACCTGAATAATAATGTTTAGGTGATGTGATGCATATAAAATCAAAGTTACGAATTGTTAATACACTCATATTATTGTCTTCTTTAGTCCTGTTGCAGGCCTGTTCAACGACCAGGGTTCAGGTTCAACCTGATCCTATGTTTGCTCCGATAGACTTAAAGCAGAGTCGCTATCAGCCGGTAAATAACGGGGCAATATTTCAGCAGGGTCGTTCAGTCCGCTTATTTGAAGACAGTAAAGCCTTTAGAGTCGGTGACCTGCTGAGTGTTTCATTATCAGAATCGACTAATGCAACAAAATCTGCTGCTACCAAAACGACCAAGGATGATGAGTTTTCCATTGGTGGAGGTACCTTCTTTGGCGTGACCCCAACAAATAACGGGGATGAGGTATTAAGTAACTCATTAACCTCGGAAAGAGAATTCGAAGGAAGTGGTGATTCTGCCCAGAGTAACAGCCTTAGAGGTGTAATAACCGTCATGGTCAGTGAAATCTTACCCAACGGTAACATGGTGGTTCGTGGTGAAAAGATTATTGGACTGAATCAGGGGTCTGAATTCATCCGCCTGACCGGTATCGTACGTCCGCAGGATGTTAGTTCAAATAATGAAGTTGTCTCCGGAAAGCTGGCTAATGCCCGTATATTTTATGGTGGAGGGGGCGTTGTAGCCGAGGCCAATACAAAAGGCTGGTTAAGTCGTTTCTTTAGCAGCCCGGTTTTTCCTTTTTAGGAGTTTATGATGAAAACTATAATTAAATATTGTGTGTTGGCTTTACTACTGGTCAGCTCTGCTAGCTGGGCTGAACGTATTAAAGATATTACCCAGATTAAAGGAGTCAGAAGTAACCAGCTGGTGGGTTATGGACTGGTGGTCGGGCTGGATGGGACGGGCGATCAGACGGCTCAAACTCCTTTTACCGTGCAGAGTTTGAAGAGCATGCTGTCTCAATATGGAATCACTCTTCCACCGGATGTAAACCCCCAGGTGAAAAATATTGCTGCGGTCAGTATTCATGCAGATTTACCTGCTTTCGCAAAAATAGGACAGACCATTGATATTACCGTGTCATCTCTGGGTAATTCCAAGAGCCTGCGTGGTGGTAGCCTGTTAATGACACCGCTAAAAGGTGCGGATGGCAATATCTATGCCATGGCTCAGGGTAATCTGATAGTGGGTGGTCTCGGGGTAGAGGGTGCTGATGGCTCCCGTGTCACGATTAATGTACCGAGTGTGGGTCGTATTCCTAATGGTGCGTCGGTTGAAAGAGAGATTGATAACCCATTTGCACTCGGCAATAATATTACGCTGCATCTAAAGCAACCCGATTTCACTACAGCCAAGCGACTGGCGGATACTATCAATCATGTTTTAGGGCCTGATAATGCGTTTGCACAGGACAGTGTGGCAATAACCATTAACGCGCCAAAAGACATTTCTCAGCGAGTGGGTTACATGTCATTTATCGAAAACCTGGAATTTCAACCGGGTGAAGCGGCCGCTAAAGTAATTATAAATTCACGCACCGGAACTGTTGTCATCGGCAATCATGTAAAAGTCTATTCTGCAGCAGTTTCACACGGAAATATGATCGTGACTATTACCAATACCAATCAGGTCAGTCAGCCTGAAGCATTTTCTGAGGGTGAAACAGTGGCAGGCCAGCAAAGTGATATTGATGTGGTTCAGGGGGATAACCGTATGTTTCTGTTTAATACCGGCGTTTCTCTGGACCAGATTGTACGAGCCGTTAATCAGGTAGGTGCTTCACCCGGTGATTTAGTCGCTATTTTAGAATCGCTGAAACAGGTTGGTGCTCTTTCTGCCGAGCTAATCGTCATTTAATTTTTCAACTGACGGAGTCGTTGGTAATTTAAATGTAGTTATATTTTAAATCTAACTGACTGACTACGACACTTTCATTAACTGTGTTATCCAGACGCTCTTCTTTCATTATTCCGTCATGATTTTAGACGGAGTAGTGGCGGAAGGATGCACCGGTCACGAAACCGGGCGATGTTATATCTCCAGTTACTTTACAGTTTGATGCCCGTGCAGCATCAATAGAGTGTCCAGTTTCGACCTAGTTAAACCTGTTAGCAAGTTGGCACGCTTCCTGCTTTTCTATCTATATTCTATTTTATAACTGCTTAACTGGAGTACAAAATGATGCAGGCCACTCAACCCGAACTGTTTATGAATATGCAGCAGTTCTCTGACCTAAAGCTTGAGGCTAGCCGTGATTCGGCACAGGCCAGTAAAGCGGTGGCTCAGCAGTTTGAGGGGCTGTTTATCCAGATGATGTTAAAGGGAATGCGCTCTGCAGCAGTGATGGATAAGTCGCAGCACAGTAGTTACATGGATTTTTATACCGAGATGTATGACAAACAGATTTCTCTGATGATGTCACAGCAGGGAGGTATTGGCATCGCAGATGTACTGCAACAGCAAATGGCCAGGTATTTACCCAAAGGGCAGGAGCCTGCCGGCATTGCCACAGATACTGGCAATGAGTTGCCAGTTTACAGCTTGCCGGAATCACGAGCTATCGAGCGAAGTTACCAATTACCTGTTGCGGCGATGAATTATGTTGCGTCTAACCCTGAAGTTAAAACCAGTCAACTGAAACAGGCTATGAGTTTAGATGAGGCTGTTACAGCAGATGCTGACGTTAAAATACCCGCATTACTATCACAGACAATAGAACCTTTTTACGGCTGGCAGCAAGCTGATTCTTTTGTCGAAGACCTGTGGCCCCATGCTGAAAAAGCGGCATCACAACTGGGTATTTCTGCACAGGTACTGGTTGCTCAATCAGCCCTGGAAACGGGTTGGGGGAAACATTTAATGAAAAACTCTGACGGTAGCGTGGCTTTTAATCTTTTTGGAATTAAAGCCGGTAGTAGCTGGACAGGACAGTCAGTGACCCATAAAACACTGGAATTCCGTGAGGGTTCGATGCAGCGGGAGTCAGCGAGTTTCAGGTCTTATGAGTCCGTGGCCGATGCACTGGAAGATTATGTTGCTTTTGTTAAATCAGGGCCGCGCTATGCACAGGCACTTGAACATGGAGGTAATGATAACCATTACGTCAATGGTTTACAGAAGGCGGGTTATGCCACAGACCCTGCTTATGCTGACAAAATTACCAATATTATGAATGGTCAAACATTTAATGATGCCTTAGCGAAAATGGCTAAGCATAAAATGGCTGTGAGTTAGGAGATAGACGATGGGTGATGTTTTAGGAACTGCAGTCAGCGGCTTATTAAGTTATCAAAGAGCTATTTCTACGACCAGTCATAATATTGCAAATGTGAATACCGATGGATATTCGAGGCAGAGAACTGAGCTGGATACACGATTTCCAACTGCGTTTGGCAGCTCATTCATTGGTAATGGTGTCGAATTAACCACGATAGTCAGGTCTCATGACCAGTTTTTGACCAACTCGGTACGAGAAAGCACCTCTGATTTTACCCGACTGGAAAAGTTTTCCGACCTGGCTAGCCAGATTGATAATCTGCTGGCAGATCCAGAAGGTGGAATATCCCCCATATTGCAGGAGTTTTTTGGTGCAGTTCAGGATATGGCTGATGACCCTTCATCGGGTTCTGCCCGCTATCAGCTGTTAAGTATTTCTGAAGCAATGGTCAATCGCTTTTCCAGCTTTGATACTCGTCTACAACAGTTATCCTCCAATACTGAGAAAGACATACAAACTTCTATCGATGAGATTAACGAGCTTGCTGCTTCAATAGCTAATATAAACAATGTATTAGCTGATACAAATGGTTCGGGTGTTTTAAGCCAGCAGTCATCTGATTTACTGGATCAAAGAGATAATCTACTGGAACAGTTGGCCAGCAAAGTAAATATTCAGGTGATCAATGAGCCCAGTAATAATATTACGGTATTGATTGGCAATGGGCAGACAATGGTGAGTGGTTCTTCATCCTATAGTTTGCATGCTCAACCCGATCCTGCAGACCCTTCTAAAAGTATCATTGCCTACACCGGTTTAATCAGTGATATCGATATTAGTGGGCAACTGAATGGCGGGGAACTAGGTGGATTACTGGATTATCGCTCTACTGTTTTAAACCCGACAAAAAATTCGCTGGGACGTATTGCCATTGGTCTGGCTGATACCTTTAATGATCAACATCGTGAAGGTATGGATTTGAATAATGCTCTGGGTGGAGATTTTTTTAGTTTCTCCCAGCCTCGTACTGTTGCGCATACGGCCAATACCGGTATAACGGCTTCGACCAACGTGACGACTACGATTACTGATGTTAACCAGCTAACCATAGATGATTACACCTTAAGTTTTAATGCAGGTAACTGGCAACTGGTTTCCAGCTCCGGTTCTGCATCAACTGCCGCGGATGTGACTGCTGATTTGCCTGATGCAGGAGATACCACAATAGCTTTTGAAGGCTTAACTATTGTGGTAGAAGCTGCCGCGGGTTTACCGGCAAATGGTGATTCATTTTCCATTAAACCCACTGAATCCGGGTCAAGAACGATTGGAGTCTCTATCACCGATCCGAATGCTATTGCAGCGGCCGCGCCTATCAGGACTCAAAGCTCATTGCAAAATCTGGGTGATATGGAAATAAGCCAGGGCATGGTTATTGATGTTTCCAATCCCAATTTGTTACAAACCGCAACCATTACTTTTAATACGCCACCTGATACGTTTGATGTGGAAGTGGGTGGTGTGATAGTTGCAGCAGCAGTTCCCTATTCGAATAATATGGCGTATTCACTCAACGGATGGGAAGTTAACTTGACAGGGGTAAACCCTCAACCGGGTGACACTCTGACGATTGAAGCAAACCTGGGTGGAGTGGGTGATAACAGGAATGCTCTTGAGTTATCCAGACTGCAAACTACCGGTTTTTTCGACAATGGAAGCAATAATTATCAGGAAGCATACAGCGTACTGGTTGGACGTGTTGGCTCTTTAACCCATTCTGCCGAAGTTGACAGGGATGCGCAGGGAGCGCTGTTGTCACAGGCGGAAGATCGAAGAAGCCAGGTTTCCGGTGTGAACCTGGATGAAGAAGCTGCGAATCTGATCAAGTATCAGCAGGCTTATGAAGCTTCGGCCAGAGTGATTTCAACTATTCAAACGTTGTTTGAAACACTGATAAATTCAACGAGGTAGATGATGAGAATCTCAACCGCACAAATATATGCCCAGGGTGTCAGATCTTTTGGTGTGCAACAAACTAAACTTGCTACCTTACAGGAACAAATCTCTACCGGTGTTCGCATAAACAAGCCGTCTGATGATCCGGTAGCATCTGCGCGTATTCTTGAACTAGAGCAAACCGTGGAATTGAATGAACAGTTTCAACGTAATATTAATATGGTTGAAGATCGCCTGTATCTTGAAGAGACAACGCTTAACAGCCTGGAAGGTGTAATACAACGTGTCAGGGAACTAACGCTGCAGGCTAATAATGCGACACAGGATCTTGTCTCAAGACAGGCCATTGCCTTCGAATTAGATGAATTGCAAAACCAGCTCATTTCTTTATCAAATACGATTGATGCGAACGGGGATTATTTGTTTGCCGGCCATCAAAGTAAAGTTCAGCCATTTTCACAAAATATAACCGGGTCTGTTTCTCATGTGGATTTTAATGGTGATCAGGGGCAGCGCATGATAAATATTAGCCAGTCCAGGCAAATAAACACTGACACCAGTGGCAGTGATCTGTTTATGAAGCTACCCACTGCCTTTGCATTAAACGAAACAGCAAACACTGCCAACGTCGGTACTGCCCAACTGGCACCGGCTCACGTGTTTGATACAGATAATTATGTAGCAGGAACCTATCAAATATCTTTTGATACCGTCTCTTCAGTGCCCGATACACAATACAGCGTTGTCGATGCATCAGGTGTTACCGTGGCGAGCGGGACTTATGTCGATAGTACGGATATTGTTTTTATGGGTATCAGTACATCGGTTACCGGCATACCTGCAAATGGAGACTCATTTACGGTAAGTCAGGGGCAATATCAGGATATATTTTCAATTGTGAGTAATTTGTCACAGAGTTTACGTAATCCAGCATCTGGTACAGTAAGCGCTGGTTCTTACACCTTTGGTTCAGCAATAACCGCTTTTGATTATACGCTAGACTCAGCCAGCTTTGATGTAGACGGAAACAGCGTACTGCTGAATGCTGATTATACCGATCTACAGGGCATCACCAGTGATATTCAAAACCAGCTGGACATTGCTGTTGGTGCGGGTGTGTACGCTGTTACCCATAATGGAGCTACCGTTTCTATAGCTCAGGTCACGCCAGGTGTTGCGAGTATTGCTCCTGTGGTCAACAATTTTAATGGCAATGTTGATGGTAATGGAGGTGTCGCTACAGCCGGTTCGTCGGTCACTCCAGGTGGAATTTCAGTGACTGATTACAGTGCGGGTGCTGATATCAGTTTTGATGTTGATGGTTTTAATGTCGTGCTGGATGCAGATTACAGCAACCTTGCTGGTGTGACGGCTGAAATACAGGCAGACCTGAATGGCACGGCCGGTGCAGGTGTCTACAGCGTAACCGATGATGGTATCAATATAACAATAAGCAAAGTGGTGACGGGTGCTGTTAGTACGGCTCCTGTGATCAATAACCCCGGTGGAGCAGGTGGTAATCAGGCTGAGTTCACTGCTGCAATCCCGACAAATGGTATTGATGCGATTAATACCTTTGCCGATTTTACCGTTGGCGGTATCTCGGTTAATGGAACCGATGATTCCTCGATACATTCATATATGGCACAGGCAATATTGGATATAGACACTGGCTTTAATAAATTACTAGAAGCAAGAACCAGTATTGGTGGACGTTTAAACTCCCTGCAAAATCAATCAGAAGATAACGAAGCCATCATCATCGCCACTCAAAAAACGCTCGGGGTGATCAGGGATACCGATCTGGCTGAAGCGATTAGTCAGCTGACTCTGGAGCAAACAACACTGGAGGCAGCTCAGGCTGTTTTTGCTAAAATAACGAGTTCATCTCTGTTTAACTTCTTACGCTAAATGATGTAGTCGATGTCATCGTTGTGAATTTGAGTGTTGGTGGCTACCATAATTCCCCGTCATACCGGCATGCTTTTAGCAGAAACCCTTTTAACCTGAAGCCCATACCATCATTTTCAGGTTTATTTCAATAAACTCTATCGTCAGACATCATCATTGATGCGATACCCTTAAACTACTCCTACATTTAACAGCATGATGAAATAACTTTGGTTTGTATATATCAAGCTTCAATCAATTTTATATCTATTAAAATTAATTAAAAAAAATCTAAAGGATTTTAAATAACTGCCGTTACAGCTTCTGAGAAGGTTAGTTAGAGACAATAATTAACCATAGAGTTTTTAATTAACTTTGAAGTGTCGCGCTAAAGCGTATTCAAACAGGAGATTTTAAAATGCCACAGTTTATAAACACTAACGTATCCTCGCTGAATACTCAGCGAGCACTAAATAGCTCACAAAGTTCGCTGCAGACCTCTTTGGAACGCCTTTCTTCTGGTTTGCGTATTAACAGCGCCAAAGATGATGCGGCGGGTCTTGCGATTGCCGAGCGTATGACGTCGCAGATTCGTGGCCTTAACCAGGCAGTACGAAATTCAAATGATGGTATCTCTCTGGCACAAACTGCAGAGGGTGCTTTGAAGTCTACCGGTGATTCGTTACAGCGTATTCGTGAACTGGCTGTGCAGTCAGCTAACTCAACTAACTCGGCTTCTGACCGTGCGGCTCTAAATGCTGAGGTCGATCAGCTGCTGGCTGAAATTCAACGTGTTGGTG
>JAAEMR010000042.1 GCA_024225395.1 Gammaproteobacteria bacterium
AGAATGCTGCAGGACTGTAATTCATTACCCTCGGCATCCTGCCATAACTCCCAGATACCGGCAAAACTGAACAGGCTTTTATTGATATGACAGTAATAAGGCTGCTTTATACCGTTTTCGCTATGCCACTCATAAAACCCACTGGCGGGTATTAAACAGCGTCTACGTTTAAAGGCATTTCTAAATGAAGGTTTTTCTGCCACTGTTTCGGCTCGAGCATTAAACATGCGGTTGCCCATAGAAATATCTTTTGCCCAGCCGGGAACCAGCCCCCAGCGAAAGAATGACAGACCGAAAGCCGTTTTAGCCAAAACAGGGGTTGTCGGAGCAATATTGTACCTGGAAGTAAAAACTTCAGGTATTTCAACTTCCAGATAATCAGCTACTGCCTTTGCCGAAGACGCTAAAACAAAACGACCACACATGAAACAACCTCATTGTTGAATAGCGATTAAATCACTGTATGATTCTTAAATCCAATTAGAAAATATCCATTATGAAAAATAAACCGATAGTACGTTTATTCACCAGCCTTATTTTAAGCTTCACCTTAAGCCATAGTTTTGCAGCCGAAAGCGGAAAAGTAACCGGTGGAATTAACTTTGACACACCCGACTGGTTCAAGGATTCATTTCTTGAAATCGCTGAAGATGCTGTCGAAGCCAGTGAAGAAGGCAAGCACGTATTATTATTTTTTCATTTAAATGGATGTCCTTACTGTAACAAAATGGTTAATCAGAACTTCCAGCAGGAGCCTTTAAAATCTCAAATTCAGGCTAACTTTGACAGCATCGAAATTAATATCAAAGGTGATCGTGAAATTGCCATGTCAGAAGACATGACCACGACCGAATCAGTGCTTGCCACCTACCTGAAAGTTAAATACACCCCCACCATACTTTTCCTGGATGGCAATAATAAAACCGTGTTACGCCTGAATGGTTATCGCTCGCCTGAAGCATTAAAACAGGCGCTTGATTTCGTTCAGCAAAAAGCTTATCTAAAAAATAGCTTCAGCGAATACAAACGTGACAACATGAAGTATGGACAGTATCAACTCAATCACAATCCGCTGTTTTCCAGCACAGTCGATTTCAGCTCTTTGTCGATACCCGTGGCATTACTGTTTGAAGACAATGATTGCAACGAATGCCAGCAATTTCATGACAAAATGTTGAGCCGAAAAGAAATTCAGCAGCAGCTTAAAAACTATCACATGGTCAGACTTGACGCCAAATCCACTCAGCCTGTCATTAATTTTCACGGGCAAAAAACCACTGCCAAAGACTGGGCTGATTCTTTAAACATAAGCTATCGACCAGGTCTGGTGCTGTTTGATGAAGGCAAAGAGATTGCGCGTACCGAATCCATGTTATACCCTTTTCATTTTGAGCATGTTTTACGCTTTGGCCTGAATAAAAATTATCAAACTTACCCCACTTACCTTGATCTAATGTCTGTACGTCAGAAAAAATTACTGGCACAGGGAGTTGACATCAATATTGGTAAACCCTCTGACTGGTAAGGCCGAGCAGAGTACAACTCTAATTTAAAGCCCTGTCTCAGGGCATGTCATTCGGGGCACTATTAAATTCCCCTGATGATTCTATCTACATTATAATGCGCGGTTTTAGCTGCTCCTTATTGTTATGCCCATCGTCACCGTTAAAAACCTGTACCACAGCTTCGGTAGTCACCCGATTCTGGATCATATCAACCTGAGCATTGATAAAGGAGAGCGAATCTGTCTGGTTGGTCGAAATGGCACCGGCAAATCCACCCTGCTTAAATTACTGTCTAAACAGAACAAACCGGATGAAGGCGAAGTTAACTACAGCCAGGGAATTCGAGTCGGTGAATTACGCCAGGATGTCCCCGTATCAATAGATGGCAGCGTTTATGATGTCGTCGCAGAGGGTGTGGGTGAGCTGGGTAAAATCATCACCGAATGGCATCACTGCATACTGGCCGTGGCCGAAGATCCATCAGCCTTAAAACAGATGGAGATTCTGCAGCAGAAAATTGAAGCCGAAAATGGCTGGAATATTGAACAACGAATCAGCTCGACTATTTCATTACTTAAACTGCCAGGTGATGAAAAGTTCGATGCCCTCTCAGGAGGGCTCAAACGACGCACCTTGCTGGCACAGGCGTTAGTTTCCGAGCCGGATCTATTATTGCTCGATGAACCCACCAACCACCTGGATATTGAAGCTATTCTGTGGCTGGAGGAATTCCTCAAAACCTTTACTGGCGCCATATTATTTATCACACATGATCGCTCATTTTTACAAAATCTGGCGACGCGCATCATTGATCTGGATCGAGGGCAACTGACCAGCTGGCCCGGAAGTTACGATAAATACCTGGTGGCCAAACAACAGCAGCTGGATGCCGAAGAAACATCAAATGCTCTGTTTGATAAAAAACTGGCAGAAGAAGAAGTGTGGATCCGTCAGGGCATCAAAGCACGAAGAACCCGCAATGAAGGTCGCGTAAGAGCACTGGAAAAAATGCGTGAACAACGCAGCCAACGACGTGAACAGGTTAGCAAGGCCGTGCTGTCTACCCAGCAGGTCGAGCGCTCCGGAAAGGTGGTCATAGAAGCAGAAAACGTCGATTTTAAATGGCAGCAGCAGGATATCATTAAAGGTTTTTCCTGCAACATTCAACGGGGTGACAAAATTGGCATCATCGGCCCGAATGGCTGCGGTAAGTCCACAC
Organism: Gammaproteobacteria bacterium; assembly: GCA_024225395.1. Classification (GTDB taxonomy): domain Bacteria; phylum Pseudomonadota; class Gammaproteobacteria; genus JACNJF01. The sequence goes on from JAAEMR010000042.1 coordinate 2,725, forward strand.
TCATTCAGTTACTGCTGGGAGATATCAAACCCGATTCAGGCACCGTTAAAACCGGCACTAAACTGGAAGTCGCCTACTTTGATCAAAACAGGGATACTCTAAACCTGGACAAGTCAGTTCGAGACAATCTCGCGGATGGCTCCGACAATGTCACCATCAATGGCATCAATAAACATGTGATCGGTTACCTGAAAGATTTTCTATTTAATCCATCCCAGGTGAATACACCAGTCAGCGCCCTGTCCGGTGGTGAACGTAACCGTTTAATGCTGGCAAAACTGTTCACCCGTCCGTTTAATTTTTTAATCATGGACGAACCCACCAATGATCTTGATATCGACACGCTGGAATTACTGGAAGAACTGTTGATGGACTATCAGGGTAGCCTGTTACTGGTAAGCCATGACCGGGCCTTTATTAACCACATCGTTGATAACTGTTTTGTTTTTGAAGGCAACGCCAGGGTGAATGAATACGTGGGTGGATATGATGACTGGTTACGCCAGAAACCAGTTGAGACCAGGTCACCATCAACCACCAAAACTGGACAAAATAACCACCAGCCTCTTAAACCCAAAGCCCAGATCAAACCAGAAAAAAAGAAGCTCAATTTTAATGAACAAAAAGAACTCAAGGCAATACCGCGTAAAATAGATAAACTGGAACAGGCCATTAATGAGATTCAACTAAAAATGGCTGAACCTGAATTCTACCAGCAACCTGCCGACACCGTCACTGAGGCACAAAAGACCTTAGCGAGTAAAGAACTTGAACTGGAAAAGCTTTTCGAACGATGGGAAGCACTGGAAGACTAGCGCTATAAATAGTCCGAAGCATAACGGTCATTACGACGCATCGGATTTACCTGGAAACAAACCTAGCGTCCTGAGAAACTTAAGATGACGTCAGTGCGGGATGGAATAATTATTTGTTTAGTAAGCGGGTCACAAACAGGAATTGCTCTAGGGCTTAGTCAAACCGCGATATCAACTAAAGCCTCAATATCGATGATCTTAATGGCCCCTCTTCCGGTTTCCAGCATACCTTGCTTTTGCCAACGGGATAAATAGCGTGACACAATTTCTCTGGCCGTACCCAGTTCAGCTGCCAGCTCGGACTGTTTGATTTTAACAATTTGCTCCGCTCCCATTTTTTCTATCAAAAATCCAGCCAGACGTGCATCCACTGGAATAAAGGCATGTTGTGCGAAACGGTCCACAACCTGTTTGAACCGGGTTCCAATATTATTTAAAATCCATTGATGAAAGTGACTGGAAGTACCCATCCACTCATTGAACTGCTGTTTATCAGCCCAGCAAAACCAGCCATCGGTATCAGCCGTCGCAATAAAGCTATAATCTTCATCATTGATCAGATTAATCAACGAGTGAATACACAGTTGACCGGGATTTATACGATATAACAGCATTGATCTTGACTGTTTATTTTGCAGTTCGACTCGTACTACACCTTTCCCTAACAGCATAAAGCGATTACAGGGCTGCCCGGGTTTAAACAAAACTTCACCCTTATAAAAGCTCTGTTTTCTCCATGTGAAGCTGCTCAATTCCTGCATTTCGGCAATTTCTGGAAATACATTAGACAACGTACTTTGATCAGCCATTTTCAACTCAAGTTCTTTCTTTGTAGCTGACATAAGTAAAACCTCTTTTTAGTTAACCAATATCATAATATCAATACTTGCTTATATTCAATCATTTCACCAAATAAGTGAAAAATTACTGCTTTTGGACGCTTAAATAGCCGTAACTCACTGTAAAGTCATAAAAACCACAAAACGAACCTTTTTTAATAACCACTAAATGCTATGATTCGCACAATTCAAATTTGACTAGACCAGAGTGACTGAAGGAACTAACGATCAATATCAGTTAACCGTCGAACCACGATCAAAACATAACATATCTCGTCGCCAGATTTCAGAAGCGGCGCTCAAGGTTCTTTACCGGCTAAATAAAGCTGGCTATCGTGCCTGTCTTGTTGGCGGTGGTGTTCGAGACGTGTTGCTGGGTAAACGACCCAAAGACTTTGATGTTGCGACCAGCGCCACACCCGAGCAGGTCGATGCGCTTTTTAAAAACTGCCGCCTCATCGGCAGACGTTTTCGGCTGGCCCATATTCGCTATGGACGTGAAGTCATCGAAGTGGCCACTTTTCGCAGCCATGCCCCGGAATCCCCCAGGACTGAATTGAATAATGAAGGTCGTATCCTGCGCGATAATACCTTTGGCAGCATAGAAGAAGATGCCCTGAGACGCGATTTCACGGTCAATGCGCTGTATTACGACATTAAAGACTTTGCATTGCTGGATTATGCCAACGGCTTACAGGACTTAAAAAATAAAACACTGCGCCTGATAGGTGACCCGGTCACCCGCTACAAGGAAGATCCGGTACGCATGCTTAGAGCCATTCGTTTTGCAGCAAAACTGGGGTTTACTATCGACAAGGCCGCAGAACAGGCAATATTCAAGTGGGGACACCTGCTTAAAGATATACCATCTGCCCGCCTGTATGATGAAGTATTAAAGATATTCCATTCCGGTCACGCACTTCATGCCTACGAATTGCTTCGCCATTACCAGCTGTTCAAGTACCTTTTTCCGCACCTGGATAAATACCTTAAATCCGAACCTGCGGAATCCATACTGGACTTTATTGAACAGTCGTTAGTTAATACCGATATTCGAATTGCACAACATAAACCGGTATCGCCCGCCTTCATTTTTGCAGCACTGTTATGGCCACTGGTACATCAAAAAGCGATTCAGCTTCAGGCTGAAAAAATTAGCACTCTACCAGCTCTGCAAATTGCAGGGAGTGAGATATTTTCCCAGCAGGTAAAAACTATCGCCGTTCCAAAACGTTTTAGTCAAATCGCCAAAAACATCTGGAACATGCAACCGCGTTTCAGTAATACCCGCGGAAAACAGCCAAAAAGGTTAGTCAATCACCCTAATTTTCGTGCCGGTTACGACTTTTTCTGTATTCAGTCTATGGTAGGTCTGACCACTTTTCAGTTATGCGAATGGTGGACTCAGTTCCAGATCGATAACCCCCCTCAGGTGCCAGTCCATCGCAAGCCGGGACACCGCCCCAGACGTCATAGACAAGCACGAAATAAAAGTCCGGAATAAATAACAGCCTACACAATGCATAACAACGAAATTAAAGTCTTTATCGGCATAGGCAGCAATATGGCTGATCCACAACAGCAGGTCATCGATGTATTACCTCACCTGGATCAAATACGTGAATCTCAACTTGTCAGCCATTCTTCACTGTATCAATCAGCTGCGGTCAGTGACATTCCTCAGGAAGATTACATCAACGCTGTCGCCTGCCTGACCACAAAACTGCAACCGATGGAACTGTTATTGGAACTTCAGTCCATTGAATATGCCTTTTACCGGCAGCGTTCGGATGAGCTAAAATGGGCACCCAGAACCATGGATCTGGATATCATTTTATTTGGTAATATACAGCAAAATGATTCCCATCTATGCATCCCTCATGCTGAAATGCAAAATCGTCTTTTTGTTTTACAACCTTTGCAGGAAGTGTCTGGTGATCTTTACATTCCAGGCCTGGGGAGCATCAGTTACCTGATCAAACAGGCGCCTGCTCTGCGTATTAAACGACTAGATTAAGTCAAACCTCATCCATAATAATAAAATATCATTGCAACCATTTTTGTACAGTGAAATACTACCGGCATTACTCTTATCTCCAGTTATATGTACGCACCTAAAGCTCTCGAAAAGAAGATCACGCTTCCTTATCTCAACAAGCTTAAACAGCAGGGAGAGAAGTTTGCCTGCCTGACCGCTTATGATTACAGCTTTGCCAGACTGATGGATAAAACGGGTGTGGAAGTCGTGCTGGTAGGTGATTCGCTGGGTATGGTCATTCAGGGACATGAAACCACGTTGCCGGTTAGCGTAGCTGACGTTGAATACCACGGTATGGCGGTAAGCCGTGGTCTGGACAAAAGCCTGTTGATGATTGATATGCCTTTCGGCTCGCTCAATTCTCAGCAACAGGCGCTGGATAATGCCAGTCATATGATCAAAAAGACCGGTGCCCAGGTAGTTAAACTGGAAGGCGGAATTACCCAGATTAAAACGGTTGAAACTTTAAGCAAATACAAAATTCCAGTTTGCGCTCACCTGGGGTTACAACCTCAGTCAGTTCATAAAATGGGCGGATACCGGGTACAGGGGCGAGAACACGACAGCGCCATTGAAATGAAAGATACCGCATTACAAATTCAGGAAGCTGGAGCTGACCTGCTGTTACTGGAGTGCGTTCCAGCTACACTGGCTGCAGAGATTACCCAGTTGCTACAAATCCCGGTGATAGGCATTGGAGCAGGTTCTGACTGTGACGGACAAATTCTTGTTTTACAGGATATGCTCGGCATCACACCCGGAAAGCCACCCAGTTTTTCCAGAAACTTCATGCTGGAGCATGGCTCTATCGAAGCAGCTATTAGCGCTTATGTCACAGAAGTTAAAAACAACAATTTTCCAGAAGCTTCACACTGTTTTTCATAAACACTCCATCATAAATTTATTGACGAATGTTACAGGTCCACAACAATAATGAATTAAGTGCTCAAATTAGAGACTGGAAGCAACAGGGCAAAACCATCGCCTACGTTCCAACCATGGGTAACTTACATGAAGGACACCTGTCCCTGTTACGCCTCGGCGATGAGCAGGCTGACAAATTAATCAGCAGTATATTTGTCAACCCTATGCAGTTCGGTCCTAATGAAGATCTCAACAATTACCCCAGAACTCTGGAACAGGACTGCAAGGCGCTAATGGAACATCAGTGCGATCTGGTGTATTTACCCACCGTGCAGGATTTATACCCCGACGGACTCAAACACATGACCTCGGTTCAGGTGATGGATATCACCAAACGATTTGAAGGCGAGTACCGTCCCGGGCATTTAATTGGCGTCAGCACCATTGTGCTAAAGCTATTTAACCTGGTGCAACCCGATATCGCCGTGTTTGGAAAAAAAGATTATCAGCAACTACAGATGATAAAAAAGATGGTTCATGACCTGAACCTCAATATTGATATTATCGCCGGAGAAACAGTACGTGAAGAAAGTGGCATAGCCATGAGTTCCCGTAACCAGTACCTGTCCGGAATGCAACAGTCAATAGCCGTAGAGCTTCAACAGCAGCTCAGGAAAGTCGCTGAACAAATAAAAAAGGGGGATGAGTCATTTTCAACACTAACAAAAGATGCGATAAACTCCCTGAGCCATTCAGGTTTTGAAGTTGATTACTTTGATATTTGCCACCAGCAAACGCTAAAACCTGCCGGCATCGATGATCCTCTTGTTATTCTGGTGGCGGCAAAACTGGGAAATACCCGTCTGATAGATAATATAGAAATTTAACCCGATCGAAAAAACCCCGTTATTTTTTATTCGATATCCACACACACTGGTAGGGTTGTAGTTGAAGCGTCGACTGTAAATCATCATAAACTTGCTGGCTGAATAAATCATACCACTGGTAAGTTTGCACCAGGTTTACCCCGGCAAGCGCAATATCCTGAACCTGGTCAGTGATGTTGTGAAAACAAAATATACTTTGTTCACGACTACGACTCTGACGCCAGTAGGCAAATATACCTTCTCCCATGTGCAGCGTATATTGTGTAGCATTAGGATGAAACGCAGCTTGCCCGGTTCGAATTTTAATAATTGTTTTTAGACGATTCAGCACCTTTGCGTGATGAGAACTTTCATCATGCAATACATCGCTGAGTTCTTTAAAATCCCATACATGTCGATTGATCGCACGGTTATTACCCGAGCGTTGCATTTTCTGTACATCATTTTCTGTCGCCAGCAGGCTATGAATATAAAAAGCAGGAATACCTTCCAGGCTCAACATAATGGTATGAGCACAGATGAACCGGTCAAACTGCCAGTTATCTTTTCCACTCACCGTACCACTTAGCGCATCATACAAACTGACATTAATTTCGTAAGGCCGGACTTCATCATCACCCAGATTTCGCCAGGATATTCTGGCCCCGAACTGTTGCATGGTATCGGCAACCTGGTTTATTTCATCATCGCTTAAAATTCCTTCAACCGGTCGAAGACCTATACCATCATGAGATGCGATAAAATTAAGATATGTCGTTCCATCCTGTGCAGGTGGCATACTCATCAACCAGTTATTCAGGTAAAAGCTGTTACCCGTAATTAATCCATGCAGTAATAAAGGGGGCAGGGCAAAGTTATAAATAACATGTGCTTCATTAGCATTTCCAAAGTAGGCCAGATTTTCACGATTGGGAATGTTAGTTTCGGTAATAATAACGGCTTTAGGATTTTTATGCTCAATCAGGGTTCTGAGCAATCTAATTATTTCATGTGTCTGCGGAAGATTCAGACAACTGGTCCCAATTTTTTTCCACAAAAATGCCACCGCATCGAGACGAAAAATACTGACACCCATGCCCAGGTAATATTCAATCACACTGACCATCAAAACTAAAACTTTAGGGTTAGCAAAATTCAAATCAATTTGATCATGACTGAATGTGCACCAGACATGTTTGACTCCATCCAGCGTATTGACTTCACGCAACAGAGGATTAGTTCGTGGGCGAGTAACCAGAGACAAATCTGTCGATGGATCAACGTTAATAAAATAATCAGATTCCGGTGAGCGATTATTTTTGAATTGCTCAAACCATTCACTGCGACTGGAACAATGATTGATGACCAGGTCAGCCATTAATTTAAAGTCTCTGGATATATTTTCTATATCCTGCCAGTCACCCAGCTTCTGGTTAACCTGTTTGTAATTGATAACCGAAAAACCATCATCAGAGCTATAGGGGTAAAACGGTAAAATATGGATCGAATTAATGATATCCGAGAAATTCTGTTTAAAAAATTGATGCAAAGTTTGCAGCGGTTGTTCACCTTCACGTTCAATCGTATCACCATAGGTAATCGCTATAACATCCTGTTGATTCCAGTGATTTTTATGTACTCCAGGCTTTTTGCAATCATCTTGCAGATCCATAGCAGCCAGTAACTGCCGAGTCAGCCTGTTAACGTCGGCTTCTGGATAAATAGCACTCACATGGCTACTTACTTTGTCATGTAAGGCTTTTAATTTTATTTTCACTATTGTTTTTTACCCGGCTAATCCAGTCAATCAGCTATATAACTCATGGTCTTTCTGTACCGCTTCAAGCAATTGTTCATAGATATCGGGTACGGCACTCAGCACTCGATTCCAATGCGGCACAAACGGTTGTTCCATTGGCTTAGTTAGAAACTGCTCTCCCGCTTTCATTATATTTTCTGCAAACAGTTCGACTATCTGCTCTTCAGCATGGCAGTCAATTTCCAGCCCGTTCATCATCGCATCGCAGCGATAACTATCGATCAGGTCCAGCGCGATTCTATAATAAGTGGCTTTCAATGTTCGAAAGAAACTTTCGTTAAAAACAGTGCCAGTTGTTGCCAGTTTCCTGAAAAAAGTTTTGGATATATCAATCGACATTTTTGATAAACCGGATTCTTCATCATCAGCTGAAACATCCTGATGTTTGTGATCATAGATATCGGCAATTTCAACCTGACAGATTCTACGCGTTGAATAATTGCGAGCCATTTCCATCAACAAGCCTATTTCCAGCCCCCAGTCACTGGGAATACGAACCTCACTCATCACATCCTTGCGCATCGAAAATTCACCAGCCAGTGGATAACGAAAACTGTCCATATAATCCAGGCTCTCCTGCCACTCAAGGTTATTTTTTAACGCACGAATTAACGGCGTGACCAGTAAACGGGAAGCCCGCCCTCCTAGACTATTATTCGCAACTCGTGAGTAATAACCCTTACTGTATTGATAGCGAAATTCCGGGTTAGCAACCGGATATAGTAATCGAGCTAACAGTGATCGATGATATGTAACGATATCGCAGTCATGCAGTGCTAGCGATTTCACCTTATCCGAAGCCAGCATATAACCCATGCAATACCACACATTCCGACCTTTGCCTTGCTGGGTAGGAGACAGACCATGCTTTTCCAGCATCGCATCTATTTTTTTCAGGTTCGGACCATCATTCCACAAGATCTTGTGGTCCTGGGGAAGCCGGTCAAAATACTGAATAGCCTTGCGATACTCATCTTCACTGGCTCTGTCCAGTCCTATAACAATTTGAGATAAGTAAGGAACCTGGACAAGTTCATCCACAATCTTTGTTAAAGCGGGACGCTCAAGTTCAGAATAAAGCGATGGCAAGATCAAACCCAACGGTCTTTTAGAAGAAAATTTTACCAACTCATCTTCCAGTTCCTGAAGTGGTCTATTGACGATATTATGTAAGGTGGTCACTGTGCCCGATTGAAAACTGTCTGCCATGTTAATTATCCCGTTTTAATCTACTGTTTGTGAGTGCCGAAATTACCCCTTCAACCCAGCCCTCGGGGGCTTCATTTTGTGTTTCAATTGTTGCCGGGTGATCAAGTTCAATCGACTTGCTGGATGGTGATTTTACCACGACGGGAATATCTGCCTGTTGCAACATCGCTACATCATTCTGACTGTCACCCAGAACAATCATTGCATAAGTTTTTTGATAGCAACCTGCATACAGGTTTTTTAAAATTTGCATACTGCTACCTTTATCACAGGTTCCTAAGACATGTAAAAAACGACCGCCTTTAAGTATTCCAAAACCGTGCTGCTTAGCCTGTTCACCAAAGTTTTGCTGTTTCATATCATCATCAAACATTAAAGGCACTGAAAACTGTCGAGTTTGTGCCGCAGCGGCATCTTTCTCTGTTAACCCTGTTATATCCATCGCCTGCTGCAAACTGCATTGAGTAAAATCAATGGCGTCAGGTTTTACTGTTTTTAGATAGTTTTGAATCGACTGTATTTCAATGCCAGTGACAATTACCTGATATTCACCTTCATGTTTAACATTGGAAGTTTGTTGAGTGAGAAATCCCTGTGGGAAATAGTTTTCAGGAATATAAATAGCAGAACCATTTTCAACGATAAAAGGGTGTTTGTTATTGAGCAGGGTAACCCAGTCTTTAAGTTCTGAAAAAGTTTTACTGGTATTAAAGACTACTGGAATACCAGCCTTTTCCAGTTGGTCCAGCATCGGCAATGCTGCCTGCACCTTATAATCATGATGATTAAGCAAGGTGCCATCCATATCAGATACCACTATCCATTTATCAAACACATGTCGCCTTTATAAGTTTAACAGGCATTCATTTTACTTCTAATTTCAACCCAAAGCGATTATTAACCGCCTAAAATTAAAGTAATCCAGATCATACTTTTTTTAAGAAGCCGGAGGACCGAGGATTCAACCTTTTTCAGCCCCTGTCTGACCCTGGCTCATGGTGATAACTGGTATGCTGATGAAACAATATTGCCTGAAGCAGAAAATGGTCTCGCCTCCGGGCGCTACAAGGGTATTGGAGAATTACATTGATGGTCCGGATTCAGGCCACGAAAGGATAATAAGCAAAACCAGTTACTGCCGGGCTGGCAACATCTTTTCATTACAGACCAGAACCGGTTTATGACCGGCACAGATCCGGTGTGGAGCGTAACCAGAAGCCAGGCCGGGATCATTATGGGCAGTTAGTG
>JAAEMR010000043.1 GCA_024225395.1 Gammaproteobacteria bacterium
GGATTCATATCCTTCACTATTGCACCTGTTACGGGTTCTGGTCTGGCGATCTTCGTCAGTAGTTACTGACAATAGTTTGCTGGTATTGTTGCTCCAGAAACTTCCACCTTCAGTAAAAAAGCCTTTACTGTCATCTGTTCGACCGCAAATGATGTTACCGCACATGCACTCCACGTAAGGATTACCGTTTGAGTCCCGTTTGATTTCGCCCATACTGTCACGGGTACATAAATATCTTTCTGCCTCAACAAAGTGATTTGGGAACCCTTTTGTTACATAATACGGGAAATCTTCACCTTCATTCAAACGGATAGCTACAGCCTGGAACCCTGTAAATTGTTTTATCTCGGCTAAAATTTCTTCAATGCAATCTTTCCATACCTCAGATTTATTGATCCGATCTAAAATTCTTATATTTAATAATTTCCATTGTTCAGCCTGTTTTCGCTCACTAATATCACTGACCACGGTTCGGTACCGTTCGGGCTCTCCAGCTTTATTTGGAACAACTGTGCTTTCCAACTGCACATCTAATATTTCTCCATCCTTTGGCTGTAATCGTAATTCACTGATCTGTCGTGTTTTAGACTCAGAAAGATTTTTTTGATGACGGTAATAAATATCTTGATCTTCAATATGAATAAAAGCTGACAAAGGCTGATTAAGCAAGAGACTTCTTTCTGTTTGCAGCATATCAGAAAGTATCAGGTTGCAACGGAGAATTAATCCTTTTAAAGATGTGGTGATATAGCCCACAGGTGCAAAGTCATATAGTTCAGTATAGTTAATCTGGGATTGCATCAATTCCTGTTGGGAGCGGTGTAATTCTTCATTTTGCAATTCTAATTCTATCTGAAATGTCTGAAGTTCATTGATGAGTTTAAGCGGATCATCATCATATGCCAAACCCGGAACGTTTCCCTTTAAGGCTAATAGTCTTTCAGCTTGGCTGCGCAGCTCTGAAAATTTATCTTGTGCAGTGTTTTGGGTCATAGGATTCCCCACTTTTTACTATCTTAAGCTTTTTTATTGATATTGTCTTTTTTGATATTATGGCTTAGCTTTCAATCTATCTGCAGAGACTCCAATTAAATGAGGGTGAAATTCTGAAGTTCGCAAATTGTTATTTATATTTTAACAGGAAGAAATTACAAGTAAAAATGAGTAATTTCAATTATTCAGCGTCCATGTTATTTATAATATTTTTTATTCCTCATTATTTTTTGATTCGTCTAACACATTCCGAACCATCTGAGCCATATCTGATTTCACTACAGGTTTCATTAAAAAACCTTTTATACCGATACCCACTGCCTGTTCTTTATTTATTCTTTCACTAAACCCAGTACAGATAATAA
>JAAEMR010000044.1 GCA_024225395.1 Gammaproteobacteria bacterium
CCAGTTGCGGTGCCAGGCGCATGGCTGAAGGCGCGACCCTGCTGGTAGATGTCGTTTTACCACATCAGCCCATACGCCAGTGGGTACTGAGTTTTCCTTATCAACTAAGATTCCTGTTCGCCAGTCGTTCCGAATTGATGTGCCAGGTGCCAGGTATTGTCTACCGCGCGATTGCACCCCACTTTATCAAAAAGGCAGGGCGGACTCAGAAAGCAGCGATAACCGCTGCAGTCATGCTCATTCAGAGCGTTTGGACGGTCCGGCGTCCCGGGTGCGCTAAATCTGAATCCGAACGCGGCCCGGTCCACTTTCATATGCTGTTTGTTGACGGGATTTACGCGGAAAACAAATACGGTAAACAACATTTCAACGGACATCGGCCATGACCTGGGCACAACGGTTGAAAAGAGTATTCAATATTGATGTTGAAACCTGCGCCCATTGTGGAGAAGCTGTCAAGGTGATTGCCTGTATCGAGGATCAACAGGCTATTGACAAAATATAGTTGCCTTGGTTTCGTTTTTTCGGTAAAAAGAAACTACTGAATTCAAGCTGAGTGTAGACTGTTTTATGATAGATAGTAATAACTTTTCTTCTCGACAAGCGGCAATTTTAGTTCAGGTCAAGCAACAGGGCAGAGTTCAGGTTGAGGACCTGGCTGATTTTTTTAGTACAACTCCACAGACTATTCGCAAAGATTTACAGGTATTGGCTGATGCTAGCAAGGTGATGCGATTCCATGGTGGTGCTTCACTGCTGACCAGCCTGGAGTATACCGATTTTGAAATTCGCCGAAAAATAGCAGACCAGGAAAAACAAGCTATAGGTAAAGCGGTTGCGAGTTTAATTCCCAATAATATTGCACTGATGATTAATGCGGGAACGACTACCGCTGCTGTTGCATTGCAATTAAAACACCATACCGGGCTCAAGATTGTCCCTGATAATGTCAGCATCGCCAATGATTTAAGGTTATTCGAAGGTATTGAAATAATGGTGCCATCGGGTGTGGTTCGGCGCTCGGACGGGGCTATTCTAGGTGAGACGGCCGTTGACTTTATCCGTATGTTTCGTGCTGATATCAGCGTCATTGGTGCTGCCGCAATATCACGTGATGGTGCGTTGCTTGATTATGATTTACGTGAAGCGAATGTAGCAAGAGCAATTATTGAATGCTCGGAACACGTAATACTCGCTGCAGATAGTACAAAATTCCTTGGCAAGGGACCTGTACAAATTAGTCATCTCTCTCATGTAGATACCCTTGTTACTGATCAATGTAAAGATTCTAATTTAATTGAATTGTGTAAAAAGCACGATGTTGATCTGATTGAAGCCATGTAAATAATACCTTGACAATTACTTTCGCATTAAAGATTATATGAAAATAACGAAGTAGTAATCGAATTAAAACCTCTAGTATTGTTAATCGTAAAGTGTGAGGACTTACCTATTAGTGCATTTGTTCAAATTTATCGTGCTATTGCATACCTGAATTCAATAGTTTTAGGTATAGGAAGAACAATTGCATGGATATCACTGGCGTTGATGGTGTTTGTCATATTGCTACAGGTTTTTTTCCGCTATGTATTAAATAATGCAATGCCATGGCCAGATGAAGCAGCAAGGTTTTTAATGCTGTGGATGACAGGGCTTATTGCACCATTGGCGTATCGTGGCGGTGGCTTTGTTGCCATCGATATGTTGAGACAAGCTTTGCCAGTACGTCCTGCTTCGATTCTTAGCCTTATAATATTAAGTTTTTCAACGCTGGTTCTAGTTAACGCAATCGGGCATGGTTGGACGCACACCATGGGTTTTGCAGGAAACTTTAACTCATCATCTTTACGTATACCGCTCGAATGGTTCGATATGGGTACTATAAAAGTCAAATTACGTTATATGTATGGATCGTTGTTGACCTGTATTGTCTTAATGACCTCGGTCAATATTGAACTTTTTATTCGTACTACCCTGGAATTATTACGACCTGATTTAGTACCACCTCATCCCCAGGTTGGTCCGATTACTCATCCCGGTTCAAACTAATGCTAGTATGGTTCTTACCTATTTTCCTGGTTTTCCTGATGATAGGTATGCCGGTATTTTTTGCCTTATTACTATCACCGGGATTTTTGCTATGGTTCGACGGGCAGGAGAGGGATATAGCTCTCCTGTATCGTAATGTCTACAATGGAATGGATAGCTTCCCACTGATGGCCTTACCTTTTTTCATGCTTGCTGGTGACTTGATGAATCGTGGTGGAATTACCGCAAGACTGGTCGAGTTTTCCCAGGCTTTAATGGGGCATTTACGCGGTGGTCTGGCGCATGTAAATATTCTTTCTTCCATATTATTTGCCGGGCTATCCGGGTCTGCGGTAGCCGACACTTCTGCTCTTGGTTCTACCTTGATTCCTGCCATGGAAAAAAATGGTTATAGCCGTAAATTTGCCGCTGCTATCACCGCTGCTAGCTCGGTGATAGGGCCGATTATACCACCATCAGGAATCATGATTATTTATGCCTACGTGATGGGAGAAAGCGTTGCTGCATTGTTTTTGGCGGGTCTGGTACCGGGTATTCTTGTCGGCGTAGGATTAATGCTGGTAGTACGTCTGTTGGCAGATAAATATGAACTTCCAAAAGCAGAACGTATTGTTAATAAAAATCAGGCTTTGAGTCCGCTTGAGTTCTGGGTTTCATTAATACTGTTACGAATCAATTTTGCTGGCGTTATGATAGCCGTTTACGCTGGTGTAAGGGCTTTGATGAGCTGGTGGTTAGGGATGGATATCGCTGTCAATAACTGGCTGTTGTTTATGATATTTTTAGTGCTATCCCACTTTATACTGGTTTCATTGCGATCAGTCGTTTCCAATGATTTTCGAATCGTTTGTAAAAAAGCGGTTGCACCATTGCAGGCGCCTATTATTATTCTTGGTGGTATTTTGATTGGAGTATTCACTCCAACAGAAGCATCCGCCGTGGCTGTTGCTTACGCCATGTTAATTTCATTTTTTGTATTACGTTCGATGAAATTGTCAGATTTACCTGCGATATTTGCAAGATCTGCATTTGGTGCTTCTACTGTACTGTTATTGGTTGGAGCCGCAGTGGCTTTCAAAACGGTTGTGAGCTTGAGCCATGCTCCCGAGCAATTAGCAGCTTTGATTCTGAGCCTTAGTTCTGATCCACTGATGCTATTATTTTTAATCAATATTTTATTATTTATTGTCGGAATGTTTTTAGATGCCGGCCCGGCGATTATCATTCTTGGGCCGATTCTTGCGCCTATTTTCTTGAGCCTTGGTGTGCACCCGGTGCATTTTGCAATAATTATGTCGGTGAATCTGACTGTTGGCCTGGCAACTCCCCCAATGGGACTGGTGTTGTTTGTGGCCTCTTCCGTATCTGGCGAGCGGGTTGAAACTATCTCACGCGCCATTTTACCGTTTCTCGCGGTAGAAGTTCTAGTGATATTTCTGATTACATACTTTCCGGCGATTTCCATGACCTTGCCGCGATTAACAGGCTTTGTACAGTGAGAAATAAATAACGTTTAAAATAATTAGGAGGAAAAGCGTGTTCAATAAAGTAGTCGAATCATCGAGAACGATAACAATATATCTTAATATTAATCAGGAGAAAAAATCGTGTTAAGTAAAATAGTCAAATCACTTTTGTTGGTCGCTTTGTTAGCGGGATCAACATTCACTGCATACGCCGCAGAATATACAATCCGCGCTACTGCAAATTCTAATGAAAATGACGAGGACTATGATGGACTGGTTGTTTTCAAAAATACCGTTGAGTCTGCTTCAAATGGGGCTATTGCCGTTGAGTTATTTATCGGAACACAATTGTGTTCCAAAGGTGCTGAATGTTTGCAAGGCGTAGCTGATGGTTCCATCGATATCTATATTTCTACCTCGGGTGGTGCTTCAGGGATATTTCCTTACGTACAGGTACTTGATCTACCGTACTTGATGTCAAGTGACCGTATCGCTGAGCACGTACTAGCAGGTGATTTCACGCGCACTATGCGTAAAATGGCTCTGGAGGACTCTGACAATAGCATTAGACTTATGACTATCGGTAATACTGGTGGTTGGCGCAACTTCGCTAATACCAAGCGCAGAATCACTCAGCCATCTGATATGAAAGGTTTGAAAATACGTACTGTTGTAGCTGATTTACCACAAGAACTGGTGAAGGCAATGGGTGCGTCTCCAACTCCAATTCCATGGCCTGAGTTGTTTACTTCTTTTCAAACAGGTGTTGTTGAAGGTTCCAAAAACGGAATTACCGATATCATGGGCATGAAATTTCCAGATGCTGGCTTAAAATTCGTAACTCTGGATGGCCATGCTTATATGGGTGCTTTATGGTGGATGAATAACCAGAAATTCACTTCTATGCCTGAAAACTTACGCCGTGTAGTGGTAGATGGTTTTGCTGCATTACAGCAAGCAACCTTTGCTTCACCTAAGAGAAAATCAATTTCTGCCTATGAATCTTTTGTAAAAGAAGGTGGAGATCTGTATGTACCTTCTCCAGCAGAAAAGGCTAAATTTAAAGCAGCTGCTGAGCCAGTTTATAAGTGGTTTAAAAATAACATTAAAGGTGGAAATAAAATCTTTAATGCTTTGACATCAAACGTAGCAAAAGCTGAAAAAGATATTAATGCTGGCGCTGCAATGGATATTAAATAAATTGAACCAGTGGATTGAAAATGGGTCACCAAAACTGTGGTGACCCAACTGTTTGTAAAAAAAATGTTATCTAAATGGGTACAACCATACACGATAGTCTTCGATCAATATGTGCGCTTGATTAATCTGTTCTTTGGTCATTTTTTTCACCACCTCTTCTTGAGAAATAGCCGCATCGGGATCACCTCCGATAGCAGAAAGAACGTACCAGGTATAAGCCCTGACCAGATCAGGGGCAGGCATACCTCGGCCGACTTCATAGTACCAGCCGATACCGGACTGCGCACCGGGGTGTCCTTTCAAGGATGCACGCAAGTACCAGTCGAATGCGCGGATGTCATCCCGCTCAACACCCAGTCCCATGGCGTACATTACTCCAATCAACTCTTCCGCGTCAGCGTTTCCAGAACGCGCAGCTGGTTTAAGTTGTTCGTATGCTTCAGTAAATTTACCTTCCTCCATCAAATCGCGGGCTTTTTCAATTTCAGCTGCGAGCGGGGCAGAAAACACCAGAAAGGCCAAAATTGGCATCAATTTTGTCGTAACTTTCAAAATACGGCTACTAAGATTCATAGAATTATTTTTTTATGGGTTATTGTAATTGGGGGCATAGTTCCACTACAAGCTTCTCAAATACCAGAGCCCTTATCAAGCGAAGATTTTTTAGAATTTGATGAAAGCAAAGCGCGTATTGGACGGTTATTGTTTTATGACCCTGTTCTATCGGGTAATCAAAATATTGCTTGTGGAACTTGTCATATCCCTGATTTTGGAACATCTGATGGTATGTCGCTTGGCATAGGCGAGGGTGGTTCAGGTTTAGGTATTAAGCGAACTGCTGGTATTGGCAAGCTTCGTATCCGCAAACGCATTCCCCGTAATTCCCAGGCGTTGTGGAATCTCGGCGCAAAAGAAGTCAGACGGTTATTTCATGATGGACGTTTGAGTATATCAAACGACTACGGTAATGGTTTTAACTCTCCAGCGGAGGAGTGGTTGCCGGGTAAGCTCGATAACATCCTTGCTGCACAAGCTTTGTTCCCGATGATTTCCCAGTTTGAAATGGCTGGAAACCCTGCTGAGAATCAAATCGCCGGAGCCGTGCACGATCGCATTGATGCAGCCTGGCCGATTATAGCTAAACGAGTTCGAACCATACCGGAATATGGTGAAATGTTTGTGGCTGCTTTTGAGCAAATACACACACCCGCAGAAATAACTATCAGTGAAATTGCTAATGCTATTGGAGCCTTCGTTGGTCTTGAATGGCAATCCTATGACAGTCCTTTTGATGCTTACCTGATGGGTGATGAGACTGCTTTGACAGATCAGTCAAAAAAAGGTCTGGATTTATTCTATGGTAAAGCCGGATGTGCACAATGCCATTCGGGTAAATTATTAACAGATCACCAGTTTTATTCGCTTGCGCTTCCACACTTTGGTCCGGGAAGAACTCGCCGATTTGACCCTTATGTGCGTGATGTTGGGCGTATGTCGGAAACGGATCGCTTACAGGATGCATATCGTTTTCGCACACCATCACTACGTAATGTCGAGCTCACAGCACCTTATGGTCACAATGGGGCATACCCAACACTAAAAGGTATTATTCGTCATCACCTTAACCCCATTGCTTCTAATCAGCGTTGGAATAGAGAAGATGCAAACCTTCCTTCAGCTCCATGGTTGGAGGAAATTGATTTTGTTGCGCTTGAAGATAGCAGAGAGCAGAAGCGTTTATTATCTAAACTTGATATACAAACACAAACGCTCAGTACACTAGAGATTGATCATTTGACAGCTTTTCTTCAATCGCTTACGGGTGCGGCTTCGGTGAATGGCAAATTAGGTAAACCCTCAAGCGTTCCTAGTGGTTTGAAGGTGGAAAGATGACCCGCATATTAGTAGCAGGTGTGGCGGTTGTCGACATGGTGTTTCGAGTGGATGAAATGCCTAGAAAAGCAGATAAATATCGCGCACTCGATGCAATCATAGTTGGTGGCGGCTGCGCAGCAAATGCAGCCGTTGCTATATCACGACTTGGGGGTGATGCAGCGTTAATTTCCCGGCTTGGTGGAGATGCAATTGCCGACTTGATCCTCAATGAACTACGTGATGAAAAAGTAGCTCTAAACTATATACATCGAGCCAGAGAAGGAAAATCATCTTATTCGTCGATTTATGTGGATGAAGAGGGTGAACGTCAAATCATGAATTTTCGTGGTAGTGGCTTGATCCAACATGCTAATTGGCTGGATGAAGGTATAAAAGCTGATGCAATTTTGGCCGATAATCGTTGGCCTGAAATGACCGAAAAAATGATGAGGATGGCACGCTTGCAGGATATTCCAGGCATTATTGATGCCGAGCAACCTGTAACCTTAAACAGTCTTCAAGACGCTTCACATATAGCCTTTTCACGACAAGGATTGGTTACCTTAACGGGTGAAGATGATTTAAGCATAGCACTTAAAGCTGCCGCTAAAAAACTATCCGCCTGGTTATGCGTAACAGATGGCCCGCATGGTGTATATTTTTTGCATCAGAATATGGTCGAAAATATCCCCGGTTTTGATATTGAGGTAGTAGATACGCTCGCTGCAGGAGATATCTGGCACGGTGCTTTTGCGCTACGCATTGCTGAGGGTGCAAGTGAAACCGCAGCCATTGAATTTGCCAATGCAGCTGCTGCAATCAAATGTATGCACTATGGTGGTAGAGCCGGGTGCCCAAATCGAAATAGTACAAACAACTTCTTAAAGGAGAATAAATAATGCAATTAACACCTGGTAAGCTATGGGGAATGCGACGTATGTCGGATGCTAACGGCCGGTTTAAAATGACGGCTGTTGACCAGCGCCCGCCGATTAAAAACACCATTGCCAGTGCTCTCGGTACTGAAGTAGCACCATGGGAAGAGGTTGCTCGATTTAAATCACTGCTGGTTGAGACTTTGCAGCCTCAAAGTACCGCCATGTTACTTGACCCCCATTATGCTATTCCACGTAGCATCAATGTAATGAACCCAACTAAAGGTTTGATCGTAACGCTTGAAGATTCATTATTTAATGAAACTACTGACGGTAGGTTGTCGTCAAATATTGATGAATGGTCAGTATCCAAAATTAAAAGAATGGGAGCTGACGCAGTCAAAGTGCTGGCGTGGTATCGACCTGATGCTGGTGCCAAGGTGTTGCAGGCACAACAGGATTATGTCAAAAAGATTGGCGAAGAATGTGCGCGTTTTGACATACCATTTTTATTCGAACTGTTGGTGTACCCACTGGCTAGCGATGCGCATCAAACCCAAGAGTATATCGAAATGCAGGGCAAGAAAGCCGATGATGTGTTGGCGTCAGTGGCAGAATTTGCAAAACCGGAATACGGTGTAGACGTTTTTAAATTAGAAAGCCCCGTCAATGCTGCTGATGCAGATGGTTCTAGCGAGATTCAAAACGTATTTGATGAGCTGGGTCGGATTGCCGGTCGTCCCTGGGTGATGTTATCGGCTGGTGCTGGTAAAGCAGAATTTCGCAATGTATTAAAGCACGCGTTTAAAGCTGGAGCTTCCGGATTTCTCGCGGGTCGTGCGATCTGGCTGGATGCTTTTAATGCTTACCCCGACTGGGATCAGATTCGTACCGATCTTGACGGTGAATCTAGTGATTATTTGTCAGATATCTCTGCATTAGCAAATCGAGAAGCGCATGATTGGTCAAAACATGCCTGTTACGGTGAGCAAGGTGCTGTTTTCTCACCAGCTGATGCCAGCTTCCGCCATGATTATGATGAACTTTAGACCATAATTATAGGAAAAAATTTTTAGGACACAATGATGAAAATAGGCGTTATACCCCTTGGTCGTCCCACTTTTGACGTAGAGCTGGCTGAAAAAAAGCTGGCGCAAATGTTAAAGAAATTAGCAGAAAGCGGAAATGAAATTATCGGCTCGGATACCCTTTTGTTTGATGAGCCTGGCACCCAACAGGCGATGACTGAGTTACAAAGTCAATCGGTTGATCAAATACTGATACTGCAAGTTACTTTTACAGACGCTTCGATGGCGGTTGCTGCAGCATCGAAATTTGATCAACCTTTATCTATTTGGGCTATACCTGAACCGCGCTTGGGAGGACGGTTGAGACTCAACGCTTTTTGTGGACTTAATTTGTTTAGTCACGCACTGAGCCTTTGTGACAAAACTTTTTCCTGGTTGTATGCAGATCCCGATGAAGATGTTGAATCAGACTTAACGGCTCTTTTATCCGAGCAGCGATTATCAGAGCATTTACAGCCAATCTCCGCTGAAAAGTTTTTCTCAGAAGCGGGTCAAAAAGTAACTGAGTCTATCAGTGGGCGTCGTATCGCGCGCATTGGAGAACATCCGACGGGTTTTGACTCTTGTGCTTATTCGGAAGAACAAATCACAAAACTGGCGGGTGTGACGGTTGACGCTTTGAAACTTGATGAGCTTTTTAGTGCTGCCAGTTCGGCATCCACACAAGAAACCGCGGTTGTACGTAAACTGGCGGAATCATCACTTTCAGATTTAGATGAAGTAAATCAAAAAGAGCTGGATCATTCTTTAAGGTTAAAAGTAGGTCTGGATAACATTCGAACAAAAGGCAACTACGATGCTTTTGCTATTCGATGTTGGCCAGAGACATTTACAGAGTATGGTGGAGCGGTCTGCGGCCCTGCATCCATGATGGGTGAAGCAAAGGTACCTTGCGCCTGTGAAGCTGATGTTTATGGTTCATTGAGTCAACTCATATTGCAGGAGGCTTCAGGGGAAGCCGTCTTTTTGACTGATTTGGTTGATATGGACAAAACGGATAATACCGGTGTTTTTTGGCACTGTGGTCAGGCACCAGTATCGATGCGTGCGCCAGAAGTAAATGCGACAGCTACTATTCATACTAACCGAAAAATGCCACTTCTTTATGAATTTTCACTCAAAGCGGGGCCTGTGACTATGGTGCGTATATCACAATCCTTTAACCAGCCAAAAATGATTTTAAGCTATGGTGAAATATTGAGTAGGCCTATGTCATTTACCGGAACATCCGGAGTGGTTCGCTTCGAACGTGATACGGGCAGTGTGCTGGAGGATATTATCAATTCGGGACTGGAGCATCACATGGCGCTTGCTTATGGAGATCATCGTGAAGTACTACGCAGCGTGGCTGCGGCGATGAAACTACCGTTACTGGAGTTATAAATGAATATTACTGCTTTTGGGAAAATGCCTGATGGCAGCGTGGTTGACTGTATCTCGCTCAGTGCAGGATCACTTACCGCAAAGATTCTAACTTATGGTTCGGTTTTACAAGACCTGCGACTGGATGGGCATAGTCCATCACTGGTGTTAGGGTTTGATTCCTTAGAGCATTACCTCGATCATTCCCCTTACTTTGGAGCTACTGCAGGCCGCTGCGCTAATCGCATAGGACATGGACACTTGCTGCTTGAAGGTGTGGAATATCAATTGGATCAAAACTTTCTTCAACGACACCACCTCCATGGCGGTGCCATGGGTATTGGAAAAAGGTTATGGAAGATTGAAAAAGCAAACACTGAACGGGTTACTTTATCGATTAAATTAGCCGATGGTGAAATGGGTTACCCTGGCAATATGGACGTAGAGGTGACGTATCGGTTATTGCCAGCAGGAGTGTTAGATATTTGTTTCGAGGCTACCACGGATAAAACGACGCTGTGCAATTTAGCCCATCATAGTTATTTTAATCTTAGCGGACGAGATTCTATTCTTGATCACAGGCTGCGAGTAGAAGCCGCTAGCTTTACTCCTGTTGATGATGAATTGATTCCTACAGGAGAGGTGAGGTCGGTAACTGGTAGCATTTTTGATTTACGTCAGTTTAAAGATGTAGGGTCGATAGTCCATAAACAGGGAATTGATCATAACTTTTGTCTGTCTGATCAACGTCAATCACTGCGTTCAGTCGCTTTCCTGGAAAGTCCAAGCTCAGCTGTGAGTATGACAGTTCGCACCACCGAACCGGGATTACAAATCTATGATGGTGCGCGCGTAGCTCCACCAGTACCTGGCCTTGATGGTTTGCATATGAAAGCCTATGCAGGTATCGCACTGGAACCACAGATATGGCCAGATGCGATTCACCACAGTCATTTTCCACAAGCTGTTTTACATTCTGATGAGGTATATAAACAGCGCACTCAATATATTTTTAGCAATAAAACTGGGGGTTTGTCATCATGATTCGTTATGGCTTAATTGGTTCCGGGATGATGGGGCAGGAACACATTCGAAATATAAAACTGCTGGAAGATGCAGAGGTAGTAGCTATTGCTGACCCAGATCAGGAGATGCGTGATCTTTCTTTCAAAACCAGTAACGGTACGGCGAAGTTATATAGTGATTACAAGCGGATGCTGGATGATGACATATGCGATGTGTATGTGATTGTCGCTCCTAATGACACGCATCATCAAATACTTCTCGATACTATACCGGCTAACAAACCTATTTTGTGTGAAAAACCGCTTTGTACAACCGTAGAACATTGCAGGGAGGTAATCGCTCTGGCAGAGGATTACGCTACAGTGGTTTGGGTTGCCATGGAATATCGATACATGCCACCCGTGCAACGATTATTATCCGAGGTCGATAAAGGCACTACTGGTAGTTTGCAAATGATGAATATTCGCGAACACCGGTTTCCTTTTTTGACCAAGGTGGGAGACTGGAACCGCTTTAACAAAAGAACCGGGGGTACGCTCACCGAAAAATGTTGTCACTTCTGGGATTTGATGCGTTTAACATTAAACAGCGATCCGATTCGGGTGTACGCGTCAGGTGCAATGGATGTTAACCACATTGATGAGCGTTATGATGGGAAAGTACCGGATATAATTGATAATGCTTTTGTCACGGTTGACTTTGAAAATGGTAGCAGGGCTATGCTGGATCTTTGTATGTTTTCAGAGGGTTCCTATTGGCAGGAACAGATATCGGTGACCGGTCCCAAAGCTCGTGTAGATGCCTATATTCCCGGGCCTGCGCGTTTCAGCACAGATGGAAAAGAGCGACATGCTCAATTGAGTATATCTGATCGTAAAAGCAAAACCGAGACTAGAGTAGATGTGATAGTTGATGAGACAATTTTACAGGCAGGTGACCATCACGGGTCGTCATTTTATCAACATCAAAAATTTCTGGATATGGTACAAAGTGGCAGTTCAACGCCAGAGGTTAGTTTGATCGATGGCTTATGGTCAGTGTGCGTAGGGGAAGCAGCTGAACGCTCTGCACGAACCGGGCAGGTCGTGCAGCTTGATCGGGTTTAACCCGGGTTAAACTCGAATTTTACAGCTTTATTTGTTTGCGACTACCTTGAATGAGGAAGAAAAATCTTCTGCGCCAAAACCTTTTTCCATGCCCTGGTCATAAACCTCGACCACTCTGTCTATAGTTGGTAATTCTAACCCGGCTTCTTGCGCCATTTGTTGAGCAATATGAACATCTTTGTGCATGTTTTGCAGGCTAAAAGCAGCCGGATATTCATTTTTGTCAATATTAGGCCATTTAGCGTTGAGGTAAAAATTTCCAGCTCCACCATAAGAAATTGCTTCAACAAACTGGTCAGTTTTTATACCTTGATGGTGTGCCATGGTAATCATTTCGTTAACACCGTTCTGGATTTCTCCAACCAGCATGTTATGGCAAATTTTCATCACCAGACCTGAGCCATTATCGCCAAGATGTATGACGTTATTTCCCATACAAAGAAGTATGTCCTTCACCGTTTCATCAAAAACCGATTTGTTACCACCAGCATAAATGCCAAGTGTTCCGTCTATTGCTGCGGGCTGAGATTTTACAACCGGGCAGTCGAGCATTGTTGCTCCTTTGCTTTCGACTTGTTTGGAAATTTCTATAGATGCTGATGGTTCAATAGTGCTCATATCAATGGTTATCTTTCCAGCGGTAAGAGCAGGTAATAATTCTGAATACACAGCGCGGACATCCTTGCTGGCAGTGACCATGGTGATGATAACATCTGCTTTTTCACCAACTTCCTTGATCGAAGAAGCACTCTTTGCTCCGGCTTTGACCATTGTCTCAGCTACTGCTGGTTTTCGTGCAAATACCAGTACCGTGTCTTCTTTACGTTTGTTGACTAAATTCATTGCCATAGGAGTACCCATGGTGCCTAAACCGATAAATCCTATAATCACTCTTCACCTCTCATCGATGTTTATTTATGTTGAAGATGTACTTTTTAGTGCAAAATTAGTCTCCGAGTAATGGCTTTTATGCACCATAATTGGACCAATTATAAAAATAAATATTATACTCAAATTGTTAAAATATTTATAGTATTATATAAGACTAGTTGACTATTGTTGAGTTAGGGAAATAGTCTTATCTTAAAGCTTGTCTTCGGCTATAAGGTGTCAACTAGCATTCAAATTAGAACCTTGGAAAGGGTACTGACAAATTAACTGTCTTTTCGCGATAATTTACAGATGACGAATTCCCTCCTGAAATCATCCAATATGCAGTGTGGCTTTACTATCGATTTAATCTCAGTCATCCGGATATTAAAGGTCTATTAGCTCATCGCGGAATCATTGTCAGTCGAGAATCCATTCGGTTATGGTGTAATAAGTTTGGATCTAAATATGCGACCAGATTGCGTAAGAAGCATCAGGGATATGGCGACACTTTTTTATTTTCGACAGCTTCGTCAAATAAATGGCCAGCCTGATACAAGGTGCCTTTCCCACTCTTTAATGTTGCTGAATAATGACCTGGTCGCTGCCATTACAAGATATCATTACATGACTGCCGCTACCATCGGTAAAATGTGCATTGGTAGGGGAGTCACATCCCGTTAAAGATATGACTGTACTATTTGTGATGCTGGCATCGGCATCGATACTCGTAACAGTGTAGTTGTTCTCGTTAAAACCAGTAGTGAGTGCCAATACTCCATCTCCATCGGGATCGGGGATGAGGTCAATATCAAGTGGACTTCCTCCCACATCAGCTGTGTTATGGATCACAGGCGTTACCTCTGGATTTGCCCAGCTTATGGTAGAAATGGTGTTGTCTCCAAAGTTTGATGTCACGCACACTCCACGTAGGCAGCGTAGTCGCCATGGATACATCCCGACCGAACCCAGATTTTGATCAGTATTGTCAATGTGCTCTTCTCTTGGATCAAACAACCATAATGAGCCGTTAGTTTCTTCACCATTCTCAACAAGTACCAGTGCAGGTCCATCGAAACCACCAACAACGCTGACAACATCACCACTTTGTCGCCATTCGCCACTGGTTCGTATAAAACCTGCAGGTCGCCTCCAATCCGTTACCTCGCTATCCCAGCCAAGAAAGCTGACTGAATCACTGCCATTGTCTACCACCAGATATCCGGTGTCGCGACCATTTATATCGACGGGCCCCGGGACAATGTCGGTAACACGACTGTTAGGGTAAGGGTGAAACTGGGACATTCCCCATTCGCCAGAATCCGAATTATATGAGGTTTCACTGTAACCGCCGCTGCCGGTATAGAATACCATCCATTCTGCTGTATCTCGATCAGACTCAGGAGCTACCAGGAATACACCACCCAGATACGGGTATAAACCTGCGGGCATCGACAGGCGTTCCACTTCGGTGCCATCGTGTAAATCCCAAACTCCAATTTGATCAGCACCTGATACAAGGGCATAGTCACGGTCTGCAGGAAGATCCAGAACATCCAAAGACTGGTGTCTTATAGGTGATTCATCTGCAAAGGGATCGCCTGCAGACCAGTAATTATCACGCACATTAAGTCCGATATAACCTACGTATGTTTCTGGTGCAGTCAGCTGGAATGAGTCTATCCAGCCAATACTCTCAGGGTCCTTGCAGCTTACATGGACAGTGAGTAAATCTTTAGCCATGTAGAAACCTTCATCCTTTGGAAATACCCTTAGCTCAAATCCAATAGTCGTATCACCAGCTTTTAAACATTTATAACTAAGGTTTTGGGTATTAGCGCCTATTACAGGATTTTGGATCTCTATGGCATCATATTTCTTATTGGGAAACAGAGTGATCATTTCCGCTCCAGCACTGGTAGCAGGATTGCCTAATTCTGTTTTCGATACAATGCCTGGATTACTGTCCAGGATCCAGATTTCGTATTCATTAGTGTTGTCTAATGCAATTTCAGTAATGGCAATTTTGAATGACTCCTCTAGTGTCTTAGTTACTTTGCTGGGGGCGAGTAAAAAACTTGTTGCGGGTCCGGATCCATAAGGAGAGATTATTGAAGTGGCCCCTGAATTGCTATCAGGCCCTATACAGATAATCCATTTGTCTTGTCGCTTAGTTACTATATTGGATAGTTTAAAGCCTTTAACTAACTTGAAAGTGCCATCTGAATACATGTCTTCATAGCCAACACTGAAGTGTGGTTTAGCCAGGCCTGGTCTTAAGCATTCCAGTTTCACTGTTCCCGATAATACTGAGGCTTGGCTTGCAACCAATGAGCCCATATCTATGGGCATTTCTTCCAAAATTGCTAATGGATCTGCTAAATCCACAGATCCATAAAATGCTATTCGCTCAGCACTGATATCGGATTCAGCAGAATGAGTAACCATGGCATTAACATTAAACTTCTGACCAACCTGTGCGACACCAGGGATTCCAGTTATTTTAAATCGATCATAAAGACCTAATACTACGGCTATAGTGGAGAAATGACTCAGTTCACCACTTAAGCTGGTGATCCCAGTATTCTGATCTATTGATAATGTTACATTATCCAATAGCTCAATAATGCTATTGGATGAGGTGAGTATCGCCGCAATCGCACTACCTGCATCGTCATCTTCAAGTATTGACAACTCAATTGGAATACTAATTGTAATTGGCTTTTCCAGGGTTAAACCAGAAGGCCCCAGTTCATACGCAAAAATTGTATCAATACCTTCAAATTCTTCGGGAAAATCAACAGGATTTAGTTTAGTGACGCTGATATCAACTGTCTCAGTTAATGCATCTGCCGGTATCTGAAGACTAAGCAGTCCATCCGCGGAAGAAATAGCTCCCCCTTCAGCACCGACTGTAACGATGACGGGAGTATCCGTGTTTATGTTATCGTTATTGCTTCCACCACCACAGGCAGCTAAAACGATAGAAAAAGATAAAATGATAATTAAACGGAAGGCCTTAATTAAGTAAAGAACACCCATGATGTTTAACCTCTATTTATTTAAAGGCTACTCTCACCATGAATCAAAAACAATTCAAGATGGATATAGAATTGACCTGTATCAAAGGCTATAAATGGACCATTGCGGGTATCGAGGTTGTCACACAGAATTGACCGGTTCACGCCCTGAGTCATTCACCTTGGTCAGATAAATGGCCGGTGACTGGAATAGAACTGGCTGATACTCTGGAAAAAAAGAGCAAATATATCTTTTGAAAAATAAACCGGGAAGTGTCAGGTTTTTAAACTTTCTGGTTTCCCCATACCGGACAAAGTAGACAACAGGATCTTCGGTTTACAGCTAGGTCAGAGAGATTAATAATGCTTTCCATTGGTCTTAAAAATGAACAAAGGAGTCGTTCCAGTCGGTGCACTAGAGAACTTTATTTTAACTTATGGTGCCAGATATTATTCAGGTTTAGACTCTGTTCTTTTCGAGGAATAACAACAATTCCGCTCCTCGTTACGTGATAAAGTTGCTTGTCTTTTTCCTGATCATAACCTATTACGGTGTTTGCAGGAATTTTGACGTGTTTATCGATGATGGCTCGCCGAATTTTACATCCTCGACCTATCTCTACTTTATCAAATAATATTGAATCGCTGATGTCGCAATAGCTATTAACCTTAATATTTCGCCCTAGCACGCTGTCGTAAACTTTGCTGCCGCTTAGGATAGTTCCCTCGGAGATAATGGAATCCACTGCCATGCCTCTGCGACCATCGTCATTAAAGGCAAATTTTACCGGAGGAGAGCTTAGTTCAGCAGTTCTTAGCGGCCACTGATCATTATAAAGATTAAAATTTGGTGAAATACTTTTTAAATCCATGTTTGCTTCGAAGAAATCATCGATGTCTCCAACATCTTTCCAGTAGTCTCTTTCCTCCTGAGTAACCGACCCCGGTACTCTGTTCAGGCCGAAATCATAAGCGAAAACTTTCATCCTGTGGCATATATCAGGCAGTATCGTTCTCCCGAAATCATGATCAGTATTCATTACCGCATCACTCTTGAGTTCTTCTAGCAGTACCTCAGTATTAAAAATGTAGTTTCCCATCGATACCAGACATTTACCAGGATCGTTCGGTATAGTAACAGGCACTTTAGGTTTTTCGTAAAACTGCTTTACCTTCCAGTCCTCATCAATCTCGAGGCAACCGAATTTATACGATTCTTCCTTGTCGATGCACAAAGCTGATACAGTTGCATCGGCATTTTTCTTTTCATGGAAGGTGATCATCTGGCTCACATCCATACGGTAAATATGATCCGCTCCGAATATCGCAACATAGTCTGGCATGGCTCTTTCTATGAGGTGGATATTCTGGTAGATAGAGTCAGCGGTCCCTTTGTACCAACTTTCACCAACTCTCATTTGTGCAGGAACAAGAGTAATAAACTGATTTCTAAGCAGCGAGCCGAATTGCCAGCCATTTTCAAGATGCTCTACCAGTGACTGAGATTTAAACTGCGTGAGTACGTAAATCGAACAGATGCCGGAATTGACTAGATTGCTAAGGATAAAATCAATTATCCGGTATTTTCCACCAAAAGGAACTGCCGGTTTCGCCCTGTCCTTAGTCAGTGGATAGAGCCTGGTTCCTTTTCCACCGGCCATGATTAATGCTAATACACTTTTTTTCATCCTGCCTCCCGAAATTCACGTTCTTCAAAAACTTGTCAAAACGGAAATGACATTTAGTAATAATATCAGTCATGCAAAATAGTCTAATTAGGATACTAGCATAATCGAGTATTACACATACAACAAAGCTGGCATATCCGGTTTTTCTGTATATTGAGAAGCCCCTTTACAAGCTATTGAGGTGAAAACTGATATTACCGAACATTTGTGGGTTTTATTATTTAAGATATAGCTAGAAAAATTAAATGTTCACAAATATGAAATTTAATTCTCAAGTAGTGAATTATTCTGGTGGATCGATTCTGAGATACAAGGCTGCTTCTTGTTTGATTGTAGCCATCATAGTGGTGAAAAAGAAAACTAGTAGTTTAACCTGTAAAATTGCACAAAAAGTTCATATGTTTGACTCCAGAATGGACAAACCGGCCGTATATGCCAGCACCAAAACCGGCTCTTCACGACCGACCCACCGCGGACCTTCAGAAAAAGCCAACCTCTATGACGTTGGCTTATTATATAGGGCATAAGTACTTAATTTGTCAGAATTCTGCCTGGCCTGTTTATTATTCAGGATATGAATCTGCCGGATGTTCCTCTGATAAGCTATTCTTCTCTTTTAAAACATTCTTCTAACGATTCAATGAGACCGCTTTAATTGATACAATCCCATGAGCAGCTTCAGCAATCGGGGCATCGGACAAATTCATCGTGAGAGGCCGGTTTCCTCCGAGTCCCTGAGCAAACCATGGGCTGACAGGGAAAGTAAGGTGCAGTCTTTATAGACGTACTTTGGGTTTAACATCTAACAGTGGTCAATAGAGATAAACCGCTCCAGCACTTTTTGCCGAATCATTACTCTGGTCACCATTGACCCCAATACTGTCGCTGCTTTCCCAGCGTGCACCGACTGCCAGTTTCTCACCATCATCACTTAGGGTGACACTGATTCCAAAATAATCGTCATTTCCGGTATTACTCGCTTTTACGTATGCCTGCTGGCTCCAGGTAATACCGCTACGAGTAAATACATACGCGGCGCCTGTCTGGTAGCCGGTATTATTCTGGTTACCATTTAGACCTATGGCATCGCTGTCTTCATTAGCTGAACCTGTAGCGAGGATATTACCATCGCTACTCAGCGCAATACTGCCACCAAAATAATCTCGTTCATCGGTATTGCTGGCCTTGATGTAAGCCTGTTGCTCCCAGCCAGCATCGGTATCAATAAACAGATAAACAGACCCTGAATATATAGCATCATTATTGAACTGCTCACCATCTATACCCGTGGCATTGCTGGCTTCTTTTGAGCCTACGGCAAGCGTTTTCCCATCACCACTGATAGCTAGATTACCGCCAAACATATCACTTGCTTCTGCATTGCTTGCCTTGAAATAGGTTTGCTGACTCCAGGCGGAGCCGCTGTAGTTAAACAGGTAGGCTGCACCTGCTCCTGAGGCTGTATTATCTGCCTGATTACCATCAATTCCGGTTGCAATGCTATCCTCGCTTGCTGCACCCACGATAAGGGTATTGGCGTCATCACTCAGATCGATACTTCCTCCAAACGAGTCCCCTGCATCAGTATTGCTCGCCTTGATATAGGCCTGCTGGCCCCAGGCCGAGCCATCGTAATTAAACAGGTAGACTGCACCGGCACTTGTGGCTGTATTATCTGTCTGATTACCATTAATACCGGTGCTGGCACTATCTTCTTTCGGAGCACCCACGGCCAGGATCGTACCGTCATTACTCAGTGCAATGCTATAACCAAACCATTCATCTGGATCAGTGTTGCTCGCTTTCACATAGGCCTGCTGGTACCAGTTACCTGCGCTATATTCAAACACATAGGCTGCACCGGAATTTAGATGAGCGAAATCATCACCATTATTTGGATAGTCATCGACACCGGTGCCATTACTGTCTTCATAGGGAGCACCCACGGCCAGAATGTTGCCGTCGTAGCTAAGTGCGACCTTAAGGCCAAACTGATCCTCTGCACCGGCATTATTTGCCTTGACGTATCCTCTTGGTATCCAGGTGCTTCCGCGCTTGAAGATGTACACTGCTCCCGCTGATTCCTCCACGTTGAAATTGGGTGCTTGGTCACTGTCTTCACCCGGCGCCCCCACAGCCAGGGTTCTACCGTCACCACTTAATGCAACACTACTAAAACCATCACCAGCTTGGGTATTAATGGCCTTAAGGTATCCAATCGCTTCGATCATCACTGGGACGATGCTTTCTGGTGCTGAAGATGCAAGTAAAACCCCACCTGCACCATAGGCCTCGACCATGTAGCTTGCATTGACCCAGTCAGCCAGGTGCACCGAGACCTCATCCCATGAAGAAAAATTCTCTGCACCGAAATCATAGAAATTAGTCAAAAGCTGGGTATAACCCGACGCACCATCTGGATTGACAAAAAGCTTGTAATAGACCGTGCCCTCATAATCAGACCAGTCAAACCACACTCTATTGACGTATGAGGTATCTTCTGGTTTGACGACATTAAGTTCAAGAACATCATTAACCGTTACTGTGACAAGTTGCGTGGCGAGATAAGCGCCGTCAGTCGCACCGACCTGAACCTGGTAGACGTTATCCTGATCACCATCAAATGGCGATTCGTAATCGGGTATAGTGATGAAGCTTAACCCACCGCTGGCGCCATCAATGGTAAAATCGGCACCATCATAGCTATTCAAGATTGTGAATATAACGTTGTCCGATTGGGGATCGGTTGCACTTATTGTGGCCACCGCTACATT
This sequence comes from Gammaproteobacteria bacterium, assembly GCA_024225395.1. Lineage (GTDB taxonomy): Bacteria > Pseudomonadota > Gammaproteobacteria > JACNJF01. Next base: position 20,400 of record JAAEMR010000044.1, read on the forward strand.
ATTTTCCTGAACAGAAAAATCGCTTCCTGAGGTAAACTGGGGCGCTTCGTTACCACCAACAATACCGCACATATACTCAGTAGTGGTGATCTCGCTGATATCGAGCAATCCATCGTTATCAAGATCCAGCCCGGCATCAATCTGCAGACCGTCAACGATACAATTAGCCCCGGCAGGTTCGTCACTGACTGAAACCAGTGCAGTATTACCATCAGCACCATCAGTACCATCAGCACCGTTGCACACCTTCTCAGCGCTATCGACTTCACCGTCGTCGAGCACGCCATTGCCGTTTTCATCGATGCCGGCCTCTACAAGGATGCCACCATAAGGACAGTCGATATCGTCAGCTGCCAATACAGTGGTGCGGGCGGCTGACGATAAATCGCCGCTTTCGGAGACTGGGCTATCATCGTCATTACCAGCGCTTCCACTGCAAGCGGAAAGAAATATTAACGAGATAAATAAAACGAACTTAAAGAATTCTTCAGGGGAGTTTGAGTTTGAGCTGTCCATCTTTCCACACCTATTGATTCCAATTAACTCAATCTTAATTTGAGCAGATATTAAAAAGGTTAATACTGATTGAGGTCATGTTTGGGGGAGATTCAATCTTTAAAGAATTTAAAATTAGATGAAAGGTACTTACGGCTCTAAACTTATGTAGAAATATACTGTAAAAGATAATAATTATTTTACCAGTATCTTCCCATGGCACGTTGTACTCATGTCCGATCGGTCAGACAAATGACCGGTAACCTGGAATAGAATTGGATAATAACCTGGGGAAATCTGAGTAAATAAATCTTTTGTAAAGTTAAGCAGGAAGTGTCAGGTTTCAAACGTCCAGATTTCCCTATACCTGTCATAGGAAGCAATAGGGTCTTCGGTTTAAAAGCTCAATCAGCGAATCATTCCACATTTTCTGTTAGTCTCAACCATGGACTTAGCTGACATAGAAAGTTTTCAATAAAATAGCTTAACCAAGTAACTAATCTACCACATTCTGGATTGTGATTCTCTGGTTGATATTGGCGAACAGGCCTTTTTACCTATTGATAAGCTCCTTCTTCGGTTAGAATGTTTTTTTTTAAAACTAATGGAATGAACCAATGAATAGCAAACTTTCTGTAGCTTTAGTATTACTATTATTATCACCTGTTACCTGGGCTATCGATCACACTGGGACTATTCTGGAAACCATGAATTCTGGTGGATATACCTATGCCAAAATCAAGGCAAAGCAGAAAGAATTCTGGATAGCCGGTTCTAGTGCCGTGGTCAAGGTTGGCGATACTATTAGCTTTAATGAGCAAATGAAGATGCATAACTTTACCAGTAAAACTCTCAATCGTACCTTTAAGGATATAATGTTTGTAGGTGGAATTACTCAGGGAAATAGCGCCGAGAATGTCTCCTCTGTCTCTGCAACCTCGGTACATGGCAAAATTTCTGCTCCAGTTGCTAAAGTAGATAAAGCCACTAAAGCCGAAGGTGGATATACCGTTGCTGAACTGTTTAGTAAAAAGTCTGAATTAAGCGGCAAAAAAGTAAAAGTTCGTGGCACTGTTGTTAAAGTTTCTAACGCTATTATGAAGACAAACTGGATTCATATTCAGGATGGTACGGGTGCGATGGGTAGCGATGATATTATCTTTCGTGCACCGACGGCCACCGCTAATGTCGGAGACGTCGTTATTGCCTCTGGTACTTTAGTCACAGATCAGGATTTTGGATATGGTTACAAATATGCAGTGATTGTAGAAGGTGCTTCTTTTGAAATCAGTAAATAACGGTATGTCTTATACAACCTGATGTTATAACTATCTTGAAAAGATGTTTACGAGGAACGCGCGAGTTGATTTGATCAAAAGCGAGTCAGAGCAATACCGCACAGGATAATTATCAGTGCAATAATGCTGCTTGCGTTTACCGTTTCCGAGATAATGAGAGCATCCGAAAAAAGCAACTACCAGGATCAGGTAATTTATCCTGCTTGTGGACAAAAGTTACTGGACAGCTGATCTGAAAGGCCCTCTTGATGTTGGTGTATTTTTTCCAGGCTATCGGGAATATACGTTGATAGAGCAGATATCATTAGAAAGCCCATCACCATCAGCCTGTGGTGATTACGCTGTTTTTATTGAAGACAGTTGCCAGAATTTTTTAATCCCTGAACTGGTGCAACAGGCTGATATCGATCGTATCAATGGAGAGGCATTGAATTCAATGACAATTTGTCCTGCTACCAAACAGGAGACGGGGGGACGGTTTGTTTATATTCCTGAAGACAGAAATAATGGTAATTATATCAGCTGTGAATATCAGGGTAATGAGATTGGCTCCCTGATGGCTTACCAGGTGCCTTACCTGAATTACAATTTTACAGATGGAGTAAAAATTTCCTATGATGTAAATGGGAATTTTTTTGCAGTTACTGAAAGAAATTCAACCGATACCACAAGCACATCGCTGTTTTATGAGCCTGATGGATTTATAAAGCAGGTCTATTACAGCTCAGAGGTAGAGAATATTTATCTGACCATGTTTTTTACACCGGATGATTTATGGGGCAGCACCTGGAGTTATAGCTTTAACCAGGGTGTAACTGGTGTAGACCATCATGGTCAGTGGGTTAATTTTAATGACAAGGAGGTTTTATCAGTATTGTTATTTGGAATATCCAATACTATGGAAAAAGACATGAGATTTGAAGCGGGCGTAATGACCCAGTGCACACTACGCAATGGCAATGAAATACTGGGTAGTTGTATGTAAGGATTTACTCCTGACCAAAATAGCGCAATGTAATAAAGCATTGCTACCTTTAATTCGTCTGAATTAAAGGTTAAAACCTTACCTTTAGACGAGTGGCTTTTCATCTAGCAGTTGAATTATTGTATATGATATGGGATATCGAACAGGTTCACATACAAAATAGAATATCATTTTGGAAGTAACTGGGATCATAGAATTTAATATATAGAAAGTTCAAACTCCATAAAAAAAGGAAAATTTTCTACGGCTGGTTTCTCCACTTTGTAAGTATTCACTATTGGTCAGACAAACGACAGGTGCCTGGAATCGAAGTAGATTGTATTCTGGAAAAATAAGAGCTAAAACCTTTTGAAGAATTAACCTGGAAGTGTCAGGTTTAAGCTTCCTGAATTCTCCATACCGGACGTAGGAGGCCATAGCACATTCGGTTTAAAGTTAAACCACAGAAATAGTCAACTATAACCATCAGGCTTAATCATGGACTAATGAGTCATTCAGGTATTGGTTTAAACACTAAATTTCTGATATTCCTGTTCGACATTGACACCTAAACTGATGGGCAAGGTGCTGGGTATCGTTTACCGCTCGAATGCATCCCACCTCATCAAAAAAGCAGGGCTGACTCAAAAAATGCCAAAATCCAGTGCGACAACGAACTTGATACCCGCAATACCCGTTTGAACAGCTGTCCAATACCATTGGATTTAAGGAAATGTATCGTTTATTCTTCTTTTACTTTACGTACATGCCCTCTTGATTTGTTCCATGATATTGTGAGAATGCTAAAACCATGAAAACTCCACAGCAGCTTATTATCGCAGGTTTTTTTTACCTGATTACTTCTGGTTTAGCTAACTCAGCCTCTTTGGTTACTGTTCTGGCTTCGAATAAAAGCTCGCTATCAACAGCAATATTAAGTGCCTGTAGTGCGAACGGATCCACTTATATCTGCCACAGTGAAAATGCTTTTATCCATAAAGTAACTGAACTCGGTTTTAACTTGTTTAGAGAAGGCTTTGAAACTACTGCCTGGGATGTTGTGCGCTCTCCAAATTCTGCTCCAGACGTTGTCAGTAAAGGGGTCACCTGGACTACAGGCGCAAATAGTATAACTACCGGGATTCCTAAAGGTATTGGCAATTCATGGGCAGGTTTTAAACCTTCCCATGGGCTAGCGACACTGACTTCATCCAGCTGTGAAACTAAAACTCCTCCAGCAGGATGCTTTCAACATGATGGTTTGAGCGGAAGTGGATCAGGACTATTCGCTGTAGGTGGCTACATACAGACTACTGGTGCTAATCCAGCAAATATTTCCATAATTGTGAATGGTGTTTCTCACCGTTTCGAGAAAAAAAATCTGGATAGACCTCAATTTTACGGTGTTATTAAAACGACAGGTTTTACCACTTTCAAGTTTCTCGAACAGGATGGAAAAGCAGGACATGAAATACCAGTATTTATTGATAATTTAGTGATTGGAACATCAAAGACTGTAGCTGCAAATAATATACCTGAACTAACCCCTTTAAAGTCCAGGGTAGCTAAAGTCAATAGAACTCTGCGCATTGCGGTAACAGCGACTGATCTGGATATAGATGATAGTTTTAAATTTTCCAGTAGCTCCCTACCAGCAGGTGCAACTTTTGAAGATAATCTCGACGGTACAGCAACCTTTACCTGGAGACCCGATTATTCCCAGGTAGGTAGTTATCCGATTAGTTTTACAGTAACCGATAATGGATTTCCTGCTGGTAGTGATACCGTAGTTTCGACGATCAAGGTAAATCATCCGCCAGTGATAAATAGTGCACCGGTTATAAGCGCCACAGAGGACACTGCCTATAGTTACAGCCTGCTGGCTTCAGATGTAGATGGAGACGTTTTAACTTATACCGATATCAGTAATCCAGCCTTACCTGGCTGGATTAATTTTGATAAGAAAACTCATGTTTTAAGCGGTATTCCTACTGTAACTGATGTCGGAGTCTTGAATGTAGCTCTGCAAGCTGCAGATGGTAATTTTAAAGTGAACCAGCGCTTTAATATTACCGTAGAAAAATTAAACAGGCCTCCAGTAGCTGACATAGGCGGGCCTTATACGTTGCTGGAAGGTGCCAGTGTATTAGTGGATGCAGGTAAATCGACTGATGTAGACGGAGACCAACTCAGTTATGGCTGGGATTTAAATAATGATGGAAACTTTACCGATGCCACAGGGGTCAGCTTAACTCACAGTTGGCCTGATAATGGCAGTTATTCAATTGCTGTGAAAGTCACCGATGATAAGGGCAATATTGACACTGCCACTACTTCAGTCACAGTAAATAATGTAGTCCCGAAAGTTAATGCGGGTACAGACCAGACAGTCAGGGAAACTGAAACAGTCAAATTTAGTGGTTCTTTTAGTGACCCAGGCTCTGTCGATACCCATACTATCCTGTGGGATTTCGGCGATGGCAGTGCAGAAGTGAGTGAGACACTAACCCCGGACCACATCTATATGAAACCGGGCCAGTATACAGTCACTCTTCGTGTAACCGATAAAGATCAGGGAATGACCAGTCATACATCAACGGTATCTGTCATTAACATAGCACCTGTCGCTGTCGCAGGGCTGGGACAGCTGCAAAGAGTTAAGGTTAATGATCAGGTAAATCTCAATGGTAGCAGTTCATTTGATATTTCTGGTGCTCCAGTTACCTATGCCTGGAGTATCAAAACGAAACCCTCAGGCAGTAACAGCCTTTTATCGAGTGCCGCTACAGTTGACTCCAGCTTTGTGGCGGATACTTCAGGCACCTATGTAATACAACTGATTGTGAACGACGGAATAGATGATAGTTATGCCGATACGGTGACTATTAGCGTGAACTCAGCCCCAGTAGCAAATGCGGGAGAGGATCAAACAACTCCACTTGCTAATAGTGTGATACTGGATGGTAGTGGCTCGATAGATTCTGATGGGGATGAGCTAACGTATAATTGGTCAATGGTCAGCAAACCGACAGGTAGCGCAACCGGTTTATCCAGTGCATCTGTGGTAAATCCCAGCCTGAAGATTGACTTACCCGGTAGCTATCAGGTGCAACTAACGGTCAATGATGGTTATGTAGATAGTCAGGTCGATACAGTGAGTATCAGAACCATCAACAATGCACCTGTGGCAAATGCAGGTATAGAACAAGTTGCTCATATCTCAGATACCATCACCCTGAATGGCAGTAACTCAAGTGATACCGATGGCAATGATTTATTGTTTAGCTGGGTATTAATCAGCAAACCGGAAGGTAGCGCCGTCAAATTATCCCGCGCTTCCACTGCTACTCCGAATTTTGTAGCCGATCGGGTCGGTAGTTATGTCGCCCAGTTAGTGGTCAATGACAATCAGCTCGACAGTGTGCCTGATACAGTGACAGTCAACATTAACAACAGGGCTCCTTTAGCCGTCATCAGACAAGTCGAGCAGATTGATGAAGGCGCCAGTGTATTACTGGATGCGAGAGAATCTTCTGATGCGGATGGAGATCCGCTTGTTTATAGCTGGGACCTGAATGATGACGGAGTGTTTGATGATGCCGTGGGTACGACGGCCACTTTTAAAAATTTAGAGAATGGAATATACCCCGTTTCTGTCGAAGTATCTGATGGTTCACTAGCCAGTCATAGCACCGTAAGCGTAACCGTAAATGACCTGGGACCTACCGCCGCGTTGAGTGGCAATAGTATTTTGAATGAAGGAACCACTGGTACTTTTAATGCTGGTGAATCCAGTTCCAGCCCGGATAAAATTGTCAGCTACGAATGGGACCTGAACAACAATAGCAGCTTCACCGATGCCACAGGAGTTATCACCACCCATAGCTGGCCGGATAATGGCAGTTATACCATCTCAGTAAAAATCACCGATGACGATGGTAGTACTGATATTGCCACCACCACAATTGAGGTGAATAATGTGGCTCCGGAGGTTAATACAGGTCCAGGCCAGACAGTTAACGAAGCCGAAACGGTTGAATTTAGCGGTTCTTTTATCGATCCTGGGACACTAGACACTCATACAATTGTATGGAACTTTGGTGATGACAGCGAAGAAGTGGGAGGAACGCTAACTCCAACCCATGTGTATATGAAACCAGGTCTATATATAGCTACTCTTAGTGTGACTGATAAAGATCAAGGAACTGCCAGCAACACATCCATTATGTCGGTTAGCAACCTGCCACCGGTTGCTGTCGCGGGAATAAACCAGAGCGTTTCACTAAATACCCTGGTTAACCTTGATGGCAGTAGTTCATTCGATGTCTCTGACGCTCCACTCTCCTATGCCTGGAGTATCATAACTAAACCCATAGGAAGCACCACCAGCCTGAACAATGCTACGACCGTTACACCTAGCTTTGTTGTAGATATCGCAGGGATCTATGTAGTAAAACTTTTTGTGAATGATGGTATCGGCAATAGTATTGCAGATACCGTGACAATTGCTACCCATTAGACGGGAGTGTTAGCGTGGTCTTAATGAAAATACCGGGTTGTACTTCAGAGTTGAATCCGTACATTATTAATAAGACAATTAACTACACCTTAAGTCGACAGCAACAGTTAACCGGAGTCAACCGAAGGGCAACAGAGTAGCACCGAATTAAGCTCTGGAGAATGGACATGCCAAAAGATGCCAAGATTGAGATTATTATTGATTCCTCGCTGCTGAAACATTTCACAGAGAATCTGAATAGGCTGAATTCCGGCAAAACGCCGGAAGATGTTATTGCTGGGGTCATTACGACCATCCTTGACGGCTCGTCCTTTCCGCTGAAGGTAAAGCGGACAGGAGAGCAGACCATCCACATAGGCTATCACTTCCGTTCCTTTTCCCAACCGTTTTTTGAGTAATCACAATTGGTCAGACAAACGACCGGTGCCTGGAATCAAAGTGGATGATAATCTGGAAAAATCCGAGCTTACAACTATTTGAAAAATTTAACTGGAAGTGCCAGGTTTCAACTTCCTGAATTCTCCAAACTGGACGTAGGTGGCGGTAGGCTTTCGGTTAGCAATTAAGCCAAAGAGATTATTAATAATTTCACTTAGTCTTAAAGATGGACGAAGCGGTCGTTCATGAAGGTATTAGGAGGGGTTTTTCTCTACCCAAACCAGGTTCAATAAAGCTTTTATGGGATTTTCTGTTCCCTCGGTAAATGCTTAGTTAGTCAGCCCTGAAAAATACGCCAAGCTATTGATTATTATTAATAAATCACTAAAAACAGATACCCCTTTCGAACAGGAATAGTAAAATAGTAGCTCAGTTTCTGGTCGAAATGGTGAAATAATGCTGATCAATAGTAGTAACGATGCGCATCAACCCAGTTTATCTGGAAATGACTTATTGCAGCAGCTTGATCCAGCTGACCCATTGCTCCAATTATCCAGCGTTATTCCCTGGTCTGACTTTGATCAGGCCTTTACAAAGCATTACACCCAAGGGATTGGAGCGCCCAGCAAGCCAATCAGGCTGATGGTCGGTTTGTTAATACTCAAGCAGCTTTGAGAACCTCAGTGATGAATCGGTTGTCTTGCAGTGGAAGCGTAACCCCTGCTATCAGGCTTTTTGTGGGCTCACGGAGTACCAACCCAGACCGCCCTGTCACAGTACCGAACTGGTGCATTTTAGAAAACGCATTGGTAAAGTCGGTATCGAACAGATATTCCAGATGAGTGTACGCCTGCATGGCCGTCTGGCGCAGGAAGATACGGTTAATATTGATACCACGGTTCAGGAAAAGAACATCACCTATCCGACGGATGCCAGGCTTGCCATCAAGACCATTAACCACAAGTGTATTGCATCGGTAAGGGCAAAGATCATAAGCAGTATGAGTATGGCAATAAAGTATCCATCTCCTGTAGTGCAAAAAAGTAACCTGATTGTCGGTGTCGTCAGCCATGAGCTGAACCTGCATGATATTCATACTCTGCCAGAGGTGTTAAAACACATCGAAGAGTCGAGAGGAAAAGCGGTTAAGACTGCCGTCTGTGATCGAGGCTATCGGGGTAAAAAGGAAGTCAATGGAACACGTATCATGCTACCGGCAAAAGGGCTGAAAAGAGACAATCGATATCAGCGAGATAAAAAAAGAAAGCAGTGTAAAAGGCGAGCAGCCATCGAGCCGATCATTGGTCATTTAAAATCAGACTTTCGGCTCTCCAGAAACTTTTTAAAAGGTGTTACAGGTGATGAAATTAATTTGCTGATGGCAGCCACTGCCTGGAATCTAAAAAAATGGCTAATCGCCTTTTTTGGGCTGTCATTATTACCCGGAAAAATCTATTTTTAATAAAAATTTAGCCTGTCAGAAAAAGATGGAAAGAATATTCGGGCCTGGCTTACCAGCCTGGAATTTGGAGGAATATCAATCAGCCCCAATTCTTTTTTCAGGGCTGACTAAATACTAAAATCAAAGAATCTGTGCTGTTAAACAGGGATGTGCTTATGCTGCGAGGCCAGGGGAAGAGAGCCATCGCGAGGGTCGGATCAGCGAGAGTAAAGAGTTATTCCCCCATTTTTTCAAGCAGCAGTTGGTTATTGCAAAAATTGAGGAGCTAGAGATGGCAGTCTCCATGGTCCGTAATTTTAGTCACAACTATACAGATCTGTCTATCTGGGCGTAGCGGCATGCATCGCACCTTGCTCCCTTTTTAAATTATTACTATTTTGCCAAATGGATTGTATTTTGCAAATTGGGAATCAGGTTTATTGATTGTGTTGGTCAATTAGGAGTATATCTGAAAACTAGGATATCTACTCGGCAACTGCTCCATACGCTACTCACCAACGTTATGGCGGACTATGCTCGGACAGACTGTCTTCATAAAATACAGTTATATTAATAGTGGAATAATTCTTGCTTATTTCCATATTGCATATATTAAAAAAGGAAGTCATTTAATGAAAAGCCCAGCTATATTTGCAACGCCAAGAATCTTCCATTCATCAAATGGATGGTTTATTGACTTGCGTCCAAGTGATCGTCAGTTCAGACTCAATGTACCCCATGTAGACGATGGCAAGACATTGTCTGCAGGCCCATTTATAACAAAAAATGAGTTGGAAAGCTGGTTTGATTTTTTTATTGCAACCCATCGAAATAAACGCTTTGAAGCTACAGAAATACCCGATGAGTTGAAAATTCCAAGTTTTTCTAGAAGCCTGAAACTGGTAAATAAGCACACAATCTCTCATGCTAAACCTATTGTTAATAAGTTGATTAATCTGAAAGAGACACCAAAGTCAATTGATGGTTTAGTGGGGGCTCGTATTTTACTGATTGATGATTGTATCTCCTTTCAGCGCTTGACAGTTGCAATGTTGAAAAAGGTTGGGATTAAATCAGTGAAGGTTGCTCCAACCCTGGCCGAAGGGTTACATCAGCTCTATTACAATCAAACTGAATTTGCTCGACCAGAGTTCGATCTGGTTCTTATGGATGTCAATCTCCCTGATGGGAATGGTATGCAAGGGTGTGAGTTCGCTACTCGGCATGCTTCCTCTCATGATATACCGGTTATTATTGTTACAGGGGGGGCTGAGCAAAAAACTATCGACTGCGCATTTGAGGCGGGGGCCAGTGATTTTATGCAAAAACCTCTGGTAGGTCGTCATTTAAAAGATAGAATCGAGGTGTTGTTAAAAGGATGATCATAATACAAGTTGTATATACCTAATCTACCTGAAAACGGTTGCTTCAGCCTGCCTAATTAAGTGCAGCTCTTCGAAGTATAATAAGTAGAATAACCGCAACACCCATGCATATCAATCCACAAAAAAACAGCCCTGACTCTGTTCTTTAGCAGATTAGTTAATAATTTTATCCCGGGGTATGCAGGCATTGATTACCTGGAATTTTTATTGATGATTTCCTCAAGAGGTTGCGGTAAACCAAGGCCGTAACCCTGGGCATAATCAACACCGATTGCTCTTAACAATTCGACAATTTCATCGTTTTCGACAAACTCGGCTATTGTTTTCATGCCCATCACTTGACCGATTTCATTAATCGATTTGACCATGGCATAGTCGACCGAATCATCAACGATATCCTTCACGAACATACCATCTATTTTCAGGTAATCCACCGGCAAGTTTTTAAGGTAACCAAAAGATGAAATACCGCTGCCAAAATCATCCAGTGAAAAACGAAACCCGGATTGCTTCAATAGCTTGATAAATTTAACCGCCGAATCCAGGTTGGAAATAGCCACGGTTTCGGTTACTTCAAAACATATCTTTTCTGGCGGGATGCGACTATTCCTGAAATTTACCAGTACCGATTTGAGGAAATCCTGGTTATTGAGGGTGTGTCCGGAAAGGTTGATGGACAGGGAATCTACCCATCTCACAAATTCCGGATACTGTGCCAGAATTTTACAGACATGGTTGACCACCCAGGAATCCACTCTTTCCATCAGGTTATAACGTTCTGCGGCAGGCAAAAATGAGCCTGGTGAAATGACTCTACCACGGTTATCAAGCATTCGTATCAGCAATTCATAATGATGCTGGGATTTCCCATCAAGTGGAACTATGGGTTGCGCGTAAAGACAGAATCGATCCTCATCGAGTGCTTGTCTGATTCTTCCAACCCATTGCATTTCTCCGTGGCGGAGGGCAAATATGGTATCATCAGGGTGGTAGGTGTGAATACGGTTTCGCCCCAGATCTTTGGCCAGATAGCAGGCTGCATCCGCCTGCTTGAACAGGTCAGTATACTTACCTGTGTTCTCGGTAATAGCGACCAGCCCGATACTGACTCCTATACGGAATACCTTTCTTTCCCAGATGAACTGGTAATCCGTGATTGAGTTGAGAATATCATTGGCTACCCGACTGGCCTGCTGGAGTGAGCAGTCTTTCATTAATACTCCAAACTCATCACCACCAAGCCTTGCCAGAGCATCATGTTTCCTGACCGTTTTTTGTAGTAGTTTTCCTACCTGGCGTAATAGCTCATCACCGGAGGTGTGGCCGCAGGTATCATTGATAACCTTGAACTGGTCAAGGTCCAGAAAGCACATGGCATGCTCAACTCTTTCATTCTGCGCATTTTCCAGCAATAAGCTGACCTGTTGCTCAAAGTAATGGCGATTGATCAGCCCGGTCAGGATATCATGGTGGGCATGGTGGTTAAGTTGTTCGGTGAGATAATGTTCCTGGGTGACATCTTCCTGAATAGAGATAAAGTGAGTGATACTTCCATCTTTATCCATCAGGCAGGATATGGATACGCGATCCCAGTAAAGCCTGCCATCTTTTTTACGGTTATGTATTTCGCCTTTCCATTCCCGACCGGAGAGAATGGTGTTCCAAAGGTCGGCATACAGGCTGTCCGGATTTTCCCCGGAATTTAGAATACTGGGACTACTGCCCACCACTTCTTCACTGGTATATCCGGTAGTCTCGATAAATTTCGGATTGACATACCGGATGATGCCTTTGGCGTCCGTGATTAAAACCATGACCGAGCTGGCTTCGACGGCGCGCTGAAATACCCTGAGGTTGTCTTCTGCCTGGCTAAGCAGGGTGATATCGGTAAAAGTGCTGTACACCTGGTAGGGTTTGCTTTCACCCGGTCTGATTTGCGGAAAGGCATTTATCACTATCCAGCGATGTTTACTTTCGTTCGGATTACAAATACCCATTAAGGCATTCCTGACTTCCTTTTTAGTACGCAGGGCTTCCATCCCGGGGTGAGTATCTCCCGGGTAATCCTCACCATTAACATGGATAGCTTTCCATCTTGGATCTATCGATTTTCTGCCTAGCATCTGATTGAGAGTTAATCCGAGTATCTCTTCTGCGGCGCGGTTTGCCGAGGTTATCTGACCATCCGCATTCTGATAGACGACCCCTTGTACCATGGTGTCATACAGGCTTCGGTACATGTGTTCACTTTTGGAAAGATCTTCGTGGGCAGATTCTAGATTTCTTACATCGTTTTCCAGAGTGGTTCTCATTCGGTTAAATGAGTTGACAACGGTATCAAGTTCATCCGAGAAATCTTGTTTTTTCCTGTCCAGAAAGAGTGGTGTATCAAGCTGACCTATGTTGAAATCATGTAGAAACTCGCTGATCTTCCCGAGGTGGCGGGTAACCACGATCTCTACGATGAAAAAAAAGGCCAACGATACAATGAAGATCTGCAGACCATGGATCAGCAAGATCAGGAAAAAGCGATCTTTTGTACGGTCCAGGTGGATACTCAGATCACTGATAAGCTTGAGTGTACCCAGGTGATACTTTGACCCGGAGTGGTACAGTTCTTTTTGATGTGTATTGCTAATGCTATCATCGATTTGCGAACCAATCTGGTAGTGTTCACCGTAACTGGTTTGCAGTTCAACTCTCTGGATATCGGGTAGAGACAGTATGCTTTCAAGCTGCACATTGATGAGTTCATTGTCGAGCGTCCATATACTCAGAGCCAATGCAGGGATATGACTTTCCTCGATAGCGAGAATACGGTTGCTCTGAAATTTTATATCCTTTTGATACTCGGCATAGAGTTGAAATCCGGTAGAAATCAGGGTAAAGGTCACACTGGTGATTACTATCAATTTTAGCAGTTTAAAATTGATGCTTTTATAAAAAAATTTTCCTGATAACAATCTACTATGGTCGTTTGTCTTATGCTCCTTTGGATTGGTATTTAAAGAATTTTGCAATAGTTTACTCACTTAGTTTTTTATCATCCAAACTTGTGCAATTCGAATCAGCCAGCCATTTTTTCCAGGTCGAGCTGTTAACCGAAAGCCATTGCTGTGCGGCCTCTTCATAATCAAGACCATTGACTTCCACCAGTGCGGCAGCATTGGCAATCTGCTTATTACTGAAACTGATGTATTTCAACAGTGTCATAGCACAAGGCCAGGTTGTGGGGAAATTTGTGGATACTGCTTTTTTAAGCCAGCCATTTTTTGGGTTGCCACAATCCCAATTAAGTTGCTTATTGATTCCCCAGGAGTTCTGGGTTTCGCAGGCCAGTTGGTAAGCCGGAAATTCGACAAATTCTCCCTCGTAAACAGACTCTATCCAGTTGGGCGTCCAGTTGAAGATCAGGACGGGTTTTTTAGCCTGGATGGCTGTTTCAAGTTTGTTGCGTAATGCATTGCTGTCCTTTAGTAAAACCACTTCGAAAGGCAGACCAAGTGCTCGGACTCTGGCATGGTCAGGTTTTTCCCATGGCCCGGTATAATATTTACCCTTTGAGCCACCACTGCCGGAGAATATCTCACTACAGTTTTTAAGGGCATGCCAGTCGGGAAGTCCCGGGCATTTTTCTCTGACATAGGAAGGAAACCACCACTCTTCACGTGTCTGGGCGGCATGATCACCCGCGCTGAGAATCAGTTTTCGATCCAGTAATCGATTGAAGTCATTAGCCATACTTCCTTGCCAGACTTCGACCTGCAGGTTGGCCTTTTTACTGCTTAGTAAAAACCACTGGCTAATAGAAGTCTCTGCAAGGTAAGTAACCGAATACCCGGTTTTTTGCAGAAGCAGGCCTACGATATGTGAAACAACCACCTGGCTGGTCCAGTCCAGTGTCAGGATTTTTATAGCGGGTGATTTTGCATATAGGGAAGCCGGGGGCAGGACTGTGAGTACTGCTATTAAAGTTACCTGTATTAGTTTGTGAACAAAGATGTGCATAAAAAAGATGTGCTTAAAAAAATGTAAGTTTGAACAGGTAACTTCTTAACCTATTCCCGATACACTAATCATTAAAAAAACTGCCTGAAAATCATGAATTTCCATTTTATAGCACAGAAACTCATAAATGAAAGGCAGAGTCAAGCATCTCGCGTTACATTCCTGATGGATCCAGCGGTTTACCACGATAGCAGCAATTACAAAAGAATGTATTTTTTTAGTAGATATACTGGCACTATATATGCTCATTTCTCTGTATTTTCTAATAAACATTATTCTGTATTTTCTAATAAATATTATGTGGTACTATTCGTTTTTTTTTATGTATTTCGTCAGTAAATAATATGTTTGTTTGCGGCCAACAAGTTAGAGCTTTAGGTGCATATTCTCAATGTAGAAAGTTTGACTGGCTTTCGGCTTAGATTGAACGCATATTAATGACTCAAAGAAAGCGTGTTTTAATTGTTGAAGATGATGAACTCACTGGAGCCAGGCTGAGTGATGCTATCATAGAATGTAATTACTCACTTGCCGGGCTTTTTACTACTTTAAAACAGGCGAAAGCAGGCTTACAAAAAGCAAAGCCGGATGTGTTACTGATTGACCTGGGCTTGCCCGATGGCAGTGGTATCGAATTAATCCGTGTTGCCAACAACCTGTTTGCTGAATTACGTATTATGGTCATCAGTGTATTTGCAGATGAACGACATGTTATTGATGCCATTGAAGCTGGCGCAAATGGTTATCTGCTTAAGGATGGTGACGTAAGCCAAATCAAGGATAGCATTGAGCAGTTAATCAACGGAGGCTCCCCCATCACTCCATCTGTTGCCATTTACCTGTTGAAACGTTTTCAGGGGACAGAATCTATAAATGATAAAAAAACATCAAGTTTGAGTTTAACCAACCGTGAACAGGATGTATTAAAACTAATTGCCAGAGGCTTAACCTATGCAGAAATTAGCATCAATCTACAGCTATCAGTTAACACCATCCGTGTTCATATGAAAAACTTATTTCGTAAACTGGCTGTTACCTCTCGTAGTGAAGCAGTATTTGAAGCGGTCGAAAAAGGCATTTTAAGAATGTAATTTCAAAATGATAAATCTGAATACCAGTAATCGACACTGGGTACATATTGCCCTAAGTCTGGTTGTACTTACTTTTTTTATCAGCATTTTCTCAATCCTGAATCAACAGCCACTTCCTGAAAAATCATATGCCATTGACAGTACTAAATCCATATTTTCAGACAGTGAAACTGTGCCACCCGATCAAAATCAATGGAAAGATACTCCGCTTCCCGATGACTGGTCCAGATCGGCTGAAGGTATATATAAATGGTATCGATTTGAACTACCTGTTTCAGCAGTAACTTCACCGTTAGCTATCTACCTGACTTATACAACCCGACCAGCAAGTGTTTTCATCAATAACCATTTACAGTTTAAAACTGAAGTAAGTCCGGCAACAACGGCTCGAACCTGGGGGCAACCTCAATTTGTCAGGTTATATAATATTGAACCCGACAAATTACTGCACAACCAATCACCTAAAAAACTAACGGTCAATATCATGTTGGCTACCAACCAGAGTAACTCAGGCATGTTGGGAGATATTTTTATTGGTCCTGAAAAAAATTTATTTGAAGCTTTTAATAAGGCTTTTTTTATAAAAGTTACGTTAGTAAAACTACTTGTATTTGCTATGGTTCTTAGCAGTCTATTTGTTGTCATGTTGTGGATATTTCGACGAAATGAAACCATTTATGCATTTTATGCAATAGCTGTTTTTCTATGGGCGATCTATAGCTTCAGCCATATACCATTACAGTTACCCTTTTCCAGTCATGTTTGGGAATGGCTACGCTGTAGTTCAATGGTATTCTGGTCAATAACAATTAGTTTGTTCTGTAATCGATTTTTAAATTCACCTCAACCTAAAATTGAAAAGCTATTGGTTTTACATGCTACGTTAATCTCCTTTATCCTCATTTTTATTGATGAAAACTCCTTGTACTGGCTTGGTGATTTCTTTTTTCCTGCCTATGCAACTGTTCTTGGTTTATACCCTTCATATCGAATGCTTTCAGCAACATTCAAACGGAAAAGCCCCTATCTAACCTGGCTGACAATGTGTGGCATGATGGTGATGTTGCTAGCCGCTCATGATATTACCGTTATGGCTCACTGGATGGAGCCCTGGAAAGGACTTTATCTACACTATTCTGCATTAGTACTTTTATCAGTTTTTAATATAATTTTGATAAAACGATTTGTCAGCACATTAAATGAAGTTGAAGCTCTCAATACTAGCCTTGAACAACGAGTTGAAAAAAAGACTCAGGAGCTGAAAGCAAATTATGAACAACTCCATCACATGCAACGAGAAAAAGATTTAATTTTTGAGCGCGAAAGGATTATGCAGGATATGCATGATGGCATTGGAGGTTCACTGGTTTCTATGCGTGCAGCACTGGAAGGAGGAAGCTGGAATGAGCAGGATATTTGTGATGGACTGGGAACTGCTCTTGACGACCTGTATCTGATGATTCATTCACTGGATCCATACGATGCGGATCTATCTCTGGCTCTGGGTTCCATTCGCCGCACACTGGAAAATCGGTTAAGACGTACTGAAATTAATCTACATTGGGTTATTCAGGATATGCCCTCTATACAGGGTTTAAGTCCGGCAATCGTACTCTCTATTATGCGAATAATGCAGGAGGCAATTGCCAATATCATCAAACATTCTAATGCCAGTGAAGTGATTATTCGCATCCCTGATAACTTGCCTGATATCAAGGGTATACCTGATCCAACGGTCGTCATACTTTCCATCACAGACAATGGCTGTGGTTTCAACCCAGCCAATTTCCATCATCATGCTAATATTTCACATCACAATGGAAAAGCTCATTATGGGCTATCCGGTATGCAAAGCCGTGCTAATAAAGCAGGAATACAGCTTTCTATTCAATCAGAAAATTCTGGAACCCGTGTACAATTAATCATTCCAATTCTACTGGGCTGACACTTCAGCGTAAAAGTTTTAAATAAATTCAAATATCACATATTCATGTGAAAGACATCAGAATAGATTAACCATAGAATGATAATAATTTAAAATAATAATAACTCAGCATTGAAAGCAATAACTTTTCTAACTCTGCTGCAGGTTTTTTTTACAAAGCAGCCAA
Organism: Gammaproteobacteria bacterium; assembly: GCA_024225395.1. GTDB lineage: Bacteria > Pseudomonadota > Gammaproteobacteria > JACNJF01. The sequence continues at coordinate 38,090 of JAAEMR010000044.1, forward strand.
GGGCAGTCAGATGGTTTTTTTTCATATTTTTTCATATTTAAGTAGCAGATCATCAATTACCAGTCATAGACGAAAGATCTGTTACGTATTTTTGGCTTTAACCGGGCTTTTATTGCTCAGTGCCTGTGGTGGTGGAGGAGGTAAATCACAAGATGACACAACAGTAACACTCAAAGGAGTTGTTCAAAAAGGTCCGTTTACTCAACTTACAGTTAGTGCTTTTCCGGTTAATAGTGCTGGAGTAAAGGGTAAAGGAGTCACTACAAACTCATCTGGTTCCAGCTTTGAAATTGAACTTCCTGATACAGGGCTTTACCAACTTGAAGCTTCTGGAACTTACACCAATGAAGTGACAGGGAATGAAGAAACACTTGAGCAACCATTACTTTCTATCTTAGAAGTCAATACAGAAACACAAACTGGCAATATCAATCTGCTAACACATCTGGCAGCGATACAACTTCTTTCACATGTTGCTCAAGGCGAAACAGTCGAAAGTGCTTTGCCCGAAGCAGAAGCTTTTGTTGAGCAAACATTAGGACTGGAAGCCACTACTGATTTTACGCAACTTGATCTGACCGCGATTACCGCTGAAAGCACGGTGGATGATCCTGACCTTCAGCTACTGTTACTTTCAGCAGCCGTGTTACAACATGCAGAAGTCAATAATTTACCCGATCTCGGTGGGTTCATCACAGAGTTTGGCAGTTTTGAAACACCCTCAGAAGCAACTGCCGAATTCATTCCCATCAGTGGTTCCAGTGGGTCGTCTCTATATGAAACAGTTCAGCCTTTTTTTCCTCAGTTACCTTCTGCTCTCCCTGCTTTAGCGCAAACCCAACCGGTATTTATCTGTGAGCCGGGGTCTGCCTGCAACTGGCAAATGTTTAATACACGCACAGTCAGCTTACTGGCAGAGACCGTTTTGGAAGCTGATGGCGAAATCGACCTCACACTGCAGCTATCCAGCGCCAGCGATCAAGATATTCAGGTTCAGTTAAATAGTTCTGCTGTCAGTGCCAGTGCAGGCATTGATTTTAGGCCGGATGAAAAAATTATCACTATAGAAGCTGGTCAAACACAGGCTAGTACAACCTTCAAACTTATTCTGGATGAAGCCGACGAAGCGGCGGAAACAATTCAATTTGATCTGACCGCAATTGACAATAGCTACGATATTGCAGTGGGTAGAAGGCTGGTGACGATCACCGATGGTTTTGGAACAGTCGTCAACGGGGCAAGCACCGATGTAGAAGTCTCATCACTGTGCCTGTCAGGGCTGGGTGATGGTTTAACCATTGAAGGTCAGGGTTGTGCTGATGGCTCATTATCCGCAATACCTGATAGAGACACAGCGGCTCTGGCTGCCGATCTTACTCTGCAAAATAATTGTAATTCTAAGGATACCAGTTGCGATGCTCAAAATAAAAATTGGCTAGTTAAGCTATCACTGCAAAGCTTTGATAAAAATCTCGGCAGTATCATAAGCGAAGAAGATCTTGGCCATTACTGGTTTCCAGGTAACAAACTTCATCTACCAGATGAAACAGCCAAGGTTGAAACCGTATTTGCACATATCACCCCGGCTTTTTTACAACTGCTCGATGATGCCAGGCAAAAGAACCATACTGTCCGTTTAGCGGCAAGCCTCGTCGAAACCAGTCAGCCGGTGGTGGTTAGTGATTTAGAGCAACCAGTGCTGCTACCTGACACCATCATTGCTGGTGAGCATTCATTGGGTTATCAACTACAATCCCTTTCACAAAATGCTGACTGTAGTGGAGACCATTACCTGCTGAATGCCGAGTTCAGCCTGGATGGTCGGCATGATCAACCCGCTGAATTGTGTGTACGGGTATCAACCGGCTCAAACAATCAAATAGTTGGGCATCTGCAAGACGGTCAACAGCTTGAGTTAGCCGGTACACAAATACAGCTTCCTGCTTTTCACTCCAGCCATATTGTTTATCATGATGAAAACCCCAATTTTAGTCGCCTACAAACGCTGGGTGCTGATTATTTTATCATGCCTTCTGCTGATGATAATGGTGCTGCGCTACAACAACTCTGTACGGACCTGGATTGCTTTCATGGGCAGGGACTCACTGGAGAGGTTGAAGAACTTTCACTTTATCTGCATGCAGAGGGGTTACCATTTGCTTTCAAAATTGATTCGGGTTATCTGGATAATCAGGGTATTCAGGTAGATTATTCAGCCCGAAAATACCTGCATTTTGGAGAATATGCAATGCATGATGAGAGGAACTTTCATTCAAGTGCAGTGCCTCTAGTTGCTGAAGCAGCTAAATACCTGAAAAGTAATGATATTATTTATCAAAAATCGGGGTCAGGTATTTTTCATTTAAGTGATTCAGGCATTACTACGCATATTGATACGTCTGCGGGAGGTGGTTTTCATGCCTTTCCGGATGCAATTTTAACATGGCAGGATTTTGGTTTTGATATTCAAAATAGTAAAATAGCTGGATTAAATACTGTTCCAGTCACATTTAGCTTACTACAAACTACACGCTGTGAAGGTTGTGCTCTATTGGCACAGGTTCGATATTCACTTTCGGGTGATCTTTTCGTCAATGAATCCGGGATTGCCTTGGGTGATTTAAATATTTCGGGTTCCGCAGTACCCAAATGGGGGGTTATTGACAATCAGCCTGTTTTCCAGAGACCCGGCGATTTATCGGTAAATTCCAGTGCGATGATTTCTCTGCCCGGGTATATATTTGATCTCCCTGAAAATGTCGGCATTGATACCTTGCTGTTAGGTCATGTTGAACAAAGTGCTGATGACTTAATCATTCATGCATTAACAAGCCCTGCAGCTATAGAAGGAAACGAATGGCCTACAGGCATCACCCTTGGACCGCAGTTTTATTATAGTGATAATGGAGAGCCAGTTGCCGGTGATGGACGTTTGCTTAATGATTATGATCTCCTCATTAATAATGGTATTGATGATGTATTTACCAAACCTGTAAATAAAGGGGTTAAATATGTCATCAGAAATAGTGGCATCACGGGCGTTTTTAATCTGGATATAAATCCGGATTTAGGCGATGCCATGACTATTTTTGATTATCAGTTAAATTTCAGGCGCTTTGCCTTTCGTTTAACGGATAATACGCTGGATGATAAACTAAGCTGGGTCGATGGCACTATCCATTTACCGGGTCATGCCGATTTTGATACCGAGTTTACCTCATTGATTCTTGGCTGTGATGGAAAGTTTGATAAAGGTTCAGTGACTTATTGTGCTGATGACAGCTGTCAGCAAAACTTAAACGCCTGGAATGCTAACACCGATATTTTCAATATGAGGTTTTCCAGTGCTGCTGCTTGCGTTGCTTCAGATCAGCAGTTAATTTTAGATCAAACGGTAGAAATGCTGGCTCTTAATAACGAAACAGGAGCGATAAAACCCGTGGGCATCGTTGATGCTAAATGGTCTCCAGCAGGGAATATTCTAGACAGTTCTCTGGCTCCCCTACAAAATATGATGCTTGATAGAAAACCAACCCACAATGGTTTTGCAATCTCTCCCGGTTCTGGACAATTATCCGTATTAACGAACCCCGCTGATTATGGTGTGCTGGAATTAAAATCAACACGACTGGTTGCTGGACAGTTTTGGAGTGCTATGCAAACAGACATTCGTTTAGCCAATCAAGATTCAGCAGCAGCTGAAAATTCTGTAGTGGTGGCAGCGGGAGAGCTTGAAGAAATCAAAGCGCAAAGACCAGAGCAAGGTAATACGGAACTGGCTGCAAACCTGGTATCCGACGGGGGGTATAAACAATATAGCCCCGATGCCTATTACGACTGGAAAGGGTTATTCGACTTTTCGCTTCCTGTTTACTATACCAGTGGTGACTCAGCCGCAGAACAGGCCAGTTTTTACGGTCGTTACAAAAAAACGGATTTAGTGATTATGCAAGCAGGTGCTGGTATTGATTATATTAACGCTGATAACACACAATTAAGCTTTGGCGTATCAGCAAAAATACCCGAAGTAGGCAGTCTACCCATCAAACTTAACTTAACGGATCTCGCCAGCCTTAAAAATATCGATAACTTATTGGCAGGATTAAGTATAAATCTGGATCTTGAACAACAATTTACTGTAACCATTCCGTTACAACCACTTTTATCCGATATTCTGGATTTGGGCAGTAATGGAATATTAGCGGCCACAGAAGAAGTGTTAGATGAAATACTAAAACACAGTGCAGAACGGACTATTGAAGGTATTGATGTAAATTTATGGGAAGAAGTAGCCGAACCCTTAGTGGCACTACAATCTATTCCACTGCAACTCCATGCCGTATTTGATGCAGGTATCAGCGAATCCTTTCATACCGGCGTTTTTGAAAAATCACTAAATTTGAGAGAACAACTTCAGGCATTGGATGAAGAATTAACCGTCAATGCCTCGGTAGCAGTAACTGATACCAATGTCACGATACCTGTTTTGCAATATATTTTACGCATTAAGCTGATTCTTGGTGATATACAGCAAGAAAATGATCGCGTATTAAATGATATAAATCGGGTAGCTGATCAGGCGCTTTCACTGGTAGACAGCGTTGATGGTCGAATCAATAATCAGATAACCCGTTTAAACACAGCAATCGATGCAATAACCAATAACAGTACAGGGATTTTACAACAGGCTTTTGCTGTAACAGAGTTAGCCTGTAGAGCAGATACTCCTGTTATTGATGATGTACGGTTCCTGAAACCAGGATTAGATCAGGTTAAAAATGTAGAAAGAGCGATAGAAGAGTTAGCTAAGATAACCCAGTTAATCGGTATTGTCAGTTTACTCTATACGGGGGAGGCTGAACTTAATCAACAGCTACAACAAACACTGCAAACTATAGAGCAGGAAGCTGAAATTTTAAAAAGTGATTTTGAAGCCGGTCTGGATGGTTTGTTTGAGGCTTTGTGTAGTAGTAATGACTCGGATGTATACATTCAACATGCTCTGGAACACTTCGAGAGTTTGCGAGGACAGGTAGAAGAAGTAACTGAAAATCTGAATGCAATTCCACCAATAATTGAACAGGAGATTAATGCTGCAAAAATACAGCTTAGTACCATTCAAATCTATCTTTCCACTTTAGAAACTATTCTGACTGATGTTGAACAGCAATTGGTTCATCCTACCGGGGGCTTTCATTTAAGTCTTATTCATGAACAAATTAATCATGGAATAAGTGTATTCGATACAGATGCTTATGACTTCCGGCTCTACTCTGATGGAACGGGAGGGACTGTAGACTTCCATACAGGTTTAGTTGTCGATCTTGATACTCGTCTTGAAGCGTTACCTCAAAGAGTCCGTGAATTGATTCCACAAATTAATTTTAGCGGGGCTTATTTCAGTGCGGATGAATATCGTGCGTTAATTATTCAGGGCATCATGAGCAGTGTGGGAATTTCTGAATTGCGTGAAGGTATAAACCGCTTTTTACAATCCTACATCGATGACATTATGTCAACCCAGTTGCTGATTAGTGACCAGATCAATCTTGCCATAAAAGCCCAGTTAGCCAGGGTAGCATCACCCGTTAATGATTTGATCGCTGAAGCGACAGCACAGTTACCGTTACCGATGGAAGCAGCCGAGCTAAATGGTTCAGCCATTATTGAATATAACACTTTGACCAATATTCATATTCAGGCAATTTTTTCAACTCCGGGTCAGGGTGAAGATGTTAAAGGTAATACGTTTGAAGGCGCCTTTGATGCTTATAGCCATACCGCTAACGATGGAACTGAGAATTGTGATCGAACTGGCATTGATGCCCTGCATGCAAAAATATCAGCCTCAGGACCCATCAGTATTGGAGACTCAAGTCAAGAAGCCAGTATTGGTCTGGAATTTACCTTTAATACAGCTGCTGATGGCATTTCTACCTATTTACCGATTGGTTTAAATGGAGGAATAACATTAAAAGGCCCACTGGATTATGACCCTTTTGTATTAAATGACTTTGCTTTTGAAGTAGGTCTTGGTTTAGATGAAGTGTATTTAGGTGCAGGAGGAACAGGCATGTTTGATACCACAGAACTGGGGTTATACGCCTTTGTTGGTAGAACCTGTAAGTCAGAAGTAATTACCCGGATTGACTCTCAGGTTGCCGACTTTATTAGCATTCAAAGTCCTTTTTCAGGTCTATATGCTCGCGGAAATACCGTTATTCCGTTGGTCAATTATAGCTGCGCCTTAAATGCCAGTGCCTCAGTTGATGTCGGTAGCTGGATTACTGTAGAACCTGCGGGTGGTTTTGGCGGGTTATTAGGTGGTGGTTTGATGGGTGAACTTGCCTGTGTCGGGTCATTACGAGGACAGGTGAAAACCGCAGCATCTATCAATACCCGTGGAGATATATTCTTTGCCGGTGAAGCATTTGCTGTGGCTGGAGCAGGTCCTGATTGTGATGCAGGAACATGGACCAATATCGGTCGCTCCCGCGGCGATGACTGGTGCGGTACTGCTGATATTCGTATAGGGGTGAAATATGAAGATGAAGCCTGGGATGTTAGTCCAGATTCACCCACCGCAATACATTAATCAGGGAGGATAAAAAATGAAAACTCAAATAGTTTACAACATGAAAAAAGCAGTTCTACTACTTACTCTAATTCTTATTCAGCTTTTATTTTCCAGGCAGTTAATGGCGAATGAAGGGCAGTTTTATTTTACGGCCAAATCTGCACCTTTAGGAGCAAGTTCGCAAATGGGTAAATCAGCTCAAGCGGTCTATTTACGCTGGGATCTGGTGGAAGGATTATTGCCTGATGATATAACCCGTTTTGAATTAAGGCGTGATGATATTCCTACTCCTCTCCTGAAAAAAAATATCGATGACATCATGCTACCAGCTGAAATTCACCAAATGTATGCGGGTGAAGCAGAACAACAACGTCTGTTACAAACCGTTAATTCATTACAAAAGCTGTCTTTAGCTCAAAACCAACCGTTCAATGCCAGTGGTTTTGCCACAGAACTACATGACAGATTAACCAATAGTGACGATATAGCCTGGACTTTTCTGGCCTCTCGGCAAAATTTTAACATTGCCAGAGCGCGTTATCGTGGATATCTGGACACCGAGGCTTCTGGCTTAGTAACCTATAAACTCTATGTTTTTAATGCACAGGGAAACTCTGCTCTGGTAGGAAAAGTGGATGTAGATACGACGTCTTTAACTGACAAGCAAGTATTACCGGTCAGTAACTTTCATCAGGTAGAAAAAACGAACTGCAGTATCACAAATGCTATGGAAGATCATTATACTGTCATACTGGATTGGGCGGCGCCCGGTAATACGGTAACTGATCATACCGCCAGTGCTTTGCAAAATGGCGGTTATCAAATATATCGATCAACTTCAAACATCGGGGCTGATATCACTGAAGTTCCTGTTGTTAATCTCGCTGCTAAAGCAGCTACTTTGGGGCATGATCAGCGCGGTAATATCAAATTTACTGATCTGGAACCGGTAAATGAATTTTTAATCATAGCCGAAGGAAATGATACTCAGGGACAAAGACAACCAGCCTATTTTGAATCGCCCAGCCAATTAAAAGCGGCAGGTTTAAAACCCGGTGATAAACGTTTTTATTACATTGCTCCAATAGACTTTGCAGGGCATATTGGAAAAACAACAGGCACCATAGTTCAGGTTCCCGACCGCTTAAAACCCGCAACACCCTGGAATATTGAGTTTAAACAAGCAACAGGAAGTATTGACCGGGCCAGTCTGGAATGGGATAGCAGTACTTTAACAAACTATACCGCTTACTATGATCAAAGCCGGGTGATTTGTAACGCCGAATCAGCTGCAGTTGACGGGAAAATTGAATATGCAGCTTCCTTGGAAGCCTGTAATTCAGTCATACATAGCCGAATCGATATTGAAACCTATCTGGTTTATCGTTTTCAGACAGCACAACAGTCAGCGGGGTTTAGTGATGCGGATGGAGATGGATTTACTGATGTTGATGAAAAAATAGCAGGTAGTAATGCCTGTGATGATGGATCGATACCTACCGATTCAACCACAAAATATTTAATTAAGCAGGATAATTATTCAGCGATAGATCTTGCCAATGGACGTAAAAAAATTCGTTTCAACGATACGTTTTTAACAGAAGATGAGAATGTTGGTAACACCTTCTGGTATCGTATCGCCAGTAAAACTGCTGATGGGAATATCAGTCCACTGTCTGCACCCATAAGAGGTGTTTTCTGGGACAGGGTTTTACCTCAAAAACCAACATTTACTGCATTCAGGAATGGAAATTGCTGTAAATTGACGACCACTGGTGGAGATAACTGGGCATTTACTGATGAGGTTGAGCAGCTAGGCAGTCTCTCGCTATTATTTTCCAGTGACTCAAACTCACAGACTTCACCTTTTAACACCATTCATTTTTCAGACTCAGAATCTACTCTCTGTAAAGACAAAGACAGCCCCATTCAAGCTTTTTGGGGTAAAGATATTGCTGGCCGTGAGCTTATATATCCCGGTGCTGAACCTGGTTCTCTGCAACAGGCATATTGCCAGGTTGCTATACCGGAATCTATGGATCTCTGTAAAACAGGCAGTTGGAAACTGGAAAAAACCAGTTGCGAGCAACCGGTGAGAACAGGTGATATTGTCGATGGTCCTGTGCAAATTACGGTTAATGCAGAAGAAGAGGGCGATTGCGTCACTCTATGGAGTAAAATTGCCGGTCAGTATACGCGGGTAGGATCATCATGCGGAACTGATCAAATTTCAAACCTTGTTTATGAAGCTGAACCCGGAGAATGCCTCTTTGCACATTCACAGGATAGTAGTGGAAACCAGTCACCTTTAACCGAGGTTGTTTGTACAACGACTGCCAGTAGCAGTCCTCCCAGCCCTCCACAGGTTATTTCATTTAACGCTGGAACAGATAGTTCAGACTTTAGCTGGCGCCTGCCTCTGGAGCCTACAGCCATCACGTTGGTAGAAATTAGTAGCGATGTTAGTGAAAACCAACAGACTGATTCAGACTTTCAGTTACTGTCGATTCCAAATGCAGGTTTTATTCCTGGCAATGTTTTTGCTGAAACTACCGGCATTCATGAATTAATCGGCGCCAGAGACCAGTGGTGTATACGCATGAAAGCCCTGGCACCTGTTGCTCAAGATGCCGCAGAACCATTAAGTTCTGAATGGAGTAACCGCTTATGTAGTACCCGAAGAACACGTACCGATCAATCTAAAGATTATATGCCCTGGCCATTGGTTGAAAATGTATCGGTGGAACAGGGTTTTGTTGTGAAAGCCAGTAAAGATTTTATTGATAGTTCGTTGGGCATGGCTTATGAAAAAATGCCTATTATTATACCCTTTGCTTCCCCCGCCCTTATTGCTTTGAACAATGATGGAGGTGTACTCGATTGTAACATTCATGATCGAAGCATTAATTTTGATGAGTCGGATTCTACTGATTCGGGTTTATTATTATTCGGTCGAAATGTCACTTGTCCATCGCTTTTTTCTGTTGAAAAATTGCAACTAAATAAATTAGTAGACCTTCCATTTATGGTTTACAGGCAGGCTCGTACAATGGATGGTAACGTCGGAAAGTGGGTTCAGGTAAGCCCGTTGATTAATACGATATTCTGGGAATTTTATCTGGAAAAAGACAATGTAACCAGAGTCTGGACTTTTAATGACCCTTATTTCAAGTTTTTCCGAACATCCTATAATCCGGCCTCTCCCTGGGTATTATCTTTTGTTGACCGATACCCGCATATTGCCGGATATGAATACCGCTATCAAATTGTCAGCTTTACAGAAGAACATGCAATTGATGCTATTAAAATATCTGCCGGATTAGACGAAACCTGGGTAAAAGCCGCTGAGCTGGGAGCAATGCAATGAGGAATAAATTGATTGCAGGTTTGGTCATGGCATGCCAGCTATATTTTCTGGTAGGAGTTATCTCGGCAGAAGCTGCCAGTCCTTTATTTGTTGAACACTCTAATACGAATTTATGGATCGTGGATAAGAATACCGGACAAATGAGCGCATACCGTCATCGAAACGGAGTAAATTTTTGGCTTGAATCATTTGACGATACTGTCTATACCCTGGGTTCTAATGAAGTTGCTCTAATCAATAACATGACTAACAGTTCAGATACCCTGTCATCTGATCTAGCCCCGATATCACTGGCTGGATTAGGAGAAGCTGATCTGGACACGGCAGGTAATAACGGTATGTTAGCACTAACGGTTACCCCGGAATCCGGTAGTTATAATGAAACTATTATGGTTGAAATGGCCGTTAATGTGAATTTAACCAATGAAGGTCCAGTAACATTAAACTGGACAATAAACGGGGATAGTTCCGGGAACTCAACTGGATCATCAACTCTGGTGCCTGCTTCTGAGTTGCATGATGGCAGATTGTACACACGCTTTTATTTAGTTCTGGACGATCATTACAGTATAACAGTGAAGCTGTTAAATACTGCACAGAATGAAATTGCATCTAAAACCGTTACTTATGATTTAACCTCTACAGACCCGAAAGGAAAAAGACGTGATACAGATAGTGATGGTTTACCCGATCTGGTCGAACTGGATATTGGCCTTGACCCCTTAACCGGAGACTGGAAAACCGACAGCGATAATAATGGCTGGAGTGATTTTGATGAATGGTTACGTTCGGCAAATCTAGGTACTGATGGTTTGCCACTGGATAGCGATAATGACGGCTGGAGTGATTTTGATGAAGACTTGCGTGGTACCGAAAAGAATGATCTGGTTCAGACACTGGTTGGATCTTCTGCACCAGCTGCCGATACCGAACAATTTCGCAATACACTGAGACTATTTCAGGATATTCCTGCAGCAGATAGATTATACGAAGTAGAATATTTAATCGATGTAACCGCCACAGAAATTCAAGCCGATACACAATGGCGACATTTTTCCAGCTACATCCCCGGTAGTGAAATTATTTTTGACTCGGATGAACTATTAACTATAGATGATATGGATATGGCTGGCAGCAATAAAGCTTCCATACCACCTAGACGAACACTGCAATTGTTCGCTACGTTAATCACTAACGACACATTTAGTCACTTACGTCTGCCGGCCAGTCATTCACAAGTTCTTGATATATTGGGTATTAATGAGCAAACCATCAATGTCGGGCAACCCGACGAGAGTGAGCAAACTCGCAACTGGCACTTTTTGCACTGGTTGGAGACACAAGCTGACCTGACTCCAGTTAATTATGATGCTGGAAATAGCTGGACAACTGTTGACGAATGGAAAACGGCGTATATCGCTTATTTAGGTAATAATCTGGTGGTCAGTAAAAGCCTGCAAATGAACCTGACAAACACGACCAATACATCGTTATTACTGAATGTACTAGCCAATGAATATGAGCTTGCAGGTGGTCTGGATTTACCGGTTTTTAATTCCCGACACGGCATCAGTCAGCAAATATTTGATCAATTAAAACAGAGCCTCGCCATTCGTGAAAATGGCCGCACGCTGGATGATGTGTACGCTGATTTGCTCACACTGGGCACATCGAATGTTCCTTTTGGTAACAGTCGAGCTGTGGTGCAATCAGGCATTCAAAACATGCCCTGGCAGCAGGATAGCTTGCATTACCTGTTAGAAATTCTGTCAGATGATTCCGCAGACATGAAGCTGCTGGCACATATTAGTCGACTGGCATTATTTGCCGATGGTATAGCTGAGCTTGATACAGATTCGACATTGGGTTTGATTTTTTCTGACTCAGATGCTGATACAATCAAAAATAATACAGAAATTTTGACTACTGTTTTTTCTCAGTCACTATACCCCTGGCTTTCTGATTCAGATGGTGATCTGGTTTTAGATGCAGTTGATCCCTGTCCACTGGATGAGCTTAATTCATGTCAGTTAGAAACTCCCGTACTCAGTGTCAGTGGTCCCGGTAATTACAATGTCACAATTATTCGTGGCGAAGGTGATTACATAGTCGTTACCGTTCAGCTCAACCAGGCAAATGAGCAGGATGTCACAGTCGATTTTGATCTCACCTCGCTATCCGGGGATAGTGCCGTATCGGGTGTGGATTATGAAGCCATGAGTGGTACCTTATCGATACCTGCCGGCGAGATATCAGCCAGTATCATTATTAATATATTGCCTAAGGACAACATCGGTACTGAGAATTTTCACCTGATTCTAAGTAACCCGCAAAATGCCACACTGGGTCAAACAGAATATGCCATCAACGTTGAAACTGAACCGGGTGACAATCCGAATTTACAGAGCCTTTTGGTATCTGCGGGTTCATTAGACCCTGTGTTTTCTACCTATACGCAGCTTTATCATGTCAGGGTCAATGCCAGTGACGCAACTATAAAATTAACACCAACAGCAGAAGATGCCAATGCCACTATTACAGTGAATGGTATTGCTGTGACTTCAGGGACAGAGTCACAGGCTATCGCTCTGAGAGCTGGTTCTGAGGATGATATTACAGTCATAGTAACTGCTGAAAGTGGACAGTTAATGAGAATCTATACCGTTAGCGTAATTCGCCCGGTACCTATAAGCGACAATGCTGATTTAGGGAATCTAAGTCTATCTAGTGGTTTGCTCTCACCAGGTTTTGATTCGGCTACATTAAACTATACGGCTGCGGTTGGCTTTGGCACCACATCTATTACGCTGACCCCGACAGCCGCCAATGAAAATGCTGATATAACAGTCAATGGCAACATAACGGCTTCGGGCAATGCCAGCAATAGTATCGATCTAGATGAAGGAGACAATATCATTGATGTGGATTTACTGGCTGAAGATGGAGTCACAACCAAAACCTATCGAGTCACCATAACTCGCGCTACTGCAACTCAATTTGTGCAGGAAGCTTATATTAAGTCAGCCAGTCCGGATGCCAATGATTTTTTTGGCGTGGGTGATTTTAGCACTGGCTCAAACGGTGGCCATACTGCAAAAGGACTAGCTATGTCGGGTAATACGCTGGCCATTGCTGTCTCGGGTGAAGACAGCAATTCATCATGGAGCACAACGAACAATAGTTATGCAGAATCGGGTGCGGTATATATTTTTACCCGAAATATCAACGATAACTGGTCTCAGCAAGCTTATATAAAACCAGATTTAAAAGGTGCTGGTGACCGTTTTGGTAGCAGTCTTGACCTGGATGGAGATACATTGGTTGTGGGAGCAATAGAAGAGGATTCAAACTCTGCTGGACCTGGTAATAATAGCTCAACAAACTCTGGTGCAGCTTATGTTTTCACTCGCACTGGTACCAGTTGGTCACAGCAGGCTTTCCTGAAAGCATCTAATAGTGATGCCTATGATGAGTTTGGAATCAGTGTAGCCGTATCAGGTGATACGATAGCCGTAGGTGCTCTTGAAGATAGTAGTGCTCAAGGTATTAATGGAAGTCAGACAGATAACGGATCAGTCCAGTCAGGAGCTGTTTATATCTTTAGCCGAGAGGCGGATACCTGGTCACAACAGGCTTATATCAAATCGTCAGATTCATCAATAAAATACTGGTTTGGAATTTCTGTATCGCTTGACGGGCATACCCTGGCGGTTGGTGCAAATCAGGAAAATGGACCAAGTTCTGGTAATGGGGCTGCTTATATCTTTACACGTAGTGGTTTCACCTGGACAGAACAGGCTATTATTCATGCATCTAATGCAGAGACATCAGATGAATTTGGTAAGTCGGTGAGTATTGATAATGACACTCTGGTCGTTGGTGCACCAGGTGAAGACAGTAACTCTACAGAAATAGATACTGGGTTGGATGATAATTCTGCCAGTGGTGCCGGTGCAGCTTATGTATTTACCCGTGATAGTGCGGGCATCTGGACACAACAGGCTTATCTGAAAGAATCAGCACCTGGACTGGCTTATAATTTTGGTGACAGTGTTTCAGTTTCAAGAAATGCCATTGTTGTAGGAGCCAATGTCTACCTGCGTAATGATGCAAGCTGGTCTCATTTTGCCACTTACCAACCGGCCAACCCTGATGTCTTAGACTTATTTGCTGCCAATGTTGCCTTATTTGATGAAACCATAATAGCCGGTAGCCGACAGGAAGACAGTAATGCTAGTGGTATCAATGGTGATGAAACAGATAATTCATTATCATCCTCCGGTGCAGCTTATGCATTTAGAATGCCTTCAGATAGCAATACGACATTACATAATAATGCCAATCTTAATGATCTATTACTATCCAATGGCACTCTTTCTGCAGAGTTTGATTCAGCAACACTGACTTATACGGCGTCTGTTGGGTATACCACAACAGCCATATCATTAATTCCCTCTCTTGCGGATAAAGATGCCACTGTTACGGTCAATGGTGACTCTGTAACCTCTAACAAATCTACAGACCCAATAAGTTTAGATGAAGGGCAAAATGAAATTTCTATCACGGTGCTGGCCGAAGACATGTCAACATCACAGACTTACCTTGTTACTGTGACACGTTTATCAGCCAGTGAATTTGCACAGCAGGTTTATCTTAAAGCATCCAATACCGAGTTGGGTGATAGCTTCGGTTTCAGTGCTGCTATATCGGGAGATACATTAGTGGTTGGTGCTCCCTATGAGGACAGTCTGGTTTTCGGTAGCTCGGTACAGTTTCATGTGACAGATGAACATGACAATTCGGAATTAAACTCTGGAGCGGCTTATGTCTTTGTTCGTGACAGTGATGGAGCATGGAGTCAACAGGCTTATCTGAAAAGTGCTAACTCAAATGCCGGTGACTACTTTGGTTACAGTGTTGATATTTCAGGAGATACGCTGGTTGTAGGGGCTTATGGTGAAGATAATGCTTATACCGGTATTAATCCTACCAGTGAAAATTATGGTAGTGCTAGCAGTCAAAATTCCGGTGCAGCTTATGTTTTCTTAAGAGATGGTGAAGGCATATGGACTCAACAGGCTTATATTAAGGCTAAAGGCAGTACAAAAAAAGCAGCCGATGATTATTTTGGATACAATGTAACCTTGTCAGGGGATACCCTGGCCGTAAGTCTGCACAATGAAGATAGCTACTCATTGGGTGATAATCATGGTGCGGTTGAAATCTATGAAAGAACAGGTTCAATCTGGGCCTTCAGTACAACGTTAAATTCCTCTAATGCTGAAGCAGGCGATACATTTGGTTATGCGATAGATTTATCTAACGATACGCTTGTCGTCAGCGCAAGACATGAAGATAGTAATGCAACCGGGGTAAATGCTGACGAGTCCAATAATGACATGGCTGCATCAGGGGCTGTTTACGTTTTTGTGAAAACGACCGGGGTATGGAGCCAGCAAGCCTATATCAAAGCATCAAATACTGATATAGCGGATATTTTTGGCAGCAGTGTAGCAATATCCGGAGATATACTGGTCGTGGGTGCTGCATATGAGGAGAGTAGTTCGACGGGCATTAATCAGGATGAATCAGATAACTCATTAGGCAGTGGAGCAGGGGCTGTTTATGTATTTGAACGTAATACAGGAGTATGGGTTCAGCAAGCCTACATCAAAGCATCTAATACAAATGAGTATGACCAGTTTGGTAGCAAAGTAGCTGTATCAGGTGAAACTATCGCCGTTAGTGCAAGAAGGGAAAGAAGTAGTGCCACAGGTATCGGGGGTATTCAAACTGATAACTCAGCTGATTACTCTGGCGCGACCTATATTTTTAATCGAGATGTAGATGATAACTGGAGCCAGTCCGCCTATATCAAAGCATCCAATACAGAACAGGAAGACTACTTTGGTTCCGGGATAGCGCTGGGTGCTGACACCCTCTTTGTTGGAGCAAATGGAGAAGCAAGTGATACAGTGGGTATTAACGGAAGCCAGCAAAATGGGACAGGAACCAATTCATCTGGAGCGGGTTATATTTTTTATATTCCCTAGGAATAAAGGCGAGTTCAACGAAAATTTCTCTCTTGATGGTTCCAGGCTTTAATTCATGTGGCCACCTATGCAGTCGTACCTACGCCTGTCCATGGGTTGGCCAGTTAAGCCAGGCTCAATAATCCTGTTTTTATGAAATTTGTAGAAGGGTACGCCATGAGCACCAAATGATTTAAATCGGTTACTTAGTGATCGGTATTTAATTCAATCTTAAATATTTTACCAATCGCCTCGATGATTTCCGGGTTATCCCCTTTATAAGCTCCACGTAGTTTTGTTAAAACTTGACCATGTTCATTCACCAGAAGCGTCAGTGCAATCCTGCTCGAACCCAGCATATTTTCAAGAAAAAGTTTGCTGTCGAGATAATTTTAAAAGCTTATGCCTGCTTTTCAACTGAACCCTTTTCAGCACGACAGGGGGCACCAACTGACCCAGATGTTGATTAACA
The DNA here is from genome assembly GCA_024225395.1 of Gammaproteobacteria bacterium. Lineage (GTDB taxonomy): Bacteria > Pseudomonadota > Gammaproteobacteria > JACNJF01. Next base: position 54,538 of record JAAEMR010000044.1, read on the forward strand.
GCAGCTTACCCTGATATTCAGCAAACGTACTGTTATTAGCATTCAGTCCATCCAGTCTGTTGAATCCCATTACAATCAGTTCGCTAATGGTATAGGTAGCAAAGCTGAAAACGGTTTTTTCATTGTGATGGATTAGAATACCGGTGGCGATAAGCAGTATTAATTGGGATGGCACCAACGCAGGGTGTCGTTTACCGTTATAAAAGCAGCTTAACCCTGCGGGGGTATGTGTTTAAACCGATAAAGACGTTAGGCAGGGGGGCAATTAATGTGATCCATACTAGAGCAGCTTGGAACAAGCTGCCATATCATCCGTCATTAAATCTTTTTCTCTTGAAACTTTAACCTTTTTTCAGTCAATCTATACCAGCTACTTTTATATTTATAAAATGTCAGCGCTAACTAATCCTCATCATAATCAAAAGGTTTAACATTGGCTTTAATAATGCGATAACCGGCCTGCGCTAATTCAGTTTCTGCACCTTCTATCAATATTTCACCAATGGCCCAGATGGGGTCATAGATATTGTCGGTTTTTATACCGGAACCTTTTTCCATCTGAATTAACACTGTTTGATTAATGGGTGGTGGAGGAACATGTATGCAGGCGCCATAATAGGGAACCAGTAAAAACTCAGTCACCAGGCCATCGGTGTTTTCCAGTGGTGTTATAAAACCGGCGAGTTGAACTTTTTGATGATTCAGTTTTTCATTTATCGGGGCATTCTCAAGTTCTGCCTGAATAGTGCCATATAGTTGCATTGCTTTAGGGTCAGAATCATCCAGTTCTGCTAACTGTTCCATATATTTTCCGATGACGACCTCAGGCTGATAATCATCCGGCAGCAACGAGTCCCAGTCTATTCTCTGGTAGGCAGAATCTTCCTCCTGTGAAGCTGAACTGATAGTTGGAAGCAGGGTATCGGAAGCAGATTGACTGTTATCCGGTGGCGTTGCAGGTTGCTTGTCTGGACTAGTGTTTACCACAGGCTGATTCGATTTTTCTTTTGACTGGGGTGTGGCATTGTCAGTATTTGAATCTGCAACTGTTGATTGGCTGTTATTGCAGGATATGAGCTGCAGCCACAGCATAAGGGTAAAAAGTGCTTTTAGTATACGGGATAGGGTCATCGATTAAGTCTCGTTATAGTCGTAACATCAGGCCGTCTTGCAGTGAATGTCGATAGGCGATTATGCCGGGTATCAGGCTGATCAAAATGGCCACCACCAGGATAACCGCAAGCAGTGTCAATTGTTGCCAGTCAAGGAAAGTAATTTGCAGACTAATTCCAATCCAGTCGACAATCAACGGATTGACTGCTATCAGCATACTGTACAGCAGTATCACGCCCATCAGGATTCCCAGGCTCGCTATGATCAGCGTCTCCAGTAAAAACAGCAGCAAAATATGATAGGGGTGTGCTCCTATCGCTCGCAGAATGGCCATTTCTCGACGTCGCTCATTGAGGCTGGATATTATCGTCGTCAGCATACCGATTAAACCGGCAACCAGTACAAATGCCGAGATGACCAGTAAAATGGTTTCGAAGTTACTTAATAAACCCCACAGAGTGGACAATGTAGCACCGGGCAGGATGGCCAGTAAGGGTTCCTGATCGTAATTGTTGATTTCACGTTGTACACGAAAGGTCTGGATGCGTTTTTTCAAGCCCAGCATAAATGCGGTGATTTCTTTGGGCTTCAGGTTCATGTTCAGGGTCTGTTCGGCATTTAATCTTAATGGTGAACGGGAGCCTGATTGCCAGTCAATATGGATCGCACTGATGCCTTCCAGTGGTACATGAACGGTACGATCAACGGGGGTGCCGGTTTTTTTGAGTATGCCTATGACGCGAAACGGTTTGTCGTCATGATCGGCAAACCGGGCAGAAGAAAGTCCATGTGAAAGCACGATGTTATCACCCAGCTTATAATTCAGCTGGTTGGCTACCGTAGCACCGAGTACGGCCTCGTACACATGATCAAAGACCTTACCTTCGGCCAGCTCAATATGACGCTTTCCACCGAATTTGTAGTGCTTGAAATAATCCTGATTGGTGCCGAGTACGCGAAAGCCACGGTGAGAATCCCCCAGTGAAAGCGGTATCGCCCACTTTACCTTTGGGTGAGTTGATATCTCTTCGAATGATTGCCACGACAGGTTGTTGGTTGCATTACCAATACGAAACACGCTGTATAGCAGCAGGTTAAGTGGGCCACTGCGGGCACCGACAATGAGGTCGGTCTGCGAAATGGTATTGATGAAATTGCGTTTGGCTTCCTTGCGCACCTGGTCTACACCGAGCAACAGCATGACACTAATAGCGATGGATAAAATGGTCAGGGACAGACTAAGTCTTCGATTCCAGGCACTTTTGAGAGTCAGTGGTAACAGTCTCATGGTGTGTTTTCCAGGAGTATTGAATTGATATCGGCAAGATTAATGCAATGACTAAAGTGTGTGGACAGGTGCTCATCATGACTGACAAAAATCAAAGTACTGCCGTGCTCGGTGGCCCGGGAAAACAGTAGATCGATAAAACTATCACGGTTCGCTGTATCCAGTGCAGATGTGGGTTCATCGGCGATGACAATTTCCGGGTTGCCGATCAATGCTCGTGCTGCAGCGACACGTTGTTGCTGGCCAACGCTTAAATCCATAACATCGCGGGAAATAAGTTCGCCAGGGATCTGTAACTCATCCAGTAACTGTCTTGCCGTGGTTTCCAGGTCTCCAGCTTTAGACAGGCGATGACGTGAAAAACGACAGGGCAGAATGACATTGTCCATGATGCCAAGAAAAGGTAGCAGATTGAATTGTTGAAAGATTACGCCCAGGTGGTCAGCACGAAAACGATCGCGCTGGATACTGTTCATGGCGCAAAGATCCTGACCCAGGATATTTAGATTGCCCTGGTCAGGCTGGTTGATTCCCGTCAGCAGATTGAGCAGGGTGGTTTTACCGCTGCCGCTCGGTCCCTGAATAAACAGGTGCTCACCGGCTTTAATATCCAGGTGAGCAATATCCAGCACCGGCCTGCTGCTTCTGGGCCAGCGAAATTGAAGGTTATCAAAGGTGACGACCGACTGCGACATGGTTTATCTCAGGTTTATCCGGGTATTTGAAGGATTTAGCTCAACGGCCCCCTGTTTCAAGTCAGTAACCCATTCAACATCAAGTTCTTCGATCCCGTTAAATGCCTCGAATAGACCGGACATGTCGATATACTTTAACTGACTCGTTTTATTGCAATGGTACTGGATTGATACCTCAAAGTCAGCGTGTTCTGATGTTGGTTCGTCGTGATCATTATGCTGATCGTTATGATCCTCGTGCTGATCGTTGTGATCATTATGCTGATCGTCGTGATTCTCGTGCTGATCGTTGTGATCGTTGTGATCGTTGTGATCGTTGTGATCGTTGTGATCGTCGTGATCCTCGTGCTGATCGTTGTGATCGTCGTGATCCTCGTGCTGATCGTTGTGATCGTCGTGATCTTCGTGCTGATCGTTGTGGGCCATCTCTTCATCAGAATGGTTTGGTTGATGATTGATCAGTGAACTTTCTATATTGACTGGTTGTAATTTACATTCAGCAGCAATATCCAGACTCAACAGTTGATTAGCCTGTTTCAGTTGTTGAACAACATGTTGCAGAGTTTGTTTGTCTTTTGCATTGACGGCCTGGTGTTCAAAACCGGTTAAATTCATTGCTGGAGTATCCAGTTCAATGTCAAGATTTCCATTAGACCAGGCGAATTTTAGTTCAGCATGACCGTGTTGATGGGCATCATGTTTGCGCTGATGAGTATCTGCAAAAGTTGCCGATGCGCCTGAAAGAAGTGATATCAGTAATAAAAATCTCATAGTTGATCCTGTCAAAATTAACTCGTGTTTATGTAAATGCCTAAAAATTGGCTGCTTCTGGAAGTGGCCAGTCAGCGCATAATGTTACAATGTAACATTAGGCAGGTCTAGCCTCGTTTGCCAATAAGTCACATATAAGTTGATTAAAGTTTTACCTGAAGGAAATATTAACCAATGCAGTCATCACATAGGCAATCCAGTTCTATTTGAGTGTTTATCATCTTATAACCGGCACTGCTAACCTGGCTTGAGAGCTGTTCGATGATGGTTTTTTGAACGGCGATTTCCTTAACTTTATGACAGCCTCTGCATATCAAAAACTGAGGTACTTCATGATCATGCTTACAGGTTATATGAGAACAGGCTACAAACTTGTTTTCCAGGCTGAGTTTATGAACCAATTGCTCAGCCTGTAAAAATTCCAGAATGCGGTAGGCTGACATGGGTTGAATCTGCTGTGACGCATGTTCGTTGTATAACTCAACTATATTGTATGCGGAGAGCGGTATTTCTGAGTTGATTAACAGCTCAAGAATATGAGCACGCTTTGCAGTAAGTCGGCTACCGGATTGAGTACACTTTTTGTCTGCCTGTTTAAGTATTTTTGCAGTATTTCTGCTAGCCATCAGTTGCACACCATAAATTTATTGACATTAATACTAACAATATACTTTGTGAAATCGGCTTGTCTCAAAAATATATATACACTCTGTACTGGTAGACGGATAACAGCCTGATCCAGGACATAATACATTAACCTGCCGAACCTCGGGCATAAATGAAAAATAAGGAAGAGAAATAAAAGGGGATGATACCAATGCCGTTAAGTTAAGATAGCCCGAAATTAGGTGGTCAAAATGACTATGCCACATAGTATGTTCACCTTACATTTGATCCTCCTCTCATTGATAAATTTCTTATTTTGAGAGCATAAGCATATCATGTCCTAAAAAATGTTTTGTAGCCAGTTTACATTCCCAAAATTTGACTCTTCATTTGGAGTTGGCTTCCTTAATTCCTGGTTTCTCCATACCTGTCAAAGGAAGAGCTAAGGCCTTCTGATTACAGTTTAAACACCGAATATGTCAACAATTACTGTCAGGCTTAATCATGGAAGTAGCTGCCATTGCTGTTTATCCATATATGACCAGTTTTGGTATTCAGGCTTTAGATGCTCGAAATCTTGTAAAACGAGATCGCTTTTCCAGCACTGGACATTTAAAGAGAACCCAAAGGTCTCAACCTGGTACTTCATACGAAACATTTCAGAATTGAATCTGCATTGTGTGCTGCTGGCACTCATACACCAGAATCGATATTCTCCCTGTAAAGACTTTAAAGAAATGCCTTGATATGCGCTTCTACGCTACGTGCTAAAGCCCGCAGGTCATAACCACCCTCCAGACAGGATACTATTCGATTATTTGCACTCATCGTTGCCAGTTGGCTCAATTGCCGGGTAATCCATTCGTAGTCGGCTTCGAGTAAATTAAAATGTGCCATGTCATCTTCACGGTGCCCATCGAAGCCGGCAGAAATCATAATCAACTCAGGCTGGAAAACTTCAATGCGAGGTATCCAGGCATGGTATACCGCTTCACGAAAGGCTTCTCCATCGGTTAAACGAGGCAATGGAAGGTTAATGATATTGGGTTTATCTGTGCTGAAATGACTGCCTGGATAAAAGGGATGTTGAAAGCTGGAGCAGAACAGGATGCGTTCATCATCCTCTACGATGTCTTCGGTGCCATTGCCATGATGAACATCAAAATCGATTATGGCGACACGTTTTAGACCGTATTTATTGATTGCATGGTAAGCACCTATTGCGACATTATTAAAGATACAGAATCCCATGGCACGATGGCGTTCTGCATGATGGCCGGGAGGACGAACCGAACAGAAAACCTGTGAGGCCTTGTCTTCCATCACCAGGTCAACTCCTAACACCGCTGCCCCTGCCGCGTGTAAAGCGGCTTCTAAAGAGTATGGATTCATTGCTGTGTCGCCATCCAGCCAGACCAGCCCTTCAGTGGGTGTTTTTTCATAAATCATATCGATATAGGCTTCATCGTGTACCGCCAATAATTGCTCTCGGGTAGCTTGCGGGGCATCATAATGGATCAGCACCATGTCCAATCCGGAAGCGATTAAACGGTTGTTAATGGCATCCAGTCTACCCGGTTCTTCAGGGTGATGATCCCCCATCTGATGCTTTCTACAGGACGCATCAGAAATTAATGCAATTGTCATAAAAATTCTCTGTAAAACTGTATAAGTGTTCTATATTCAATGTAGTGCAACAAAATTATTGAAGCGGGTCAGTCTTATTCTACCTGGCCATTTGTTTTCTGCTCCCAATAATTTTTCTCTCTGGAAATGCCATGAAAGACCATTATCTGAAACCCATCTTTGAGCCCAGTTCAGTAGCTGTTATCGGAGCCTCTGAACGTGAATCATCTGTCGGTGAACAAGTATTACGTAATATACGCGAAGGTGGTTTCACAGGCGAGATCTATCCGGTTAATCCGAAACATAAAACTGTGCAGGGACTGAAATGTTATTCTTCTTTAAATGACATTGATCACCCCGTTGATCTGGTTGTTTTTGCCATACCCTCAAAACATATACCTAAAGTCATGCGCGAATGCAGCCAACACGGTGTGCGCGGCGCTATCGTATTGTCAGCGGGATTTTCCGAAGTTGGTAAACATGGCGAAGTGCTACAAAACGAGATTGTTGATACCGCAAAAACATTTAACATCCCGCTAATCGGGCCAAATTGTCTTGGCATCATACGCCCCAGAGTTGGATTAAACACCACGTTTGCCAAAAGTACCGCACGCAAAGGGCATGTTGCTCTTGTTGCCCAGTCAGGTGCTTTTTGCACTGCTTTGCTGGATTGGGCCGACAGTGAAGGGTATGGTTTTTCAGCGGTTGCTTCGTTAGGAGCCACTGCCGATATTGGTTTCGGGGATGTACTCGATTATCTCTCGGTAGACCCGGATACCCACAGCATTTTACTTTATGTAGAAGGCATTTCGGATGCGCGTTCCTTTATCAGTGGTTTGCGTGTGGCAGCTCGTTTGAAACCAGTGATCGTAGTAAAATCCGGGCGTAATGAAATTGGTTCCAGAGCAGCTGTATCACACACGGCGGCACTGGTCGGTAACGACATGGTATTCGATGCTGCGATTCGTCGTGCCGGGGCGGTACGTGTCATAACGGTTGCACAATTGTTTTCGGCAGCGCAAACGCTGGCTTCCGGGACTCGCGTTGAAGGCCCACGCCTGGCCATCGTCACCAACGGCGGGGGGCCTGGTGTCATGGCTGCCGATCGTATAGCCGATCTGCAGCTGCCTTTAGCCGAGCTATCAAAAGATAGTGTCGATAAACTTAGCAAGGTACTACCAGAACACTGGTCACACAGTGATCCGGTCGATATTCTGGGTGATGCCGATGCAGTTCGCTACGAAGAAGCGAGCAGAATTGTGTTGGCTGATAAAAATGTGGATGGGCTACTGGTGTTATTAACTCCACAGGGAATGACAGACCCGGCAGCCTGTGCGCAGGGTGTGATTAGAGCTGCCAGGAAATCCACTAAACCGGTACTCGCCTGCTGGATGGGTGAAAAGCTGGTTGAAAAGGGAAGACACCTGCTTTCGAAAGCAGGCATACCCCAGTTCCGAAGCCCGGAAGCCGGAGTGGATGCATTCGGGTATCTGGCCGGGTATAGACGCAGCCAGAAAGCGTTGTTGCAAACGCCTCCTCCTTTAACCAGGCTCAGGGAACCGGATGTCGAAGGTGCCAGAATGATCATTGAAAATGCCTTTGATGAACGGCGTTATACATTGAGTAATACCGAATCAAAAGCGGTATTAAAAGCGTTTCGCATTCCTGTATCACCCAGTGTCAATGTCAATTCTGCGGCTGACGCCCTGATAGCGGCTGAAAATCTGGGGTTACCGGTGGCGATGAAAATTAATTCTTCAGATATTACGCATAAATCGGATGCTGGAGGTGTGCGTCTGAATATACGGGAACCACGCACAGTACGAACTGCATTTCGTGAAATGATGAACAGTGTGGCATTGCATTCACCTGAGGCCAGCATTCAGGGTGTCACCATTGAGCCGATGCTGGATCACCCTCATGCACGTGAGGTCATGATCGGTATTGTACAAGATCCGGTTTTTGGCCCGGTCATCAGTTTTGGTACCGGAGGTACCGCGGTTGAAATTTTTGCAGACAATCAGGTGGCTCTGCCACCACTCAATGAGTATTTAAGTAAACAATTGATTGAAGGAACACGGTTATCGACTTTTTTGAAGAAATTTCGTAACTTGCCTGAAGCCAATATGCCGGAATTGATCAAAGTATTGCAACGCATCTCAGAAATTGCCTGTGAATTACCTGAGATTAATGAACTCGATATCAATCCGTTGCTGGTAGATGAAAACGGGGTCATGGTCGTCGATGCCCGAATTGTGGTGAAAGAGCCTTCTACCACAACGTCACATTATGGTCACATGTCAATTCATCCTTATCCTGCAGAGCTGGAAAGCATCTGGCAATTACCCGACGGAACCAATGTCACCATACGTCCCATTAGGCCGGAGGATGCAACAAACGAACAGTCATTCATTAAAAATATGTCGGCTGAAAGCAAGTATTTCCGTTTCATGCAAAGCCTCGAACAACTCACACCAGTGATGCTGGCCCGTTTTACCCAAATTGATTACGATCGAGAAATGGCCTTTATTGCCGAAATCAATGGAGGCACAGCTGATGCGCGTATCATTGCAGTGGTTCGATATGTCAGTAATCCTGATCACCATTCCTGTGAATTTGCATTGGTAGTTAGTGATGAATTTCAACGTAAAGGCATTGGTCGCCATCTGATGCAAAGATTGATGACTGTGGCACATAATCGGGGATTAGAAGTGATGGAAGGTGAAGTGTTATCAACCAATAGCAAAATGTTGAAGTTGTTGGATCGTATTGGTTTTCGTACCGTTCACAGTACCGAGGAGCCGGAAGTGGTTCAGGTACGTCGTCATCTTTAATAAGTCATTTTTTATTGTCAGTGAACAGTTCTCATTCCAAACAAATTGTCGACTGAAAGTGTTTTAGCGAAGTAGTAAGTACCAGTTTTTTAAGCTGTAAACTATTGCTTGTCCACAATGTATAACAATCGAGGATTCAGAAAATAGAGTTACTGCTGCTGTCTCAGCCAATATCCCTTGTGTTGCGATATGCACATCTTATGTTCAGACATCATGACTTAAGCAAGTCGATGAGAACATTAACGAAGTAAAACTATCGGTTACAGAAAATTATACACTTCACCCATGCTATAACAGGTTTATGTAAAATCAAAACATGCAACATAATTCTAACCTTGAAGTCAGTAAACCAGCTGTAGTTATTCGTTAAAAACCTTTTACTTATAATATTAATCTCGGCCAAATATTATTTGTTGTTATAAGCGCCTATATAATTACTGGTTTACCGGCATTATAAGTCAAATGGCTATAAAAATAATTTAGCCATGCCATTAAAAAACTGTCACCATCTGCCGGTAGTCTGTCTACTTTAGCCGCAAGTTTTATCGTTGATGAACAGTTTAATCAGGCAGACGCTTTCATAATAAATAATATTGAGAGGATATAACATGATAAAAGCTCTACCTTACAAATTTCTAACCAGTCTGTTATTTACAAGCTTGTTATTGCTAAGTGCCAGTGTAGTGCAGGCTGCAAACTGTGCTCATCGTGGTGTACTGGATGATAAATTCTGCGATGAAAATAAAGATCTGGTGGCTGATACACCCAAAGACTCTTCTAAATGGAGAGATCCTAGTACGCTGGTTTTTACATATACTCCGGTGGAAGACCCTGCTGTTTATAAAGATGCATTTAGTGAGTTTCAGAAATATCTGACTGAAATCACAGGTAAGAGAGTGGTCTACTTTACCGTCCACTCGAATGCAGCCGAAGTTGAAGCCATGCGTTCCGGTCGTTTGCATATTGCCGGTTTTTCAACCGGTCCTACTGGTTATGCGGTAAATCTTGCGGGTTATGTGCCAATAGCCGTTAAAGGTACCGAAGAATCTTTTCAGGGTTATAACCTGATAATTGTGGTCAAAAAAGATAGTCCAATTAAAACGATCGCAGATTTAAAAGGTAAGTTGGTGGCCCATACATCGGCGTCATCTAATTCTGGTAATCTAGCGCCCCGGGCTTTATTTCCAGATTCAGGAATTACTCCTGATAAAGATTACACGGTAAAGTATTCAGGTAAACATGATCAGTCCATTTTAGGTGTCATGACCGGCGACTACGATGCGGCACCTGTAGCATCGGATGTTTTCCATCGCATGGCTAACGCTGGTCGTATCAAAAAGGATGATTTCCGTATCATTTTCACTAGCCCACGTTTTCCTACCTCTTCTTTTGGTTACGCTCATGACCTCAATCCGGATTTGGCCAGCAAAATTCAGTATGCATTTTCAACATTTCGCTTCACCTCTAAAATGCAGGAAACCTTCGGTGGTGCAGACAGGTTTTTTCCTATAACTTATAAGAAAGACTGGAAAGTTATTCGCGACATTGCACATGCGACTGGAACAGCCTATACGAAAAAAGGATTGAAAAAACTGGCTGAGAAAGATGCTGCCAAAGCGGCCAAAAAGAAGGCAAAAAAACTGGCAGAAGAGGCAAAAAAGAAAATGAAATAGCCGGCATAAAAGTTGGGTTTTAATGTGAAACTTTCCGTTTCACCATTTGTGATTCGATCGTGCTACGCAAACTATCTGTAGCACGATCAACCTTTTATGCAGGAAATTTTATGACGACTAATCCCCCCTTTCTGGAAATAAAAGGGCTCAAAAAAGAATATGTAGCCGGTAAACCAATTCTTAAAGGGATTGATTTAACAATTTCTGAACCCGGAATCATTGCCATTATCGGCCCCTCGGGAACCGGTAAAAGTACCTTGATACGTTGCATCAATCGCTTAATTGATTCTACCGAAGGACAGATCATTTTTGACGAATCCGATGTTTGCCAGGCCAAAGGCACTCTATTACGGCAATTACGGCGCCAGGTCGGTATGGTCTTTCAGGAATATAATTTAGTCGAACGACTTAGTGTTATTGAAAATGTACTCACCGGACGCCTGGGATATATGTCTTCATGGCAAGCCTGGCGTAGAAATTTTAGTCAAAATGATATCAATACTGCCTTTGAATTGCTCGATGCAGTCGGCTTATCTGATCATGCTAAAAATCGCGCGGACAGTTTGTCAGGAGGGCAGCGTCAACGTGTTGGCATTGCACGCGCAGTTATGCAGCATCCTAAAATTTTACTGGCAGATGAACCAACATCTTCTTTAGATCCTAAAACGGCTGCCGAAATTATGGAGCTTCTGGCCAAATTTTCCAGACAAAAACACATACCGGCGCTGGTGAATATGCACGATGTCTCGCTGGCCAGAAAATTTGCCAAAAGAATCATCGGAATGGCAGAAGGTGTAATTGTTTATGATGGTGACGCGGATGGCATTACAGATGAAATCCTGAAACAGATATACGGGGGGGAGGAATGGCTGAACTAGGCGTTACTCCTGTTAAAGACTATAAAAATCCGTTTAGCATAAACTGGTTAACCAGCGGGCTGTGGATTTTAGTTGCTGGTTATCTGCTTTATACCGTGCAATCCCTGGGGCTAAGCTGGACGCGCTTTAGTGAGGGGTTGCATCATGCCGGTACTTTACTGGATAGAATGTTTCCACCCAATTTCTCCCGTTGGGAATTATTGTTCAGTGGGTTGGCTGAGAGTCTGGAAATTGCGGTGATATCCAGTGTTGTGGGCATATTTTTCTCGTTGTTTTTTGGTTTATTTGCAGCACGTAATTTAATGTCGAACCTGGTGACTGTCCCTGTACGTGGTTTTATTGCCGTATGTCGCTCCTTTCATCCTATTATTGTCGCAATTCTATTTGTAAAAAGCGTAGGATTTGGAGCTTTGGCTGGTATTCTTACCTTAATTATTGCGTCGATCGGTTTTATTGCAAAATTATTTGCAGAAGCCATCGAAGAAATCTCACTGAAACAGGTTGAAGCAATACGTGCAACCGGTGCCAGCTTTACCAGCGTTATCCTGTTTTCAGTATTACCCCAGGTATTCTCACGTTTTATCGGTTTTTCTACTTACCAGCTGGATTCAAATTTACGTAACTCGACGATGGTTGGTATTGTCGGGGCAGGTGGTCTGGGTGGCACGCTCTTCTCAGCCTTTCAACGATTTGATTATGATTTTGTCTCGGCTATTTTAATCACCATAATTGCATTGATTCTATTCTGGGAATTTCTGTCCAATGTTGTCCGGAGTATTTTCAGTGAGTGAAACAGACAGTAAAATAGATCACCACTGGCAACGCTTTACTCTAAAAAAGCAATTATCCCGCTATGCGGTCTATTTAAGCTTTTTAATAGCCTTGGTATTATCCATACGCACCGTGGAAGTCATACCAGAATTTTTTTATGATGCGCCAGAACAGATTGCAGATCTGTTTGCAAGAATGTGGCCAATAAGTTTTGAGTTTTATCAAATTTCGGTTCATGAAGCGATGATCGAAACTCTTAACATCGCTACTCTGGGTACATTGGTTACACTCATTTTTGCTGTACCTCTGGCATTTATGAATGCGTCTAACATCGTTGCCTCACCCTGGTCTCACTGGATCTCACGTTTTTTCCTGGTGTCATCACGTTCGATAAATTCGTTGATCTGGGCATTATTGTTTGTTGCTATATTTGGTCCCGGAGTCATTGCCGGTGTATTGGCAATTGCGTTTCGTTCAGTAGGGTTCATCGGAAAGCTGTTATCCGAAGCGATAGAAGAAATTAACATGGGATCGGTAGAAGCGTTACGGGCTACAGGTGCCCCCTGGGGAGCCGTATTACTGAAAGGATACTGGCCTCAGGTGAAACCGGCTTTTTTCAGTATAGTGCTGTTTCGATGGGATATAAATGTTAGAGAATCAGCGGTTTTAGGGCTTGTTGGTGCGGGCGGAATCGGTATCGTGCTGAATAATTCCATGAATCTGTTTGAGTGGCAACAGGTGGCTATGTCACTGTTAGCCATATTTGTCGTTGTGATAATGGCGGAGATTGTTGTCGTCAACATACGTAAGCGTTTAATCTGATAAAGCTTTGTTACAGAACCTAAAAAAATAGTTTTTTTTAGGCGTCACGGTGAAAGCGAAGCCAACATGGCCGGCATTATCGTCAGTGATTCGTCAGTGGGCTGCCAAAATTATGGTTTGACCGATAAGGGATGATTACAGGTTAAGACCACTACCGAAAATTTTAAGCAGCAACACATCAGTTTGATAATCAGTTCAGATTTTTTGAGAGCCAGGTAACCTGGCCATCATCATGACATGATGCTGAATTTACCGGCTGAATTTTTGCCATTCCGTATTTTCAGACCCTCCATCTTGAATCAGGCAATAAGCCATTGAACGAGTTATTCAACCCGGTTGCCGTAATGTGTGGCGATGCTGGGTATGGGCTTGCTATGCTATGCCGCTATGCGAACCAGTTTCGATTACTGCTCTCCAGTCTGGGTTATATCCTGCTGGAAAGTATCCGTCGCCTGGCTTTGAAAGGGACTGAGCTGGAAAATCCACAAGCCGGTGCGCTCAGGTTAAAGTTGTTAAAAATTGGTACGGTTATTTTACATAATACCCGTCGAATACGTTTCCTGTTATCCAGTCATTACCCTTATCGGATTTATTCAGATCGGTGGCGGCCAGATTGCAATCGGGATAAGGGAAAAGAGTGCTGTCCCGGCACGCTGAAAAATAATGGGGAAGGGGATGTTGCGCCTGGAATCTGTCAAAAGAGCTCAACAGCGATTTCAGATGCAAAAAAAATGAATCAGATGGCTGCTCTCTTTGCCATGAGCAAAATGCTGACTACCTATGAAACATTCAGGCTAGAAAGTACAGTCCGATATCTTGGTATAGAAGTAGATGATGCTCTGGAAATATCTGAGTTAACTGATAGTTGATGCAATTAACCAGGAAGTGCAAATCTGGTACTTCCTGACTTCTCCATACCGGACGTAGGGGGAGGGGAGTAATAAGTTTTGGCTAACTCCTGTAACGTCACCTGAATTTTCGATTAGTCGCTGAAATGGACAAACCGGTCGTACCTGCCAACATTGAAACAGGCTCTTCACGACCCTTCCGATCAGCCCCTACAGGTTGTAGTCTTCGTCAGCAGTGTGGCGTTACCGGACGTTGAATTAAATCCTGAAATTACTTGCAATCATAAATCAAAGACCTGACCCCATGTATTCACAGCCATCGTTGAAAAAAATTTAGTAAAAGTACAGGATCAAAATGAAATGGAAGAAGATCAGAGAAGAAGATGTTTTTATATGAAATTATGAAGAAAATGCAGAAGAAAATATAACACTTTCAGAATGTCAGATTACCTACACTTTCAGGTTACAGCTGACATGTTTGATGATATTTGCTTCGGAATATGAAGCAAAATGATGTAAAAGCTGGGCAGATTAAAAGGAATTATGGTAAGAATCGGTGTAATTGAGTGGTTGTTGGATGATGTCTTCTGGCCTGTAATATGAAAATATGGCTTTTATACTTCTTATACTTTGATAAAATTTGGACTGGATTTGCGGATTGATATTGGCATATTGGCAGAAAGATCTTTTATACTGCTTATACTGCTACCTTAACTCTCATAATAACATTATTTTTGATTGGCTATCTTCATGACTTCATTGGCACAGGGCTCGAGTAATACTGGATACTATGACGGCGTACTCAACTAAATATAGAAAATCACTCTATACTCTAACCCTGACACTAATATTCGTATTTATTACTTTAGCCACCACCTATGCTAATCAAAAAATTCAGTTTGAAAAAGTCGATATTGGCAGCAACCGCTCCATCGGAGCAGGCTTTGTTCAAGATTTAGACGGTTTTTTCTGGATCGGTGCGCAACCGGGGCTGATCAAATGGAATGGTACTGACAATACCATCTATACCCAATCCAATTCAGGACTTTCCGACAATACTATTACGGCAATTATTGAGGATTCCAAAGGATTGCTATGGATAGGTACCATGGGGGGATTGAATAGCTATAATAAAGAAACTAATAGTTTTATCCGATTCACACATAATCCAGCTGATCCAAATAGTTTAAGCCATGAGTCCGTTGGCATGATTAATCATTTTCAATCACTTCTGGAGGATAAAAATGGAGACATCTGGATTGCCACCCAAAACGGCCTTAACAGCTTTTCTCCGGAACTACACGAATTTAAGCATTTTTTACATGATCCGGAGGTATCCAGCAGCTTATCGAATAATATTGTTAATGCCATATTTGAAGACTCGAACGGTTCATTATGGGTCGGGACTAAAAGCGGCCTGAATCGATTCAACGAGAATAAAACAGCTTTTAAGCGCTATACTCATGACGGTAAAAATCCGGCCAGTATCAGTAATAATGAAATCTATGCCATTATGGAAGACAATGATGGCCAGATCTGGATTGGTACAGAAAACGGATTAAATCAATATGATTCGAAAACAGATTCATTTATTCGCTTTTATCATGATCCAAATAGCCACAGAAGAATTGCAAATAATAAAGTCACATCAATCAACAAGGATAATCAAGGACGGCTCTGGTTATGCCATTACGGTAAAGGCAGTGTGACTCTTTTTAATCCTTATACCCAGCAATCAAATATTTATAGGTATGCTCCAAATAATCCAACTGGATTACCGACAAATGATGTTAAATATGTTTATCAGGATCGACACGATGCACTATGGTTTGTTTCCACTACCGGAGGGAATTTATATAAACATGATAAAAACACCCACAAGTTTAAAACTTTTAAACAGGAGCCAAATAATCCCAACAGTCTTAATGGCAGCTCTGTTCTCCCTATCTACGAAGACAGCAGAGGTATTATCTGGATCGGGACCGATAAAAATAAATTAAATAAGTATGACAAAAACAGCGGTCATTTCACGAACATCCCCATATCAGGTTATTATCCCTATGCATTTTTAGAAGACAGCTATGGAACCTTTTGGGTTGGGGAAACCACAGGCAGGCTAAGCATTTTTGATAGGTCATCGGAAACCTATATTAAATCCTATGATGGAATTTCTTCCTCCTTTATCAACCACATCGCCCAAGATTCAAATAATCCCTCAATTTTATGGCTAACCACCCATAAGGACGGATTGGTTAAGTTTAATATTAAAACCGAAAAAATAGTCCATTTCCAATATCAAGATAGAAAGGAAAACAGTTTAAGTAATAATTCCATTTGGGGCTTTGCGCAGGAAGAGGATGTTTTATGGTTGGGTACCTGGGGCGGGGGACTCAATAAATTTAATAAGGCAAAAGAAACGTTTACAGTTTACCAACACAACCCTGACGACCCCAAAAGTATTAGTAGTAATGTCAGTGGAAACCTCTTACTAACCTCTGCAAATGAACTTTTTATCAGCACCCTGGGTGGTGGTTTAAATAAGTTCAACCGAAAAACCAATACCTTTGAACGCTACTCTACTAAAAATGGCTTATTTCCTTCCGATAATCTCGAAGGCCTATTGGAAGATGAACAAGGCAACCTTTGGATAGCATCATCCAGCGAAGAAGTAATTAAGTTTGATCCTAATACGCTTAAATATAAAGGATACGGTTCAGGGGATGGAATTGAAATCGGTGCTCCCTGGTTTGTATCTAATCATAAAACCCATGATGGTCAAATGTGGTTCGGCGGTCCAAAGGGGGTAACGGCATTTTATCCTGACAAGATCAAAAACAATACTTTCAGACCACCTGTCTATATTACTTCACTTACCCAGGGCGGCGAGCCTATTGCATCCAACACAGCTTTAGAAAGGATATCAGAAGTTCACCTTTCCTGGAAAAAACCATTTTTCGAATTTAAGGCTACTGCACTAAATTATTTAAGGTCAGAACATAATCGTTACCGCTACAAACTGGAAGGCTGGGATAAAAACTGGTTCGAATCCGGAGTTTACCAAAATGGCAGATATTCAAACCTCAAAGCAGGGGAATATATCCTCAGAATCACAGGTTCAAACAATGACGGCATATGGAGCAGTCCACAAGACGAGGTAGCCCTTAACATTTTCGTAAGCAGCCCATTCTGGAGAACATGGTGGTTTTATCTAGCTCTTGCAAGCGGTATTTTATTATTACTAACCATAATATTACTTTATTTTATAAAACTTAAATCCGAAATTCAGAAGCGTAAACAAGCTAAATACGAACTACAATATCAGGCTCACTACGACGCATTGACGAATCTTCCCAACCGGGTACTTTTTAGCGATCGACTATCTCAGGCGGTAATAAAATCTATACGCCACCAAGAAAAATTTGCACTTTTATTTATCGATCTAGATCGCTTTAAACCGATCAATGACTCATTAGGTCATAAGACCGGAGACAGAGTGCTTCAGACTATTGCCGATAGACTTAAGAGCCTGATTAGAAATGAAGATACTGTCGCGCGCTTAAGCGGTGACGAATTTGCCATTATTATGATGAATTTGAGTAATGAACAAGATGCCTCTTTATTGGCACAAAAAGTTTTAACATATTTTGCCAAAGCCATTATTGTTAATCAACAGAACCTCTATGTTTCCTGTAGCATTGGAATTAGTTTATACCCTAAAGATGATAGCGATGCGACTAATCTGCTAAAGTATGCTGATGCGGCTATGTATAAAGCGAAGGAAGAGGGACGAAATAATTTTCAGTACTACTCATCTGAATTGACCGCGCTGGCTTTAGAGCATGTCATGATGGAGACTAATCTGCGCCAGGCAATTCAGCAGAATGAATTTATAGTCTATTATCAACCTCAAATCGATGCTAAATCCAACAAACTGATTGGTATGGAAGCTTTAATTCGTTGGCAACATTCCACCATGGGATTGATTTCGCCCTCAAAATTTATTCCTCTGGCAGAAGAAACCGGGCTTATTGTCGAGCTGGATCAATGGGTAATGAGGATGGCGACGAAGCAAATCGTGGCATGGTATAAACAAGGGTTTAACCCTGGAGTATTAGCACTCAACCTCTCTATGAAACAATTACAACAAGATAATTTTATTGCTATGCTGGTTTCAATATTAGAAGAAACACAGTGTAAGCCTGAGTGGTTAGAGCTAGAAGTTACCGAAAGCCAGATTATGACCAATCCAAACCATGCTATTTCCATTCTCAATCAAATCAGTGAAATGGGAATCGAATTGGCTATTGATGATTTTGGAACTGGCTACTCGTCACTTTCATACTTAAAAAGGCTGCCTATCGATAAACTTAAAATAGATCGTTCTTTTGTCAAAGAACTGCCTGATGATGAAAATGATGCAGGCATTTCCAAAGCGGTCATCGCACTGTCAAAAAGTTTAAATATAAAAGTAATTGCAGAAGGGGTTGAAACCGAAGAGCAGAAAGAATTTTTATTGGAAAATGGCTGTACGAATATTCAAGGTTATTTTTATAGTAAACCTGTTGCCGCTGAAAATATGGAACTATTTATGCGAAAACACTATATTCAAGGGATAACAGATAACATTAAAATCTAAAACCAACTGTCCAGAAAATTACAAATTATAGATAGGACTTATTACGGAGTCGAATAGCTCTAAGATAGGCCTGCCGTTCATTTTTTACCCCAATTCGGGGAATATATACCAATTTTCATATTTTTCTGAATGGCAGCTAAGTCCATTTCAGGGACTAATCAAAAACTAAGGTGATTTTGCAAAACTAGTCAAAACCAAAAACTCCCCCTCCCCCTACGACCGGTATGGGGAAGACAGGAAGTACCAGATTTGGCACTTCCTGATTAACTGCATCAACAATCAATTAACTCAGGTTTTTCCAGAGTATCATCCACTTCTATTACAAGGACCGATCGTTTGTCTGACTAATGGTGAATGCGTACAAAGTGCCTTCAGGTCAATTGCCTATTTTTGTTTTTGACAATATCATGGGGTTACCCAGCATCTAATATTTAGTAGTTAT
Source organism: Gammaproteobacteria bacterium (assembly GCA_024225395.1). Taxonomy (GTDB): domain Bacteria; phylum Pseudomonadota; class Gammaproteobacteria; genus JACNJF01. The sequence continues at coordinate 73,541 of JAAEMR010000044.1, forward strand.
CTAACAATATGGAATTGAATGTATGAAAGTAAGACTGCTAAATTTTTTTGAGATAGAAGAGCAATTTAAAACGTTAATTGTAAAATTCGGAGATGAGTCTTTGGATGAGAATTATATAATCAAGGAAGGTAACCTACTTCTTTTTGCAACTGGTGTTTGTATCAGTCAAATGAAGGCAGCTGACAGTAAAAATTATCCCGATAAAGCTAAGCATCTGAAAATCCTTGATGAAGCATTATCGGCTATTACGTTTAAATTGAACACAAGTACAATAGACGAAGTTGTTGATCAAATTAGCAGTGCCTATAAATCATTTGGCATTCAATAATTGTACATAGAATAAAAGCGCTAGCGCACAGTTCTGGAGACAACTTAACTACCTATACCAGTCATTAATATTTCAGCAGCGTCAGGCAAGTAAGTGCCATAACCGGTCAAATTGGAATGATAGTCTCTACTCCTATTAAATTGAGACATAGCGGTCGTTCCAGATTGCAATCGTTGTTTTAATTTTATGGGGTTAGGGATGCAAAACCTGACGATACTGTTATTAAATTAATAAGCTAAAGTCATTTTCCATCATAAATCATAGACCTATACCTATAATGTTGGCTTCAGACAAAAATAGGGCTTCCCAAGATGGGTAGCCCTATTTTATATTGGCTTAAATGACAGGCTGGATAGAATATTCAGAAATTCTAAGGGTAAGAGTAGGACTCAGATCAATACTAATTTTAACATCGCCAGTGCCATCTACATTAATTGTGTGCAAGTCATCACTCGCAGATGATGCAGGATCTCCCACCCGTTTGTAAGTCATAAAGTTTATATCATTGGATAATTCGAATGATGGTGTCCCTTGGCAGAACTGATCATTGCAATAAAAAGAATGTGTTGTGTCACTATTGGCAATGATCACAGGGCTTTGACCATTTTTATCTACTTTAAGAATATCACCCGATGTTGGACTTACACCAGTATTTCTAACGACGTAGATTTCGTTTCCACCCCATTGCTCATGATTCAACAACCCTGTATTTGAAGAGGTGCTAGCGCCCAGATCAACCAAACCGCTTGCATCAGGTGATAGCGTAGAATTTAGTAAGTGTCCTATGTGAACCAGCATTCGAGTTGAATCTTGCGACCACTCGACTTCTGATAGCTCTGGCGCAGAACTTACCGCTATGTCCAGGTTTATCACTGAATTGGTACTCATATCATAAACATAAAGGTCATCGGGTGATCCGTTACCATTGAATTCAAAAACAGTCTTTTGCGCATCGGGTGAAAAATCAAATTTTCCTGCGCTTCCTAATGTACCAATGGCATATGCGATATCAGGATTTATCACACTGCCGTCGGATGCATAAACGCCCACAGTCTGATTATGATTAAATTGAGAAATAACCACGGTTTTAGCAGCAACAATATTCTCACTACCTGGAATATATTCAAACGTCCCTATATCCGGTATGTTAACAACAGCACTTCCATCAAATGAATGTACTGCAACACCACCAAATTGCTGAGCTACTGCGAAATGTAATTCGCTATCAGACCATTCATAGTCCTGTGTATTTGCAAATGTGAATGTGTCCATTTTCGAATTTGATAAATCAGATAGTTTGTAGATATAAAGATCAACATCGGCATTTCCCGCTAAGTCATGAATATAATCAATATAGCTACCTAAAGGTGACCATCTGGGATCCGTGACTGATTCTCCAGCTGCAAGGTTGACATTAACCTGATTAGATGAGGAACCATTAACTGTAGCAACATGCCAGTCAAATTGATCGTTTACAGTGGTGTCGGCTTTATACAAAACATGACTGTTTGCAGGAGACCAGGAAAACTCTTCAACATTTCCTCCGCCAATTAAAGCTGTATTGAGCTTTGTTCGATTCTGTCCATCGCTGTCGACGACATAAAGCTCAATTTTGCTAAAGTCATCCTGATTTGCACGATAAGCGATTTTCGTACCATCGGGTGACCATTGGTATTCAACTACATCTCCACCCGACGGCAGATTGCCGTTAAGTTTTACCCGTGAGTTTGAATTAGGGTCAACCGAATAGAGTTCATCTACAGTATCGATATCGACATCGCCAAGATAAGCTATTCTGCCGTTCGCGACAGGTGCCCAACTATAGGCTGATATTTCACCATCAGTGGGGATATTGGGATGTAAATCGCGGTGATCTGCACCATTGCCTCTTACAGTATAAATTTGCTCGGTTTTGTTTACCAAGTCATTGACCTTATAGGCCACAAATGTCATCACCCCGTTTGTTGCAACACCACTCACCGTCACTGTACGCGTAACCTGCGTCGCGGCATTACCTGCCGCATCACTGACGTTATAGGTAATAGCATAACTTCCAACCGTAGCAGTATCGACAGTATCACCACTAATTGAAATATTAGCGCTGATATCACCATCAGTATCATCATTAGCCGTGGCTCCACCTTCAGAGTAAGTCTCACCTTGGATTAAGTTTATATTTGTACTTCCACTAAGTGTAATGACCGGAACGGTGGTATCAGTTCCTGCAGTCCCACCGCCACCAGCAGGGTCTTCACCTCCGCCCCCACCACCACCACAAGCAGTCAAGATCATGCAAAGTGCGGTGCTACTTGCGAGAGTTATTACTTTGTTACTTTTTTTTATTAGCGTCATTGCGTTCATTTTCCTTCAAGGCTGAATTGTTTGTAAGCAATTGTATAAGAAAAAGCCACCTCAAATGAGATGGCTAATTCTTTGGAGCTGTATATAAATTAAACGTTGGCAACAATGGTTTGCCGCAGGGTTATACGGTATTAAGATTGACGATTACGGCGTCTTCGAGCAAAACCTAGACCTACAAGTCCTAATCCAAATAGTGCAATAACCGATGGCTCAGGAACAGAGTTCGAGCTTGATCCATTAAATTGAACCTCTCTGATTTCTATTCCGAAACTATCATGTGAGCTAAGTACCACCAAATCCACACGTGAAACACCTAAAGCAGATATAGCGTAATCTTGTGGCCCGCTAACGCTAAAACCATTTTGGCCGATTCCAGTAAAATTTCCAATTAAATAATCTAAATCACTAAAGAATTCTAAACGAAAGTCTTTGATACCTTGATTTCCGAGATTTACATCGTTATACAAAGTGAAACTCGTTAAATCATAGGGACCGCCATTTAGATCAAGCCTGATTGTTCCTGAATTGACACGTGAAACAAACCCCCCATAAGGAGACGCTATATCTTTGAATATACCATCGGCAATTTCATCTACAGAGAAAATGTTACCTGAATACGAGGCTTCAACTAATGAAGTGCTGGCAGTAATATCTGTATTACTAATAAGTGCTGCATGAGCTTGTTGTGAAAAGACCATGAACACGAGAATTATTTTAGCATAGTTAATCATTCTCAATTTTACATCTCCACTAATTCTAATAATAGATAAACATACTAGCAATCACCATGCCATTAAGGGAAAGAATTGTATTTTTATGGTATTACAAACCACGTTCACTTGCCCCGGCTATATATATGTAAAATCTTTTTACAACTTCTCAATCAAGTGTAAAGAACCCTGACACCTTGGAGAAGCCAGTTTGGGAGTGGGTAGAGCAGAAACTTAGACCACTTAGCTAAAGGCAAACCCTCCGAAGATGGATTGTTTCGCGATTACTGTGCGCCATGAAGTGTCTACTTCAGATGCTGACACGAACGGCTCCTTTTTTGACAGGGTGTGTGAAAACCATTTCCAAAAAATAATAGTGGTAAATGGAAGGCTATATTAGTTTGTTTTAAGCCATCAAGTGGCATAAGATAACGTTTATCTCTTGAAATCAATAATACAAGTGGGCAATTTTTTTAACCAAATAGATTTTCTTTGAGTTTTCACACAACCTGTTGACGAACTTGCCGATGCCTACAGCCTGTAGGGAGTGACAGGATTGGGTCGTGAAGAGTCGGTTACGAGTGACCCAGAACAGGCAAGTTAGTGCCATAAGCGGCTATTGGGTACTTTATGATTAAAAAATGTTAGTAACATGAAAGAACTAAAACTAATAAACTAGATTTAGCGCACAAAGAAAAAATTTATTGATACAACTCTATTTAAAAAGAGATAGCCTATTCTATTGTTAAGGCTTGAACAGAAGATACAGAATTGACCCAGGGATTAAGGTTTTGTTTTTAAGAGTATTTATCATTTTAATGTTACCTTTTTCAGTGTATGGGATTGATAACGTTCAACTTCAATTGCGTTGGTATCACCAGTTTCAATTTGCAGGTTATTACGTAGCAAAAGATCTGGGGTTCTATAAAGAATTAGGTATCAATGTAGAAATAAAACCTGGTTATCCTGGTCTTATCCCTGTCGATGAATTACATAATGGCAATGTGAATTTTGCTATTGATAATAGTGGGTTGATTGCTAAAAGAGCAGAAGGACATGCTATCAATGCTTTAGCCGCAATATTTCAAAAAGATTCTTTGAGGCTAATTAGCTTAAAATCAAATAAAATCAGTGAAATAGATCACCTTGCTGGCAAACGTATTATGTTGGAATCAGAATACGGTAGTTTATCGCTTCTTGCTTTGTTAACTAAGTACGGTCTACTCAATAAAATAGAAAGATTAAACTCCTCGCATGATATTCAGGATTTATTAAATAATAATACTGATGCATTCAATGGTTATGCATCAAATGAACCTTATACTCTAGAGAAACAAGGTATTCCTTATAATGTAATAACACCTTCAGAATATGGTATCGAATTTTACAGTGATATTCTCTTTACCAAAGAACAATTGGTGAAGAGCAATCCCCAACTCGTTGCAAACTTTACTACAGCCAGCCTCCGCGGTTGGGAGTACGCAATGAACAATGTGGAAGAGGCAATTGAAATTACTAAGCGTTATGCCACTACTAAGGATTTAGATCACTTGCGATTTGAAGCTATTACAATGCAAAAGCTTATCTTATCTGATTTTATTGACGTCGGTCAGATGAGTCACCAACGTTGGGGGAAGATACAAAATCATTTGATCAATATAGGCATGATAAAATCTCCAATCGAGATCGAGAATTTTATCTTTGACGTTCATGCTTATAATACGCGCTCAGAACTAAATAATAACTGGATAATTGTAATTGTCATAATTTCGATTTTATCGATCTTTACTTTGATCTACTTATTTATTAGGAATTTCCATCTTGTGAGAACAGTAGAAAAATCAAAAGATGAGTTAGTCACTACCTACAATATGGCGACTCATGATTCATTAACTAATTTACCTAATCGATTATTACTGACGGATCGAATCGATCAAGCTTTATTGAAACTTCCTCGTAGCAATGAAACTCCTTTAGTCGGCTTTATTGACCTAGATAATTTTAAGCCGGTAAACGATACCTATGGACATGATATGGGGGATAAGCTTTTAAGGTTAATTGCTGAAAATGTAAGTGATGTTATTAGACCTAATGATACTTTTTCACGAATTGGTGGTGATGAATTTATTTATCTTGCAGAAAATGCTTGTACTGATGAAATTGAAGAAATAGGACAGAGAATTTCACTAGCTATTATGGCATCAGTGAATCAAATCAATATACAAGTTGAAGTAACTGCCAGTATAGGTTTTCTATTGATTCATAGTAGTTCAAACCTTGATGCAGCCAAAGTAATAAAGCTCACTGATTTGGAAATGTATGAAGTGAAAAAGCAAGAAAAGAATGGAATGTCATTCAGTGAGTATTTTGGATAAAAATAGCGCTAGATGATTTTGTAAATTTTGGTATTTGTAGGTTATTTAATGACTCCTTCGGGTCGTGATGTGCCTGTTGTGAGTGACCCAGAACAGGCAAGTTAGTGCCATAACTTGCCGGTCACATGACCAATCGTGAACGGCAGCACCTGGCGCTAACTTGCCGGTTTAAAGACCTGTCGTAACAGTCTCTTCACGACCCGTTCCGGTCAGCCCCTACAGGTTGTAGGCATCGGCAAGTTCGTCAAATAAGCAGCCATTCACACACAAAAGCCACCTCAAATGAGATGGCTCTTATGAAGCTATATGTGTTAACTATTAAGCTTTACGTCTACGAGCAAACCTAATACCAAAGAGTCCTGCTGCAAATAGTACTAGGATTGAAGGTTCTGGTACGGCAGTCGTGTCTCCACCATCACCATTACAATTTTCCACACATGCGCCAGATGCATCCTCCCATATCGCGTAGACGGTACCTTCCATGAAATTGGTGTCGTCCGCTTTCATTGGGTTCCCGAACATGGATGGTACATTGTTGGGAAACAATCCAAACCAATCTTCATTACCATTGGTAAAATAAGCTCGTCCCATATTGTCGGCACCCATTGCATACGCAGTCCACATCGAACATCCAAATTCTGCATCAGCACAACCAAACGTAGTCTCTACGTTTAGGTCGTAATAGCTATTTTCTGGCAATTCAAATATATCCTTTAACGCCCGTGATGCAGCCCTTGCTCCTTCCAGATTGAACGTGAAAGGATCATCATTTGTATTTATACATGGCGCAAATAATGTGTAACACGAACCCTCTACAAAATCGACATTGTACAGGGTGCCATTTACATCGACATCGTCAATGCCCATCAATATCCCATTTGTATCTATATTCAAGATTGCTGCATTGGCCTGAATTCCAACTAATAAGAATAAAATCGGTAAAAATTTCTTTAACATATCCTGTTCCTTAACCCTAAAATTGGTAGTTAATCGTAGAGTTAGGCAATATTCATACCGGTTAAAAAATGTCATTACCGATCAATCGACTTTGCAAAACCACAAAATATAATGTATTAAGCTGTAAAAAATATTTACATATTTTCGAAAGCATATGTCAGATTTATTTACACTGAAATGTTAATAAATAGATACAAATTTATGAAATATCTAATAGTGGTGTATGTAAATTAAGATTACTCAATTACTCTTTACATGTAGGTATTAATTTCTATTAACTATTAGTAAACATAAAATAAATAATTAATTAAAGAGAGATTAAATATACAATAATTGATGGCATTTATAACTATCTGAATCAAATCCAGTTTATAAGTAAAATAATATAAATTTCATGCTTCTTCAAACATTAAATCGTATACACTTTTTAATTTATCATTGTTTAACTCGAACGACTGCTAAATCAACACTGCAGCTATAGAGGTTATCACTCTGAAATGACCGGTATGGCGCTAACTTGCCGGTCACATGACCAATCGTGAACGGCAGAACCTGGCACTAACTTGCCGATGCCTACAACCTGTCAGGAACGACCGCTATCGTCACACAGCAATTATTCACTGGTGTCCAAATTTATTGACGATGTGATTTGAAGTTTATTTCTAGGAATGTCTGCTTTTTAGTTTCTTCAAACTTTTTGTGTGGGCAATTACAGGCGAATGAAAATTCTGAACAATTGAAGAGAGTTAATTATCTCCCAGGAAAGTTTCTTCATTCTAGAGTAATGTCAAAAAATCGGTGTTGAATTATTTTGCCCTATCTGTTTTAAATAAAGCTTTCTATATCGGTTACTTTCAGGACTGTTAATTTTTTGCAGATGCATATCGTCGTCAATCATTTTAACCTGGTGTGTAGATGATTATGCCGGCTCCACAAAATTAATTTCTACCCATCACTCGGAGCATTTTTTACGTAAGATGGTCATCTAATACCTGTAACTCCAGAAACAATAAGATATTTATCCACCATTTCTCGGCCAGCAGGGAGGTGTTTGATTCAGGGAAACCATTAATTATTCAATCAATAAGCCATTTCTAAAATAATGATATCAGCTTTGTTACATTGTCTTTTATCCATTATATTTAAATTTTTTCATATTTTACTGGTCTGCACATAAGGTTAAGGGTTGAGGTCGTTAATTGACTCAGTTGAGTCGCACTGCTGTTGTTATCATTGCTAGCTTTAGCTCAAAATTCTTTAGTATATAGTACCGTTACAGCTAAAAGGTTGGTCAATGAATATGAGTAAATACTCAATTTTTTCTCTTGCAAAACAAGCCCTTAACTTTCATGAAGGGTGGGGCAAGGTGTGGAGAAATCCTGAGCCTAAAAAACATTATGATGTCATTATCATAGGCGGTGGCGGGCATGGTCTGGCTACGGCTTATTACCTGGCAAAAAATCATGGGGTTACTAATGTTGCGGTGTTAGAAAAGGGCTACATAGGGGGCGGCAATACGGGTAGAAATACGACGATTGTACGTTCCAATTATCTTTGGGATGAGTCTGCCCACCTGTATGAAAAATCAATGAAGTTGTGGGAAAACCTGAGCCAGGATTTGAATTTCAATGTTATGTTTAGCCAACGAGGAGTCTACAACCTGGGGCACAGTTTACAGGATATGCGTGATATTCAGCGCCGGGTTAATGCCAACAGGTTAAATGGAATCGATGGAGAAATCGTGGATGCCGATGAATTGAAACGACGTATCCCCATTCTTAATACATCCCGACATAGTCGCTATCCAGTCCTGGGTGCATCATTTCAGCCACGTGGAGGTACTGCCAGGCATGATGCCGTTGCCTGGGGTTTTGCTCGTGGCGCCGACAGTCTCGGCGTGGATATTATTCAGCAATGTGAGGTCAGCGGATTTATACGTGAAAATGACCGGATTGCCGGAGTTGAAACTAACCGTGGTAATATTGGAGCTGGCAAGGTAGGTATTGTGGTTGCGGGTAACTCCAGTGTTTTGGCTGATTTGGCAGGATTTCGACTTCCTGTGACCAGCCACCCGTTACAGGCTTTAGTGTCTGAGCCCATTAAACCTGTTCTCAATACGGTGGTAATGTCCAATGCGGTGCACGGTTACATTAGCCAGTCAGATAAAGGAGATCTGGTGGTGGGTGCTGGTATCGATAGTTATAACGGTTATGGTCAGCGGGGCAGTTATACGGTAATCGAGAATGCTCTGGCAGCAATAAAAGAATTATTTCCTGTATTCAGTCGAGTGCGAATGAACCGGCAATGGGGAGGGATTGTAGATACCACACCGGATGCCTGTCCTATCATTGGGGAATCACCGGTCAAGGGCGTATACATCAATTGCGGTTGGGGTACTGGTGGCTTCAAGGCGACTCCCGGCTCGGGTTATGTGTTTGCACACACGCTGGCCAAAGATCAACCACATGAATTAAATCAGGCTTTTTCATTACAAAGGTTTAGCACGGGGCGTCTTATTGACGAACACGGTGCTGCCGGTGTAGCACATTAGGAGGATCGTTTAATGTTACAGATACCCTGTCCCTGGTGTGGCATACGAGATGAAAGTGAGTTCTCCTATGGTGGTGAAGCACACATAACCAGACCGTTAAATTCAGAAAATTTGACTGATGAAGAGTGGGCAGATTACCTGTTCATGCGCAAAAATACACGCGGTGCTTTCCTGGAGCAATGGCAGCATGCTCAGGGTTGCCGACGTTGGTTCAACATTCAAAGAGATACGGTCAGTTACAAAATAAGTGCCTCTTATAAAGTAGGTGAGCAGCCTCCGCAGGGGATGGGTAATGAAAAATAACCGACTGCAAGGAGAGGGGCGTATAAATCGCAACCGGCCTCTGAATTTTATTTTTAATGGTAAAAGCTATCAGGGCTTTGAGGGGGATACCTTAGCGTCAGCCCTGTTGGCAAATGATGTTCATCTGGTCGCCCGAAGCTGGAAATACCATCGCCCTCGAGGCATTCTTGGTTCTGGTGCAGAAGAGCCGAATGCAATTGTTCAACTGGAAAAAGGCCGATTAACGGTACCTAATGCACGAGCTACACAGGTAGAACTGTATGAAGGGCTGCAGGCGAGCAGTGTTAATTGCTGGCCAGGCCTGGAGTTCGATTTTCTCTCCATCAATAGTCTGTTTAGTCGATTGATGCCATCTGGTTTTTACTACAAAACTTTTATGTGGCCTAAAAAACTGTGGATGAGTTATGAGCATGTAATTCGTAAAGCCTCGGGATTAGGTGTTTCGCCCGAATTACCCGACCCTGATCGTTATGAAAAAACCTATGCCCATTGCGACGTTTTAATCATCGGAGCCGGACCTGCTGGATTGATGGCAGCATTAGCAGCAGGAAAAATGAGTGCCAGGGTAATGCTGGTTGATGAACAAAGTGAATTTGGTGGATCAATGCTGCACAGTAATGAAACCATCAATGGTCAGCCAGCGCAGGACTGGGTCAGTGATACCTGTGAAGAGCTGGCATCCATGCAAGAGGTGAAGTTACTGCCCAGAAGCAGTGCTTTTGGTTATCACGATTACAACTTTGTAACTATTAATGAGCGATTAACAGACCACCTTCCAACAGGTCAGAAAACTGGAGGCAGGGAACGTTTATGGAAAGTAAGGGCTAAACAGGTAGTTTTAGCCACAGGTGCACTGGAAAGGCCTCTGGTGTTTGCCAATAATGATAGACCTGGCGTGATGCTTTCTTCAGCCGTTATGCAGTATGTTAATCGTTATGCAGTCGCAGTAGGGCAGGAAATCGTAATATTCACTAATAATGACAGTGCTTATGAAACTGCTATGACGTTACTTGAAGCAGGTTTAAAAGTGATCGCGATTATTGATAACAGGATAAATCCTGGAAGTTCTATGGCAGATCAATTGCGTTCGGAGGGAGTGAAAATTATCGATCAGTCAGTGGTGGTTGATGTTAAAGGCTCAAAACGAATCAATGCGGTACAGGTGATGTCACTGCAACCGGGAGGTGATAAAGTGACGGGATCTGTACAAACCATAGCCTGTGATTTACTGGCGATGTCTGGTGGATGGAGTCCGGTCATTCACTTAAGTTCACAGTCAGGAGCCAAAGCCTGTTGGGATGATGAAAAAGCATGCTTTTTACCGGGAGTACCGATACAACATGAGCGTTCAGCAGGGGCTTCCAATGGCTGTTTTGACCTGAAAAATTGTCTTTCTGAAGGAATGCTAGCGGGTAATGAAGCGGCACAACAATGCGGATTTGAAGTAGATGCTTCGATTCAACTTCCTGTTGTTAACGAAGTAATTTTTAATCGGATCAAACCTCTTTGGCTGGTTCCTTCTATGTTTAAAGCCGGGCGAGGCCCAAAGCAGTTTGTCGATATGCAAAATGATGTTGCTGCATCAGATATTATGCTGGCGGCACGTGAAGGCTACCATTCTGTGGAACATGTAAAACGATATACCGCCCTGGGTTTTGGAACCGACCAGGGAAAAATTGGAAATATTAATGGAATGGCCATTTTAGCTCAGAGTTTGCAGCAAAATATATCCGAAACCGGAACCACCACCTTTCGACCCAATTATACTCCCGTCACTATTGGTTCCATAGCGGGTATGAACCTGGGGGGGGAGTTATTCGAACCGGTACGTAAAACAGCGATGCATGGCTGGCATAAACAGGAAGGAGCAGAATTTGAAAATGTCGGGCAGTGGAAGCGTCCCTGGTATTACCCCCGGGCTGGTGAATCTATGTTAGATGCAGTCAATCGTGAATGCCTGGCTACACGTAACAGTGTTGGCATTATCGATGCGTCTACGCTTGGTAAAATTATCATTGAAGGTAAAGATTCAGGAGAGTTCCTTAACCGCCTGTATACCAATGCCTGGAAAAAGCTGGATATTAACAAAGCTCGTTATGGCTTTATGCTGGGTGAAGATGGCATGGTGATGGATGATGGTGTCACCATTCGACTGGAGGAAAATAAATACTTCATGCATACCACAACCGGCGGAGCTGCTCCGGTGTTTAGCTGGATGGAACGCTGGTTGCAAACCGAGTGGCCCGAACTGGAAGTGTTTTTGACTTCGGTTACTGATCACTGGGCCACGGCTGCGGTAGTTGGCCCCAATAGCCGAAAAGTTGTGAGTGCCGTGTGTGAAGGTATAGATTTTGATGCACAGGCCTTTCCTTTTATGTCTTCGCGTGAAGGTCTGGTCAATGGCATTGAGGCACGGATTAATCGTATCAGCTTTTCTGGTGAACTGGCATATGAGGTCAATGTGCCGGCTAACTATGGTTTGCAAATGTGGGAATCCCTGATGGCTGCCGGTGAGCAGTATGATATTACGCCTTACGGTACTGAATCGATGCACGTACTTCGTGCAGAAAAAGGTTATGTGATTGTAGGTCAGGATACTGATGGTTCAGTAACTCCGGTTGATCTGGGCATGGACTGGGTCGTTTCAAAAGTGAAGGATTTTATCGGCAGGCGATCTCTTTATCGGGAAGATTGTGTACGTGAAGGACGTAAACAACTGGTGGGGTTGCTAACCCTGAATGGTTCAGACGTTTTACCGGAAGGAGGGCAAATAGTAGAAGATCCCAATGCTTCTATACCCATCCCTATGATTGGTCATGTTACTTCCAGTTATTACAGTGCGAACCTTGGCTATTCCATAGCTATGGCTCTGGTGAAAGGTGGTTTATCGAGGATGGGAGAAACCGTACACATTCCATTAGCTGATGGAAAAGTTATAGCGGCTAAAATAAGTAGTTCTATTTTCTATGATGCAGATGGAGAAAAACAAAATGTCTGATTTGCAAAACGGTGAAAGTCCACTGGTGCAAATTGATTTTAACCAGTTTGAAAAAGTAAAGGGAATCAAGCTAACCGAGCTGAAATTTCAGGGTCATTTAAACCTTCGGGGACGGTTGAATGATAAAGCTTTTTGTAAGGCAATTTCCGATGCAATCGGGGTAGAACTGACATCGTTAAAAGCAAACACTTTTATTTTGTCTGAAGACTTTAAAGTTTATTGGTTAGGGCCGGATGAGTGGCTGATTGTTACTCCACCTGATCAGCAATTAGAATTAAAAAATACGCTTCAGCAAGCTTTGCAGGGTATTTTTTCATCAGTAACCGATGTCAGTAGCGGGCAAACTATCATAAGTATTTCAGGATTCAATGCTCGGTCTCTGATTGAAAAGGGTTGTACCATCGACCTTCATCCCAGGCAATTTAAAAAGGGAGATTGCGCCCAGACTCATCTGTCAAAAGCTACGGTTTTATTAAGTGTTGTTAAATCATCAGAGGCGTTTGAAATAATCATACGACGAAGTTTTGCAGATTACCTGGGCTTATGGTTACTGGATTCTAGCTCTGAATTTGTCTAGGGAAGCTGGTTACTGTTAATGTTGACTACTCGGTGAATAGTTAATCATGTTTAGTATACCCTGGGGTTTGCTACGTTCTTCACGAGGAGAAATACCATAGTAATCACGGTAGCATTTGCTAAAATGAGGTGCTGAAACAAAGCCGCAGGCAAGGGCAATATCGATAATTGATTTACTGGTTTGCAGTAACAGTAGTCGGGCATGTTTAAGCCTGATATTCATGTAAAAACGGGTAGGTACACAATTTAAATGTTTACGGAATAATCGTTCCAGTTGACGGCGTGACACGCCTACGTATCGAGAGAGTTCTTCAAGACTAATCGGTTCTTCGATATTGGCTTCCATGAGTGTAACCGCCTCAGTTAGCTTGGTCTGGTTTGGACCAAGTTGTAAGTGTAGGGGTATTCGCTGGCGATCATGATGGTCTCGCATACGGTCGCACATAAACTGTTCGGAAATTTCTGTAGCTAAACTCTTGGAGTGGTCTCTACTAATTAGCCACAACATCATATCCAGTGGAGCACTTCCACCTGCACAGGTGTAGCGGTCTCGATCAATTTCATAAAGTTCATCCGTTAACTGTATTTTTGGAAACTCTTCACGCATGCTGGCTATATTTTCCCAGTGCAGGGTGCAACGATAGTTCTCCAGTAACCCGCAACGAGCAAGCAAATAAGCTCCAGTGCATAAACTACCCAGGATTGTTTGTTGTTTGGTTAATTTACACAGCGCTTTTTTCAATGGATTTGAAAAAGCCTGTGAAACCTTTAATCCTGAGCAAACGAATAAAGCATCAATTGAAGGTGAATTATCCAGAGAGACATCTGGCTGGATCAGCAGTCCATTACTAGCGTTTACAGCATTACCATCCAGGGTAACGACGGACCATTCATAAAGTTTTTTATTGGAAACCTGATTAGCCATGCGCAAAGGTTCAATGGCTGTGGATACCGCAATCATGGAATAATTCGGCACTAGTAGGAAAGCAAAACGAAAGGGTCTGTCCTGTGGATGCATAGTTATCATGTCAGTACATCGCAAATTTTAGTGACACTATAGAAAATGTATCTTCGCAGTAGATAGTGATTAAATCAATACGTGTTGAAAGGTTATTGTTTTAGTTCAACTCCTTTAACAGCCAGTGAAAGCATAGGTTTAGATGTCAAATGCATAATCTGATTATATGTTTATTGCTATTAATTGTAAGCAACTGCTCAGCGCATCTATTTAGCCTCACTACGGCGTTATTTTAGTACTCAAATGATTAGATATGTTTTATATGCGTGAATTTTCCGTGCGAAATCTAAACGATATACAGAGGGAGAGTTAAAGCACTGTGTTCTCTTTGCAGACAAAGGCTGTTTGAGCCAGCAATGGCAAGGCGATTTGATTCAACAACCTGTTATTGATTTAAAAAATACCGATACCTAAAAACCAGTTAAATTATGAAGAGTTTCCAAAGCAGGTTAGAAAGTCCGGGAAACGTATTGAAACATTGTTTTTTCAACTATGTGACCAGATTATGATTCGGTGAAATTATGCTAGATCATTTGCAGGAATTGCACGAAGAGTGATCACCAAAATAACATCGCTCACATTGAATCAATGGGTAAATCAACGTGAGGGAAATAAGCTTAACAATTTTAAAAATTGCTATTTGCTAAATGCACCACGGGTTAGTTTTTATATGTTGGAATCAGCAAATGATGCTTTACGTTTTTCCATATAACTTAACAACGCTTCATCTATTGCAGGGTCCAGTAATGGGACCTGGTATTCATCAAGTATTTTTTTCCAACTGATATTGGCGCGTTGTGACTGTTCTAAACTGCCTTCTGATGACCATTGCTCAAAGCTATTATTATCTGCCAGTGGTGAACGATAAAAGGCTGTTTTAAAGTTCGCCTGGGTATGGGAGCATCCAAGAAAGTGATTGCCGGGGCCGACTTCCCTGATTGCATCCAGCGCCTGACCATTTTCAGTTAGGTCTACACCTTTCAGTAGTACTTCCATCATGCTGCATTGATCAGCATCAATGATGAATTTTTCATATCCCATACTAAGGCCACCTTCCAGCCAGCCGGTAGCATGCAGCACAAAATTGACGCCAGCCATAGCGGTTGGAATAAGTGTATTGGCAGATTCACTGGCTGCCTGGGCATCCACAACTTTTGATCCGCATAAGCTGCCCCCTGATCGAAAGGGTACCCCAAGTCGTCGAGCCAGCGATGCCATCACATAGAGTACTAATGCTGGTTCTGGTGTGCCAAAAGTCGGGGCGCCCGATTGCATCGACATTGAACTGGCGAAACTTCCGAATATAACGGGGGCCCCGGGATTGACTAACTGCACAAAAGCCATTCCAGCCAAAGCTTCCGCCAGAGATTGAGCGGCAGTACCTGCCACGGTAACGGGAGACATAGCACCCGCCAGAATAAATGGTGTAATGATGCAAGCCTGGTTATTGCGAGCATACACCTTGGCTGCACCCAGCATGGTATTGTCAAAGGTTAAAGGTGAATTTGCATTGATCAGGCTGGTGGTTATAGTTTTAGGTTTTCCAGTTTCGGTATCGATATAATTTTCACCCATCATTATTTTTGACATATCTACGGTATCTTCAGCACGTTCCGGTGCAGTGACCGATCCCATGTAGCATTTATCCGAGTATTTGATGTGGCTGTAAAGCATATCAAAATGACGTTTATTTACCGGCAGATCGACGGGTTCACAAATGGTGCCACCTGATAAATGTAAGCCTGGAGATGAATACGCGAGCTTTACAAAATTCTGAAAGTCTTCAATAGTCGCATAGCGGCGGCCTTTATCAATATCATAAACAAAGGGGCTACCATAAGCGGGTGCAAAAACAGTGTTTTTCCCACCAATACGGATATTGCGCGCAGGGTTTCGAGAGTGCTGAGTAAATTCACGTGGTGCAGATGCCTGGATGATTGATCGGCACATGCCTCTGGGGAAACGAACCCTTTCTCCTTTAACATCTGCTCCAGCATCCTTCCAGATTTGCAATGCTTCAGCATCTTCTCGAAAATCGACACCAATTTCACTGAGAATTGTCTCTGCATTATTTTCTATAAGTTCCAGACCTTCTTCATCCAGTACTTCGTAATAGGGAATATTGCGTGTAATGTACGGAGCTGAGCTGGTTGGCGTATTGTCAGCCGCTGTTTTTCTTCCGCTCCTTCCTCTACGACTTTGCCTTTTACGTACGGGTTCTTCTGACAGGCTCATTATTTTACTCACAAATTAGGATTATCTGTTATGTCACAGGACGCATGGAGCGGTAATTAACTTTTTTTGAGTATGCTGGGCAGCTACTTCTGTAGCTGATCTGTGAGCGACTTTTAACTATTTCAAAACGCCATTTATGGCAGGATATGTGTGACGCAAATGGATAGTTTACAGTCGCAAACGGATGGGTTGGGGTTTTACTGCAGGATATACTGAAACCTGTTTCTTTCTGTTAACTGGATTTTTAATATGCAGTGTAAGCCCTTGATTTTTAAGCCCCTATGGAGTACTAAATTTTTATGAAAACTACTGCAAAAGTTGTTGTTATTGGTGGAGGGGTTGTTGGTGCCGGTACTTTATATCACCTGGCTAAAAAAGGCTGGACTGATGTGGTTCTGGTTGAACGTAAGGAATTGACTTCCGGTTCGACCTGGCATGCAGCAGGCTTATTGCCGCTTTTTAACATGAGTTATTCAGTGGGCAAATTGCATCAATACTCGGTGAAATTTTATCAGGAACTGGAACAGGAAACGGGGCAAAGTGTAGGATTTAGCAAGGTCAGTAATATCCGTCTGGCTAATTGCAATTATCGTATGGATGAATATAAATTCTATAGCGGTGTGGCCAAAACAGTGGGAGTTGATGTTAATTTTTTAACCCCTGATGATGTAAAGGAGATCTGGCCGTTATGTAACACCGAAGGGCTGGTTGGAGCTATTCAGCATCCACAGGATGGCTATATACAATCAGCCGACCTGACTCAGGCTCTGGCAAAAGGAGCCAGAGACCTCGGCGCAGAGATTAATCGTTACACGCTCGTTACAGCGATACAACAACAACCTGATGATAGCTGGATAGTTAAAACAGACAAAGGTGATATTCACTGTCAGCATGTGGTTTCCTGTACCGGTAATTTCGCGCGTAAAACGGGTGAAATGGTCGGGCTGGATATTCCTGTTATTCCGGTTGAGCATCAATTTATCGTCACAGAACCACACCCTGAAATTCAGGCACGACATGAACGTGGTGATCCAGAGATGGGTGTACTGCGTGAATCAGATGCCGGTTATTACATGCGAGAAGAAGCGGGGGGGTTACTATTAGGGCCCTATGAAAAGGGCGCTCCCTGCTGCTATGTGGATGGACCGTCAGATGATTGTGAATACGAACTTTTTAATGAAGACCTAGATCGATTAATGCCGCACATAGAAGCCTGTATTAACCGGGTTCCTGCATTTGGTGAAGTGGGTGTTAAAACAGTTTATAACGGTGCTATTGCCTACACCCCTGATGGTAATCCTATCGTTGGTCCTGCTCCGGGCTTGAAAAACTTCTGGTTGAATGAAGGACATAGTTTTGGTATCACCGCGGCCGGTGGTGCTGGTTGGCAGCTTGCTGAGTGGATTATTGACGGTGAACCAACGGTTGATATGATGGGTGCAGATCCGCGTCGTTTTGGTCCGTATGCATCACGCGGCTATTTGCGAGCTAAAAATGAAGAGACTTATGCCAATGTTTTTACCACACATTATCCCGATGAAGAAAGACCTGCAGCTCGTCCCCTGAAAACAGCCCCCTGTTATGACCGTATGAAAGCACTGGGTGCGGTATTTGGGACAGTTTATGGCTGGGAACGTCCTAACTGGTTTGCACCGAAAGATTACCAGTTGAATGAAACTGAACTGGCGAAGGCAGATGTACTACTTAATGATAACCACTCTAAAGCACTGGACGATGGTCGTGTGGTTGAAAAAAATTCTTTCCGTCGCTCTAATTATTTTGAATTTGTCGGCCAGGAATGTTTACACGTTACCAGCAAAGTGGGTGTGCTGGATATGTCTGCATTTGCCAAGTGTATTGTGAGTGGTCCAGGTGCAGAAGCCTGGCTGGAATATATTATGGCCAACCGTATACCAAAGAAAATTGGTCGCATAGGTCTTTGTCACATGCTGTCTTTGCATGGTGGAGTTCGTGCTGAATTTACCGTCTACAAAACAGGGCCGCAAACTTATTACCTGGTTTTTGCCGGTGCTTTTGAAACCCACGATTTTGATTATCTGTCCAAATTGAAACCCACCGACGGCAGTGTTGAGTTACAGAAAGTAACGACTCAACAGGGCGTGTTAGTGGTTGCCGGTCCCAGGTCCAGGGAACTGTTACAGAAGTTAACAGATACTGATCTTTCCAATGCTGCATTCCCTTGGCTTACCGGCCAGTTTATCAATGTAGGTTATGCACAGGCTCATGCTCTACGAGTGAATTTTGTCGGTGAGCAGGGTTGGGAGCTGCACCACCCGATTGAAATGCAGAACTATATTTTTGATCAGATTATGCAGGCAGGGGAAGAGTTTGATATAAAACCGTTTGGTATTCGCGCCATGGATTCAATGCGGCTTGAGAAATCCTACCGTTTAATTTCACGAGAGATGTCTATCGAATACTCAGCTTTAGAATCTGGCCTGAAGCGATTCGTACAACTTGATAAAGAGTGTGACTTTATCGGTAAAGAAGCACTTACCGCGTGGCAGGAGCGTGGTTTTGTCAATGCATTTGTAACATTAGAAGTGCATGGTGTTACTGACGCCGATGCTCGTGGATCGGAAGCCATTTACTGTGCAGGGCAATTGGTTGGGCGGGCGACCTCTGGTGGTTATGGCTGGCGAACTAAAAAATCCCTGGCGCTAGGTCTAGTTGAGACTAAGTATGCTGAGATTGGCACTGATCTTGAGATTGAGATTCTGGGTGAACTGTATAAAACGACTGTAATCGAAGAATCACCCTTTGATCCCGCTAACAAATGTTTACGTTCATAGCTGATTAATAGCAAGAGATTATTTAATGAAAGTATTAGTAGGTGTAAAACGAGTTCTTGATCCTCAGGTAAAAGCCCGAGTAAAAGCCGATGGGTCGGGTATGGACTTAACAAATGCCAAAATGTCGATGAATCCCTTTGATGAGAATGCAGTAGAAGAGGCATTGCGGTTAAAAGAAGCCGGGGTGGTGGATGAGATCGTTACCGTTTCTGTAGGTCCGGTAAAAGCCCAGGATAGCCTGCGTCAGTCTCTTGCCATGGGTGCCGATCGTTCAATTCATATACTCACAGAGAATGAACTTGAGCCCCTGGCTATTGCTAAAATTTTAAAAACTCAGGTTGAAAAAGAAGCCCCTGGTTTAGTGTTAGTAGGTAAACAGGCGATAGATGATGATTCAAATCAAACCGGACAAATGCTGTCTGCTTTATTAGACTGGTCACAAAGTACCTTTACGTCAAAACTTGAATTGACGAAAGAATCTGCAACGACTACCCGGGAGATTGATGGGGGGCTTGAAACCATTACGATCAAAATGCCAGCCGTCATTACTGTCGATTTGCGTTTGAATGAACCACGCTATGCGACTCTTCCAAATGTAATGAAAGCCAGGCAAAAACCGATGGAAAAAATTAAACTGGAAGACTTATCGCTTGATGTGTCTGCTCGTTTGACAATTTTAGAAACCCGGGAATCTGAAACGAGGAGTGCAGGAGTGATCGTGAATAATGTTGCTGAGTTAGTCGATAAATTAAAAAATGAGGCTGGAGTAATTTAATCATGACTATTTTAGTAATAGCAGAACACAATAATAATACCCTGGCACCCGCTTCTTTGAATTGCATGTCAGCAGCTCTGCAATTAGCTCAGCAAGCCGATTGCGCTATCGATATCCTGGTCGCTGGCAATGACTGTGATGAGGTGCTGCAAAGCTGTAGTAAAATAAATGGAGTAAGCCGGGTATTGTCTGCAAACAGTGATTCTCTCAAACATCATTTAGCTGAAAATATGGCGGATCAGGTTGTTACTCTGGCTAGTGGCTATAGTCATGTTTTAGCACCGGCGACAACTTTTGGTAAGAACTTTATGCCACGCGCTGCAGCATTACTGGATGTAGCTCAAATATCTGAAATTAGCGCTGTCGTCTCCAGTGATACTTTTATACGTCCCATTTATGCGGGTAATGCCCTGGTTAAATTACAGTCTAGTGATTCGGTCAAAATGATTACTGTTCGTACGACTGCATTTGAATCAGCGGAAACCGGGCAGGGCAGTGCCACTATTGAGGAGATAGAAGCAGTAGCCGATTGCGGGCTCTCAGAGTTTGTTCAACAGCTGATATCGGAATCGGAAAGACCCGAGTTAACCTCTGCAAAAATTATAATTTCAGGCGGGCGGGGCTTAAAAAATGGCCAGAATTTCGATTTGCTTTATGCGGTTGCCGATAAATTATCAGCAGCTGTGGGTGCTTCCAGAGCTGCAGTAGATGCGGGTTATGTGCCTAATGACTATCAGGTAGGTCAAACCGGAAAAGTGGTGGCCCCTGACTTATATATCGCAGTAGGCATTTCTGGTGCAATTCAACACCTGGCTGGTATGAAAGACAGTAAAGTAATTGTGGCTATAAATACTGACAGCGAGGCACCTATATTTCAGGTAGCGGATTATGGACTAGTGGCCGATCTATTTGATATTTTACCCGAGTTATCAGAAGCTCTGGGCTAAAATAACGGAAGTATTGATCGGAGTATACGTGATGATAGCCATATAGCAGTTTCCAGTATCTAAAGTTGCGGGTTCAAACATCTAAAAATAGATATGGGATTGAGAGGAAGATAGGTTTTTTTAAACGTTGCAGTTAATCAATCTATTGTAGAGCGGGCATATATCCAGGACGTTAATAATGAAATTAATAAACCTCAATATGATGCACCTATCATTGATTGTGAAAAAACAGAAGAACCAGTAACCCCCTCAATAAACAGGGAAGATGTAATTCAAGGTCAAAAAGGCAGCGCGGAAAGGGCAATCCATCCCTAACGCAAGATGACAAAGCACCAGCACATCGGCACAAAGCCATGACCTGGGCGCAACGCCTGAAGCGGGTGTTCAAAGCTTCCGCTGCTGCTCGTGCCCCTGACCTACATCCATGCAGGACATATTGTGTTATCGATCCATTTTGCCACCAGCTCTGGCAATTGATTTGCATCAGATTTGCAAGAATTATTGAACGAATAACCGCAATAGCCTTAACTGAATTTAACATGGCTCTGATACTATTTAGTCTCAGGAGGATTATCTAATGGTTAAATGGCGTTTCATATTATTACTGGTTTTCAGCGGACTGATAGTCGCAGCTGTTGTGTTCTGGTTACAACGCGATAAACCGATCGCGGTCAAGATCACCGAGGTCAGCCGCGGTGAAGTCGAACGTACGGTAACCAATACACGTGCCGGCACTCTGAATGCCTGTCGTCGGGCTCGCCTGTCACCCTCGCTGGGTGGACAAATTGCTCGTCTTCCGGTGAGCGAAGGTGAAGTCGTTAAACAGGGGCAGGTACTGTTTGAAATCTGGAATGATGATCTCAGCGCCCAGCTGCAACTGGCCCAGTCTGAGATTTCAGCCAGCAATGCGCTGAAACAACAGGCCTGTATCCAGGCAGATCTGGCCCGGAGTGAGGCCAAACGCCTGGACACCTTACTAGCTCGAGGCCTGGCCTCGGATGAAAGCGCAGAAAAAGCCACAGGAGAAGCCCGAGCCAGTCAGGCGGCCTGTGACGCGGCTTCTGCCAGGGTGAACGTCAGTCAGGCGCGGATAGCCGTCGCCCAGGCTGCACTGAATCGAACACTGCTGCTGGCACCTTTCGATGGCACCATAGCCGAGGTCAATGGAGAACTGGGTGAATATGTTACGCCTTCACCCGTCGGTATCCAGACCCCCCCGGCCATTGATCTGATCGATAATAGCTGTCTGTACGTCTCTGCCCCCATCGATGAAGTGGATGCCCCGCAGATACGTACCGATATGACCGCAAGGATTTCGCTGGATGCTTTTGGGCGCGAATTCTTTGAGGGTCGTGTTCGCCGCGTGGCACCGTACGTGCAGGACAAGGAAAAACAGGCGCGTACCGTGGATATCGAGGTCGATTTCCTGTCTGAAAAAGACAACGTAAACATGCTGCCCGGTTATACCGCCGATGTAGAAGTTATCATTGATGTGCATAACGACAACCTGCGTATTCCGACAGAGGCCTTGCTCGAAGGTAACAAGGTTTATGTTTATGATGCCGACTTTGACAGCATCAGTGAAGTCAAGATTAAAACGGGCCTGAGCAACTGGCAATTTACCGAAATCATCGAAGGCCTTGAACTGGGGCAGCAAATCGTCACCTCCATCGATATTGATGGCCTGGCTGATGGTGCGCTGGTCAAGATAGAACAGGATTGAACCCAGGCATGATCAGACTCAAAAACATACATCGTGATTTCCAGGTCGGTGACCAGAGCGTGCATGCGCTGGATGATATTAACCTGCAGATCACGGCAGGCGAATATGTTTCGGTGATGGGTCCTTCTGGTTCGGGCAAATCCACCTTGCTTAACCTGATCGGTATACTCGATCATGCAAGCTCCGGGCAGTACTTTCTGAATGATCAGAATGTGACCGATATGGATGAACAACAGGAATCACGAGCCCGTAATCAACACATAGGTTTTGTGTTTCAGTCATTTCACCTGATACCCCGCCTGACAGCGGCAGAAAATATCGAACTGCCGCTGGTCCTGGCAGGCATGCCACCGAACCAACGCAAACATCGGGTCGATGAGGCGATGCAATCACTTGGGCTGATAGACCGGGCCCATCACACACCAGATCAGCTTTCTGGCGGACAACGCCAGCGCGTCGCCATTGCCCGGGCAACCATTACCGAACCTTCGGTGATTCTCGCCGATGAACCCACCGGTAATCTGGATCAAAAATCCGGTATTGAAGTCATCGATACGCTGGAGGCACTGAATGACAAGGGTATCACCCTGATAGTGGTGACCCATGATCCCCAATTGGGGAAAAGATCGCCTCGTTCACTGGGCATGGTCGATGGTCGTATCGAATCGGATGAATCGGCCTGAACGATCAGAAAAATGATTTCATCCGACATCATCTTTTATGGCTGGCAATCTTTAAAAGGCTACCGCGCCCGTACCCTGCTGATGCTGCTGGCGATGAGTATCAGCGTTGCTTCGGTTTTGCTGCTGACGGCACTGGGTGAAGGTGCACGGCGTTATGTGAACAATGAGTTCAGCTCTCTTGGCACTAACCTGATCATCGTCATACCGGGCAGAAATGAGACCAGCGGTGTGGGTTTGAGCAGCATGATGGGAGTAACACCGCGCGACCTGACGCTGGAAGATGCCCGTGCCCTGACCCGGCACCGCGCGGTTACCCGGATAGCACCCTTGAACGTGGGTGCCGTTGAGGCTTCATGGCAGAATCGAAAACGTGAAATCACCTTGCTCGGCTCGACCCATGACCTGCTCCCGCTACGGCACTGGGAACTGGATGCCGGCCAGTTTCTGCCTGACCTGGACTGGGACCGGGCCACGCCGGTCTGCGTCATCGGCAAAAAAATTCGTGATGAACTGTTTGGCGCACATGCTGCCCTCGGCCAGTGGATTCGTCTCGGCCAGAACCGCTACCGCGTCATTGGCATCATGGCTTCAGAAGGCCGCTCGATCGGAATGGATGTGCAGGAAACCGTCATCATCCCGGTAGCCTCGGCACAAGCGCTACTCAATACCCCTTCGTTGTTTCGTATTATGATTGAAACCAAAAGTCGGGCAACCATGCAGGGCGTCATCGATTTCACCGTCGATACCCTGCGTGAGCGGCATCATGGCGAAGAAGATGTGACCGTGATCACCCAGGATGCAGTGCTACAGACCTTTGACAATATCCTCGCAACCCTGACCTACGCAGTGGCTGGCATAGCGGCCATCAGCCTGGTGGTGGCCGGCATTCTGATCATGAACGTGATGCTGGTCGCGGTGTCCCAGCGCATCGCAGAGATAGGCCTGCTGAAGGCGCTGGGCGCTTCGCGGCGGAAAATACTGCTGCTGATATTAACCGAAGCCATGCTGCTGTCACTGCTTGGGGCCGCTATCGGATTTATCATCGGCATGACCGGTAGCTGGGGCATTCGTATTGCCCTGCCGGAATTCGAGGCTTATCCACCGCTTTGGGCGATGCTGGCTTCATTACTGGTCGCTCTGGTGACCGGTTTGTTATTCAGCCTGTTGCCGGCGCGAAAAGCGGCGCGCCTGGATCCGGTCAACGCTTTGCAGGGGCACTGACATGTTAACGCGTGATTTTCTGCAACTGACTGGCAGTGCCGTATTCACCCACAAGCTACGCAGTTTTTTGACCATGCTGGGCATATCCGTGGGTATCGCCGCAGTGGTCATACTCACCTCGATCGGTGAAGGCCTGCATAAATTCATTCTGGCGGAATTTACCCAGTTCGGCACCACGCTGATTGCCATTAACCCGGGCAAGACCAGTACCATGGGAATGTCGATGGGCGTGTTCGGTACCGAACGGCCGCTAACCATAGAAGATGCCGAAGCGCTCAAACGCCTGACCTATGCCAAATCGGTGGTCGGTTTTATCCAGGGAAATGCCGAGGTGGAAGGCAACCAGCGCACCCGGCGTACCACCATTTACGGCACCGGTTACGATTTTCCCAAAGCTTTCAGCATGCCGGTACTGAGCGGGCAGTTTTTACCGCAGGATAATCCACTGGCTCCGCGAGCACTGGCCGTTCTGGGCAGTAAGGTCAAGCAGGAGTTGTTCGGCAATAAAAACCCGATCGGTTCGCGCATTCGTATCGGTGGAGATCGATACCGCATTGTCGGATTGATGGAATCCAAGGGACAGGTACTGGGGTTGGATCTGGATGACACGGTTTATATTCCACTGGCACGCGGACTGGAAATGTTTAACCGCGACGGGCTGGTAGAAATCGATGTGATGTACCACGAGGGTGTGGATGAAAAAAAGGTTGTGGCGGCCATCAAACGCCTGCTCGAAGCACGCCATGGACGTGAGGATTTTACCATTACCACGCAGCAGCAAATGCTCGATGTCATGGGTTCTATTCTCGACATTATTACCTTTGCAGTGGCCGCCATTGGCGCCATTTCTCTACTGGTTGGCGCCATCGGTATTATCACCATCATGACCATCAGCGTGGCGGAGCGAACCTCCGAAATCGGCCTGATTCGGGCGCTGGGTGCCCGGCATTCACAAATCATGCTGTTATTTCTGGGCGAGGCCGTGGTGCTGTCGACTATTGGCGGAATTGTCGGGCTGGCTGCCGGCATTGGTATCAGTCAAATGTTGCACCTGATTATTCCTGCCCTGCCGGTGCATACGCCGTGGAGTTACGTGCTGTTGGCCGAAATCACTGCCATTATTATTGGGCTGGCTGCCGGCGTCATTCCGGCCCAACGCGCAGCCAGGCTGGACCCGGTGGAAGCACTGCGTGATGAATAAGCGGCTTAATAGCTGACACCCAGGTCAAACAGCGGAACCTGTTTGTATCGCATCGGAATGCCCGCCACAAAATCTCTGATATGCGTCCACCAGGACTCACCACTATCCAGTGCCGCCACCGCCTAATCTGTTACCTGCTACGCAGGCCTCGCCAGAATCAGACTGGTTTGTATCGCACTGCCTATCGCTACACATTACGGCAACTGGATAGAACAGGTTGCACGGTGGCTTATTGCCTGATTCAAGACGGAGGGCCTGAAAATACGGAATAGTAAAAATTCAGCCGGTAAATTCAGCATAATGAAGTGATGATGGCTGATTTAGCTGGCGTTTAGGGTGAGATTCCGGGGCTGGTTTCCTGCCTTGATATGTAGAGGTGTTGCG
Source organism: Gammaproteobacteria bacterium (assembly GCA_024225395.1). Lineage (GTDB taxonomy): Bacteria > Pseudomonadota > Gammaproteobacteria > JACNJF01. The sequence goes on from JAAEMR010000044.1 coordinate 99,700, forward strand.
TTTATTCTACTTATACTTTGACAACATCTTTCAATTTACGCCATGCCCCAAAATTATTTCTACCTGGTTCTAGCTGCCTTAGCCATCTCGACATTGACCGCTTGTTCAAACGGCAGTGGCAATGGTTCTGGTTCTGGTACTGGTGGTCAATGTGGCCTGGTACAGCCGATCGCACCCACCGAAGTTGTGACCGGCATGCTCGAGGAAGACGACTGTACGGCTGAAGAGATATATCCCCTTGAAAGCAGCGGTGATCCAAGCTTTATCGACGAATATAGTATCGTTTTACCAGCCAACGGCACCCTGACTATCACGATGACATCCACTGAAATCAATCCTATTTTATTCCTGGTCTCAAGCGCCGAGTCCTGTTCTGCTGGCTGTGTCGCTTCCATCATTATCGCATCCGACAATGATAGCGGTGGGGGCCAGAACGCATTCATTACAATGGATCTTGCCGCTGGCACTTATGGCATTCAAGCTAATGCACTCGGGACGGGACCGGGCGCCTACAGCCTGCAGACCACATTTACGCCCTGACTCCGAGCAAATGAGCGCTGCTGAACCGTCCCACAAGTCACACGATTAATCTAACAGTTGATCGAAATTCGATCTGTTAAGCTTGCGATAGTGATGTCTGCCAGCTGAGGGCAGGGTGTTAAGCAGGATATTTGCGAGGTCACACGCAAAGAATGCTACTATCATTCGGTCTGACGCAACCTATTCCAGACGAAACTGCTATCCCGGACACTCAGTTAAGAGCATAAGATTGTGCGATCTCTTTGATTTGGAGCAGGGTGGGTTTCCCGGGCGCGGAGTGCCAAGTTGAAACTAACCTGCATAATCGTCATATTCATTTTCAGGATAATGATACTGGTTAATATCAGTGAACAAACAATCCTGTTGTTCAACAGTTAGGACGCATACCTGAGAAGATTTAGGCACAAAAAATCGAGTAGGGATACATAAATAAAATCCGTAATAATGTTATTTTAACGGACTATTTCGATTTGAAATTAGTTAAGTTTAATTTTAACTATTTACTATAACCCATTGTATTTATGATATTAAATGCATCAGAGCTTAAATCTTTTTAACTTACCAGGATGGTTATACTGAAAGATTTACATACGGCTCCATATATTCTGACTTGAACACAAGCTGACTCTAACAAGCTAGATTAAGTTAACTACACCGTTAAGGAGGAAGAAAAACTAAGGGCTTAAAAATTATCAAATCTATAAATAGAACAATATCTTAAGCGAACATCTTAATGCCTGTATGTGATCACAAAGAACCCGACTGACGGGGTGAAATCGCAAAAGTCTGCCTATAAATTACCAATGATCTTTTATGAAGAGCAAGTTGAACAATTACTGAAATCCCATCTCCAGGACAATGATCTGAAGGTTCGTGATCTGGCCATGTTTGAACTGATGTATTCATCAGGCCTGAGATTAGCAGAACTGGCTTCGATGAATATCCAG
>JAAEMR010000045.1 GCA_024225395.1 Gammaproteobacteria bacterium
GGCACACCCGTGTCGGTAATCGTCACCGTCTGGATTGCTGTGCCGGTATTGCCCGCAGTATCCGTGGCACTCCAGGTCACCTGGTGTATGCCAACTGCAAATGGCCCCGTGATATCGGCTGAAGCTACCACTGATCCGCTCACCAGATCACTGGCACTGGCACTACCGAGAGTCACGGCCGTGCTTGCTCCTGTGGCTTCTATCACGATATCCAGTGGTGCATTCACTGACGGAGCCGTCGTATCCTGAACCGTCACGGTAAAACTACCTGTGGCGGTATTGCTTGAACTATCCGTCACACTGCAACTGACCGTGGTGAGTCCCAGCGCAAAGGTACTGCCTGAAGCCGGTAAACAGCCTGATGGCAAGTTGCCATCAATATTATCAATGGCACTAGCCGTATAGCTCACAACGACACCTGATGATGTTGTAGCCTCTGACACTATTGATGAGGGTAATGATAAAGTTGGTGGAGTAGAATCAGGGGTAGTTACAGAAATCGTAATCTCATTTGAATCACTGGCAGGTGCAGGTAAACCATCATCAGTCACCGTGAATGTAACCAAATGATCACTTACCTGACTTAAACCAGGTGTCCAACTGAACGTGGCCGATCCATTTCCATGATCAGTAAGGCTAGCACCCTCAGGACCTGCTCCTGATACCCCCCCAGTCATTGAAAAACCAAAGTTATCACCATCAAGCTCACTTGCAGACAGTTGGAAAGTCAATAACTCTTCTACTAATACACTCTTATTTCCTATATATGAAAGAACAGGTGGTCTATTTATATCATTTACCGTAATCGAGACTTGTTCAGAAGAACTTTTAGCAGGAAAACCATTATCCGTTACTGTGAACGTTACTAAATAGCTTCCAGACTGAATAAAATTAGGAGCCCAATGAAAAGCTGAAGTTCCATCTTCATTATCGACTATAGAGGCTCCTGTAGGTAAAGTGTCAGCAGAAAAACTCCAGCTATCATCAGGATTAGCGTCGGTAGCCATCAAAGTAAAATTTAACGCCCCACCTTCATCAACAACTCGACTGCCAATATTTGTTAGAACTGGAGCAATATTAGTTTCTACTGTTCCAGTTGTTGCAATAACAAAATCATCCATAAAAACAGGAATTTCCTGACCATATTTTCCATCTACCTCAATAAATTGAAAGTTGCTGAACCCTGAGGTATCTATAATGCCAAAAAACTCATAATCAGGTTTTTGTTTCTTCCCAATATTCTGAGGGGGTCCAGTATCCAGTACTACTGAAATATTACCAGGAGTACCCCCAATATCTGAAAAGTAACCACCAGCCGCAAATAATGCGGTACCAGAACCACTGAGCCCGTCATGTAGAAAGCATTCATCCGGGATAATCTCGGGACCTATACACAATGGCCCATAAACGGCATCCTCAATTCCACCGATAGGACTAAGAAAAGGAATATCTGGATCACCGTGATCAGGGTCAAGACCACCCCAGAAGCCATTTTGTGAAGCTGAAGATGAGATAATTCCATTCGTTAATGGAAAATTAGTTTTCCAGACTATCCCTTTACTTTCAATACCTGTTTCAGGAGTAGAATCTGCTGTAAAATGCACCGAATCCCAGGCAATACCTTCAAAGCCTTCCCTGAAAAGATTGTAACTACCAAGCTGTGCTAATTTGGTTACAAATGCCGATTCCATCCAACAGATATATTGAGAAGCACCCGCTCCCCCCTCACAGGCAGTTAAAGTTACAACACCTATCGCAGTTTCCCCTGATTCAGAAGATGCCAGATATTGAAAGGTATCTGTACCATCAAAAACTTCACCTGATTCAGGATCTTCATTAGGAATATACTCAAATGAACCGTCAGTACAGAGCTGAAGAGAGGTTCCAGAGCAGGTCATAGTGCCTTTGGTCGGACCTGAATCAGGAATTATTGTAACTGTAACTCCAAGATCAATGGCATTCTCCCCATCAAGCCTATCATTTTCCATTACGCCCGCTGACTCTACCTGCAACATTCTACTTGCAGGAATACCAAATTCATCATTTTCAACAGTCAAAGCAGCACTTGCAAATCCTGTTGCAAATATATAAACACAAACAACTGATAATATGGAGTTTACTATTTTCATAAATATAACCTTTAAGGTGAACTCCGCTAAATATATTTACTTCATTTAAGCAAGTATTAACCTAAGTCTATATTATGCTCAACAGTCACTATTTTAATAATTAGGCTGAAGCTACTATTAATAAGGAAAAAGTCTTATTTCGAGGTAGTATAAATCTACCTCATTGACTTTATTACGTTGATTTTCGAACTGAATTGTTAAAAAGTAAGCTGCTTTAAGCTGTTCTTTCTGGTGTTAAACAAGGGGGGTAATTTCAGTAAAGCCCTGCCATACATGAAATGATAGTTTCACTTGATGATCTTGATGATCTTGATGATCTTGATAAGAAATCATGAACATGAGGATAAAAAACTATTTTAAGATATCAGTAAACCTTCTTACTTAATTCAGCTAGAAACTGATAAGTTTAGTTGTCACCTTTTTTTATTGCTCCGACAATAGAAACAATTGTATTTTTTAAATTTTCATTCTACATATCATCCCTGATATTTCGTTCTGCGGTATTTGGAAGAAACATAACAGTGATATTTATATAATCACATCTACATACTCTCTTTCAAATTTTCCAGAAGCCTGTCGGACTTAGGTGATCGTAGCGAGGGAGAGCCATTTTGAGTCAGACAGACTAACTGCTAGAGTGGTTCTCTCACCGTGATACAGAATTATTTTGTGAGTTTATAGTGTGTTGGCCAACGTTACAGCAACTTAAACGAGCTCATGCAAGTACAGTACGCCGTTTCTTTTTATCTAAAGGGGGCAATGCTAAACCAAAGATAGAACAACGAATTACTGCGATTAAACAAGCCATTCCGCTGACGCATGATAAAGGTGTCATTGAGTCTCATCGGTTACTTGCCATAACACTCACCAAACAAATTCGGTTATTAATTAGCAGCATTCGTGATTTTGATAAAGTAATCAAAGACTTGTTTGAATCGATGGATGATGCCCCATTATTTAAATCACTCCCCGGAGTGGGGCCCTGTCTGGGACCAAGACTGCTGGCTGCATTTGGTGAAGATAGAAAGCGGTTCAAGCATGCGGGACAAGTACAAAATTATGCAGGCATTGCACCAGTAACAGAACGAAGTGGACAAAAAGCATAGATTCATTGGCGGTGGCAATGTGCAAAGTTCCTGCGCCAGTCATTTATCGAATGGGCCGCTAAGACGGTTAAAACATCGTACTGGGCGGGTTTATACTATGAACAGCAAAGAAACAAAGGTAACTCCCACCAGGCATCAATAAGGGCTTTGGCATTTAAATGGGTCAGAATACTCTTCCGTTGTTGGAAATCACGAACTATGTATGATGAGTCAAAATATTTAAAAGCACTGAAGGAAAGATATTCTCCTCTGATTGTTACTTAGAAGTGTTGACTGAATGACTCAGGGCGTGATGCTGCCGTTCCTGACAGGTTGTAGGGAACTGGAGGTTTATGGACAGCCCGTGTGAAAACTCTAAGAAACTGGATGGAGTAAAAATATTCCCCACCATTATGTTATTTTGAATCACTATTAAGCCTGTATTCACCACTAAATCGACAAAATCAATACTAAATTAGTTATCTGTTAACATATTTAGATGGATAAAGCAGTTTTCACACTGCCTATGGAAAAAGGAGTGCATCAGGTGTTAGCACGAACACCGGTTGTTGGTGATTTTCATAGCGAATTTTATGAGGAC
>JAAEMR010000046.1 GCA_024225395.1 Gammaproteobacteria bacterium
CCACGGGTTAATCCGACATTTAAGGACGCGTCTTGTAATGTCCCCGGCAAATCTTAAATTATTGCCGGTCATCAGCCACAGGCTATTATTAGGGACTGTCACCACTTTGGAAAAACCTAATATTCTGAGTGAAATAGCTTCCTGGGTGCCTATGGTGCAGAGTTTTTCAGATTTTACTACATGCTCAATGTTGTCCACCAGGATAACGCTGTCGCCTGTCAACAGCACACTGTCATATCGTTTTTCCTCCTCTGCGGGTTCAAATGGTGGGATATTGAGCGTTGCTGGTGTTTTCCCTGTGCTGACAATTGAAATTGTGTCGCAAAGTAGCGTTTTTCCACTTCCGGGCATTGTGGCATCAATTGCAATGTAGGGCGCTGTAGGTAATACACGGCGGACAACGCTTGTAAAAATTGCAGAGGTTGCAACTGCATAGTCTATATCAGATTCAAATTGATATTCTTTTATGATACTTGAGTTTTCGAAAAATAATTAAGTGACTATTGAAGGTTTTGGCACATATTTTGCATATTGCAAAGTGTTCATTTCTTATATCAGATGGTTATAATTAATCAAGTGTTTTTTTTGAATTTTAAAAAATGGAAAAATGGAAAAATGGTACTGGACTTTCATAACACCTTATATTATTACAGTTGGGCAAACTTTCAGATCCCGGAGAATACTGTTATGAAAATTCCATGTGCCGGACGGCTCGCTTTTGTTGTCTGCGGACTTTCTTTTCTGAAACCCGCTCTGACTTGTATTCAGTTTCAGAATCTGACTTTGATCGCCACAGCTCTGGTCCTCGGGTCGAGTTTTAATCTCACTGAGATCAGCCGGATGTGGCTGGCGGAGAAATGTGTGAGCACACTGTCATACTTTCTGTCGGATGCCAAGTTTTGCACGTGGGAAATGCAGCAGTTATACGCGCTCAGAGTTCTCAGCCTTTACAGAATCAGAGGCGGATACTTCATTATTGACGATACGCTGAGCCATCATACGAATTTCTGCAGGTGGATTCACGGAGTCTGTGTTCTGTTCGATCATACGGCCAAAACAAATCTTAAGGCTGTCTGCCTGGTTGTGCTTTACTACAGTGACGGCGCATTTATAAAATTTCCGATCTGCTTCCGAATCTACTACCGTGACGATACGAAAAAGGGAAGCATTATGCCCTGGCGGCGTCGTAAGGAATTCCTTTATAAAACAAAGTACGAACTTGCCGTCGAAATGCTTGAATGGGCGATCGGAGCCGGATTCCCCAAATGCACGGTTCTCGCTGATTCATGGTTCGGAATCGGTCCGTTTGTAAAAGAACTCAGACGCCTTGAACTCAGCTACGTTCTGGAAATAAAAAACAGCTACAATATCAAAACACCGTGCGGATCGCCCAGGTATACCAGGACAGGAAGACTGTCAAAAAAACAGTACGATCTGACGAATATCGCCGAGTTCTTCAGGCGTATTTTACCCGTCGTCAGATGCGGTTTTGCTCCTGACAGAGATGCAGGAAAAGATGAAAAGACACTGTATCAGGTAAAGATCATAACAGCCCGTCTGAATTCAGTTTCAGGAAAACACCGCATTATTGAGAGCACTGATCCGGTCAGACATACCGTCAAATATATCATCACAAACGAACTCACCTGGGAAGCGACCAGAATTCTTTCCGTATATAACTGCCGATGGGTTATTGAGGAATTCTTCAGGAATGCCAAACAGTTGTCGGATATGGAAGGGGCCACTGTCAGAAGCGAACAGGGTGTGACAACAGCGTTATGTCTGGTGTTTTGGCTTGACTTTCTTCTCCATTACGAGAACTGCATGCAGGGCACTGCGGGAGAATTGCCAAAGGAATCCCTGACGATTCCTTCGATTGTCCGTCGGGAACAGTAAGAAAAACTGGAAGCATTTGCAGAAACAGTACGGAATGATGAAGAATTTGTC
>JAAEMR010000047.1 GCA_024225395.1 Gammaproteobacteria bacterium
GGTCTGCACGGAAAATCTGTGACCTTTCTGCAGGCCTAGTGCTGGAGCAAGACTGGCAGGAATGCTGGTGGTTGTTGCTCCGGTATCAACCAGGAAAGTGACCACTTTATTATTAATCAAACCATTAAATATATAATGCCCTTGTCGATTTCTCTTTAATTTAATTTCCTGAGAATTACCACGTTGAACCGTGTTTATGGACTGGTTTGGGTTTATTTGTTGTTCTAAAATGCGGTCAAATAGCAATGCCAGCATAAAAAAACCAATAATCCACCCGAGCCAGGTGAACGCATTGCCTAATTTTCTAGTAGAATGTGACATATGTTTTAATCTTATGGCAAAAGGTCATAAATCAATAGCCTGATAACTAAAGAGTAGCTGAATGTCTGGAAACAGTTTTGGAAAATTATTTGTCGTCACCTCTTTTGGTGAAAGCCACGGGCCTGCTATTGGCTGTATCGTCGATGGCTGTCCTCCCGGGTTAGCCTTAACCGAAGCTGATTTGCAGGATGACCTGGATCGACGCAAGCCGGGTACTTCGCGCCATACCACACAACGCCGCGAAGATGATGAAGTGCAAATCTTGTCGGGCGTGTTTGAAGGTAAAACGACAGGTACTCCGATCGCACTGATTATTCACAATAAAGATCAGCGTTCTAAAGACTATGGCAATATCATGAATCAGTTTCGCCCCGGTCATGCTGATTATACTTATATCCATAAATATGGATTCCGGGATTACCGTGGCGGTGGTCGTTCTTCGGCACGTGAAACGGCCATGCGTGTTGCAGCAGGCGGTATTGCTAAAAAATATCTGGCTGAAAAATATGGTATTACAATTCGTGGTTACCTGTCTCAGTTGGGTCCGATAAAACTGGAGTTAAAGAACTGGGATGCGGTTAATAACAATGCGTTTTTTAGTCCGGATGAAAGCAAGGTGAAACAACTTGAAGATTATATGGACGATTTACGCAAAGAAGGTAATTCTGTAGGAGCCCGTGTGTCTGTAGTTGCAGAAGGCGTACCTCCCGGCCTTGGTGAACCTGTATTTGATCGTATCGATGCGGATATTGGTCATGCGATGATGAGTATCAATGCGGTTAAAGGTGTCGAGATTGGAGCAGGGTTTGATTGTGTGGCACAAAAGGGAACAGAGCATAGAGATGAGATAACTCCCGAAGGATTTTTATCCAACCATTCAGGTGGAACCCTGGGTGGAATATCTTCCGGGCAGGATATTGTCGTGCACATGGCGTTGAAACCGACGTCGAGTATGCGTTTACCGGGGCGTTCTGTTGATGTTAACGGTGAGCCGGTAGAAGTGATTACCGAAGGGCGTCATGATCCTTGTGTGGGTATTCGTGCTACGCCTATTGCGGAAGCGATGCTGGCACTGGTCGTGATGGATCACTTACTCAGGAATCGAGCTCAAAATGCAGATGTAGATTGTAAAACGCCTGTCATACCTGCCGGGCAATCCTGATTGCCAGACAGTTTGACTGGTTATGTTTTAAAGACCTTCTACGTTTCCTTTGAAGAAAGTAATGACGGTTGAAAGGTGTTTGCCCTTTTTATACATGTCCATGGTGCCATCCTTATTCATATAGGCGTCGAAACATAAAGCTTTCTTTTTACCTGTCCAGGTAATACATAGCTGGTTTTCTTCTGTTTTTACCATCCAGGTACCATCTCGACGTTTACCATCTGCGTGCATGCGACGTTTAATACTGCCATCTGCAGCAAAAAAAGTGGTACAGGTAGATTTATCTTTTTCTTTTCGGCAATGCTGGGTGGAATCACTGAAACGTGTCTTCAATTCATCGGCATTAAGTTTTCCATGGGCAAAGCTGTTTGATGAAATAAATAATAGTGGACTTAATAATAGTGAAATGGATAAAAATTTAAGCACATTAATCTCCTGAGGATAGGTTAAATAAATTTACGTTATACTTCGGATTATTGTTGTTTTAGCCATATTGTATCGGCATGATGCAATCTACCTTATAACATAAAGCTGTTTCATAACCCTTAATAAATTAATTGTAATGTCCCGTTTAATAATCCTGATGTTTTATTTTTCTCTGCTTTTCAACGCTGCCTGTCAGAAACAGGATGAATATCAAAGTCGTGCAGAAGAGGTTTTTCCCCCGATTACCATAAAATATGCTGCGCTAAATCAAATAGGTGGCCTGCCGGTGACCCCGGCTTTTTTTCAGGGGCAATGGAGTATTGTTATTTTTGGAGAGCCAAACTGTAGTGATGAATGTTTAAAACGTCTGGCGCTGATTAACCCTGTCAAACAGGCTAAAAAGCTATTTGTTATTGATGGCCTTGCAAGTCATGCTGAATTGAATGAGCTAGGAGCTAAATTTACTAATGTGGCGATTACCATGGGTGTTACCGCTTCATCATATGATAGTTTCGATACCCAGTTTGTAATAGAAGGTATTGAACCGGCAAAAAAGAAATTGATGATTTACCTGATAAATCCCGCTGCTGAGCTGGTTTACAGCCTGTCCTCAGACAATTTGACTGTCGTTGACCTGGAAAAGGAAATAGCGGTCATTAAAAATTAACGGGACAATATGAATCTCTTATTAAATATACTCATCATTTTTATTGCTTTTTTACATGTTATCTTTTTAATTTTAGAAATGTTTCTGTGGACCAAACCTATGGGTAGAAAGGTTTTTAGAATGAAGCAGGAGTATGCGGATTCAACCAGAAGTCTGGCGGCCAACCAGGGTTTATATAATGGTTTTTTGGCAGCAGGGTTAGCGTGGGCTGCTATTTCAGGACAGTACTCCGTTCAATTATTTTTCCTCGGCTGTGTATTTGTTGCGGGTGTTTTTGGCGCTTTGACCGTGAGTCGTCGTATTTTCTGGGTACAGGCGATGCCGGCAATTTTAGCCTTATTGGTGTTAGCTCAAACGACTTAGAAACTCACTTTGTAATTACTTGATAGGATTAATATGAAAAAATTTATAATTAGTTTTGTTCTTTTATTATTACTCACAGCCTGTAGTGAAGAACAGCAGAATAAAATTTCCAGGCTGGGTGTTTCCTGGCTGGAAGGCAATTACAAGGTGACTTATGCCGACGGGCAGCATGTTAAAAGCTGGATAATTAGAGACAGTAAAGTCACGTCAGAACCGGACAAGGGTTACTATTATTTCTGGGTGGAGGTGAATGGAAGTAAACGATATGTACAAACGCCTATTGAAAGATCTTATATTGAAGAAATTGAGTAAGTACTAACTGCTAATTCTAAGAGATTCTGTCTTTTTAAATGCAAACATTACACTGGCGTCTGTCACTTTTTTACTTTTGTTATTTTGCCAGCCTCGGTGCACTGGTGCCTTTCTGGAGTTTATATCTCGATTCTTTACAGTTTACTTCGCTGGAAATCGGGCAGTTAATTGCAACGCTTGCCATCAGTAAAATAGTCGCCCCTTATATCTGGGGCTGGATAGCCGATCAAACCGGTTTTCATATTCGAATTGTACAGATAACGTCCCTGTTATCTGTATTATGTTTTTTACCCTTACTCTGGTTTGACAGTTTCTGGACGATGCTGTGTTTTATGATGTTGTTCAGTTTTTTCTGGAATGCTTCATTGCCGCAGTTTGAAGTGGTGACACTGGGTCATTTGGGTAAAGACCTGTACCGCTACAGTCAGATCCGCTTATGGGGTTCGTTGGGGTTTATCGCTACTGTCATTTTTCTTGGAGCAGTTTTTCATTCGATTTCTATCAGCTGGCTACCCTTAATCTTGTCAGGCATCTTTTTAACTATCTGGTTTTCCAGTCTGCAGGTGGCTGAGCATAATCAGAAGGAATCTTCTTCAGGACATATCTGGGCGGTGATTAAAAAGCCTCAGGTGATTGCTTTATTATTATCCTGCTTTTTTATTCAGGCCAGTCACGGTCCTTACTATACTTTTTTCAGCTTGCACATGGAAAACCTGGATTACACACGATTCAGTATTGGCCTACTTTGGTCGCTTGGAGTGTTAGCTGAAGTGATTCTCTTCATGGTGATGCACCGTTTACTGAATATAAAGTCAGCCAGTTACTGGCTGGTTGTTGCACTTCTATTAACGGTGGTACGCTGGTTATTAATGGCGTTTTACTCTGAAGAGCTTTGGGTCGTGTTGATAGGGCAGTGTTTACATGCGGCCAGTTTTGGAATGTTTCATGCTGCAGCGATTCACCTGGTGCATGATTTTTTTTCACAGCACAGGGGGCGAGGGCAAGCCTTGTATGCTTCAGTGAGCTTCGGAGCGGGTGGTGCTACGGGTAGTTTATATGCTGGAATTTTATGGGATATAGTGCCACCCACAATGACTTTTCTGGTTGCGGCACTGTTTGCCTTTATCGGGATGTTAATTGGGTTGAAGGTCAGACAACCTGCCTTGGCTGTAAGCTGAAGTAGATGTTTTTACCGGTATTCAAAAATCTGTTTTAATAATGGAGTCCGATCTTCATCCAGTGTGATGACGGTCCACTGGCCTGTCCAGCCGGGTTGCAGGGTTTTGCTGCTCCATACTCTCCAGCGCGCGCCGCCCACCTGAAACATTTTTTCAAACATGACCTTGTCCTTGTAAATCCATTGATGGGTAATTTTTTTTCCGCTTAAATCATTTAGCTCGGAAAAGTAACTGACCTGTGTTTGATCTGTACTTAATGTGACGATTATGTCCACTGGTTCCCGGTCCTGGATTTTAGTGGTGAATTGTGCGCGTGATACTTCGCCTGCCCATGCCTGGCTCGTTAAGAACGTAGTAATGAAGATCAAAATTACAGAAAAAATTTTATTCATGATGGTTCCTTTTTATCTCTATTTTAGAGTCCGAATATAGCAATAAATAAGCTGGTTAACATTAAGAGTGTGCTAATTTAACTAATAATTTTCACCGCAAAGGACGCAGAGGTACACAGAGTTTTTAAAGCAGTCGCGTGTTTTACACACCATATTATCATGACTCAATGATCAGCCTTTGTTAAATGGGCCTAAGTTTGAAATAGCTACAACCCATTTAATACTTTGCGTCCTCTGCGGTTATTTGGTTTTTATGAAGTAGATTGGTGAAGCGCCGTGTAATCCGGTGGTTTTAGTCTTTGACCTCTTCAATCAGCTCTAACATGGCGGTGACAGCTTTAGACTGGCTGCGGTTTTTATTAAGAACTATACCCAGCTTTCTACTGGATTTAAAAGTTGGGATTTTCAAATGATACAAACCATCATCTAACATGCTTTGAGGCAAAATGCTCCAGCCCAGACCGACAGACACCATCATTTTAATGGTTTCAAGGTAATTGGTTTCGAGGTTGATGATCAATTCTGCTCGAACATCCTGCAGTGCTCTTTCTATAGCTTCCCGGGTAAAGGTTCCATGAGAGGGCAAAACTGCCGGGTACCGGAGCAGGTCTATTAAAGTGGGTGCGTCGATGTTGACCATTGGATGGTCGGCAGCACAGATAATAATTAACTGATCATTCCAGACGGGCATTATGGCTAATTTGTCGGAGTTATCAAATGGCAGCGTCACCACGGCTAAATCCAGCTCATTTGTTTCTATTAACTTACAGGCCTGTTCTGAATCCATGAAATTTAAATCTAGATTCACCTTCGGGTACAGGGTGGTGAAAGCTCGCAGGATGGGAGGTAGGTGGTGCAAGCCGATGTGGTGACTGGTTGCCATGCTAAAAGACCCCATCGGGTTACCTTCAAGATCGGAAATCTGTTGTTTTGTGTTGTCAATATCCTGAACAATCTGACGTGCCCTGGGTAACAGGGCCAGTCCTGTTTGAGTGAGCTGTATCTGTTTTCCATGCCTGTCCAGTAACTTGCTATCGAGTTGGTTCTCTAACTGTTTTATCCGTTTACTGATGGCGGGCTGGGTTAAAAATAATTGAGAGGCGGCAAGCGAAAAGGACCCGGTCTCTGCAACCTTAATAAAAGTGCGTAGATTGGCTGTTTCCATTATTCCAGAAAGTTATTATTAATATGAAAATTATGAATTAGAGTTATTTTATAATTGAAGCTAGACTTGCTTGCAAGTGATAAATCATAAACAAGGTGATACCCATGGCAGCATTAACTCTTTATGACAAGGTCTGGCAGCAACATATCGTTCGCCAGGAAGAAGATGGAACTGCATTATTATATATCGACAGGCACCTGGTGCATGAAGTGACTTCTCCGCAAGCCTTTGAAGGTTTGCACATGAATAACCGTCCGCTATGGCGCAAGGAATCTATCCTGGCTGTGCCTGATCATAATGTACCGACAACCGATCGACATCAGGGCATCAGTGATCCGGTTGCTAAATTGCAGGTTGATACATTGGATCAAAACTGTAATAGCTTCGGTCTGACAGAATTTAAAATGAATGATATTCGTCAGGGTATTGTGCATGTCATTGGTCCTGAGCAGGGGGCTACCTTACCGGGCATGACCGTGGTGTGTGGCGATTCGCATACATCAACTCATGGTGCTTTCGCTGCTTTGGCCTTCGGAATTGGTACCTCTGAAGTTGAACACGTTATGGCGACTCAGTGCCTGATTCAGAAAAAATCAAAAAACATGCGAGTGACTATTGAAGGTCCTGTCGGAAATGGCGTGACTGCGAAAGATATTGTGCTGGCTATTATTGGGAAAATAGGTACGGCTGGCGGAACAGGCTATACCATTGAGTTTGCCGGTGAAGCGATTCAAAACCTTTCAATGGAAGGCAGGATGACGGTTTGTAATATGACCATCGAAGCTGGGGCTCGTGCTGGATTGATCGGCTGTGATCAGACGACAATAGATTATGTTAAAGGCCGCCCATTTGCTCCCGCTGCTGCAGACTGGGATAACGCTGTAAGCCAATGGCATGAACTTCATACCGATGATGGTGCTGTGTTTGATCGTGAAGTGACCATTAAAGGTGATTCGATTGAACCGCAGGTAAGCTGGGGAACTTCACCGGAAATGGTGATTTCTATCAATGACACTGTGCCCAATCCTGCAAATGAAACCGACAGTGTGAAAGCTGATGGTATTCAGAAAGCTCTGGAATATATGGGGCTCGATGCGGATGCTGCGATTAATGAAGTTTTTGTGGATAAGGTGTTTATTGGTTCCTGCACGAATTCACGCATAGAAGATTTACGTTCAGCAGCCGATGTCGCCAAAGGTCGCCAGGTAGCAGATAATGTTAAATTGGCGATGGTGGTGCCGGGTAGCGGGCTGGTAAAACAGCAGGCTGAACAGGAAGGTCTGGATAAAATATTTATCGAAGCCGGTTTTGAATGGCGTGAGCCGGGTTGTTCCATGTGTCTGGCGATGAATGCCGACAGACTGGAATCCGGTGAGCGATGCGCATCGACATCTAACCGTAACTTTGAAGGTCGACAGGGGCAGGGTGGTCGTACTCACCTGGTTTCACCAGCGATGGCGGCAGCGGCAGCGGTGTTTGGTCACTTTACTGACGTAACAAAATTAAACTAAGTTGAGAGGATGAAATTATGAACAAATTTCAGAAGTTTACCGGCATAGTTGCACCGATGGACCGTGCGAACGTAGATACCGATGCCATCATCCCCAAGCAATATCTTAAGTCGATAAAACGCACAGGGTTCGGCCCCAACCTATTTGATGACTGGCGTTACCTGGATAGCGGTGAGCCGGGAATGGATAATAATGAGCGACGTGTGAATCCGGATTTTGTGCTTAATAAGACACCGTATAAATATGCCCAGATATTATTGGCTCGAGAAAATTTTGGCTGTGGATCATCACGTGAACATGCTGTCTGGGCGTTGACTGATTTTGGTTTCAAAGTAGTAATTGCGACAGGTTTTGCCGATATCTTTTTTAACAACAGTTTTAAAAGTGGCTTATTACCGATTGTGTTAAACAGTACGGTGGTGGATCAGTTATTTGAAGAACTGGAAGATCACGAAGATTATCAACTGTCTATAGACCTGGAAAATCAGTTAATCAGTAATTCTGCGGGTGCTCAAATTCCATTTGAAGTGGATGAATTCCGTAAACACTGTTTATTGAATGGACTGGATGATATCGGCCTGACACTACAACATGCAGACCAGATCAAGTCGTTTGAACAGCAGTATTATCAGCAGTCTCCGTGGCTTAAGTAATTAATTTCACCACGATGATCCCGAAGCTTTGTTTGAGCTTATATTAGCCTGGCCCGAGTGCTAAAACTGTCTGGGTATTTACGGATCCCACAACCAGTATTTCATTCGTGTACTTGGTGCCTTCGTGGTGAAGGTTTTTGATATTAGAAAAGAGTAAGGTAATAAAATGTCTACTAAAATTGCAATTTTGCCAGGTGATGGCATCGGCCCTGAAATTATCAATGAAGCGGTCAAGGTACTTGAATGTTTGCAGCAGGATTATGCCCTGGATGTTGAGCTGGACACGGCCGCTATCGGTGGTGCTGCTTATGATGAATCGGGAAGCCCTTTACCCGAAACGACATTAAATTTGTGTAAATCTGCAGATGCCATTTTATTGGGTGCAGTCGGTGGACCTCAATATGAATCACTGGAGCGTGAATTACGCCCGGAAAAAGGCTTGTTAGGTTTGCGTTCAGAACTGGAATTATTTTCCAACCTGCGTCCGGCTATTCTTTACCCTCAACTGGCTAATGCATCCAGCCTGAAGCCTGAAATTGTATCCGGTCTGGATATTATGATTGTACGTGAACTGACTGGCGGCATCTATTTTGGCCAGCCACGCGGTATTCGTACCCTGGATAATGGAGAGCAAGAAGGCTACAACACGCTTGTTTATGCCGAACATGAAATAGAACGTATTGCACACTCTGCCTTCAACGTTGCTATGAAACGTGGCAAAAAAGTTTGTTCTGTGGATAAAGCCAATGTGCTAGAAGTGTCTGAGTTATGGCGTGAAGTGATGATACGTGTCAGCAAAGAATACCCTGAAGTAGAGTTGTCTCATATGTATGTTGATAACGCCTCGATGCAGCTGGTTAAGTGGCCGAAACAATTTGATGTGATGGTCACTAAAAATATGTTTGGTGACATTCTGTCTGATACGGCAGCCATGCTAACGGGCTCTATCGGCATGTTGCCTTCCGCATCGCTGGATAAAAATGGTAAAGGCATGTATGAACCTATCCACGGTTCGGCGCCTGATATTGCCGGAACCAAGAAAGCGAACCCACTGGCAACCATTCTGTCTGTTTCGATGATGCTGCGTTACAGTCTGAATCAGGCTGAACTGGCTGATCGAATTGAAAAGGCAGTCAGTGATGTGCTTGATCAGGGCATGCGCACAGAAGATATTGCCGATGGAGGTTCTTACGTCAGTACCCAGGAAATGGGTGATGCCGTTGTGAAAGCGCTGAAAGCCTGAAAGATTTGCACCACCAAGCACACGAAGAGCACGAAGCAATACAAACCCATTTAATCTTCGTGTTCTTCGTGGTGAATTTATAAAATGTTGAATAATTTTTAGAGAAAGATAATGAATAGAGTTGGATTTGTAGGTTGGCGTGGCATGGTTGGATCTGTGCTGATGCAGCGTATGCGTGAAGAAAATGACTTTCAGCGTATCGCGGAACCGGTATTTTTTACCACTTCTCAGGCGGGGCAGCCCGGGCCTGATATTGGCAAAGATATTCCTGCTCTGAAAGATGCCACCGATATCAATGAATTAAAAAAGATGGATGCCATCGTCAGTTGTCAGGGTGGAGACTACACTAAACTTGTTTATGATGATTTACGTGCTGCGGGCTGGACCGGTTACTGGATAGATGCCGCATCTTCTTTACGCATGAAAGATCACACCATTATCGTACTCGACCCGGTGAACCGGAATGTCATCGATGAAGCACTGGATGCCGGTAAAAAAGATTTTATCGGCGGTAACTGTACGGTCAGTTTAATGATGATGGCACTCGGTGGTTTATTGCAAAATGATCATATTGAATGGATTTCTGCGATGACTTATCAGGCCGCATCCGGTGGTGGTGCTCGGCATATGCGTGAATTGATCAGCCAGATGGGCAGTATTGAAAATTCAGTGCATGACTTGCTGGTTGATCCATCTTCAGCCATTCTTGATATCGATCGTCAGGTCGCTGAGTTTATTCGTTCTGATAATTACCCGACAGATCAGTTTGGTGTGCCACTGGCGGGTAGTCTGATTCCGTGGATTGATGTTCAGCTGGAAAATGGCCAGAGTAAGGAAGAGTGGAAAGCGGCCGTTGAGACCAATAAAATTCTTGGTCGCTCCGATAATTTGATACCAATCGATGGTATATGCGTTCGAATAGGCGCTATGCGTTGTCATTCACAGGCATTAACTATCAAGTTAAAGCAAAACCTGCCGATAGATGAAATTGAAGAGTTACTGGCCCAGGCGAATGACTGGGTAAAAGTGTTGCCCAATAATCGTGAGATCAGTATGCAGGAATTATCACCAGCCGTTGTTACAGGGTCATTATCGGTACCGGTAGGGCGATTACGTAAAATGCAGATGGGTGATAATTACCTGTCAGCATTCACAGTGGGTGATCAATTGCTTTGGGGCGCGGCCGAGCCTTTAAGAAGAATGCTCAATATTCTCATCGAAACTAAATCTTAATCATATGGATATAGCTAAAATTGCCGTCACTCATGCCAGCGGATTGTTGGCAGAAGCTCTACTTGAAAGCATGGTTGCGTCAGGGATCAAGCCGGATAGTGTGATTTTATTGGACAGGGAGCAACAGGCTGGTAACCGTCTGGCTTATGGTGATACTTATCTTACGGTTGAAGATCAGTATGAATGTGATTATGAAGATCTGGCCGCTGTATTATTGCTTGAACCGGATGTCGAGTTAGAAAGTCTTTTACAGCATGCTGACTGTTTTGTAATCAGCCATCATATTGATAAAGTAAATAGTTCTATTTTTACCCCGCAATTGACATTGCCATCCAATTTGCCGGAACAGCCCTGTGCAATCAAACTGGCCTCAGCCGAATTATCTTCATTACTGTTAGCAATTACTGCTATCCATAAAAATTACGGGCTGACATCATTAAATATCGTGAATGTTTATTCCTCCTCTTTTTATGGCAAGTCAGGAGTCGAAGAACTGGCCTCTCAGACTATCGCTTTATTGAATAGTCAGGATGTTAAAAGCCAGATTTTTCCACTTCAGTTAGCTTTTAATATGATTCCTGATGAGTCGGTCTCTATGATTGAGGATCAATTGCTTGGCGCTCTGCAGGCGAATAATCTCAAATGTAGCGTGCAAAATATACTGGTTCCTGTATTTCATGGTTTATCCATTTCTGTTTCGCTTGAAACGAAAGATAAAATGGATGTTGAGAAAGTTTCTGATCTACTAAATTCTCAGCTAGGTGTTCAGTTGGTGGATCAAACAATCAGTCCTTTGACGGACTGTAAAGAGGGCTCTAATGTATTAATTAATGGCCTGCATCAACCACAAAATGATTCTAATAGACTACAATTCTGGATAGTAGCTGATTCAGTTAGAAATGGTTTGATTCAAAATTATCAAAATATGTTGGAAATTTTGCTAAAATCTTATTTATAATCTATAGTTACAAGAACTTGTGAAAGTGCTTTCTTTAAAGTAAATTCTCTGTAATGTTCGGCATGTTTATAAAATCTGAGCAAATTCAGTTAATTTTTAACTGCTCTCGAGTAGGTGCAATTCTCTATATAACAGCAGGTGACTGTTTGACAGGCCGTTAAACAGCGCTTTAATAATTAAATCCGGTGGGGAGTTTGGGAGACTAAACGTGCAAAAATTGGGACTTATTTCATCGCTTTGGGTGGCGTTACTTTTATTTCCGTTGACCGGTTTTTCCCTCGGTCTGGGTGAAATTGAAGCTAGCTCATATTTAAATCAGCCTTTAAAAGCTGAAATTCAGGTTAATTCTGCTCGACCGGGTGAAATTGATGACCTGTTGATCAGTCTGGCCACCAGGGATGCTTTTAGAAAAGCAGGACTGGAACGTCCGGCTGGCCTTTCAAAATTAAAATTTAAAGTTGAAAAGTCAGAAGACGGGCAAAGTGCAAGAATTCTGGTTACCACCAAAACACCTGTCAAAGAACCTTTTCTCAGTTTTCTGGTGGAAGCTGACTGGGCTAAAGGTCGACTATTACGCGAGTTTACTATTCTGCTCGACCCAATATCTTTTGCTCAACAGGCAGCCGTCCAGGCCGCTGCACAAGTATCTCCTGAACAATCTGAAGTTGAACCGGCTGTCAGTCAGTCTGACTCGGTGATTCAGCGCAAGACCGATGATCAAGGATCAAACCAGGTTATTCCAGCCCCGATTGCTACCACCTCAGAAAGTCCATCTAATGAAAATGAAGTTCCTTATGATGCAGATTCTGAAGACCTTTCATCATCACCTTCTGTTGGTCAGGTAGTTGTTGCTAAAGGTGATACGTTATGGGCTATTGCATCCCAATTTAAAGATGAAGGTCATAGCATGGCGCAAGTTATGCTGGCGATGCAAATGATGAACCCTGATGCTTTCAGTAAAGATAATATTAATAATTTGAAGGTTGGCGCTGTACTCAGAGTGCCCGATATGGATGTTATGGACAGGCTTAGCAAACAGGAAGCCTATGCTCAAGTGCTGGATCAGAACGGTCTCTGGGATGAGTATGTTGCCAGAAAGTCCGGTGAAACTAGTAGTGCAATGGCGGATGCTTCTACCGGTGTAGGAAGTTCTCAACAGGAAACTGATAAACAGTTAAATTTACTCACTGCAGAAGAAGGTGATTCAGAAAGTGCAAGTTTACAAAAGGATGCTGACACTGAAAGTTCTGGCCAGATAAGAAAGCAACTTGCTCTCGCAGAAGAAGAGCTGGAAGCCGCCAGGCTGCAAAATACAGATTTAAAATCTCGAATTGAGATGCTGGAACAACAGCAAAGTAAATTCCAAGAGTTACA
>JAAEMR010000048.1 GCA_024225395.1 Gammaproteobacteria bacterium
CTTATTGTGACAGCGGTTCTGGTTTTACTAATAGAGCCAGACACTAAGTGGCATTTAGTAGTAGCTATTATTTCTATTGTTTGATCGGTTATTGGAGCTGCTATAGCGGCTTGGTTTGCGAAAGCCCGATGAGCACAATACCTATCAAATCACTCAACTCGGACGTGCTAGCTCAAACCTTAGCTGAGGGAAGATTGACGTCATAACGTTATAGCGTTAACGTTCGGCTAATGAGGAGTAATCTAATGACTGAATTATCTAAAAGATCAACTGTTTATTTCGAACCTGCAATACATCAAGCTCTACGGATGAAGGCTGCAACTGCGCATATTTCAGTTTCTGACATAGTCAATGAAACCGTATGTATGGTGCGACCAGGAAGACTTAAGCGCATTTGACGAAAGAGCAAGTGAGCCTACTTTAAGTTATGAAGAATTACTTAATGATCTAAAGTCACGTGGAAAGTTATAGCCTGGTTTTCAAAAAATCAGTTGCTAAAGATCTCAGAAGCATTTCAAATAAAGATGTAAAGTGCATACTCGAACGAATTAATTTATTACTTGAAAACCCGGGAGCAGATGGTTGCATTAAGCTTTCGGGTCAGGAAAAATATAGAGCAAGGCAAGGAGTTTATAGAATAGTTTATGAAATTCAGGATTCTGAACTTATTATTACTGTCGTTAAAGTAGCTCACCGTGACATCGTTTATGAAAGCAGCTTACAAATCAAATGCACTCGGAAACAGCAAAATTGGCATGCCATTTCGCTGTTCCGGTGATTTGAGACGTAGATTTCCGAGTTACCTGCAATGACTCAATTTAGTAAAAATGGAAGTGTCTTTTGAAAGCTGCAGTATATGATCAGTACGGTTCTCCAGATGTACTCGAATTAAAGGATGTCGAGAAGCCTTCTGCTAAAGATGATGAGGTTTTAATAAAGGTTTATGCAGCATCCATAAATTCTTGGGACTGGGACATGTTAACCGGAATTCCGTATGAGTATCGTCTTTTAAGTGGGTTGTTTCGTCCCAAAAAAACCAACATTCTTGGGTGTGATGTAGCAGGTCGTGTTGAAAAAATCGGTAAAAATGTAATAAAACTAAAACCTGGGGATGAGGTGTATGGAGACCTGAGTGAAGGAAGTTGGGGTGGCTTTGCTGAATATGTATGTGCTCATGAATCACAATTAGAATTTAAACCGCCCAGCATGTCATTTGAAGAGGCGGCAGCCACGCCCCAGGCAGCACTTCTTGCTTTGCAGGCGTTTCAGACTAAAAATGAAATTACCCAGGGAGATACTATATTAATAAATGGTGGTTGCGGAGGTGTGGGTACTTTTGCAATTCAGCTGGGAAAAGCTTTTGGTGCAGAAATTACGGCTGTGGATAGTACAGAAAAAATAGAGAAGATGCGTTCCCTGGGTGCTGACCACACCATTGACTATAAAAAAGCAGAATTCACGGCTAACGGCAAATATTACGATCTAATTCTCGATGTCAGGTCAACTCGTTCAGTTTTTGATTATAGGCGTTCATTAGGCCCAAATGGAATTTATGCTTCTGTTGGTGGAAATACCTCTTCAATTTTACAGCTCACATTTCTTGGGCCGTTTATCCAAAGGAAAGATAATAAGAAATTGACTTTGGTTATGCACAAACCAAATATTGGCTTAGGTATTATTAATGAATTATTTGAATCTGGTAAAGTAAAGCCGGTAATTGACAAGTGTTTTCCATTAACAGAAATCAGGGAAGCCTTTCGATATTTTGGTGAAGGGCATTTCAAAGGGAAAGTGGTGGTGAAAATTGTTTGAAATGACAAAACCTTACAATTCCAATGCACAGGGATTGTAAAAAGTGGCACGCCATTTTTGCTGTCGCAAAAGTCGCGACAAATTTTTCTGTTCCGGTGATTTTGGCGTTAGCTTTTCAAATTGATAAGTTGTGATAATGAAAAAGAATAAACAATCGAGTAGATCTCTAACTGCATTCTTAGTTACCTGGGCTTTTATTGTCTTAACTGTAACTGGAATTATTCTCTATATTGTTCCACAAGGTCGCATTGCACATTGGGTTCATTGGTCTTTACTTGGTATGAGTAAAGATCAATGGAGTTGGGTGCATATGATGTTTGGTGGTGTTTTTATTTTCACAGGCTTTTTACATCTCTATTTCAACTGGAAGCCATTTAAGAAATATTTTGCTGACAAGGTCAAAGGACATTTTAAGCCCAAGCAGGAAATATTTATTGCAACCGCGATAACAGTTTTTATTTTTGTTGTTTCTGCGTTGAATATTCCACCGGCAAGTTGGGTAATTGATTTAAATGGGTGGTTAAAAGGGGCATGGGTAACCTCACCAGAATTAGAGCCGCCTTATGGTCATGCAGAAGAAAGCTCTTTGGCTGGCATCTCTAGAAAAATTAGATTAGATATCAATAAAATAACCGCACATCTAGATGAATCAGGTATTCAATTTTCAGGTAAAAAAGACACACTGGACAATATTGCTCGAAATAATGGGACAACCCCTATGGCAATATATGAAATGATTAAAATATTTAAATTGCCAGAAAAGAAGACCGGTTCGAAGAAACTCTCTGCAGAAGAAATAGAGGATAAGTATTCGGGTACCGGTTTAGGGCGTAAAACAATCACAGAAATATGTGCTGAAATTGGTATTCCTTTAGAAGTAGGTCTCAAAAAGTTAATGGATAATGGAGTTGAGGCGACCGGAAAAGATAAGGCAAGGCCTATCTCAGAAAAATACGATAAAACTCCAATTGATTTAATGAAAATTTTACTTCTTTAGGGGACCATTAAAACTAAAAAGTTAAATGCACATGAAAAAATTTAAGCTACTCCACTACGTTACGCAGCTCAAATTTCCCAGTGATCTGGGTCGTTATGCCTATAAAAGAAGATGAAAAAAAAGCGTATCTTACCGCCAGTCTATTTATTTGTTTCTATGGTCACAATGGCGCTACTTCACTTCCTGGTGCCTGTTTTAGAAATAGCACCGTACCCATGGAATTTTCTGGGAGTAGTCCCTTTGGCGACAGGAATCTTGTTTAACTTGAGAGCTGACGCGGCGCTTAAGAAGGATCAGACGACTGTTAAGCCTTTTGAAAGATCTACAGCATTGGTTACAACAGGCATTTTTCGAAGAAGCCGGCATCCTATGTATATAGGCATGGTTCTTATCCTGCTTGGAATAGCCATACTCATGGGGTCTTTAGCCTCGTTATTTGTCATCATTATTTTCGGCGCCTTGATGGACCTGGTTTTCGTAAGAATAGAAGAGAGAATGCTTGAAGAACAGTTTGGCCCAGAATGGGTTGCTTATAAGAAAAAGGTAAGGAAGTGGATTTAAATTGGCATAACAGGGCAAATTAATATAGCGTTAAAAGCGTTGTGCCAAAAACGCGCAATACTTTTGACGCCCGGTTATTTGTGATGTTATGTGTTTAAAAACTTAGCTTCAACATCCATATTTTTATGAAGAATACGAATAACTATAATTTTACTTTTTGAGCCTTCACGGTAAAAAATAATATGACTACCTTGAGGAAACTTTCTGTAGCCAGATTTTATGTAATCACAGTTCTTTCCAATAGAAGGAGTTTCGGCTAATAAATGGAAGCCATCATCAAATTGCTTAATGTACAAATAACGCTGGTCTCGACCCCATCGTTTTTCTGTAATAATAGCAATTTTCCTAAGATCCTGTTTGGCTTCACGGGTTAGTGCAAATACTTTCATCCATCTATTTCGTTATCAAGCTCTGCCATGAAAGCATCATATTCATAATCAGAAATACCGCTTTTCTCTCCTTTATCGAGTGCTTTTCTCAAAGTTTGAAGTCTTGTTTCTGTGTCTTCAAGCATTCTAAGAGCAGCTCTCACAACTTCACTAGCAGAGCCAAATCGCCCGCTTTCCACCTGGCCGGCAATAAAACCATCAAAATGCTCACCCAATGTTACACTCGTGTTTTTAGCCATAACACACCTCGCCAATACCAATATATACCCAATTGTGGTATAAAATATTTAACAAGGCAAATGCTCATGGAAAAATTTAACCTCGCTCCTGCGTCGCTACGGCTTAATTTCCCGGTGATTTGGATCGTTATGTGAAATAAACCATACGATATAGATTTATGTTATTGAGTTTGAAAATGAAGTTTCTACCTGTATCTCTTTTGCTGGTATTTGGAAGTAGCAGCGTATACTCAGCAGAAGTTGAAAAACTAACAAATATAGATAGACCGGTAGATTCTGACAATGAACTTTCTTATATCATTTCTGGTGGTGTATCCGCTTTTGAGTGTATGGTGGGAGTCGAGGTAAAAAAAGCGAGCCACAGCGTAGGTCTTGGTATTTGTGGGCAACTTTCTTATCGCTACTATAGCAATCCGTATAATGATTCATTCTTGTATGGCCTATATACAGGTTATAGCTCCGGGTATCACCAATATGAAGATAAGAAAGAAATTGATGGTGTCAAATATGAGGATAAAAAAGGTATTTTTGCGGGAGTAGGAATCGGCTATAGGTGGCAAAAGCCTTCTGGCTGGAATACAACCTTAAGCATGGCGATACACTACATGGAAGAAGAATATTCTAATGTTGGGCAACCAAAGGAGAAACAAACATCTGTTATTTTATTCCCGGGTATTACTGTGGGGTATCAATTCTAGAAAAACACATAACAGGACAGGTTAACAAGGACTCGCGCCTACCGGCCTCCCCTGTTATTGACGACGTTGGCGGGTTTACTGTATGAAAAATAATGTTACCATTTTGTTTTTGGGAATAGCCCTTGTTGTCTCACTGATGGCAAACTATTTTCTTCTAGAGCAAGCTATAGAAGGTTCGTATGCATTAGAATTTCAGCCCAGGCTCATAAATGATACAAAAGTGCTAAGCGCGTCAATTAGTAGAGATATATCTAGCGAGGAGTTAATACGACAACTTAGAGACCGAGATTCGAGCATTCAGATCGAACAACTTGAAAATAGGAAAAGCCAGTGGAATTGGAGTGGTCCGAATTATCCAATTGCCATAAGGGTTTCAAAAAATTTGACGTACTTTTTCAATTCTGAAGACAAGCTGGAGCGCATCGACCATTGGATAGCAGAAAATTCACCACTATATGAAAGATCCCGCTAACAAACACATGCAGCCGGGCTTCGGAAACTGTGCTCCACCAGGCCCCATATTCGGGCGTTGGTATGATTCCCTTTGCCAGCAAAAATCATAAAAAGACTCGGCCCCTATTTCAGAGCAGAGTCTATCCTGTTGAGATGAGTTAACACGTCAATAGTCAGTCCATACACTAGAATCTACCAAAATCACTAGTCAGTTCTCATCCGGTCTAAATCATCATCCCATTTCAGTTTGCCTTTAAATTTGTTGATTTCATCCTGTTTTTTTAATCTAATCAAGGTCTTAAGTCCTAATTCAACAGTTTTTTCTTAATTTTCAACCCAGTAACTTGAAGCATTTCAGTCGTTATATTTCTTAAAAAGCTCTTGCAGTAATGAAACCTTTAAGGTTACATTCGAATGATAATTAAATCTTGCATACATAAGGGGCTGCAGAAGTTTTATTCAACCGGTAAAACCTCTGGGATTCTTTCTAAGCATGAAAAAAAATACGTCTAATCCTTACTAACCTTGATCAATCTGAAACCCCCGAGGATATGGATTTTCCAGGATTTTACCGGCATAAACTTAAAGGTATTCGTAAAGATATTTGGTCTGTAAGAGTAAGTGGCAATTGGCGAATTACATGTCGCTTTGTCGGACATGATGTTGAAATTGTAAATTATGAGGATTACCACTAATGGCTATGCATAACCCCGCCCATCCAGGTGATATCTTAAAAGAGCTAATTATTGAATCGTTAGGGCTAACTATTACTGATGTTGCAAAACATTTAGGTGTAAGCCGTAAAACACTGTCAAAGGTTTTAAATACTAGAGGCTCAATAACACCAGAAATGGCACTGCGTTTAGAGTTGGCATTTAATAAGCATTCAGCTGATCATTGGCTTCGGTTACAGAGTGCTTATGATTTATGGCAAACCAGGCAGCATCAAGAATCTATACATGTTTTGCCTTATAATACCGCTCATGCTTTATAATGAAATATAACAATGCATTTTCAGTCAGAAATTTTGTTCCGTTGCACTTCACAAAATCTCGCTGAAATGCGATGTTGGCTATACTATCTTTCTAGAATTATGGGTCAAAATATTAGTGAAAACTTATATTGCAGTTTCGTTTAAAGCCTTAATCAATAAAAAGCAACTTCCTATCTTGCTGGGTATATTTCTGTGTATTCTTGTTACGGGATTATGGGCAGCGCTTGAAGAACTGGAAAATGCTAACCGGCATAAAATGGTGGAAACCGAGGCACTAAAGATTGCTGGAATAATAACTTCCGATTTGCAATCTCGAGTAAAATCATTGCAACGAATTACTAATCGATGGGAAGTTCGTGGGGGAACACCAAAACATGAGTTCATTAGTGATATTCAAGATTATATTATTGATGACCCAGGCTATCAGGCTCTTAGCTGGGTAGATAAGAATTTCTATGTGCGATGGATTGTTCCCCTTATTGGTAACGAAGCTGCAGTAAACGTTGACCTTGCCTTTGAAGAGAATCGACGTATCGCCTTAGAGAAGGCTAGAGATCGAAAATCACCAACGTTGACATCCCCAATTGATCTTGTACAGCGAGGGAAAGGTTTTCTGGTGTATTTTCCTATTTTTGTTGAAAATGAATTTGACGGGTTACTTTCAGCTGTTTTCCGTACGCATCACTGGTTAAACCACATTT
Source organism: Gammaproteobacteria bacterium (assembly GCA_024225395.1). Taxonomy (GTDB): domain Bacteria; phylum Pseudomonadota; class Gammaproteobacteria; genus JACNJF01. The sequence goes on from JAAEMR010000048.1 coordinate 6,845, forward strand.
TGCAAAAAAAAATAAGTTCCCATGAGGAAGTGTATTTCCACAATAAAGTCTCTATGGATGGAAAAAATATTTATCGCATGGAAGGTTGGGAGGAAGAAAAAAAATCACCATGGGAAAAAAGCGTAGAAATAACCCTATATGGTCAAAATTTCAAAATCCTGTGCCGACCCACAGAGAGTTTTATCGATCAAAGTCATACTATATTGCCAGAACTGGTATTTGGAGTGGGCCTCCTTTTATCATTGCTGGCATCGGTCATCTTATACCTGGTTCAAAAAGCAACCACAGCCATACAGTTTTCCGAAGCAAGTAAGGTTGTATTAGAAAATGAAATATCTGCTCGTAAAAAAGTGGAAGTTTCTTTGCAAAAAGAAAGACAACGCCTTGCGTACATACTGAAAGGCACAAATGTAGGAACTTGGGAATGGTATGTACAGACAGGAGAGGCAATATTCAATGAACGTTGGGCAAATATAGTAGGTTATGATCTAAAAGAACTTGATCCAATATCGATTGATACCTGGACAAAACTTGTACACCCAGATGATCTAAAAGTTTCTGGTGATTTGCTGGAAAAACACTTCAATGGAAAGTTGGACTTCTATGAGTGTGAAGCACGTATGCTCCACAAGGATGGACATTGGGTATGGGTACTTGACAGAGGAAAAGTATCTACATGGACGGATGATGGAAAACCACTTCTCATGTCAGGTACACATGAGGACATAACCAGGCAAAAGCAAAATGAAGAGAAAATTATTCATCTTGCAACACATGACGCTTTAACAAAATTACCAAACTTATGTCTGGCAAAAGATCGTCTATTAATGGCAATAGAATCAGCAAGTCGAAAAAAATCATTGGCCGCAGCATTGTTTCTTGATCTAGACGGATTTAAAAATATTAATGATACACACGGACATGCTGCAGGTGATGCTGTCTTGCAAGAAGTAGCAAAGCGGTTACTTTCCTGTGTTCGTAAAACTGATACCGTAGCAAGAATAGGTGGCGACGAGTTTCTCCTGGTCATTGCAGAATTTCAACACACCGATGTATCAGCATCGATTAGTAAAAAAGTAACTAGCATTTTGGCTCAGCCTATACCTTTCAAAGGAGTTCAGCTAACAGTAGGGGCAAGCATAGGAATTGCTACTTACCCAAATGATAGTGATTCAGTTGACGACCTGATTAAACAGGCGGATAAAGCGATGTATGTAAGTAAAACGTTGGGGAAAAACAGATGTACCTCCTCAAATGTGGAGAAATCATAAAGCTAGCAATCATTTCAACCAGGCTTTTTTCGTCACTTCACGCTGAAAAAAGCAAGTTAAACTAGCGTTAGATGGCAGTAATAATAAAATCAATTACGTCGATAATTTCATGCCCATGGCTCTCTACAGAAATTACTTTAGTTTTTAAAATAGACTTTGGGACAGTGGTCATTTGATGGGTTAGTAATACAAGATCATGGTTATTGATTTGTAATACAGGGCATAGTTTTTTTGCAGAATTATTGTCTAATGATGACTGTTTAGATAAAGGCATAACAAGACGAGAGTTTAAGTCCTCAAGTAAAGAGTTTTGAACATCTGACAATCACATGCTATAGATAATAGACACCTATTAATTGAACGATGAAGATTAATCAATGGGTGTCCATAATCATCTGCTTAAACAAGTTCAAGAGGAGAATCTGATGTCGTTTAAATTAAAAACCTCTATCTTTTTCATTTGTCTTACCGGGTTTCTTTTGATGCCATATGCTGTAGGTGCTCAGGAGAATAATCGCTCGGAGAGCAGTTTGCCCTCGATTGGCAAGACCGCACCTGCAAAAAGATTTAGTCGCTTCAGACGCTGGCAAACAAGGAAACCCAAAGTGATCGAAGAGGAACGAAGCGCCTGGCTGGAAGAGACAAAACACCGGCTGGAACGCTTTCAGATATCCGATGAGACACAAGAGGCCAGGATCAAGACCTATGAATCCGGTCTGGTTCTTTACTGGATCGATGACGAGGCCTTGATAAGATTCGAAGGAGAGGAGTGGCTTTATATTGTCACCCATTCAGGACATCTGTTTGATGGAGTGGGCAATGCAATCCTCGCAGTGGACAATACCGGTAACCTCTACTCTAACCCGACTCATGTCTGTGACGGCATTTCGATTGATACTCGGAAAGGCAAGGAATTCCATCAGTTATCAGATTTTCTAAAGAAAAAGGTAGATGATGGTAGCTGGGTAAAACTGGAGAGCGAGTGATTGCGGGAGTACAGGGTCGATTCACTAGTCTCGTTATACCCAAAAGGTGCTTGAATCATGGAGGTGTCCTGTTAACCGGACACGGCAATTTTGATAAGTGGGAAGTAAGGGATGATATCCCTGATCCCGGGCCCGGATCATGCGATGTACTTATTCGTGTTGGAGCTGCGGCAGTTAATAATACTGATATTAACACCCGGACAGCCTGGTATAGGTTCAGGGTATTTAAAGTAAGCCGACAAGTGCTCCCATTTTCGGCGCCAGGATTTGAACACAATCGGGTATCTGCCACCCCATTTTTCCTCCGGCGGTAAAATTTATTGGGTTAAAGTGACTGAGTCTCAGGGGTAATCAGGAAATAATATAACTCATAGTGGCACATCGGGATAATAGAAAAAAATTGACCGGGCAGTGCTGGAAATTCAGAGTGGCTTGTGGCTTGACAGGCGAATGGTTAAAGAGGAACATTAAGCCAATCTAGATGATATCAAGGCCGGCTGCAGCGGCAATTTGTAAATTCGAAAATTAGCAATAGAAAAGGAATTAGTGATGAAGCATTCAACTTTATTTGTATCAATAATATTCACTGTATTTTTATTTCCCGGCTTAACGAGTGCAGAAGGTGAATATAATAAAACCTCATTTACCTTAAAGGTGGCCAAGTCCGGTTGTTGTAAATCGCGTAATTCCAGTCAATATCCCTGGGAGAAAATACACAATAACTTTGATAGATGCAAAGCAGCCAATGACTCTCAGGACGGGGATGGCATCTATCAAAACATGGGTAGTATCTGGTGGGATCGTTCTTGTCGATAGCGTAATAAAGCCATCATTGTTAGATATTATTAACAGACAGTATTTGTCAGTGATTTAATATGCTGTTATTGACGACTTTAATGCGTGTTGCAGAAATTTCAGAATCCAGTCTGGAAATAAAATCCTCATAAAGCTGTTTTTTAATGGCGGTTCCAGCAAGATCATTATATTTAGTTTTTACTATTTTTAACTGATCCTCAAAGTCTGTTGAATGAGTCTCCATCCCGGTTATCAGTAAAATATAATTTGACAGAAACTGTGCAAGTGGATTCTTTACCTGTCTTGCATTGTCGTCAGAAATATACTGATTCAGGAAATAGGTGTAGAAATTTATTCTATTTTTATTTAGCTTGTTCTGTTCAATCATTTCCAGCTTAGTTTTATTCTCAAAATTGTGGTTAGTTATTTTGATTAGATTTTCTGCAATGTATTGCTGTGGATCGGCTATGGCATAAAATATATTTGAATAAAGTTGAATGGTTATAAACGGGTCATTTATAGCGAGAATTTGATTGCCCAACTGAATTGGGTCGGTGATAGCATTCCTCTCATTATTCACAGTTGATGAGGTAAATTTTTCCTCTATTTGAGCCATAAACATAGATATTAATGTTTCAAAAAGAATTCTTTTTGCTGACTCTGAATCTTTGATGGATTGTTTATATATAGCCTGAAATTCAGATGACTGTCTTTGAGTTGATTTAGTTTTAGCTTTTACTTCATCAATCAACCTGCTCATGTCACTGAGTTGATCTTTTGTGTCATTAATTTCCTGCAGCGATTTATCAACGGATACCTTGGCATTTGCAATTTGTTTCAGTGCGTCATCGGCAGTATTTAATTTGTCATATCCGAGGAAGCTAAACAAAGCTAATAGTAGTGTGAATCCGGCAGTAAGTGTTGACATAACCCAGGTAATTCTGGATCTACCGCGTTCTGCAGCATGTATGATTTCATCGGTTCTGATTTTTGTTTGTTCAAATACCGACTGAGAGGCTTTTAATGAAGCATCGACTACTTTACTTTGAGATTCAATTTTTTCGCTCAATAATGAAAATTTAGTATCATAAGTTAAACGAGTACTTTTTAATAAATGATCATTAACGTGCCTTAGTCGCTCTGTAAGCATCGATAATAATTTGAATTCCAGTTCGGGGTTGGATTTTAAAACTTTCTGGAAAGGTTTACTCTTTATTTCCAGTAGAGTGCAATCCTCATTAGATGTGATTGTTGCGGCTCTTCCGTGCTGGTTATCAATGGCTGACATTTCTCCAAAATAGTCGCCTTTTTGTAGTGTGCATATGTTTGTATTGCTGGAACTTTCTGAAGTAAGCTCAACATTGACTGAGCCCTCTCCAATTAAATAAAACGAGTTACTAATCTCACCCGCCCGGAAGATAATGCCATTTTTATTGAATGATCGTTGGGCTGATGAGCTCGAATCGAGCAATTTGATAATATCTTTTGAGTTCAGTTCCCCAAATAGCGGATGGTCGCTAATAAATGAATGCCAGTCAAATTTGTGTGTATCCGGTTTCATGGTGGTATCCCTGTTAAAAATTAGCCTTTTTCAACCATGACTAGAGTTTATCCCCGAATGTTCCTGATTAGCAATATTATTTAGGGGTTAAGTGACATAAATTGATTGGTTTTGTAGAACGCTAACAAGGAGTTAATGAAGTATAAAAATCGTATGCCTTACCTGTGCATGCAGGAGGCATCGCATTTTAGTAATTGAGAAACTAGAAAGTTTTCAAAGAAAGGTTAAATTTTATGAGCAACAAAATTGTCATAAAATCTCATTTAACCACCCCCCCTAAGAGGGGCTTCCGACAATGGCCAGTAGAACACCTGCGGCAACAGCTGATCCAATAACGCCTGCCACATTCGGTCCCATCGCATGCATCAACAGAAAGTTCTGTGGATTCGCTTCCATACCTACTTTATTGGCAACTCGTGCCGCCATGGGAACGGCAGAAACACCTGCTGCACCGATTAAGGGGTTTACTTCACCATTGGTCACCCTGTACATGACTTTACCCATTAACAAACCAGCCGCTGTGCCTATAGAAAATGCGAAGATACCAAGTAGCAGTATGCCCAAAGTTTCAGGGGCGAGAAATTTATCGGCCGATAACTTTGAACCGACGGACAGTCCCAGAAAAATAGTTACGATATTGATGAGTTCATTCTGGGCGGTATTGCTTAAACGTTCCACAACGCCGGACTCTTTCAACAGGTTTCCAAAACACAACATACCGACCAGAGGCGTAGCCGCGGGTAATAACAGAATGGTTACCAGTAACAGCATTAGCGGGAACAGAATTTTTTCCACCTTGGAGACGTGCCTCAATTGTTTCATGACCGTCGTACGTTCCTTTTCGGTGGTCAGAAATTTCATTATGGGGGGTTGAATTAACGGTACTAATGCCATGTATGAATAGGCTGCAACCGCAATTGCGCCTAACAGATCAGGTGCAAGCCGGGATGCCAGGAATATTGCCGTCGGGCCGTCAGCGCCACCAATAATCGCAATCGCAGATGCATCGGATAATGTGAACTCTATGCCGGGTACCAGATTCATCAGGATAGCGCCGAACAGGGTGACAAATATACCAAACTGAGCTGCAGCACCGAGGATCATCAGGCTGGGGCGAGCGAGCAGAGGACCAAAATCAGTCATAGCGCCGACACCCATGAAAATGAGCAGTGGAAAGATTCCAGTTTCTATGCCCATATGGTAGAGAATTCCGAGCAAACCATCAGGACCACTGATTTCAGCCACCGGAATATTGGCCAAAATTCCGCCAAATCCTATTGGCAATAATAACAATGGCTCAAAACCCTTTTTGATGGCCAGAAAAATTAACAGGCCGCCAATGCAGATCATGAAGATCTGCCCCATGCTAAAGTTGTAGAGACCCGTAGATTCCCACAGCTGAATAAGTCCGCTACCCATGATTAACCTTAAACCAAAGAAATGAGAGGTTGATTCACCTGGATGGCATCACCTTTATTGACAAATACGGCCTCTACCTTTCCATTGCTGCTGGCGCGAATTTCTGTCTCCATTTTCATCGCTTCGATGATCAGGACAGGCTGATTTTCGGTGACTGATTCACCTACTCCAACCAGAATATCTATGACGTTTCCTGCCATTGGCGCAACGATTTCTTCTGTTGCACCAGCAGACGCGGGCGCTGAAGGTGTTGCAGGTGCTGCTGTGGCTGGTTGAACCTGGGTAACTTCTCCACCGGGCGATACAACGACATCATAATTGGTGCCATTCACGCTGACCTGGTACTGCTCTGGCCCGCCAGTTGATGGTGCAGCAGGTGTTGCTGGAGCTGGAGCTGGTTCTGGCTCGTTGCCTGGGACTGGCTCAAAAGCATCCGGGTTGTTACGATTTTTAAGAAAATTTAAACCGACCTGAGGGAATTGAGCGTAGATCAAAACGTCATCGATTTCATTCTCGGCCACTTGCAGGTTTTCATCTTTAGCCAGTTGGCGAAACTCCTCGGTCAGCTTATCCATTTCTGATTCAATTAAATCAGCAGGACGACAGCTAATGACTTCGCCGCCTTCTTCCAGCACTTTTTGTTGCAGGTCTGCATTAACGGCTGCAGCTGTCGCTCCGTATTCACCGCGTAAAACTCCAGCAGTTTCCTTGGTGATGTTTTTGTAGCGTTCACCGGAAAGCACATTGATAACAGCCTGGGTGCCGACTATTTGTGACGTGGGCGTTACTAGAGGAATGTAGCCAAGGTCTTCACGTACTCTGGGGATTTCACTGAGTACTTCATCGAGTCGGTCACTGGCGCCCTGCTCTCTGAGCTGGCCTTCAAGATTGGTCAACATGCCACCCGGCACCTGGGCGACTAAAATTCTGGAGTCGACACCTTTTAAAGCACCTTCAAATTTAGCGTATTTCTTACGAACGGGTCTGAAATAGGCGGCAATTTCTTCCAGTTTGTTGATGTCCAGTCCGCTGTCATGTTCAGTACCTTCAAAGATCGAGACCAGTGATTCGGTAGGTGAATGACTGTAAGTCATGCTCATGGAAGAAATGGACGTGTCGATAATTTCACAGCCGGCTTCGATGGCCTTCATCATGGTGGCAGTTGATAAACCGGTTGTTGCGTGACAATGCAGGCCAATCGGAATATCGATAACTTTTTTGATTTCGCTGACCAGTTCGTACGCGGTATATGGTCTTAATAACCCCGCCATATCCTTGATGGCAAGAGAGTGACAGCCCATGTCTTCAATTTCCCTGGCCATATCAATCCAGGTTTGCAGGTTGTGTACCGGGCTTAAGGTATAGGAGATGGTTCCCTGTGCGTGTTTTCCAGTCGCAACCGCGGCTTTAACGGCTGTTTTGAGGTTGCGCGTATCATTCATCGCATCAAAAATGCGGAACACATCAATTCCGTTTACTGCACAGCGTTCAACAAATTTTTCGATAACATCATCAGCGTAATGCCGGTAACCGAGCCCATTCTGGCCGCGTAATAGCATTTGTTGAGGTGTTTTAGGCATGGCTGCTTTAAGCTGACGTAAACGTTCCCAGGGGTCTTCTCCTAAAAATCGTATGCAGGAGTCAAAGGTTGCTCCACCCCAGGTTTCAAGAGCCCAGTAGCCGATATCATCAAGTTTCGCGGCAATCGGTAACATGTCATCAATACGCATACGTGTTGCAAACAACGACTGGTGGCCATCACGTAATACAACATCGGTTATTTTGATAGGGTTGCTCATAGGGCTAATCCGAAATATAGGCTGGTTGGTTTGGTAGAGTTAATTTTTTAAGATATAGAGTGTCGATTTTTATAGCTGCTGATTGCACTACTAATGACAGCGATGAGTTCACTATCATCGGTTGCAGCTGATTTTTTACTGACTTTGAAAGCGGCTAGGGTAGCGGCAGGCTCATCTTCAAGTTTAAGAGACATAACAAACTTGCTGACGATGTTAATCAAAAAAATCAGCATGACTAAAATAACAAATACAGTTCCCATGCCGATAAACATCAACTGGGCGCTTTCTACGATTAAAGGCTGTAAATTATCCATGGTAATGCACTGTAAATTTGGGTCAGTAGAGATGAAATATCAAGTAAAAACAATTACTTATGATTTTCATGCTTATTTTGTCCGGCTACTATATCATTTTTTGCCAACCGTGGGTTAAAGAAGGCTATGTTATTAGAGTTAACATGGCCTTGCGGTGACGCCGGGAGGAAGGCTGAATAAGGGAATAAGCCGACTAAATAAGAATGCTAATATTGAATATTGATAATACAAATCATAGTAAGACTTAACTACGATATTAAGGCATTATAATCGCATTAATTAAAGGTAAGTTTAACTGCTTACTAAATAATATTTGAGCTATATCAAAATATCAGCTTACAGTGGTTGCCCGAATGGATGAAATAGTCAAAGATTCTAACTCAACCGAAACGAGTATATTCGGCAAGTATCGGGTAACATTGCTGCAATAAACATAAATAGAATAAATCGCTTACCAGGAGCCAATAAAATGTCAGACGAATTAATTTATCCCGTACCAGCGGATTTTGCCGCTCAGGCGAATATATCCCAGGACGAATATCAGAAAATGTACCGCCAGTCTCTGGATGACCCGGATACTTTCTGGGCTGAACAGGCAGAGAAGTACCTGACCTGGTCGAAGGGCTGGGATAAAGTACAGTCATGGAGTTTTGATGAAAGTGATCTGAATATTAACTGGTTTAATGGTAGCAAGTTAAATGTTTCAACCAATTGCCTGGATCGTCATCTGGAAACTCGCGGAGACCAGGTAGCAATCATCTGGGAAAGTGATGATCCCAATGAAGACCGAAAAATCACCTACAAGGAGCTGCACAAGGAAGTCTGTCAATTTTCTAATGTGCTGAAAGACCGAGGCGTTAAAAAAGGAGATAGAGTTTCAATCTATATGCCCATGGTTCCAGAAGCGGCAGTTGCGATGCTGGCCTGTACTCGTATCGGCGCGATGCACTCCGTAGTATTTGGCGGGTTTTCTCCTGAAGCATTAAAAGATCGTATTCTCGATTCAGACTGTCAGGTCGTGATTACTGCCGATCAATCTGTACGTGGAGGAAAAAAAGTTCCACTCAAGTCAAATGCTGATAAAGCCATTTCTTCCTGCCCAAATGTTCACACCAATATTGTGGTGAAGCGTGGCGGTGATCCGGTCGAATGGAATGATAAAATTGATGTCTGGTATCACGAGGCTGTAGATAAAGCAGATACAGTTTGTGAGCCTGAAGAAATGGATGCTGAAGACCCTATGTTTATCCTCTACACATCAGGCTCAACTGGCAAGCCAAAAGGCGTTTTACATTCTACAGCGGGTTATATGCTGCAGGCTGCCATGACACATAAACTGGTGTTTGATTATAAAGATGGCGAAACTTACTGGTGTACGGCCGATGTGGGCTGGGTAACCGGGCATACTTATATTGTGTATGGCCCACTGGCCAATGGCGCCACCACTTTAATGTTTGAAGGCATTCCGACCTACCCGGATACATCAAGATTCTGGCAAGTCTGTGATAAACATGATGTATCGATATTTTATACAGCACCTACCGCCATTCGTGCCCTGATGGCCGCGGGCGAAGAGCCGGTTAAGAAAACCAGGCGAGCTTCATTACGTTTGCTCGGAACAGTGGGTGAACCAATAAATCCTGAAGCCTGGGACTGGTATTATCGAGTTGTTGGTGATAGCCGTTGTCCTATCGTTGACACCTGGTGGCAAACTGAAACCGGTGGACACATGCTGACACCGCTACCAGGTGCTACTCCTTTAAAACCAGGTTCAGCAACATTTCCATTTTTTGGAGTCGAACCGGTATTGCTGGATGATGAAGGAAAAGAAATTGATGGAAATCCAGCGTCTGGTAACCTGGCAATTAAACGTCCGTGGCCTGGACAGTTAAGAACTTTGTATGGTGATCATCAGCGTTTTTATGACACTTATTTTTCAACCTATAAAGGCTACTATTTCACCGGTGACGGTGCCAAACGTGATGCCGATGGTTATTACTGGATTACCGGTCGAGTCGATGATGTGTTAAATGTATCTGGACATCGCCTGGGAACTGCAGAAATTGAATCGGCACTGGTATTGCACGAAAAGGTGGCAGAGTCTGCTGTGGTTGGATATCCACACGATATAACCGGTCAGGGTATCTATGCCTATGTGACGTTAATGACAGGTCTGGAACCTACGGATGATTTAAAAGCTGAACTGGTTGCTTTGGTCAGGAAAGAAATTGGTCCTATTGCCAAGGTGAATTTGATCCAGTGGGCACCAGGTCTACCAAAAACTCGTTCGGGTAAAATTATGCGTCGTATTTTGCGTAAAATTGCCGCTAACGAACTGGATAGTCTGGGTGATACATCAACCCTGGCCGACCCTTCTGTAGTTGACCACTTAATTGAAAATCGAGAAAATAAATAAGCCTTCTGGCTTTTATAATTTGATGCCGGCATAGCTGTCGGCATCAACACTTCAGGGCACCTAGATGAATACCTTAGCTTTTGATGTTTATGGCACTTTAATCAACACTTATGGAATGGTTGATTTGTTACAGCGCTATATTGGTGAGGACAAAGCAGTCCCTTTTGCCACATTATGGCGAGATAAGCAGCTCGAATATTCTTTTCGTCGCAGCATGATGAATCGCTATGAACCCTTTTATACCTGCACCGGAAATGCGCTGGATTATTGTATCGAGGCATTCGATGTATCTATTACAACTGATCAGCATTTCAGTTTAATAAAAAGGTATCAAAATTTACCCGTATTTAAAGATGTTGTTCAGGCTCTAAAAACGTTGAGCGCACGTGATGATTTACAACTTTTTGCTTTAACCAATGGCCCGCTCGAAGATGTTGAAAAATTATTTGAAGATGACCAGATAAATCAGTATTTCAAGGAAATTATTAGTGCCGATGAAATTAAAAAATTTAAACCGGATCCTGCTATTTATGAACATTTTTTGAAAAGAGCTGGAGCCAAAGCTGAAGATAGCTGGTTAATATCAGGTAATGGTTTTGATGTGATGGGCGCCGGTAATTGTGGTATGAACAGTGTCTGGATCAAGCGTGATTTAAAGCAACAACTGGACTCATGGGGCGTTCAACCGACTTTTTCTATTCACTCCTTGTCTGAGCTTAATGCATTGATCTAATTTTCTGCCGGGGAAAAAGTGTGTGACAACTTTAGAAACCTCGTTGCCACTCCTGCCGTAAATTTGTAGAATTTTGATTGTGGATGGCATGTTGTACCTGTTTTAGCAGTTGATCTTTATCTCGCCCGAGAATGCCTTTCAGTATCAGGTAGTTGGATGCATGATCACTACGAAAAATCGTTTTTTCAAGTTCCAGATGTTGTAATAAAATTTCCATTTCATTAAATAGTTCAGCGGGTTTCAGGGCAGAAAAATTGCCTCCAAAAGCCTGTTGGAAACGCTCTTCTCCATGATAAAAAGTGACCACCAGAGTCGCCAGATAATCCGGTTGAGCTGCATTCATTAAACGAGCAGAATTAATAGCATGTTGCTCACTGTATTTTGTGCCGCCAAGACCATTAAGAATCATCACCGAGCTTTTCATCCGGGCATTTTTTATTTTTGTTAATGCAATGAGGGAGGAGTCAAAGGACTCACCTTTTTGAACTTTTTCCAGCAGTAGGTCATCACCGGTTTCACAGCCTACATACATCAGCGTTAAACCCATAGTTTGCAACTGGAGTAATTCATCCTCAGTTTTGTTGAGTAAGTTTCTGGGTAAACAATAGGATGAAACACGTTGTGTGTCCGGCAGGTATTTATTAATTAATGACATGATGCCATGCAGGCGTTTGAAGGACAGCGACATGGCATCACCATCAGCCAGGAATATGCGGCGATACTGCTGCCCGGATCTTTCGATGAGCTGTAATTCCTGCTCAATATCGGTTAGTGATTTTGGGCGAAATTTTTTCTGTGGTTCGGTGTACATGTCGCAGAATGTACAATTATTCCATGAGCATCCGTTCGTCACCTGTAGAATCAGCGAGTTAGCTTCGCTGGGTGGTCTGAATACAGGTTCTATATATTCCAGGTACATTAATAACTACTCAGCTGCCGGCTTGCTCAGAGAATGGGGTTGGTAGCATTTAGATTAACTCCAACCCCTATAAATACTAATCAGGAATTTTCACAATAGTTCGGCCTCGAATCTGACCTTTAAGAATAGCTACCGCAGCTTCGGGGATTTCTTCAAAGCCAATTTCACTGGACATGGATTCAAGTATGTCCATATCCAGATCTGTTCCAAGCCGTTGCCATGCGATAAGTCGTGTTTGCATCGGGCAAGTGACAGAATCAATTCCATGTAATGAAATACCACGTAAAATAAATGGCGCGACAGATGTCGGTAAATCCATCGATTCAGCCAACCCACAGGCAGCAACTGCACCACCAGTTTTTACCTGGCTCAATACATTGGCCAGGGTAAATCCTCCAGCGACATCGATGGCACCAGCCCAGCGTTCTTTTGCTAAAGGTCGTGCCTTTTCAGAAAATTCACTACGATCCAGGATGTTATCTGCGCCCAGCTTTTTCAGGTAATCAGATTCCTGCATGCGACCGGTAGTGGCGGTGACGCTGTAACCTAGTTTGTGTAAAACCGCGAGTGCAATGCTGCCAACACCTCCGGCTGCTCCGGTTACCAGGATCTCGCCATCTTCGGGTTTGATACCATGATTTTCCAGTGCCAGCACACATAACATGGCGGTAAAACCAGCTGTACCAATGGCCATTGCCTGCCGTGTGCTCATGCCGTCAGGTAAGGGAACCAGCCATTCGCTTTTTACTCGAGCCACTCCAGTATAGCCGCCATTGAACCTTTCACCAATGCCATAACCGGTTAATACAACGCGGTCGCCAGGTTTGAATGAGTCGCTATCAGAGTGAGTCACGGTACCGGCTAAATCTATACCGGGAATGAGAGGAGGCTTGCGAATAATCATCGCAGTTTTGACCATTGCGAGACCATCTTTATAGTTTAAACCTGAGTACTCGACTTTAACGGTGACATCACCATCCATTAAGTCATCGGTTGTTAATTCTGTACGGGATACGACAGGACCCGAATCAGATTCAGTGGCTAGCCATGCAGGAAATGTATTCATAATTTTTAAATCTCAGTAGTTATAGCCTTGATCAAGCCCGGGGATAGAACAGGCTTTGCGAATTTCATCGGAAGAAGCATTACAGCCTCTAAACTGTAACGCAACCTTTTTTACCTTTTAATGGCTGCTTAAGTTTTATTGCTGCCATGATTGTTGAAGCACCACCGCGTATTTTGAAACTGCCTGTCGGATTCTGGTTTTCGTATTTAATATAAATCTGTGCCCCAGCAGTTTGCTTAATGACCTGTTTTGCTGGCATTGGGTGGGTATCAGATACGCAGCAATGATAGATTGTACCTTTGGTGATTCATCAACGGAAACAGGGCTGTTTATTAATTCATCAATCATCTTTTATCAATTGGGAAATAAATTAAAAATAATCACCGGGTATGTATACCCTGCCTTCCATCAGTACCCGCGCACTACGGCTCATGATAACTTTGTTGACGGTCCAGTTTTCATTATTTTTACCGGCCTCAGCGCCCACGCGTAAAGTGCCTGAAGGATGCCCAAAACGAACGGCTTTACGCTTGACTCCACCGGCGGCACTATTTACTAGTGTTCCAGGAATTGCAGCAGCAGTTCCAATGGCTACTGCGGCTGTGCCCATCATGGCGTGATGTAGCTTGCCCATCGACAGGGCGCGAACATTCAACTCGATATCTTCAGTAGTTATTTGTTTGCCACTAGAGGAAGTGTACCCCAGTGCGGGTGCCACAAAAGCAACTTTGGGCGTATGTTGTCGATCTGCCGCCTGTTCAACCTTTTCTATTAATCCCATTCGAATGGCGCCATAAGCACGGATGGTTTCAAACATTACAAGCGCGTTATCATCTCCATTAATCGCTTCCTGTAGTTCCTGGCCTGTATAACCGATGTCTTCAGCATTCAGGAATATGGTCGGGATGCCTGCGTTGATCATGGTTGCCCTGAAAGTGCCCACACCGGGTACATCCAGATCGTCAACCAGGTTTCCAGTGGGGAACATGGCTTCATTCATATCAACCGGGCTGATGAATTCGACCTGAACTTCGGCAGCCGGGAAAGTCACACCATCAAGTTCAAAATCGCCAGTTTCCTGGACCTCGCCATTTGTTATAGGCACATGTGCAATGATGGTTTTTTTTATATTTGCCTGCCAGATACGTACGATAGCAACACCATTATCGGGAATTCGTTCTGCATTCACCAGGCCACTGCTGATAGCAAAAGAACCGACCGCTGCCGTCAGGTTGCCACAGTTACCGCTCCAGTCGACAAACGCCCGATCTATAGCTACCTGACCGAACAGGTAATCGACATCGTGATCGGGCTGGCTGCTTTTTGACAATATGACGGTTTTGCTGGTACTCGAGGTAGCACCGCCCATGCCGTCTGTCTGTTTGCCGTAAGGGTCGGGGCTGCCAATCACGCGCAGTAGCAGGGCATCGCGTGCAGGCCCGGCAACCTGTGCCGGTTCCGGCAGGTCGGTCAGATTGAAGAAGACACCTTTACTGGTGCCGCCACGCATGTAAGTGGCGGGGATTTTGATCTGTGGTAGAGTTGACATGATGGTTGCCTCCTAAGTAGCCGTGTTCGATTCAAGGAAGTCCTGAGCGAAACGCTGAAGGACTCCACCGGCTGAATAGACATGAACTTCTTCGGCGGTATCCAGACGGCAGGTAACCGGAATCTCGATTGATTCACCATTAGCCCGCGTCATTAGTACTTTCAAATCTTTACGCGGTTCAACTTCACCGATCACATCGTATGTTTCGGTGCCGTCGATGGCATAAGTTTTACGGTTTTCTCCGTTCTTGAATTCCAGTGGTAGTACCCCCATACCGACCAGGTTAGTCCGGTGAATTCGTTCGAAACCTTCTGCAACGATGGCTTCAACACCGGCCAGCCGAACCCCTTTGGCGGCCCAGTCTCGTGAAGAACCCTGACCGTAATCGGCACCAGCAATGATAATAAGCGGTTGCTTGCGTTGCATATAAGTTTCAATCGCTTCCCACATGCGGCTTTGCTGTCCATCCGGTTCTATACGCGCCAGTGAACCCTGTTTTACGTCACCATTTTCATCCAGGCACATTTCGTTTAGTAGTTTCGGGTTGGCGAAGGTGGCTCGCTGCGCGGTCAGGTGGTCACCACGGTGTGTCGCGTAGGAGTTGAAATCGACTTCCGGTAAACCCATTTTATGCAGGTAGGCACCTGCAGCACTGTCCAGCAAAATGGCATTAGAAGGTGACAGGTGATCGGTGGTTATATTATCACCCAGTACCGCCAGAGGACGCATTCCTTTCATAGTGCGTTTGCCTGCGAGTGCGCCTTCCCAGTAAGGGGGGCGACGGATATAAGTACTCTGTGGTTGCCAGTCATACAGCGGGCTCGCCGCTTCTTCCGCCTGACCAAGGTCGAACATGGAATCGTAGACCTGTTTGAATTGCTCGGGTTTAACACTGTTTTTTACAATTTCATCAATTTCATCGTCGCTGGGCCAGATATCTTTCAGGGTAATCGGGTTACCATTTTTATCGGTTCCCAGTGCATCCTGTTCGATATCAAAACGTACGGTACCAGCTATGGCGTAAGCAACAACCAGTGGAGGTGAAGCCAGAAAGGCTTGTTTGGCATAGGGATGAATACGGCCATCGAAGTTCCGATTTCCGGATAAAACGGCTGTCGTGTACAGGTCACGGTTTATTACTTCCTGTTGAATTTTTGGGTCCAGTGCGCCACTCATGCCGTTACAGGTGGTGCAGGCATAAGCCACAATACCAAAGCCCAGTTTCTCCATTTCAGCAAGTAGACCCGCATCTTCCAGGTAAAGTTTGGCCACTTTAGAGCCGGGTGCAAAGGAGGACTTGACCCAGGGTTTACGGGTTAATCCAAGTTCATTTGCCTTACGCGCAACCAGGCCGGCTGCGACCACGTTGCGTGGGTTACTGGTGTTGGTACAACTGGTAATCGCCGCAATGATTACCGCTCCATCCGGCATTTTCCCCTCATTTTCTTCAGCTATAACCTTGTCTAAATCACCTGCTATACCACGCGCTTCAAGTTCAGCGGTAGGCAGGCGTCGATGCGGGTTGGAAGGCCCCGCCATGTTGCGGCATACGGAAGACAGGTCAAATTCAAGCACGCGTTCATATTCCGCCTGTTGCAGGCTGTCTGCCCACAGACCGGTTGTTCTGGCGTAATTTTCAACCAGTTCAACCTGTTGGGTATCCCGTCCTGTCAACTTGAGATAATCGATAGTTTGCTGGTCAATATAAAACATCCCGGCTGAAGCACCGAATTCCGGTGTCATGTTGGAAATGGTAGCACGATCACCGATGGTCAGATTGGCCGCTCCTTCTCCGTAGAACTCAAGATATGAGGAAACAACTTTTTCATTGCGCAGAAATTCGGTAATAGCCAAAACGATATCAGTTGCAGTAATACCGGGCTGACGCTTTCCTGTCAGCCTGACACCGATAATATCTGGCAGGCGCATCATGGAAGGACGACCAAGCATGACGGTTTCGGCTTCCAGTCCACCCACGCCAATGGCGATAACCCCAAGCGCATCAATATGAGGCGTATGGCTGTCCGTGCCTACACAGGTATCAGGGTAAGCGACCCCTTCACGAGCCTGAATGACAGGAGACATCTTCTCCAGATTGATCTGGTGCATTATGCCGTTACCTGCAGGGATAACGTCCACGTTCTGGAAAGCAGTTTTGGTCCACTCGATAAAATGGAAGCGGTCTTCGTTTCGACGGTCTTCGATGTTACGGTTCTTTTCAAAAGCATCCGGGTCGGCTCCACCATGCTCAACTGCCA
This sequence comes from Gammaproteobacteria bacterium, assembly GCA_024225395.1. Classification (GTDB taxonomy): domain Bacteria; phylum Pseudomonadota; class Gammaproteobacteria; genus JACNJF01. The sequence goes on from JAAEMR010000048.1 coordinate 23,931, forward strand.
GTGAGTGATCTACAATCAGTTGAGTGGGTACCACAGGATTTACCCTGGATGGATCGCCGCCCTGATCGGCAATAGCATCACGCAGCCCGGCCAGGTCGACCAGTGCGGTCTGACCTAGAATGTCATGACAGACCACGCGTGCCGGGTACCAGGGGAAATCCAGTTCGCGTTTACGTTGGATGATCTGTTTCAATGAATCTGTCAGTGAGGCTGGATCACATCGACGTACCAGCTGTTCTGCCAGTACGCGTGAGGTGTAGGGCAGTTTGTCATAAGCACCGGGCTGGATTGCTTCGATCGCAGCACGGGTATCGAAATAATCCAGCTTGCTGCGGGGTAAAGGTTTGCGGTATTCAGTGTTCATAATTTTATCGCTCAAAATAAAGCCAGTACTTTTATGATGTAGTACTGGCCTTAGTCAGATGAATGAGAATTTTAGCGCTTTTCGATAGAAACGTATGGGCGATTCTCTGGTCCGTTATAATTAGCTGAAGGACGAATGATCTTGCCATCTTCGCGTTGTTCAATGACGTGAGCACCCCAGCCTGAAACACGTGAAATGACAAAAAGTGGAGTAAACATATCAGTGGGTATGCCCATCTGGTTGTAGGAAACTGCTGAGAACCAGTCCAGATTGGGGAACATTTTTTTAATATCCCACATCACATTTTCCAGGCGCTCGGCAACGTTGTACATTTTTGTGTTACCCGCTTCATCGGATAATTGTTTGGCAATACTCTTAATAACGTCATTACGTGGATCGCCAACGGTATATACAGGATGACCAAAACCGATAACAATTTCCTTGCGTTCAACCCGGGCACGAATATCAGCTTCTGCTTCATCAGCTGTTTTGTAGCGGCTCTGGATGCGGAATGCTGCTTCATTCGCACCGCCGTGTTTCGAGCCTCGTAAAGCGCCGATTGCACCGGTAATAGACGAATACATATCCGAATTGGTACCTGCTATAACTCGCGCAGCAAAGGTGGAGGCATTAAATTCATGTTCGGCATACAGGTTCAATGATGTGTGCATCGCACGAACCCAGGAATCGGGGGCTTTTTGACCGTGTAATAAATTAAGGAAATGACCTCCGATTGAGTCATCATCGGTTTCAACATCGATACGCTTACCGTTTACAGCAAAGTGATACCAGTACAGTAGAGCAGAGCCAAAGCTCGCCATCAGGCGGTCAATAATGTCGCGTGCTTCGGCTGCCGGGTGACTCTCGCTTTCCGGCATACAGGTACCGAGAACCGAACAGGCTGTTCGCATGACATCCATCGGGTGAGCTGTTGAAGGTAATGCTTCGAGCGCTTGCTTAACCGCCATGGGCAGACCACGTAATGATTTCAGTTTGGCTTTATAGGCGATAAGCTCAGAGGTATTCGGTAAGTGGCCGTGAATTAACAGGTAAGCTATTTCTTCAAATTCAGCCTTGTCGGCGAAGTCCAGAATATCATAGCCGCGATAATGTAAGTCATTTCCTGTGCGACCCACTGTACAGATGGCGGTGTTACCGGCAGCGGTACCGGAGAGTGCTACCGACTTTTTGGCTTTCGGTAAAATTTGGTTTGGATTTTCAGACATAATTATTTTTCCTCCGAGAACAATGCGTCTAAGTTTTGTTCATAACTATGGTAATCAAGGTATTCATACAGATCAGCACGGGTTTGCATGGTGTCAACAACATTTTGCTGGGTACCATCGGCAATCAGGCTTTGATACACCTTAAGTGCTGCGGCATTTGCAGCGCGGAATGCAGACAGTGGGTAAAGAGCAATATCGACACCAGCTGAAGCCAGCTGTTCGGTAGTGAATAGGGGAGTTGAGCCGAACTCGGTAATATTGGCCAGAACTGGCACCTTAACCGCATCGACAAAATGCTGATACATTTCCAGTTCTGTCATCGCTTCGGGAAAAATCATATCGGCACCGGCTTCAACACAGGCACCGGCCCGGTCTATTGCGGATTGAAGGCCTTCTACAGCGAGTGCATCGGTGCGCGCCATGATGACAAAATCAGGGTCTGTTTTGGCATCTACAGCGGCCTTGATTCGATCAACCATTTCGTCAAGTGGGACTATGGCTTTATTGGGACGATGCCCACAGCGTTTCTGTTGAACCTGGTCTTCCATATGCACGGCGGCTGCACCCATTTTAGTCATAGATTTTATACAACGGGCGATATTGAAAGCACCGCCCCAGCCGGTATCAATATCAACCAGTACGGGTAAATCGGAAACATCGGTAATGCGGCGTAAATCGGTCAGCACATCTTCCATCGTGGTGATACCTAGATCGGGGATTCCGCAGGAACCGGCAGCTACTCCACCACCGGAAATATACAGTGATTTAAAGCCGCTAGCCTGTGCCAGGCGAGCGTGATAGGCATTGATCGCGCCTACGCACTGTAATGGCTGTTCAGATTTGACCAGCTCTCGAAAGACTTTGCCTGGAGATGTCAGACTCATAAATAAACTCCAAAGTGAGGTAAATAATGAAAACTATCATAACGCTGAAATAAAACAAATATTGGATAGTATTCCAATAGTAAGCATTTAAAAGTTCGTGTTTATTCGCTCAGGTTTAACGCTCTGATAGATGCTGTTGTACTCTTCAATGTGTTTTCTATGCCATGATCTGGCTTTGACAGGGAAAGGTTTTTTTTCTTACAGGAACAGGTAGTTAAGCCAGAATTGTCTGACCAGCTGGTCAATTTATCAGGCTTGTAGCTCTCTATGACAAGTGAATCAAGTCGACTAAATTATCCTGATGAAACAGCATTACGTGGTTTTAATCAATTAGCAAAAGGAGAAGGCTGTTATGTATATAGCAATCAACCAGACATCAATGATTTCTGCAGCAATAGTAATAGATTCTCTCCGTATTCTTTAAGCGCATCATCAGTAGTGCTTGCTCTATCTGGATGTTCTGGTATTCAAATATCATATTATGATGCGACTAGTTATACTCAGTTAACCGGCCTTAAAGCTGAAACAACTTTGCTGGTTGAAAGTTTTGATACAAAGCCAGTCAATGAAAATAAGGATAAAATAGAAAAAGTAATACTTTATCTGAGAAAATCATATGAGTATGACCCTGAGAAAGGGGAGCCAGAGAGTGACACTGGATAAATACAAAAATTTGTAGGGTTTATGGTCGAGCTATCCCCAGTTTTTGTCGTCGTTCCCACAGGTTTTTTCGACTGATTCCGAGCCTTGCGGATAACTCGGTTTCATTCAGTCGTTGCTGATGTTCGATAACGAACTCGACAAAGTATTCATCCATAGAAAGCTCGGGAGTTTTGATATTCGAGCTTTTACTGTTTTCGGTTCGCTGAAGTCCAAGATTCTGTGCAGTAATAATTTCATCGTTGCTTAAAATAATGGATCTTTCAATAATATTTTCCAGTTCTCGTACATTTCCGGGCCAGTGGTATGCTTTTAATAATTTGATAGCTCCTTCGTCAAAACTAAAATTAGATCGTTGAAACCGTGTGGAAATAGTATGTAGCATTTGCTCTGCCAGCTCTAAAATATCATCTGTTCTATGACGAAGTGGTGGCAGGGTTATTTCCATGACATTTAATCGATAATATAAATCTTCGCGAAATTTTTTCTGCTCAACCATGTCGAGTAAATTTCTATGGGTCGCAGCGATCAGCCGGATATCGACATATTGCATTTTATTAGACCCAACCCGGCGTATTTCTCCCTCCTGTAGAACCCGAAGTAACTGTGACTGGGCTTCCAGTGATAACTCTCCAATTTCATCTAAAAATAAAGTTCCAGAGTCAGCTGCAGCTATTAAACCCTTGCTGCTTTTTAATGCGCCGGTAAAAGCTCCTTTTTCGTGACCGAATAATTCTGATTCAATCAGGTTTTCAGGTATGGATGCGCAATTGATGCTAATCAGTGCTTTATCGGCGCGTAGGCTTTGTGCGTGTATAGCCCTGGCAGTGAGTTCTTTTCCAGTCCCTGTTTCTCCTAAAATTAATACGCTGGTATCAGTTTGAGCAACCCGCTGTATTCGATCTTTCACCTGTAAAATAGGGTCGCTTTTTCCCATTAAATTCTTAATAGGGTGAATATTTTCCAGCTCTCTTTTAAGTACTATATTTTGATATTCAAGTTGTTGATTTTTTAATAAGCGTTTAATGGTTAAAACCATTTCATCATGGTTGTAAGGTTTGGCAATATAATCGGCTGCCCCCTGCTTCATAGCATCGACAGCTGACTGTACAGATGAGTAACTGGTCATGATTAAAACCGGTACAGGTTTGGCGAGTCCAATTAATGCGGTGCCTTCTGCACCTGGTAAACGTATATCAGCAATGATTAGATCAAAACCTTCCAGGCCTTCCTTTTCGGCTTCATCGACCGATCCTGCCGTGGTGACAGAAAATCCATTCCTGGTGAGTAGTCTTGATAAGCTGACTCGTATTATTTTTTCGTCTTCTACGATTAGAATTTCATGCATAAGATTAAATATTTAATGTATTTCCAGGTTTAGTTAAACGAATAGTGACTTGTGTACCTTTATTTAACTGGCTGTTAATTTCGATATTACCATCATGTTCTTTAATGATGTTGTAAGCCAGAGACAGTCCCAGTCCTGTGCCCTCCCCTGCCTGTTTGGTGGTGAAGAAAGGATCGAAAATCTTATCAAGAATATTTTCATTGATACCAGAGCCTGAATCGTTAACGGTTAATTCGATCATGTTATTTTTCTCGGTAGCATTGATAGTAACTTCATCCCCTTCAGTGGATGCGTCACTGGCATTGGTTAAAACGATGACCAGTACCTGTAATAGCTTTTGGTGATCACCCGATAGAGTCAGTTCTTCAGGACAGTTATTTATGAAATGTATTTGTTTCCCTTTATGGCTCAATGAAACCAGCCTTAATGATTCCTTGATCATTTTTCGGAGTTCTACGGTTTCTGGAGAATGTCCTATTTCTGCCCCTACATGGCTGTAGCTAAGCAGGGAGTGAACGATGGTAGAGATACGGTTGGTTAAATTTAAGATGTCATCAATACTTTCTTTTTGTAGTTTGATGTCGTCAGGTATTGCCTGCATATCCTGAGCAAGACAGGCAATACCAGTGACCGGATTACCTATTTCGTGAGCAACACCGGTTGCTAGTCTGCCTATTGAAGCGAGTCGTTCACTGTGGGCAAGTTCGCTTTCCAGCTGGTGAATTTCTGAATGATCCTGTAGTAATACCACAAAACCATGTTGTTCATTTTCAGCCAGACCGCTGACATCAGATTTAAATAAATTTAGTATGCTTATCTGGTCGTCAAGATTTATCCTGCTCGACCTTAGGACAGCTTTGTCACCTTTAAGAAAATTGAGTATCAACCTGGACCAGGGAGAAGTTAGTCGGCTTATGTCTTTTCCTATCATCGACTGTTCTGTTGCTCCGGTAAGTTTTTCCATCGCTTTGTTCCAGCTAACGACCTGGTATTCCAGGCTGATGGTAACTGCTGCAAGTGGAAGATCATGTAATACCTGGCGATGGAAACGACGTAGGGAATCCAGTTCCCCGGATATCTCTTTTAATTCAAGACGTGAATCCTGTAAACTTTTTTCTACAAATTGAATAGTATCTGCAATCGCCACTTTAGCTGAGGTATCTACCTCCAGTTGTTCATTCACCACCATGCCGGCTAATACCGGGCCAATTAATCCTGACAGGTTGTGTCTGATTTGAACGCGCAAACTTGCGAAGTCACTTCTATCCAGTTCAGCTTCATTCAATTTGAGGTCGGATATGGCCAGCTTGATTTCTTTGGCGGCTGTTTCGGAACCTATGGTTTCTGCCAGGCCTGACTCAAATTCATTGATTGTGGATGCGACAGGGATGGCATGTGTCGGGCCTTGATTATTATTGCAGCAGGCAGTTGCGGCTTTTCTTTCATCTTCGGTTTGTGGCCAGAGAATAGATGCACCGATAAAAAATATTGAATTTAACAGTAAAGTCCAGAAAGCACTGTCGGTGGATGACATCGGTATCATGATGTTTTCAAGAGGAGAGTTGACAAGCCAGCCGGCTTTTGAAAACAGTGGCAGGATTAATGTAATGACCCATAGCAATGCACCAACAATCAGGCCGCTGACAAAACCTTGCCGGCTGGCTTTGTTCCAGTACAGTAAACCAAATATTCCAGGTAGAAACTGTGCGACAGCAACGAATGAAATCAAACCGAGATCGGTTAATTCCTGATGCGTTTGTAAAAACAGGTAAAAGGCATATCCGGCAAGAATGATTAACAAAATTAAAATTCTTTTGCCCCAGATGAGCAGGCTGTAAAGATCCACACCCTGCTGTTTATGCTTGGGCAGGCTGACGGGTAATAACAGGTGGTTCATGCACATGGAGGCCAGTGCAATCGTAGTCACGATGATCATTGCGCTGGCAGCAGATATTCCACCTATAAAAATAAAAATGGGCAGGATAGCGGACTGGCTTTGCATCGATACACCCAGCACGAAAAGATCCGGTCCATAACTGAGGTCCATTGATTGCCCAGCCCATAAAATGGGTGGAATGGATATATTCAGCAGTAACAGAAAAAGCGGAAATGCCCAGCTGGCATAATTCAAATTTGATGTTTTGATATTTTCGACAAATATCATGTGAAATTGACGTGGCAATAAAAAGGCGGCAGAAAAAGAAAGTAATAACATCATGGCCCAGGGTCCATCGTGGATAGGTTGCATCAGTGCTTTGGTGGCTTCGGTATTATTTTCCAGCCAGCTTGAAAACCCACTGAAACCATTGAAGGTTCCAAAGACGGCGTACAGGCCAACGGTCATTAAAGCCACCAGTTTGACCAGTGATTCAAAGGCGATGGCGATGACCAGGCCCTCGTGTTTTTCCCGGGGGGTTATATGTCTTGCACCAAACAAGATAGCAAACAGGGTGATCATCAGGCAAAAACCCAGTGAAATGAAGCCTGACTGGGTTTCGTTGGTTAATATTTGCAGTGAATCGGTGACGGCCTGTATTTGCAGAGCCATGTAGGGCAACGCACCTGTCAGCATCAACAGGGTAACCAGAATGCCACTGAATGGGCTGTGATAACGAAATGCGAGTAAGTCGGCTAATGAGGATAGCTGGTACTCTTTAGTCAGTCTGAGAATGGGTTTGAGTAAAATAGGTGAAGCCATGAATGCGATGGTGACACCGAGGTAAACAGCCAGAAAAGTATAACCTTCCCGTTCGGCCAGCCCGACACTTCCATAAAAACTCCAGGACGTTGCGTAAACACCCAGTGACAGTGTGTAAATGATGGGGTGCTTGACGAGCGATTCGGGCAGCCATTTTTTTTCGGCTGCCGTGGCGATGACGAATAGCAGACCCAGGTACAGTATGCTGATTAAAAACAGTTGCCAGACTTCAAATCTCATCACTTATCCAGTGAATCTTTAATATGGCGTTGTAGTAGCCAGGATAAAAAGATAGCCACCGCCCAGGCCAGATAAGGGCTGAACCAGGGTGCATCCAGGGCTGCCCAGAAGTTACTCATGGGTGACACGAAAATAACGATGATCAGTAACACTGCTATCAGTGTTCTTTCTGTGCTATTCAAGTGATAGGGTTGTTTGGGCATGCTGGAATATGGTTAAAATAATGTGAACTGATCTACATAAATGTTACCAGTGGGAACACCATGTGTTACTCATGGTAACACATGATCTGTATTTTTGTCAGCATTAGTTAGCTAAACAGTTGATGAAGTGTCATAAAGTAAATTTTGGCAGGTAAATTGCTTATAAGCTTATGAGTGTTGCGGGTAGCCTTCCAGGGCTATCGGTAAACACAACATGACATTTAAAATAATATGGCAAAGTTTATTCTTGAATAAGTGGATGCCCTACAAATCATTAGAGGTCTCAAATGAGTAAAAAAGATAATTCCCAAAATAACAGTAGACGCGACTTTTTAAAGGCATCTGCCGCCACTGGTGCTGTTGCCAGTTCGCCGATGTTTTTTATGAAAAATGCATATGCAGCAGAAAATTTCAGAAATGCGCCTAAAGGTGGAAGCGTTAAACTTGGTTTTAACGTTCCCCAGACCGGTGCTTATGCGGACGAGGGTGCAGATGAGCTAAGAGCTTACAAACTGGCTGTTGAACATCTAAATGGTGGCGGTGATGGCGGTATGATGAATACCATGAAGCCTATGTCACTTAAAGGTAATGGCGTACTGGGTAAGAAAGTAGAATATGTAACGGGTGATACGCAGACTAAATCTGATGCGGCTCGTGCTTCTGCCAAGCGTATGATCGAAAAAGACGGTGCACTGATGATTTCTGGTGGTTCATCTTCTGGTGTTGCGATTGCGGTACAGGGTTTATGTCAGGAAATGGGCGTTATCTTCATGGCCGGTCTGACTCACTCTAACGATACAACCGGTAAAGACAAGCGTCGTTACGGTTTCCGTCACTTCTTCAATGCAAAAATGTCCGGTTCTGCACTGGGTCCTGTTCTTAAGAAAGAAATGGGGTCTGACCGTCGTGCTTACCACCTGACAGCCGATTACACATGGGGCTGGACTCAGGAAGAATCAATCAAAGAAACCACTGAAGGTCTGGGCTGGAAAACTCATAAAACCGTTAAGACTCCAGTTGGCGCGGGTGACTTCTCACAGTACATCACGCCTATCCTGAATTCTGGTGCTGATACGCTGATTCTGAACCACTATGGTAAGGATATGATCAACTCGCTAACACAGGCGGTTCAGTTTGGTCTGCGTGACAAAATGGTTAACGGTAAGCAATTTGAAATCATTGTTCCATTATATTCACGTCTGATGGCACAGGGTGCGGGTGAAAACCTGAAAGGTATCCTGGGTACAACTAACTGGAACTGGGCATTGAAAGATGCGGGTTCTCAGGCTTTTGTTAAGTCATTCGGTGCCAAGTATGGTTTTCCTCCTTCAATGGCGGCTCATACCTGTTACGTTCAAACTCTGTTATATGCCAATGCTTGTGAAATGGCGGGTACTTTTTACCCACCAGAAGTTATTAAAGCACTTGAAGGCTTTAATTTTGACGGAATGGGTAATGGTAAAACTGAATACCGTGCAGAAGATCACCAGTGTTTCAAAAATGTACTGGTTGTGCGTGGTAATCAGAACCCAACAAGTCAGTTTGACCTGCTGGAAATCGTTCAGGAAGTTCCTCGTTCACAGGTTGAGTACGATGCATCAATCTTTGGTGGTGATTTAGGACCTTATAAGGTTTAGAATACCCCGCTTCATCAAGCCATACCATCTTTGATGGTATGGCTTTTTTTCATTCTTAACTAGAAGTGACAGCTTATGGATGCAATCCTCATTCAAATTCTTAACGGCCTGGATAAAGGTGGAGCCTATGCGTTAATCGCACTGGGTCTGACTTTAACCTTTGGTACCCTTGGCGTTGTTAACTTTGCTCACGGTGCATTATTTATGCTGGGTGCATTTTGTGCTGTTTCCATGCAGCAATTACTGACCATTTCCAAAAAAGTCAAAGATGAAAGTATTACTTTCTTTGATGCTTACAAAGAACAGCCTTACCTTGAAATATGGTGGGGTGACGCAGGCACGGTCATAATCGATTATGCCGTACCCATTTCAATTTTATTTGCTATTCCCGTGATGTTATTGGTCGGTGTCGTCATGGAGCGAGGCCTGATTAAACATTTTTATAAAAGAACTCACGCGGAACAGATTCTGGTGACTTTTGGTCTGGCCATTGTCATACAGGAAATTATCAGAACATTTTATGGTGCAAACCCTATTCCTACCCCGGCACCGGATATCGTCTCAGGCAGTGCGGCCGTGGGTGCTGCGCTGGGGTTAAGTGATGCGCTGGTTTATCCCTGGTGGCGTTTGATTTACCTGGCATTTTCAGCCGTTATAATTTTTGGTGTTTTTGCATTTTTAAAATACACCACTTTCGGCATGGTGGTGCGTGCCGGTATGTCAGACCGGGAAACGGTTAGTCTGCTCGGTATCAACGTAGAGCGACGATTTACCATCGTATTTGGTATTGCAACCATTGTTGCAGGTCTCGCGGGTGTGATGTATGCGCCGATTCTTCCACCGGATTACCATATGGGCATGGATTTTCTGGTGCTGTCTTTCGTTGTTGTAGTTGTTGGCGGTATGGGCTCTCTGGAAGGCGCGGTGGCCGCAGGTTTTCTGCTTGGAATTTTACAATCATTTGCTTCGATGAATGAAGTTAAAACAATTCTTCCGGGTATTGATCAGATTATTATTTATCTTGTTGCCGTTGTTGTTCTGCTGGTCAGACCACGTGGTTTGATGGGGCGTGAAGGGGTGATGGAGGATTGATGATGAATTTATCTTTAAAAAATAACATGGTGGTGATGCTGATATTTTCAGCGGTTGTGTTAACAGCCCCACTATGGCTCGACCCCATCGGGGCTAATTACCCCGATCTATTACAGAAATTTGCAATCTTCGGTATTTTTGCCATTGGTTATAACATCCTGTTTGGTTTGACGGGTTACCTGTCATTTGGACATGCAACATTTCTGGGTGTGGGCTCTTATACGGCAGTATGGAGCTTTAAGCTGTTTACCATGAACGTGGTTCCTGCCATTATTTTCGCGATAATAATTGCGGGTGTATTTGCTTTAGCCATCGGGTATATCAGTTTGCGTCGTTCTGGTATCTACTTTTCTATTCTGACCCTGGCATTTGCGCAGATGTCTTATAGTCTGGCCTACTCGGTATTGACTCCAATTACGAATGGAGAGACAGGGTTGCAACTTACTATTCAGGACCCTCGTTATTTAGATGCAATGGCAGGTGTAGCGGTAAAAGAAGGTTTGCCATCAACCAATTTATTCGGCCAGTTAATGAGTGGTTATTCCGGCTTTTATTTTTGCGCTGTAATGTTAATCATAGGGTTTTATATTTCACTTAAGATATTCCGTTCTCCTTATGGATTGAAACTGATTGCGATCAAATCGAATCAGAATCGTATGAATTACACGGGTTTTAATACTCGTCCTTATTTGCTTTCGGCATTTGTCATTTCCGGGATGTATGCAGGGCTTGCCGGGGCTTTAATGGCTGTTACCGATCCGTTGGCAGGTGCTGAAAGAATGCAGTGGACTGCATCGGGTGAAGTCGTGCTTATGACCATTTTGGGTGGTGTAGGCACCTTGGTTGGGCCGCTACTCGGTGTCGGCATTATTAAATATTTTGAGAATATATTTTCTGCGCTTAATGAGTCTGCGTTACATGAAGTTTTTAATTTTCTGCCTCAGGCTTTAGAAAATACCGTGGTAGCGGTAACTCATCATTTCGTTGGAGAAGGCTGGCATTTAACGCTGGGTGCCCTGTTTATGCTGGTGGTTATCTTTTTGCCAGGTGGTGTTATGGAAGGCGTTACTAATTTAATTGAATTTATTAAAAAGAAGCTGGGTATGAGTGGCGATGAATCAGGAGATACGCTATGAGTATTATTCTGGATATAAATGGCGTCAATAAAACCTTTGGCGGCTTACATGCTCTTTCTGATATTCAGCTTAAAGTTGAAGAAGGTACGACCCATGCTATTATTGGGCCGAATGGTGCCGGCAAATCAACGCTACTAAACTGCTGTATTGGTCGCCTGATACCGGATGATGGAACGGTCACCTTTAATGGTCATAACATGATAGGCATGCAACCTTATGATATTAATCATGCGGGTATGGTGCGTGTATTCCAGACCCCTGAAATTTTCCCGGAACTGACTTTATTGCAAAACGTGATGATACCTGCGCTGGCTAAAAGAGATGGTACCTTTAAGTTCAACCCTTTCAATTGTATGCGTAAAGAAAAAGTGTTGCATGAAGGTGCGATGGAAGCTTTAGCCGATGTTGGACTGGAAAAATTTTATGATCAGCATGCTGGCAGTATTTCACGTGGTGATAAACGTCGACTGGAGCTGGCCATGGGATTAGTTCAGGAGCCAAGTCTGTTGTTACTTGATGAGCCTACGGCGGGCATGGCACGTCATGACACGAATCAAACCATTGATCTGTTAAAAAAGATCAAGGAAAGAGGCATGACAAAAATTATTATTGAACACGATATGCACGTGGTTTTCAGTCTGGCTGACCGCATCAGTGTTCTTGCTCAGGGACGTATTATCGCATCGGGAACCCCGGATGAAATTCGTGAAGATCCCAAAGTAAAAGAAGCCTACCTGGGAGAATCAGAAGATGAGTAATCAATTGCTGGGTGACGTAAAAGTCGAAGAAAGAGTGCAGACAGTTACCAGTAAGGGTTCTGATCCAGCCTTCTTTTCCTGCTGGGACATGCATTCCTATTACGGTGAAAGTTACATCGTGCAGGGAATTAATTTTGACATTCGAGAAGGTGAAGTGGTTGCGTTACTCGGACGTAACGGCGCTGGAAAAACATCCACTTTACGTTCTATTGCGCGTGTCGATAGCCCTCAGGTTACCCACGGTGAAATCTGGCTGGACCATAAGCCTCTGCACACTATGGCCGCTCATGATGCGTCTCAAAATGGTGTTGCACTGGTTCCAGAAGACAGGCGAATAATTCAGGGTCTGACGGTGGAAGAAAACCTGCAACTGGCTCAAATTGCACCACCGATGGGCTGGAGTATTGAACGCTTATATGAGCATTTCCCCCGTCTGGCAGAACGTCGTAATCAAATGGGCACAACACTGTCCGGTGGTGAACAGCAAATGCTGGCGGTTGCGCGTGCCCTGGCTCGTGATATCAAGTTGTTACTGCTTGATGAGCCTTATGAAGGTTTAGCGCCAGTTATCGTTCAGGAGATAGCAAGTATCGTTGATAGCATCAAAAAGCAGGGAATTACGACCATTATCGTTGAGCAAAACGCGGTAGCGGCATTACGCCTGGCTGACCGGGCCCTTATTCTGGATATGGGAAATATTGTGTTTGATGGAACAGCTCAGGAAGTGCTGAATAACGAAGAGTTGCGTCACGAGTATCTTGCCATTTAGGATGCATTCAGTGTAAAAATAGCAGGGGCATGGTGTTCAGCATGTCCCTGTATAGTTAAATGACCTTTTTTCAGGTCGATTTTAAATTTCCAGCGTGATATACCCGCAACAATTAAAAGTGATGTATTATATGTCTTAAAAAGAATTCCAAATCCGTCAGGATACTGAAATTTATATTGAGATAGTTAACATGTCCGACCCACTAGATGAAATATATCTTGCTGACAGCCCACTTTCCAGGCTGCCTCTTAATGTTCTCCATGATATGCGTAATGAGGGCATAATCAGGGAATATGTTATTGGTTCAGGAGAAAGCCTGAGCATTCCATCTAATTCATTAAATGATACTTTTTTTCTCGCTTTTGGTGAAATAGACATCGTCGAATTTAGACGTATTACCGACCACTTAAGTGAGAAAGAAAAAAAACGCAGACCCGTTCGATTATCTGAACACGATCATATTAGCTTCCTGGCAAAAACTAAATCGGCTTTAATCAGGATAGATCAGGAGTATCTGGATTACTACATTTGCTGGAAAGCGATGAATCTGGATGTCTCAAATTCCCCGAAAAGTGTTAAAGACATTTTATCTAATATGAAACATCCGACGGTATTCATGAATATTCCGATGGAAAATATTAGTCAGGTTGTTCAAAAGATGCATATTATGGATGTAAAAGCTGGCACTGAAGTTATTACCCAGGGAGATATTGCAGATTCATTTTATATTATTGCTTCTGGTCAGGCTGAAGTCTGGGAAAAAGGGGTTTACAGTGATACAGAAAAAAAGGTGAACCACCTGTATGCCGGCAATCATTTTGGGCAGGATACTCTTATTGTTGATGGTAGAAGACGTAGTGCCAGTGTTCGAATGATTGAGGATTCAAAACTTCTCGTTTTAAACGGTTCTGATTTTAAAGAACTCATTGGGAAATCATTGATTCATGAAATAGATGCGAGAAAAGCAAAAGCTCTGCTGGATAAAAGTGATACTGTGCTACTGGATGTCAGATACGAAGAGGAGTGGGAAGAGTCCCGTTTGCCCGGTGCTCAACTTATACCGCTTCCCGAGCTAAGAAATAGACTGTCAGAAATTGAGCAGCAAAAAAGATATATTATTTACGACCGGAATGGTCAAAGAAGTATTATTGCGGCAATGATATTGCAACAGGTAAGTGTTCAGGCTTTTTCAATTTCAGGAGGCATTGTTGGCTGGCCCTATGAAATCGATGAGTCCAGTTTAGCAGAGTAATAAAAATTGTAACCTGTCGTAATTAAAAAAATATTCACCACGAAGGTACGAAGTACACGAAGAAAAAACACACCCGGGACTTCGTCATTTGCATGTTGCTCATTCCTTCCTGTCAGGCCATGTTGAGAGGGATGCGAAAAGGGTGCGTCATGCGCACCCTTAAAATTGTTATATAATTTTGAGTTAACTTTTAGCATACCCCAAAATTTGCAATGCTTCGGTAATTTCATCGAGAATTACCGGGTCATCGATAGTAGCGGGCATTTTCCATTTCGTACCATTAGCTATATTTACCATTGTGCCACGAAGTATTTTGCCCGAGCGTGTTTTAGGCAGACGCTGTACAACTTTGGCCTGTTTGAAAGCAGCGACAGGGCCAATCTGATCTCTTACACGTTGTACCAGTTCTTTAACGATATCTGTTTCATCACGATCTACACCTGCTTTAAGTACGATCAGGCCTAAAGGCATTTGTCCTTTGAGATCATCCGCTACTCCGATAACAGCGCATTCTGCGATATCACTATGTCCGGATAACACTTCTTCCATAGCACCCGTTGATAGTCTGTGCCCCGCAACATTGATAACATCATCTGTCCGGCTCATGATCCACAGGTAGTTATCTTCGTCTTTATAACCCGCATCACCGGTCAGGTAGTAACCTTCGTATTTAGTGAGATAAGCATCGATAAAACGTTGGTCATTACCCCACAGGCTGGGCAGGCAGGACGGAGGCATGGGTAACTTGATGACAATGTTTCCCATCTCACCGGTAGGCATTTCATCACCTTCTTCAGACAGTATCTGCACGTCATATCCGGGCATGGCTACGGTTGGTGAGCCGGCTTTTATTTCCATGTTTTCAATACCTAGTGGATTGGAAGCGATGGCCCAGCCGGTTTCAGTTTGCCACCAGTGATCTATAACGGGTTTGTTTAATTTATCGCGTGCCCAGAATAAGGTGTCAGGGTCACAGCGTTCACCCGCGAGGAATAAAGACTGCATACAGGATAGATCATACTTTTCCAGGTATTCTCCGTCTGGGTCTTCTTTTTTTATCGCGCGAAAAGCGGTAGGAGCGGTGAACAAAACTTTTACCTTGTGTTCACTGATGACTCGCCAGAAAGCCCCGGGATCGGGAGTGCCAACGGGTTTTCCTTCATACATAATCGTAGTACAGCCTTTTAGTAAAGGGGCGTAAACAATATAACTATGGCCTACAACCCAGCCAACATCGGAGGCTGCCCAGTAAACATCGCCGGGTTCAACGTTGTAAATATTTTTCATTGACCAGTGCATAGCTACTGCGTGACCTCCGTTATCACGAATAACGCCCTTGGGTTCGCCGGTTGTTCCAGAAGTGTACAAAATGTACAAAGGGTCAGTTGCATCGAGCGGAACACAGTCGGTGCTTTGAGCGTTGTCGAGTTCACTGTCCCAGTCAAAATCACGCCCTTCTTTCATTTCGGCTTTGGCCTGTGGTCGGGCTTTTAAGATGCAGCAACTGACTTTGTGTTTTGCCTGATCTATAGCGGCATCCAGCAGTGGTTTATATTCGATTATACGAGCAGGTTCTATACCGCAACTTGTGCTAATTATAATATCGGGTTTGGCATCATCAATTCGAGTGGCCAGTTCATTTGCCGCAAAGCCTCCAAAAACAACTGAGTGAATGGCTCCTAGTCGGGCACAGGCCAGCATGGCAATGGCTGCTTCGGGAATCATTGGCATATAAATAATGACTCGGTCACCTTTTTTTGCGCCGTGACTGGATAGTACACCGGAAAATAGTGAAACTTGCTCCTGTAATTCCCGGTAAGAAATTTTTCGTTGCTGATTTGTTATAGGTGAGTCGTAGATAATAGCTGTTTGATCTGCCCGACCGGACTCAACATGACGGTCAACAGCGTTATAACAGGTATTAATCTGTCCGCCAGTAAACCAGCGTGGAACCGGTTTAGCATCGTGATCAATGACTTTATCCCATTTTTTAATCCAGTTGAGTTCTTCAGCTGCATTGCTCCAGAATGTATCCGGATCATTAATTGATTGCTGATAGATATCGTTATAGTTTGTCATTGGTTTATTCCTCGATCTTTATTTTCACCACGAAGCCCACGAAGAGCAGAAAAGTTATTAGTTATTGACTTGTTTAGCTTAAGTTTATTTTTTAGTGAGACTGTAATTTTGCATTACTGATAATAATACCGTCATGGTCGGCATAAACCCAGTCACCTGCTTTGATACCGGCTCCGGGAAAAGTAATGTCTACATCAATTTCACCCACATTTTTTTTCTCACTTTTTTTAGGGTGTGTACCGAGAGACATAACACCGACAGGCATGTTGCTGATATCCAGACTATCACGAATTAAACCATACATGATAATGCCTGCCCAGTTGTTTTCTACAGCAAAACCTGCCAGTAGGTCACCTAACATGGCGCAGCGCTTTGATGCACCGGCATCAACCATCAGCACACGTCCCTCGCCGGGGGTGGACAATTGCTGACGAACTTTGGAATTGTCTTCAAAGCACTTAACGGTTGAAACCTGGCCGGAAAATACCCGGTTACCCCCATAGCTGATAAATCCTGGCTCAATAATTTGCAGTTGCTGCGAAAACTCATCACATAAATCAGCCGTTTTAAAGGTATTGCTCATGGGCATTTAACCGTCGAATTAAAGATCCTTTCGAATCTACTGTTATTGGAGTACGGGAAAATATCATGATACCTGTGATTGAGTATATCCTGCTGAACTGATTTCCAATAATCAGCATTGAAAAGCTCGCTGTGCTGTTGTGAAATAAATTTGCGTAACTCCGTATTACCGGTGATGAAATGCACAAACTCTTCGGGAAATACATCAAAATCTCCAATGGAGTACCAGGGTTCGCTGGCCATTTCCTGTTCTGGCGTCATGGCTTCGGGGAGATGCCTGAAATTCATGTCGGTCATGAATTCAATTTCATCGTAATCGTAAAAGATGACGCGGCCATGTCGTGTCACGCCAAAATTTTTAAGTAACAGGTCGCCGGCAAAAATATTGGCTGCAGCCATGTCTTCAATGGCATTTACATAATCGGTAATAACCTTTTCAATGTTTTTATTGTGCGGATTGGCAACAAAAAGGTTAAGTGGTTCCAGTCGACGTTCTATATACAGGTGTCGAATAATTAACATGTCGTTTTCAATTTCCATGCTGGATGGAATTTTCGCTTCAAACTCCTGCATCAATTCTGACGATATTCTATGCAGAGGGAAAGCGGCATAGGAGTATTCCAGCGTATCTGCCATGCGGCCGACACGATCATGCATTTTTATGATCTGGTATTTTTTTTTGACCAGGGCCCGGGAGGTTTTTTTGGGTGGAGGGAAGTGATCATTGATGACCTTAAAGACATAGGGATAGGATGGCAGGTTGAAAACGGTCATAACCATGCCTTTAATGCCGGGCGCTATTTCCAGTTGATCAGAAGAGTGTTTAAGGTGATGTAGAAAATCACGATAAAATTCAGATTTCCCCTGTTTTTGTAATCCTATTGACGTGTAAATATCAGCCTTGGATTTGGCCGGTAGCATGTGTGATAGAAAATCAACGACGGCCGAAGGTGTGCAGCTATCCACCATAAAATAGGCCCGGGCAAAACTGAAAAGGTTAGTGATGTCGGTTGGCCGATGAATTAATGCATCTACATAAATAGTCCCTTTTTCATTGTTTAATAATGGGATAACAAACGGAATGATTTCATCACCATTGATACCCATACCGATAATATATGCCGCTTTATTGCGATAAAAAAGGCTGGTCAGAACACGTATTTGAAAGTGTTTTCGCAGTTGATATTGAGGCATCATCTCCCGTTTGATGCGACACACTATACGGTGTACATCTCTATTTATATCTTCATAAGGAAGGTTTAATTTATTGAGTAATAAAACCTGTTTGACCGTTTTAGTTAAACCGTTTCGAGTCGGGTATAAACTGATATAAGTGACCTGTTCATCATCCAGGTATTCAGTGGATAAACCGGGGCGTACAAAGATATGATTATTATTGTAATATCGTCGATGAAATAGCGACGTGAAAACGGAGTTAAAAAAGGTTTCAGCCAGTTCCGGTTGTTTATGTTGATACAGTAAATGCAGGTATTCTATTTTGACCTTTTTCCAGCATTGTTCATCAAATTGCTGTAGCTCAAAATTTGATTTTAAAATGGTTATCGCTTCATTGACCCTCTTATTGTAAAGGGTAATACGATTTCTGGCAGCTTCGCTGTCTAGCTGCCAGTCACAGTTTTCAAAGCGTTGTTGCGCACCTCGTGTTATCTGCAGGAAGATCCGATAGTGCTTATCGAATCCCTGCAGAATGGTTAACGCGATGAGTGCTGCATCAGTGTCCATGTTCCCATTAAAACTGCTCTTCTTCAGTGGAGCCGGTCAGTGCAGTTACCGAAGAGCTCCCGCCCTGAATCGTGGTGGTCACGTCATCAAAATATCCTGCACCGACTTCCTGTTGATGAGCGACAAAACTATAACCTTTGTCTGCAGCTGCAAATTCGGCTTCCTGTACTTTTTCTACATAATGACGCATACCTTCTCCCTGCGCATAACTGTGTGCCAGATCGAACATGTTGTACCACATGTTATGAATACCG
This sequence comes from Gammaproteobacteria bacterium, assembly GCA_024225395.1. Classification (GTDB taxonomy): domain Bacteria; phylum Pseudomonadota; class Gammaproteobacteria; genus JACNJF01. Next base: position 42,856 of record JAAEMR010000048.1, read on the forward strand.
GCGAGAGTGATAAACTGATATTTATATCCAAGATCGGATAGCTTGTCCTGAAATTCGGCTATCTGTTTATCATCCAGATTTTTTCTCCAGTTAAATGAGGGTGAACAGTTATAGGCGAGTAATTGCTGCGGATTCTCGGCTCTAACAGCATCAGCAAACTCTTTAGCAAATCCCAAATCGGGTTTACCCGTTTCACACCACACCAGGTCGGCATAAGGTGCGTAGGCGACACCGCGTGAAATGGCCTGCTCAAGACCGGGTTTGGTTACAAAGAAGCCTTCCGCTGTTCTTTCACCGGTCAAAAATTGAGCGTCGTAAGGGTCAGCATCAGAAGTGATCAGGTTAGCGGCTTCAGAATCTGTTCGAGCGAGTAGTAGCGTGGGCACGCCCATGACATCAGAGGCCAGCCGTGCAGCGGTCAATTTTTGTACCGCTTCCATGGTAGGAACTAATACCTTTCCACCCATATGACCACATTTTTTAACGGCAGCGAGTTGATCTTCGTAATGCACCCCGGAGGCACCGTTAGCGATCATGTTTTTCATCAATTCGAAGGCGTTTAATACACCGCCAAAACCGGCCTCTGCATCGGCTACGATGGGTAAAAAATAATCAATGAAGTCATCAGAATCCACGTCGATGTCGCGTGACCACTGAATTTCATCTGCTCTTTTAAAAGTATTATTGATTCGTCGAACCACGGTTGGTACCGAGTCATAGGCATACAGTGATTGATCGGGGTACATGGTTTCGGAGCTATTTGCATCGGCGGCAACTTGCCAGCCTGACAGGTAGATTGCTTCAATGCCGGCTTTAGCCTGTTGCAAAGCCTGTCCAGCGGTTAAAGCTCCCAGGCAGTTCACATAGCCTTTTTTAGATGTTCCATTGATCAACTCCCATAACTTTTCAGCGCCGCGTCTGGCAATGGTGTATTCCGGCTGAACTGACCCTCGAAGTCGAACCACATCGGCTGCGCTGTAGGTCCGTTTGACATTAGCCCAGCGTGAATTGTTGGACCAGTCATTTTCCAGTTGTTTTATCTGTTCGTTACGTGTCATGGAGTTTCTCTAGTAATTAAATGGAAGAGTGAAGTGTTATAGTTATGCTGGTTAAATTATCTATAGGGTGTGATTAATGCAACTTGTTAAGTGGTTTTAGCAGGGACTTTATGTAAATACTCTGTATTGAAAATATCGAACAGTTAACATTATTAAGGATTATTGAACTATAAAGGTGTAGATGAACACGGCGGAAAGTGATTAAATAAGCAGGATTAACCTTGAGTGGATTTCAATGAGCAGAATCGTTCCTATAATATTGATTTGTCAGTTATTTTTTGTGTCGGGCACGGCGGTAGCGCTGGAAGATCAGGGTCTAAGCTCTATTATGTCAATCATCGATAAAGCGGTGGAGGCATTCAATGCTAACACTGATGAGGCGCAGGGTACAGAAGAGGAGCAAAAGGCAAAGGCTGAATCTTCTTCTGCAACCATCGTTAACCTGTCGCGGACTCTGGGTAAACTCAGTTATTCCCGTTTACAGTGTGGTCAGGCCGATGTGCTGGGCGAATTCACCCAGCGAGTACAGAAAATGCCGGATGAATATCGCAATCTAATGCGTGATGCTTTTCAGCTTGGTTTCGATAAAAGTAAATCTGAAACGGCTTTGTTGTCAGAAGATGAGTGTGAGCGTTTGACCCAGTCAAGAAATTTAACAGATAAAAAAATAGAAGCTAATGTGGAAGAGGAAGAGGAAAAGGAAGTTGAAAAGAAGCAGAAAGTTGTAGAAAAGCCAAAAATTGTCGAAGATCCGAAACTAAAACATTTTCGTATAGCTGAACTTAGTGGGCAGCTGGCATATAAAAGAAAATTTTGTGGTGATGATAAGGTCATTACGCGGGATTTTAATGAAGTCATCGGCGCAATGCCTGAAGAAATTCAGGCTGAAGCCAAAAAGGCTTACTGGAAGGGTTATAAACATGGAAAGCGTTTAAACAGTAGCCTGACGCAGGAAAAGTGCTTTTGACTTTCTGGGTTATCAGTCTACTATCGATTTCCCGACCTTTGCCTGCTTCTATTAGCTGCATTACCGCCCTGTTTATTTTGACCGCCAGCTGATCTTCTATTTCTTGATCTATTGCTGTTACCGGGTTTATGACCCTGCGCATTTTCACCTGAACGCTGCCCATCACGATGTCCAGCTCTGGGTTTTTTAGGTTTCCTTGCTTTAAAGGGGCGAGTATCCAGGCGGGATTCCGGTAAATCATGAACGGGTTCAAAGCCATCGATAACTTTACGCGTTAATAACTTTTTAAGCAGACGCTCGATGTCAGACAATTGTTTGAATTCATCCGCGCTGACCAGTGAGATAGCCTGCCCTTTTAAGCCTGCGCGACCTGTTCGACCAATTCTATGCACGTAATCCTCGGGCACATTGGGCAAATCAAAATTAACCACCTGCGGAAGTTGAATGATGTCGATGCCTCGTGCAGCGATATCGGTGGCCACTAAAACTCTGACGTCTCCACTTTTAAAATCTGCCAGTGCTTTGGTTCTGGCGGCCTGACTTTTATTGCCATGAATAGCGGCTGCTTTAATACCGTTACCTTCAAGGAATTTGGTCAGGCGGTTGGCCCCGTGTTTGGTTCTGGAAAAAACCAGTACCTGTTGCCAGTTTTCATCGTGAATGAGCTGTGCCAAAAGGGCTGATTTCTGTTTTTTATCGACCGGACTGATCCAGTGAGTGACCGTGTCTACTGTGGTGTTGCGTGGAGAAACTGAAATTTCAACAGGATCATTCACCAGCCCTTTTGCAAGCTTACGAATATCATGTGAAAAGGTTGCTGAGAACATTAAATTCTGGCGAACTCCGGGTAGCAGGTTCAAAATTCTCTTGATGTCATGGATAAACCCCATGTCCAGCATTCTGTCGGCTTCATCTAACACCAGGATTTCCAGCTGACTGAACTTGACGGCGTTCTGTCCATAAAGATCCAGTAAGCGTCCGGGAGTTGCAACCAGAATGTCGACACCTTTGCGTAATTTCATCATTTGAGGGTTTATCTTTACCCCTCCAAATACAACAGCCGATTTAAGGGGTAGGTGTTTACCGTAGGTGGTGACGCTGTCATTCACCTGTGCGGCCAGTTCGCGTGTTGGAGTCAATACCAGGGCTCTTACGTGATTGGATTTAGCGCGTTCTCCTGTTGATAACAGTTCAAGTAGAGGCAGAGTGAATCCAGCGGTTTTACCGGTGCCGGTCTGTGCAGCCGCCATCACGTCCTTGCCTTCAATTACTGCTGGAATTGCCTGCAATTGAATAGGAGAAGGTGTGTCGTAACCTTTTTCTGCGACAGCTTTCAGAATGGGGTCAGATAAACCCAGAGATTTAAAACTCATATGATGGCTCTTTAGGTGAATGTTTGGTTTGGTACTGAAAGTGTGGCTATCGAGTTTACACCGGGAAGCCGGATGAGACTGTTGGTTTTTTAACTATTTGAACAGGTTAACCGAAGTCACGCATTTTCCGGGGAAGTTGCGTGGCCGCGATAAATTTAAATTGTCTCTGATTAGAGAAGTATAATTTGAGCTGGTTAACCTGAAAAGCTGGTACTAACGGCGTTTACGTCCGCGTGAAGCTTTTGGATCTTCGAAGCGAACCCGTAAAGATCGGTCACTGTTTCCTACTGAGCTACCGTCCAGAGCAGTTTGTGCTGCACGGGCTTCATGTCCTTCCATTTCGATAAAACCAAAACCTTTACATTTACCGGTAAAGATATCTGAAGCTATAGTAATAGAGCGAACTTTGCCATATTCAGAGAACATTGTAGTAACGGATTCTTCTGTAGCGTCCTGCGGGAGGTTGCTGACAAACAGTTTTAACATGGGTGTTACCTTTTTTGAGCCGGATGATTTCGACTGTGATAAGAAAAAAAACCCCGCTCAGCGGGGTTTTTTTATACTGAAGCTGGTCGAGCTAGGACTTAAGCAGGAACCACGTTAGCAGCTTGTGGGCCTTTTTGACCATTTTCTGTTTCGAAAGTTACTTCCTGACCTTCTGTCAGAACTTTGAAGCCACTTCCCTGGATAGCAGAGAAATGAACGAAAACGTCAGCGCTTCCATCAGATGGAGAAATAAAACCGAAACCCTTTGATTCGTTGAACCATTTAACGGTACCTGTAGCCATGTAAATTACCTTTGTATATTAAAATTAAAATTTAATTAATTGCAGATCTCAAAAAAGAGGTTTACAGGAGGTACCAGATGGTGCTTCTGATGGTGACTTAAAGGAATAGCAAATTAATTTGTTTACAGAGACCTTTCAAAAACTAATATAGTTAATCGAAAAATGCCTGAGCCAAAGGAGTATATACGAAAATTTGTTAAAAACACTATGTTTTTATGATAATCGGAGACGATTTTAATTATTGAAGCTTTCTAACGGTATTTGGAAGGTTTGCCAGAATGGTTTGAGTAAGCGCCTCCAGGGCTTCTTCTCGAGGAAAACCGGGGCGGTAAAACAGCGAGATATCACGCCAGGTGTCGGGTAAACTGAGTTCGCGAGTGATGATGCCGCGACCTGATACCCAGGAACCGCCGAGCGCCATGGCGGGTATCAAGGTCGTACCGTATCCGGCAGCCACCAGTTGTAACAGGGTTTCCAGGCTAGATGCCCGTAAATTGGCCATTTCTCCCTGTTGGTTTCGATCATTCAGGTTGCAGGCCTTCATGGCTTGCTGTGCCAGGCAATGTCCCTCGGAAAGAAGCAATAATTTACAGCTATCCAGATCTTGCTGAGAAATTTCATCCTGCGTATAAAGTTCATGGTTTTGTGGAAATGCTATCCAGAATGGCTCCCGGTATAACGGAATTTTTATGAAACCTGTTTCGGGGTGTTCCGTTGCGAGTAATGCGGCGTCAATTTGATGATCCTGTAAGCGTTGTAATAATGTGTCGGTTTGCTCCTCGGAAATAATTAAACGCATAGCAGGGTAGTTTTGCTGTAATGGTTGCAGAATCAGGGGCATTAAATAAGGGCTGATAGTGGGTATGGCTCCTAATTTTAACGGGCCTGCTACCGGGTCGTTAAAGGATCGAGCAGATTGTTTTATGGCTTCAACCTGTTCCATCATTAAACGGGCATGTTTCAGTATTTGCTGTCCGGCAGGAGTGATTTTGACAGAATGATTACTGCGTTCGAATAGCACTATACCCAGTTCATGTTCCAGCTTTTTGATTTGCCCGCTAAGAGTTGGCTGGCTGACAAAGCAACGTTTTGCAGCCTTGCCAAAATGTTGAGTTTCGGCAACTGCGATCAAATATTGGAGGTCACGTAGATTCATTCCCTGTTCGCCTTATTGCATTAAAGTCGATAAGTAACCGTTACGCTTTTTAATCATACCGGTATACAGTGGTTTTATTTCAGGTACGGTTGATGTGCTGACAATATCCATGGTCAGTAAGTTTTCTGACCATTCAGAAACCTTGGGAAAAAGCTTTTTATCGATGAGCCCGGGGCTGATTTCACTGATAAAAGCCTGGCGTTGAAAGAAAGGAGTGAAGCTAAGATCAACCAGAGAGATCTGGTCACCATTAAAAAAGGCTTTTCCGTCAAGTTGTTTTTCCAGCTGCCCCATTCTTCGAAATAGAATTTCTCGTTGTTCATTAAAGCCGGATTCATCAGGTTGAATAATCAGGTTGAAGCTGTTCATCAGGCATTCGTTGCCAAACTCCATCCAGCTACGATTTTGTGCTTTGATAAGAAGGTCGTCAGGATGTAAAGGTTTTGCATAGGCCTCATCCAGATACTCAATTATTACGGAGGACTCAAACAGAACCTGGTTACCTACTTTTAAAACCGGTACTTTTCCGAGGGGAGATAAGTCGCCAAACCATGCTGGTGGATTATCGAGGTCAATATATTCGATGTTATAACTTATGCCTTTGTAGAGCAGGGTTAACAGGGCTTTTTGAACAAAAGGGCAAAGTTTAAAGCTGATAAGTTCTGGTTTCATGGTAAACCTGTTCAAGTTATGCAGGGTTTAATATTTCAAATGAATGATCAAGTAGCTCAGAATATTACCTGTAGGCATAATTTTTTTCATGTATTTAAAACAGGGAAGTCCGGGGTTGTCTTTTTGCTGTACTATGTTAAATTTGTCGAATAGAAAATGACACAGGTCAAGAAATCCTTATGATTTCTCTATTCATTTTTTATGAAAGGGATAGTATTGCTTCATAAGGACCTAAAATAATAAAGGAACACTAAAAGTGTCAAAGATAATTGATCATCCTCTTGCAAATATAGGTTTAGATGCAATCTCTGATGCATCTCCATGTGGAGAAAATGTTCGTTATGATTCGGATTTTGAGCAATTGGAAACTGAGCTTTCCAAGCAGGAATCTCTAAGCTCAGCAACGGTTGACTGGGCTAAGGTTATCACCCTTTCATCATCCATAACTGAAAATAGCTCTAAAGATATCCTTGTTGGCTCTTACCTGTGTTATGCCCTGTTATTACAGGAAGGATATTCCGGTCTGGCTGTAGGTCTAAAGATTCTGAATGATATGGCAGAGACGCATTGGGACTGTTTGTTCCCGCCTGCCAAACGAATGCGTGCCCGGCGAACAGCTTATGCATGGCTTGCTGAAAAGGCAGGGCTGATTCTTGCAGATAAAGTACCGGCTGCAAATGAATCTGATGTGGTGATAGAAGCTGCCAGTCTGCTAAAACAACTTGATAATACCCTGGTTGATAAAATGGGTGATCAGGCTCCGCTGCTAACTGATTTATCGAGGCCGCTAAAAAATTATCAGCAAAGCGCTAAGGCTGAACAGGAAAAAACTGCTCAGGCTGAAGTACAGGCGGCTCAGAAACAACAGCCTGAAACTGTTGATCAACCTGAACCCGCGAATGATGTGCCACCGGTAGAGCAAAAAGCAGCTCCGAGGAAGCCTGTAGCGGCTGTTCAACCTGTATCCAGTGGTGCAATTGAATCAGAAGCGGATAGTAAAAAATCACTGCGTCAGCTTCAGGCGGCAAGTCGTGATATTGCAGCATTCTGGGTAAATCAAAAGTTATCAGATCCACGGTCCTATCGTTTGACCAGGGTAGCGGCATGGATGGTGGTAGAAAATGCACCTCCTGCGAATGAAGGTGTAACACAGGTGCTTCCTCCGGCAGCCGAGCGCTTAAAATTCTTTGAAACTACCCTGCAAAAAGCTGATTACAGTACGCTGGTCATAGAGCTTGAGAAAACCCTGGCGCGTTCTCCTTTCTGGCTGGATGGTCATTTTTTAGTGGTGAAGGCATTAAGAGCCCTGGGTGCAGAGTATGACAAGGCTGTAAAGACAGTTATTCGAGAAACGGCAAATTTTTTAAATCGACTCCCGGAAATGGTGGAATTATCATTTTCGGATCAGACGCCATTTGCTTCAGATCAAACACGTATGTGGTTAGATGCAGAGGTGCTGGTTGCGTCTTCTGCTGATGATTCAGCAGGTGGGGCAACTGGTGGTACTGCTGAAAGCTGGGATGTTGCTCTTGTAGAAGCAGGAAAAAAGGCGGCATCCGGAGAAACCGGTCAGGCAGTGTCGATTATGCAGCAGGGTCTTCAACAAGCCGGGCAACAGCGTGATCAAATGTATTGGCGGTGTGCTCTGGCGCAATTATTAATGCAGTTAGGAGATACAGTGCCTGCGGTAAATATACTCGAACAAATTTGTATACAAATGGATGAAGATCAATTATCTATCTGGGAGCCCGGGTTACTGGCACATACATACTATTTATTATTTCAATCGTATCAAAAACAGTCAAAGAAAAACAAGGATGACAAATGCCTGGCAGAAAAAATGGATACGGCATATGAAAAACTTTGCTGGTTTGATCCTGTAACAGCGTTATCCGTAAAAGGAGGATGAAAAGATGGCTGAAGGTTCCGTTGCGCCGAAAGAGCGTGTAAATATAGTTTATAAATCAAGCACTGGTGATCAGACAGAAGATGTTGAATTACCATTAAAGTTAATGATGTTAGGTGATTATACTGGCAGGGAAAGTGAAGTTCCTGTTGAAGATCGTGAGCCGATAAATATCAACAAGGATAATTTTAATGACGTAATGTCCGGAATGAATCTGAGCATGGATTTAAATATTCATGATACTTTATCTGAGCAGGATGATGATGAAATGTCAGTGCATCTTGATATCAAATCTATGAATGATCTTGGGCCGGATAGTATCGCCAGGCAGGTGCCTGAATTAAATGACATGCTGGAGATGCGAAAGGCATTACTTGCACTCAAAGGTCCTCTCGGAAATGTACCGGCCTTTAGAAAAACCATACAGAAAATACTCAATGATGATGAAACCAGGTCAGTCATCATGCAGGAACTGGGTATTGATGATAATCAGGACTCATAGGGGGGTAAAGATCATGCAAGAAGAATTACAAAAATCGCAGGACCAGGCCGAAACTGAAGGCACTTCTCTACTCGATCAGATTATGCAGGAAACTCGACTTAGACCGGCTGATGATGGCTATGATACGGCTAAAAAAGGGGTCGAAGCATTTATAGGTGACTTGCTGGCGCCTTCACGTAAAGGTGAAAAGGTTGAACAAAAAGTTGTTGATAACATGATTCAGGAAATTGACAAGCGTATAAGTCAGCAGGTTGATGAAGTCATGCATCATGCTGATTTTCAAAAACTGGAATCTTCATGGCGTGGACTGAAGATGGTAGTCGATCGCTCTGATTTTCGTGAAAACATCAAAATCGAAATGCTCAGTGTTAAAAAAAATGAAATGATGGAAGATTTTGAAGATGCGCCTGATATTACCAAGTCGGGTATTTATAAACACGTTTACTCTGCAGAATATGGTCAGTTTGGTGGTAAACCTTATGAGGCGATTATTTCGGATTATCAGTTTAGTCCCAAGGCTCAGGATGTAAATTTATTGAGCAAATTTGCCAGTGTCAGTGCCATGTCTCATGCTCCATTTATTGCCGGCGCAGGGTCTGAATTTTTTGGACTGGATAGCTTTGAAGGTATGCCAAATCTGAAGGATCTGGAATCGATATTTGAAGGACCTCAATACGCTAAATGGCAGTCATTTCGTGAGTCTGATGATTCTCGTAATGTGGGGCTTGCCTTACCTCGCTTTTTATTGCGTCAACCATACGGCGAAGAAAATGCGGCGAAAACATTTTCCTATGAGGAAAATGTTGAAGGTTCCGGTGAGAAGTTTCTGTGGGGTAATTCATCTTTTGCATTTGCAACCAATATGACGCGGAGTTTTGCTAAATACCGTTGGACACCAAATATCATTGGCCCACAAAGTGGTGGAATGATTGAAGATCTTCCCGTGCATAAATATTCAGAAAATGGTGAGTTAAAATCGATGGCTCCGGTAGAAGTTACTTTATCAGATCGCCGGGAATTTGAATTATCAGAGCAGGGTTTCATGGGGCTGACGGTTCGTAAAGGAACTGATAACGCAACCTTCTTCTCCGCTAATTCCCCTCAGAAACCCAAGTTTTTTGGGAATGATGCAGAAGCTAAGCAGGCAGAAACAAATTTCAGGCTTGGAACAGAACTGCCTTATCTTTTTGTTATTAATCGCCTGGCGCATTATATCAAGGTGTTGCAGCGGGAAAATATCGGTAGCTGGAAAACGCGTAGCGAGCTGGAAACTGAATTACAGACCTGGATACGTCAGTATGTTGCAGATCAGGATAATCCTCCTGCATCTGTACGTAGTAAGCGACCTTTGCGTGAAGCAAAAATAACGGTTTCTGAAGATCCGGGTAATCCTGGCTGGTTCCGTGTTGATATGTCGGTTCGTCCACACTTCAAATACATGGGTTCCAGTTTTACTTTATCTTTGGCCGGGAAACTTGATAAATCTTAATGGCTTAATATTAGCGGGTTCATGGAAATGAGAGTTAATTTAAAAGGTCTGGTATCAAGGCTTAATCCGTTTTGTACCAAAAGCTTAGAAGCGGCGTCAGGATTATGCGTAACTCGATCGCACTATGAAGTGGCTGTGGAGCATTTGCTGTTGCAATTACTGGATGAAAAAGAAGCTGATGCTCAACTGCTGCTGCGTCACTTTGAGATTGATCCAGCCCAGTGGGTTCAACAGATTCAGCAGGAGCTGGAAACTTTTAAAAATGCCAATCCAGGAAAACCTGTATTTGCTGAAAACCTGCTTAACTGGCTGGAGGAGTCATGGATAATTTCTTCAGTACAGTTATCACAAAGTGATATTCGCTCGGCAGCACTAATTGCTGCACTGGCAGATAATCCGCTGCGTTACGGGGTCAGTTATCTAAAGGATATAGAGCGCATCACACTGGATGAAATCATTAAACAATTTGATAGTTTGCAGCAAGTATCGCGTGAACAGGTGGCCACTGGGAAAGCGGTAACTGGTTCTGCTGCGCCTTCGGGGGCTTCGGCACTTTCGCAATACACGACTAACTTTACCGAAAAAGCCCGCAATAAAGAAATAGATCCTGTGTTTGGTCGTGATCGTGAGATTCGTCAAATGATCGATATTCTGGGGCGTCGGCGAAAAAATAATCCGATTGCCGTGGGTGATGCCGGTGTGGGTAAAACAGCTGTTATTGAAGGTCTTGCACTCAAAATCGTTGAAGGTGATGTACCTGAAATTATTAAAAATGTAGATATTGTTGAGCTGGACTTAGGTCTGTTACAGGCTGGAGCCAGTGTTAAGGGAGAGTTTGAAAATCGTTTAACCGCGGTTATTAATGAAATAAAGTCCTCAGAAAAACCTATTATTCTGTTTATTGATGAAGCTCACACCCTGATTGGTGCCGGTGGTTCTGCCGGAACTGGTGATGCGGCAAACCTGTTAAAACCGGCACTTGCACGCGGAGAGCTAAAAACCATTGCCGCCACAACCTGGAGTGAATATAAAAAATATTTTGAAAAAGACCCTGCTCTGGCACGACGTTTTCAGCTGGTTAAACTGGATGAGCCCTCGGTTGAAAATACCTCGGTGATTTTGCGTGGATTGCGCCCTGTTTATGAAAATGCACATCAGGTTTATATTCGTGATGATGCGATAGAAACTGCATCAGCTTTGTCTGCACGTTACATAACCGGTCGCCAGTTACCCGATAAAGCGGTGGATGTGCTGGACACTGCCTGCTCGAGAGTGAACATTAGCCTGACTACCAAGCCAGCAGAAATAGAAGATCTTGAGCGTGAAACGCAGATAAAAACGCGTGAAATGAAAGCTTTACAGCGAGATGTTGAAACAGGCAGATCGAGTAAAAATGAAAGGCTGGATGAACTGGTTAAGGATATCGAAAACAATAATTTGGAAATAGAGCAAGAGGTCGATGAGTGGAAAAAACAGAAAGCACTGGTCGATAAAGTTATCGAGTTAAGAGCTGGCAGTGAAACCGAGTCAACTGATGAGAAGCAGGCTGAATTAAGCGCGGCTATTAAAGAACTGGAAGATTTTCAACAGGATAAACCCCAGATCGCTTATGAAGTGACCACAGAGGTTGTTGCAGATGTTGTGTCTGACTGGACCGGTGTTCCTGTCGGTAATATTGTCAAGGATGAAGCGGAGAGTTTACTTGGTTTTAATGCAAAATTAAAAAACTGGGTAAAGGGACAGGATCATGCCATCGAAATTATTGATTCTATTATTCGTACTGCCAAGGCTGGATTGCAAAACCCTGATCAGCCTCATGGTGTTTTCCTGTTTGTCGGCCCCAGCGGTGTGGGTAAAACTGAAATGGCTTTGGGCGTAGCAAATTTAATGTTTGGTGGTGAGCAGTTTGTCACGACTATCAATATGTCCGAATACCAGGAAAAACATACTGTTTCACGGCTGGTAGGCTCTCCGGTCGGCTATGTCGGTTATGGAGAAGGTGGAGTATTGACCGAAGCGGTTCGACAACGCCCTTATTCGGTAGTGCTGCTGGATGAAGTTGAAAAAGCCGACCTGGAAGTGATGAATCTTTTCTACCAGGTTTTTGATAAAGGCATGTTGTCTGACGGAGAAGGACGACTAATAGATTTTAAAAATACCATTATTTTTCTTACTTCGAATCTGGCATCAGCCACCATCATGGAAATGTGTGAAGGTGATGAAATGCCATCCATGGATGAACTTAATGAAGCGATTCGAGTTCAGTTACAAAATCATTTCAAACCGGCTTTACTGGCTCGTATGACGGTGATTCCTTTCTTCCCGCTTCAGGGCGAAGTGATGAACTCCATTGTTAAAATCAAGCTGGATAAAGTTGCTAAACGTTTGAAACAGAATCAGGCCCTGGAGTTTGATTTTGATGAAAAGGTCGTACAGCAAATAGCATCACGTTGCACCGATATAGAATCGGGGGCACGAAATATAGATCATATCGTTAACAAAACATTACTGCCTCTTATTTCAACAAAGATTTTAAATAAGATTGGTGATGAAACCGAATACTCAAATCTAATTTTAAGAATTAGTCAGGATGGTGAGTTTGAAATCGAACTGTCGTGAGTGTAATAGGGCTGAGCAGAATAACTTGAAAGCGGTAATAAATTAAGGTGTTCTCAATGCTTAAATTAAGTTAATTAACCAGGAGATAGAAATGCCAATACCAGCATATATGACCGTAGAAGGTGTAACTCAGGGAGTTATTACCGAGGGAGCACTGTCAGAGGATAGTGTCGGCAACCTTTATCAGGAAGGTCATGATGATGCGTTCATGGTGCAAGCCTTTGAACATAATATCGTCATACCACGTGATGCTCAAAGTGGTCAGCCATCAGGTACCCGGATACACATGCCACTTAAAGTAACAAAAGTTTTTGATAAATCATCACCCCTGTTATATCAGGCGTTGGTTACGGGTGAAAGTTTAACCTGTACCATCGAGTGGTATCGAACTTCTTCTGAGGGTACGCATGAACATTATTTTTCCCAGGAGATTGAAGGTGCTTCGGTGGTTGATATCCGTTCATGGATGCCTAATTGCCAGGATCCAAAAAATGGACATTTTACTCACCTGGAAGAAGTATCGTTCAGCTACAGTACAATTACCTGGACTCATGAAATAGCAGGCACAGAAGGTAATGATGACTGGCGTGTAAGTAATAGCGGCTAAAACATGATTACCTGTTGAAAATATGAAATGCTGGATTTGATATTTCCAGCATTTCGTCATGATAAAAATAAATAAAATGAACTGTTTAAAACTAATATTTATATTAATACTGTCTTCAGGGGTGATATCTTGTGCTACTTCAGAACCCCCTGAATTACTCATAGAAGAAGATGAGTGGGTGTATGAAATCAGGGCAATTAACCTGGTAGCAAGGGCATCCTCTGATCTTAATTCAGTACGTGGAAGACCTCATTCTCTGGCATTGGGTATTTTTCAAATGAATGATCCAAATACGTTCAGAGGGCTCTCAGTATCACAAACAGGTGCCGTGGAACTATTACAGAAGGGTCAGATCGATGAAAGTATTGTTAACTTTCAACAGATTACAATTCGTCCAGGTGAGCAGAAAAAAGTCTCGATTAACCGGGCACAAACTGCAAAATATATAGGGGTCATAGCTGGCTATTTTAAATTGAATCCTAAAACAGACGTGCATATATTTCCAATTCCTTTACGCCCGATTAAGCGTGGGATGGTAGAGAGTGCCCTGGCATTTGCAGCTCTGATTACCGATGAGTCAAAAGCTATACCTGGAAAATTAAACGTGTTTGTGGATTTGGGCAGAACAGGTTCCAAGCAAATTATTTCGGTAGAGGATCCTCTTATTGCTCAGCAAAATACGGATTCTAATTCCACATTAAAAACACAGCAAAGCTGGTTTGAGAGTTTGAATGATAAAAAAAACATCAGCAGACCAGATTCTGAAATTGAAAAAAAATGATTAGTAAAGAGGTAGTCTGTTTTGGAAAATAAATCAGTATTCTGGCATCAGGGTTTATTCCTGCAGCCTCAGCATTTTCAACTGGCTGACCGTTCTCAGGAAGCACGGTTATACCCATATCAAAACTATTTGCAGCCACATTTTTGGGGTGTCTGCCAGATCCAGATGTTGGCATCTTCATTAGGGCATAGAACCTGTGAAATTGAATCAGGGGAATTTATATTTCCTGACGGAACTTTTATCTCGATTCCTCAAAACTCAATAATATCGCCACGTTCATTTGAGGAAGAGTGGGTTGACCCGGATAAGCCGTTTACTATTTACCTGGCACTGCATAAACACAGTCAATATGATGACAATGTAACTGTTTTATCCGACCTGAGTTCACATCAGGATATAACTACTCGTTATGTGACAACAACCAATCCAGAAAATATCAAGGATTTATATGCCCAGGGACCCGAAGCCCAGGTAAAATTTTTACGTTATGCATTAAAGATTGTTTTTGATAACGAAAAAGATGAAATGAATGACTATGATCTGATACCAATTTCTCAGGTTATAAGGGATGGTGATGTTATTATTTATAACCAGCAGTATTTACCTCCCAGTATAACGATCTCTTCGACGCCAGAATTATTGCGAATTATCAAAGAAGTTAGAGATGAAATTACCGGGCGTGCCATGCAGTTGTCAGCTTACAAGGCTCCAGTGCATGCCCGAAAAGGTTTCGATGCCAATTTGTTGCGTTATAAAATGGCGTTGCAATCTTTAAGTCGTTTTGTTCCCCGGTTATTCCACTTAACGGAGTCCGGGCAGGTGCATCCCTGGAATGTTTATGGTGTATTACGTGAATTGATTGGAGAAATATCAACTTTTACCGACCGTATGACACTGTTGGGTGAAACCTATGATGGTGAAAGATTATTGCCGGGTTATGAGCATACTGATCTTGGAAACTGTTTTTACTCTGCGAGTAATATTGTCAGTCAATTGCTGAATGAAATAACCATTGGACCTCAATATCTGGTTGAAATGAAGAATGACGGAATAGCTTTTGCATCTGATGTACCCACCCAGTTCTTTACCGAACATGTAGATTTTTACCTCATCGTAAATACTGAATCAGAATTTGAAAGTAGTGAAAAATCATTACTCACTGCGGCCAAGCTTTGCTCGAGGGATTCAGTTGAAGTTTTACAGGAACGTAGTTTACCGGGCGTTGGAATGATGTATATGGCATCAGCACCACCGGGATTGCCACGTCGTCCAAATTCTTATTTTTTAAAGCTTGATATTCACGATGAACAATGGTCTTCAGTTGTCAGGCAGGAAAATATAGCGCTGTTATGGAATGAAGCGCCTGAAGATACGAAAGTTGAACTGGTTATAGTGAGAAAATAAAGTGCGTATTGTTGATTGCTTTACTGATGTCATTTTATTTACCCGTAAATTTGTTCGCGGGGAACTGGATGTACAAGCTGCTGATGATGTACGCAGGGAAATTGTTAATTTATTCGAGCATAGTCAAGCTCTGACTGAATCTCAGGGCATGTCTGAAGAATTCTATTTGCAGGCTAAATTTCCTGTCGTTGCACTGGTTGATGAATTGTTGCAGTGCTCAAGCTGGGAAAATAAATCAGCCTGGCAGCTAAACCCGCTTCAACGTCAGTTTTTTGATACCACAAGTGCTGGAGCTGAATTTTATGATCGATTGAATGTATTGAATAAATTTGGTCCTGACCGTGATATTCGTGAAGTGTATGCGCTGTGTCTTGGTCTGGGTTTTAAAGGTAAATTCTTTCGAGGAGAAGACCGTAAGGCTTACGAAGAAGTGAAAGCTTTTAATTTAAGTTTGTTGTTACCGGACGAGGCTCAGAGAAATATAGATTCAGCTACTTTGTTTCCTTTTGCGTATAAAGGGTATGAAGACAGTGAAGAGCATAGCTTTAAAACCCGCCTTAATATTTATCCGATCATTGTTGGTGTACCCATTATTCTCATAGTTTCGCTAATGATATTTTATCAATTGAGTATTTCATCCCTGCTGGATCAAATACAGAGCCTGTTGAAGTATTAGTTGATATGAAAACATTTTTTACCATTCTTCTATATATTTTTATTATCCTGCTCATTGGAGGCATAATTTTTGGCGTCTCAATTTTGCTGGAAAGACCGTTAGAGGAAGCCGCCATCATATTTGGTCTGGTGATGGCTACCTGGCTACTGATTATCCTGGTTAAAAAATTAATTATTAATTATCGTGCCAGAGCACAGGTGCTAAGAGTATTAAAGCAGGAGCATGCAGAGCGGGATGCAGATCTTGGTATGTCGCCAAAACAGCTGACCAAAAATATGGTAAAAGGCTGGAACTCGGCAGTTAAATCACTTAAAAAGTCACACCTGAAATTAAGGGGTGACCCTCTGTATGTGCTTCCCTGGTACATGGTATTTGGAAAACCAAGATCGGGTAAAAGTACGGCGTTAAAAAATGCAAAATTGCTGTCTCCTGCCATGGAGCTATCCAATCATGAAGAAGGTTCCACATTAAACCTCGAATGGTGGTTATACGATAAGGCCATAGTTATTGATACGGCAGGTCGCTATGCAGTGCCTGATGTTGATAAACGTGATCGCAAGGAATGGTCAACCCTGTTGCAAATGTTGACTCGTCACAAACAGAAAGAGCCTCTGAATGGTCTTGTACTGGTGGTTACGGCTGACCGCTTATTGAATGATAGACCTGAGCAGCTTATAGAAGAAGGGTTGCAGGTACGAACGGGCGTCAATGACCTGATGGAGCAGCTCGAGATTCGTATGCCAGTTTATCTGATGGTGACAAAATGTGACCTGATCGATCAGTTTAGTAACTGGTGCCAGTACCTTCCTGAAGACTCGCTTGATCAGGTGATGGGCTTTCTATGTGAAGAGGATGTAACAAATATTGATGATGCGCTGGATCATGCTTTTGACAGGGTTCTTGATCGATTGAAAGAGTTGCGGCTACTGATGATGGAACGTGGTGATTATCCGGATGACAGCCTGATTGAATTACCAATTAATATGGAAAAATTGCGCAAGGGTTTACACGCCTTTGCTCAAACGGCCCTGAAAGATAATCTGTACCAGGAAACACCAAAATTTCGCGGATTGTATTTTAGCTCAAGTCAGCAGGTTGAAATCTCGGCTGGTGATGAAAAGGTTAATAATAAGGGGCATTTTCTTCATCATTTATTTACCAGGGTTATGCCGCCTGATCGTGGTTTACTGAGTACCCTGCCAAGTGCCGAAAGATTGCGGCGTGCAGTAAGAAATTATGGATTCAGTACCAGTGGTGCTGTACTGGCCTTGTTTATTACGCTATTTTCTTCGGCTTATTTTGCCGACAGTGAGAGTTTGGATGTTCTGTACCTCAATCATTCAACGATTAACCTGGCACAAAAACATGTCAATCTTCAATTAAATTCATTGAACAGGCTGAATACATTAATCGGCGATTTAACAGAGGCAGAAAAAGGCTGGACATTTCCGTGGTACGGAATGGCAGAATCGAGTCCACACAATGTGCGATTAAAAAGGCATTTTCTGGATGCATTCAATACCAAGTTACTTAAACCTCTGGATGCAACGCGATTACGGATAAGCGACATGAACAGTGAACAGAGGGCTTTTCTTGTATCCGGTCTTGTTCGTCGACTGAACCTGGTCAAGGCTAAACTGGATGAAGATCATGAAGCTTATGACAAAACCCCTGAAATCCCACTTGAATACCTGACCGTGGTTTCCACTGATGCCAGCTCAGAAGCTTCTCAATTATTTGTTGACCTTTATCGAATTTATATCAGCATGCAAAGTTCGGTAGTCGAGTTAACCGATGAGCAATTAAATCTTCAGGCAATGTTACAGGATGCAATATCTGGCAGTCATGGAAATTTTGAATGGTTAATTAAATATACCAATTTACAGGGATTTCCTGAAGTTAAAGTGGGTGATTTCTGGATAGGCAGCAGACAGCTTTATAAGCAACCAACTGTGCCAGCAGCTTATACCCTTGAAGGGCGAGATTTTATTATAAAATTTCTGGATGAATTGAAGCTTGCCGGCACCGGCTCTGGCTCATTAACGGCAGTCAAAAATGAATTCATGACTTTTTATAATCGTAATTACCTTAAAGCCTGGCAGGAATTTGCTGAAGATTTTGATATAGGAAAGAAAAAATTACGTAATAGAAAAGAATGGCTCAATGCACTGGAAAGCATGGTCGGTCAGAAAAATCCATATTTTGCAGTTTTACGTAAAATTGAAACTGAAATTGAACCCGTCTATTCAGAGGGGCTAATGCATTCTAGAGAAAATATTGAAATATTTGCTGAAGTTCAGGAAATGAGTGGTGATGCGGCACCTGCGGTTGATTCCAAAGCTAAGAAAAAGGCTGCAAAAACAGCGCTTAAGGTAATAGGTAAATTAGGAAAAGTTGGAAAACTGGTTGCCAAAGTTGGCAAGAAAGGAATGAAAGCTCAGAAAAAATTCGGCGGAAAAGGCGGTGGAAAAGAAATAACCGACGAAAAACTGGAAGAGGCGTCTGTAACCTATCAGTCGTATAAAAAATCACTCAAAGATCTTGCCTTTAATGCTGACTCCAGCAAGTTATCCTACAAGGAAACGTCCACCTATTTTAGTAGTCCGGCGGATGTTGCTTCGGGTGATGGAGCAGGGTCTCTGGCCTGGGCAGCCATTATAAATTTACAGAAAGTACTGGGTAAGCCGCGAGATAGTACAAGGGTGTTCTGGGACCTGTATAAAGGACCGGTAGAGCTGGCTTATGAATACATGCAGCAGGAAGCATCCTGTTATATTCAGGAGCAATGGGAAGATAAAGTTTTAGTTCAGCTTGAAGGTGTGACAGAAAAAAATATTGGTAAAACCCTGCTGGGTACAGAAGGACTATTATGGACATTTACCGAAGGTTCTGCGGCTCCATTTCTACAACAGAAAAGAAGAAAGGGTTATATCCCAACCCGTGTGGAAAAGAAGTCTATAGAATGGGATGATCAGTTCATCCGTTTCCTCAACAATGCCAGTGATGGTCGTCATATTGTAGATGGAAATTTTGAAGTGACCATTAATGCATTGCCCACAGGTATTAATCAATCTGCCCAGATTTCGCCATATGCAACATTTATTGATCTGCACTGTGCAGAAAGTGTTCAGACATTGGCGAACTATAATTACTCCGCCTCTAATACATTTAAGTGGTCATTAAGTGAATGTGGTGATTTGACATTACGCATTGAAGTGGGTGAATTCTCATTGAGAAAAATCTACGAAGGGCAGAAAGGGTTCCCCAAATTTTTAGCAGATTTCCGTGATGGTAGAAAAATATTTCACGTAAAAGAATTTGAGGAATTTAAATCTGCTCTGGAAAATGAATCAGTCAGTGCTATCGATGTAAATTATGAATTCCGTGGTCAAAAGCCAGTGATTAAAATGATTAATGCGGTACCTTTGTCCCCTCCATCGGTTGCTACCTCCTGCTGGACGGATCGAGAGTAATCATTATGGCCAGTACACCTAATACAGATTCAAATGACCGGGTAAACCTGGTTTATGAGACGAAAATTGGTGATAAATCTGAGATGGTTGAATTACCTTTCAAGGTTTTAGTGCTAGGTGATTTTACACTGGATGAAAGATCTGAATATTTTGATGATCAGCTGCCAATTATACTCTCCCAGGATAGTCATGATATTGATGTGCTTTTCAAGCAATTACGACCCGGTTTGAAAATAAAAATAGCAAATAAAATGCAACAGGATGACAGCGAATTATTAGTAGATTTGAATTTCACTTCTCTCGAAGGTTTTACCCCCTCTCAGGTACTTAAAAATATTTCCTGGATGGAGAAATTAACTGCTTTTACCGACACGCTCGCACAGGCAACAGATAGTGATACGTTGCAACTTGATGATGAAGATAAGGATTTTATCGAAAAGGTTTTAAATGCCGAGGATATTACTCTCCAGGAACTACAGCAAAATGTACAAAATTATGGCTGGTTAATAGCCAGTATAGAAAAACGAATCTGTGATCAGCTGGATGAAATTATCCATCATCAAAACTTTATCGCGATGGAGTCTTTGTGGCGTTCATTACAATTTCTTATTGAGCGAACAGAGTTTAATGAAAACTGCGAAATTGCTGTTCTCAATGTCAGTAAACAGGGCTTGATAGAAGACTTTGAAGATGTGCCTGAAATCACCTTGTCTAAATATTACCAGATTGTTTATAGCGATGAATATGGACAGTTTGGAGGGCGACCTTATGGGGCTGTGATCAGTGAATTTAAGTTTGGACCAAAAGCACAGGATATAAAATGTTTGCAACAATTGGCCGGTGTTTCTGCAGTATCTCATGCTCCTTTTATAGCTGCAGCTTCAGCAGAATTATTTGATATAGACAGTTTTTCCAGGTTCAGTCGTTTACGTGATATTGCAGCCATCTACACTCAGCCGGCTTATATAAAGTGGAATGCTTTCAGACAGTCGAGTGACTCCCGTTATATCGGACTGACCCTGCCATTCTTTTTATTAAGAGAATCACATAATACTGAAATTGGCGGATTACGTTATACAGAAAAAATATCAAGCAAAGATACTGATTTGCTGTGGGGAAATGCATCGTTTGCATTTGCTACAAGGTTGATGGACAGTTTTGCAAAATATCGCTGGTGTTTAAATTGTACCGGGCAATCAGGTGGTCAGGTACAGGGGCTGAATATGAAAGACGGCAAAATATCCACTCAGTTTATTCTGACCGACCGACGTGAATCGGATGTGGTTGAACATGGTTTTATTCCGCTTAGTGTTCATAAAGGTGATGATACGTCTACCTTTTATTCCGCCTATTCAACCCATACTGTGTCGGCTGAAGAAAGCAATGATGCTCAAGATTTGACAGCCCGTTTATCATCACAGTTGCCCTATTTAATGATCGTTAGTCGTATTTCTCAATATTTGAAAGTTATGCAGAGAGAGCATCTGGGATCGTGGAGAAATCGTCGAGATTTAGATCAGCAACTGAATAAATGGTTATCGCAGTATGTCTCTGATATGGATAACCCGGCAGCGGGGGTAAGAGCGAGACGACCGTTACGTCGTGCTGAGGTAAAAGTTAGAGAGGTGGAGGGAAAGCAGGACTGGTTTGTGACTCGAATACAGATAACACCACACCTGAAGTTTATGGGTAGTAGCTTTGAATTATCAGAAACCAGCAAAATGGAAAAAAATTAAATTTTAAGTATTTGAGGACATAATCATGCCAATGCCAGGACATTTAACCATAACAGGTGAAGAGCAGGGAGAAATTGAAGGGTCATGTGAATGGCTGGAAAGAGAAGGTACTATTCTCGTGCAGGCATTTGATCATGTGGTGGAAATACCTGCTGATGATCGTGGAATTGCTTCGGGGCGACGCGTACATCGTCCGATGGTCTTCACCAAGGAAATTGATAAAAGCACACCGATGTTATATCAGGCACTTTGCACTGGAGAACTGTTAACAGAGATGAAATTGAAGTGGTACCGGATTGATGGCACAGGTGAAGAGGAACTGTATTTTACCATGGCCATGTTCAATGGCATGGTAACTAAAATTCATCCCTGGGTGCCGAATGTTCTGGAGAAAAAAAATGAACACTTGAAGCACATGGAAGATGTTCACATATCCTATGAAAAAATAATATGGACCTGGGAGCCGGATGGTATTGAATATGAAGATGCCTGGAGTGGTCTTGAAAGCTAATAACAATAATGAAAGAACGTTTATTAAAAAGATTTAGTCGCTGGGAAGAAGCCGGTCAGGCCTCTTTTGAGGAATCGGACATTAATGCACTGCTGGAATCGATAAGAGACGATCTGGAGAAAATTTACAATACCAGAAGAGGCACTGTATTGATCGATGAAGAATTTGGTTTGCCGGATTTTAGTTATATGTTGAATGGGTATTCAGCTCCTGATGCAGGATTGATTTTACAGCAATTACTTTTACAGACAAAAAGATACGAACCACGCCTGGATGCATTGCAAGTTAAATATGTTGAGCAAAAAAAATATCCGGGAAAATTACAATTTCAGTTGTCGGCCAGAATTAAAATTAATGATCGTGAATTGCCATTTAGTATAAATGCATACTTGAGTGATGATGGAAGCGTCAGTTTAACTGCGTAGTGATTGATAAATTAAGTTAACTTTAAAATGAATAAATATTATCAAAATGAGTTGGAGAAATTACGGGAGCAGGCTGTTGAGTTTTCGCAGGCCCATCCAACCATTGCGCCACAATTAGCTCAAGGTAGTACCGATCCCGATGTAGAGCGAATACTTGAGGGTGTTGCCTACCTGACAGCGCAGATACGACAAAAAATAGATGATGATTTTCCAGAATTTTCCCAGGGGTTGTTAAAACAGATATTTCCGCATTATCTTCGTCCTGTCCCATCAGCAACAATAATTAAATTCACTCCGAAAGATATTTTAAAAAATAATATTCAGGTTCCAAAAGGGGCATTTATCGACTCGACTGAAGTTGATGGACTAAGTTGCCGTTTTAGTACGGCATGTGATGTAGATGTATGGCCACTATCAATTTCTTCTGTAAAACAAAATGAAACTTCAACGGGTAGAAAAAGTATTGACATCAGTTTTAGTATGAATGGTATGTCGATATCAAGCATGAGTAGTGAGTTTATTCCGTTGCATATCGGTGGAGACTATCATGGAGCAGTAGAATTATTTTATATTTTAATGAATTGCGTCGAGAGTATTGAGCTTGAACATGCCGGTTCTTCTAAACCCATCGTGGCGGATCAATTAAAAATTACTGCTGCTGGATTTGATGATGATCAAAGTTTGATTGGATTACCCGGGAACTCATTCCCCTCATACCGGTTAATTCAGGAATATTTTATATTAAAGGAAAAATTCCTGTTTATAAACCTGGAGAATATTAAGTCATATTTTAGCCAGATTGCTTCCAGCTCATTTACCCTCAGGTTATTTTTAAGTGAAAAAGTAACGGTGTTGCCCAGGCTGAATACTGATCGATTTATGCTGTTTGCCACACCTGCTATCAATTTGTTCAAGCGTGATGCCGAGTCCATGCTGAATGACCATAAACGTAGTGAATACCGGTTACGCCCGTTACGCAATCAGGCTAATAAATACCAGATATATTCAGTTGATGATGTTGTCGGTCAAAGTCGTCGCTCGGGTACTACTACCCATTATAGTGATATTGGCCTGGCCAATCCTGATCTGAATTCAAAACCGGTTTACCAGTTAAATAATCGAGTGGTTGAGAATGAAGGTACACAGGTATTTATCAGTTTCAGTTATCCAAAAGATTTTAATATCACTAACCAGGAAACGCTAGCCATACAGTTAACCTGTAGCAATGGTGATCATCCCTCTAAGCTAAAACCGGGAGATATATCAAAACCGACTTCAAGCACTTCAGAGCTAATGACATTTTCAAATATTATTAAACCTTCCGATCATCAGAATGTGCCAGTTGGTTCTTCCATGCTGTGGCGATTACTGAGTCACTTGTCATTGAATTATTTGTCGCTCGCTGATACTGATAATTTAAAAGCATTGCTGGGGCTGTATATATTTTCCAGTAATACCGGCAATACTCTAGAGATAGCGAACAGAAAACGGGTTGAAGGTGTGAGTAAAATTAGCGTTACAAGTTGTGATGGTCTTATTTCCGGTATACCCATGCGAGGTCAGAAAATTAATGTCAGAGTGAACCCTGCAAATTATGCCGGGCAAGGAGATATGTATTTATTCGGTGTGTTACTGGACCGTTTGTTTTCGAGTTTTGCCAATATTAATTGTTTTACCCATTTTAGTATGACCGATGATGCAACTGAGGAAACTTTTAGCTGGCCATTACGTATTGGAGACAGACCATTAATATAATAGATGACATTGTTGAAAATGGAGAACAGTATGATTTTTATCAGGCTGTACGACTGTTAAATCGGCTGTCGAGTAATAAAGCATCTGATAACAAACCTGAATTAACAATACGTCCTGATCTAAATATTGATTATCCTCAAGCAGATATTGAAAATATAAATAGATTAAAAGATGATCGTGGGTATGAAATACTCACTACTTTCTTTGGGCTTTATGGTGTTGCTTCACCGTTACCAGGTTACTACACCGAAGAATTACTGGATGAAGAATGGGAAGATCATGCTACTCGACGTGGTTTTCTCGATGTTATTCATCAGCAGCTTTACCCATTGCTGTATCAAGCCTGGTTAAAATACAGGTTTTCTCATAACGCCATTGAGAGTAATGGTCAGAAATATTGGGAAATTATTTTTAGCATTCTGGGCTTACCGGATGAATTTAGAGAGATTGGAGATCTTTCGGGAGCTTTCCTGAAATACACGGGCATCATCAATCAACGCCCCAAAACCCAGGTTGGTCTGAAAACAATACTAGCCGATTATTTGAAGCCTTTGAAAGTAGATATTGAACCCTGTGTGTTACGCAAAGTTTCCATACATGAACACCAAAGATGTAAGCTTTCATGGGTAAATAATACACTGGGATCTACTGCGGTAATCGGTGAACAGGTCAATGACAGATCTGGTAAATATAATATTCATATTGGCCCCTTATCATTAGATCAATTTCAGTCGATTCTTAATGATCAAAAACAGTTAAAATTTATTACTACCATCCGTAAACTGTTTATGGTTCAGCCATTGCAATGCGATATTGTTCTCAAGCTTGAAAAAGGTTCAGCACAGCCGATATGTCTGGGGCAATCTCAGTACAGTTGCCTGGGTAAGTCAACCTGGTTAGTTAACCAGACCAATGAGGAGGCATTCAGTGTCACACTCAATTAATTACCAGAAGTTGATCAATCTTAAAAAGAGGACGTGTTGAAATGAATTATTTTGATGATCCGGGCAGTAGACACTTTTCTTTTGAATCATTTGCCCTCGGGCTTGATGACAGAACGTTTGGTGTTATTAGCTTCAAGGGGTCTGAGGCAATTTCAAAACTCTATGATTTTGAAATTATGCTGGTGTCATCAAAAAAGGATATTGATTTTGAAGACATGCTCCAGTCACAGGCTGTATTTACCATACATCGCGGTATGGATGATGATGTTTTATACAATGGAATACTCTCCGAGTTTGATCAATTACACGAAGTGAATGATGTTGTGTTTTATCGAGCAAGGTTAGCGCCTAAGCTCTGGTGGTTAACCTTAACCCATCATAACCAGGTGTTTCTAAACCAGTCGGTACCTGATTTTGTAGAAGATGCCCTGCATGATGGAGGACTGGAAACTGCTGATATTGACATTGGTACCTTAAATGGTTATGAAGAAATAAATTATATCTGCCAGTATGATGAATCCCATTTTAATTTTGTTTCACGATGGCTGGAACGACAGGGAATTTATTACTATTTTAACCAGGAATCTGGTGGCGAAGAACTGGTATTGACTGATACAAAATTTTCACATTCTGCTTTAAAACAGGGGTCCGATTTATTTTATAACCCTGCATCAGGACTGGAAGGTCAGCACATGGGAGAGTCGGTAGGCGTATTTACCTGTCGACAAAAGCAGTTGCCCACTGAAATAATTTTGAAGGATTATAATTACGAACGACCTTCGTTAGATATAACCAGTCGAGTTAACGTGGATTTAAGAGGCCGTGGCATTTCCTATATTTATGGAGAATTTTTTGCAACTCCTGAAGAAGGAGAGCACCTGGCCAGTATTCGTGCAGAAGAGTTACTTTGCCAGAAACAGGAGTTTTTTGGTGAATCTACCGTCCCCTATATCATGCCCGGGTTTACTTTTAATTTGAATAATCATTATCGGGATGATTTTAACCAGGAATACCTCATTCTGGAAGTGACACACGAAGGTAATCAATCGCATTTAATGAGTGGTGGAATAGCAGCCGATGCAGGTGCTTCAACCAATCAGGCTATTTACCGTAACAGTTTTAAAGCAATCCCTAACGATGTTCAGTATCGTCCACAACGATCTACCGAAAAACCAAAAATTTCCGGTACCATTCACGCGAAAATTGATGCCGAAGTGGATGGTGAATATGCCCAGATAGACGAGCAGGGACGTTATCGGGTCAAACTGCCATTTGATATTAATGATGAACACATGGATGGGAAAGGCTCTGCCCCCATTCGTATGATGCAATCCTATGCAGGGGCACATCGGGGTATGCAATTTCCACTGATAAAAGGTACCGAAGTATTATTGACTTTTATAGAAGGAAATCCTGACAGACCTGTTATAGCGGGTGCAGTATCAAATCCGGAAACATCCGGGCCCGTAAATGCAGATAACTTATCTGAATCTGTCATTCAATCCGGCGGTAATAACCGTATTCGAATGGAAGATAAGGCTGGGTCAGAGCGTATAGTGATGCAGAGCCCCATGGCTAACTCATGGGTCCGTGTGGGAGCACATAATGATCCGATCACTTTAAACGGGTCAGCAGATCAGCGAATTCCTCTTGATGGAATATATACCGAGCAGGGAGCTTTTAGTACGGATCCTGGTGATTCAACCTTAACTACGGATATCAATACACCGACATCAATAACTGCACCAGATGGTTCGACTGTTACTGAGGTAGATACCAGTGTGGCCGGAAGTTATCAATTGTCGTATGTGAGTGGAGGCAATAGTGAAATTAGAAATGTGACTATATTTGATTCAGATGTAGTGCATGACTCTAAACCCGGCAACGGAATCAGAATTCATTCCGGGGGAGACTTATGGTTCGAAGCGCATGATAAGTACGGTGAATATAATGTAGGGAAACCAGCGACTTCATCTGGAGATATATCTTCCTTATTATCAAATTTCGGTACAGATTATAACCCTACCGGTTTATTAGACTATGGTAATGATCCTTACAAGCCTGCATGGAATGAAGATGGCAATCTTAATTCAACCAATACAAAATTAGTTGCAGAGACTATTGGAGATGCTCATGTCAGAGTCTCGGCACTGGATACCTTTAATACTCAGGAAGGCAATATCTACGATTTTGGAGGTTACTGGAATTACAACCTGGGTAATAGCTTTGCAGAAGAACATATCGATCAGAAGGCTAAGTTAAATAAAAAAAATAATGTTCAGTGGTATGGTGGACAAATGGCTAACCCTCACCTTCCAGCGGGTGGTGTTGCATCAAGTGTTACTGTTGCAGTAGTAACAGGAGCATTAATTACGGGTGTTGCTGTACATCAAGGTAGTGCTGGGGGCGCAGTTGCCGCCGGTATGGTTGCCGGTGGATTGGCATTGGTTGGTACTGCGATTGGAGCAGGTGTTGCACTAGGAAGCCAAAGTCTCAAAGAGAATCCGGTTAATATTGGTGACATTATGCAGGGCCCGGGGTCGGGGAAAATCAAAACCTGGGCATTTGAACACAGTGTCAGTAAGGGAGTTGGCAGCAGTTTTAAAAACGCTGACACTTCAACTGGTGTGGCGCCGGCAGATAAAGAACAGGATCCATCACCAGCCAATGATACGGGTGGCCCTATGCATACGGATACGACCTGGGTCACCAAGCAATTTGGCGATGCCTATACCTATAATCGGGGCAATGATATCAGTATCCGGGTGGGTAATACGGAAGAGCATCATCACGGTGACTCCTACGAGTACCGCTATGGTGGAAATCATGAAGAAACAAAATACAATGGCAAGGGGACGAAAGTCCACTGGGAACAGGCTGGCGGTGGAACAAGTCAGGAAGCACGCTGGGATGCTATCGGGGGATCCTTGTTAAGCTACTCATACAGTTACTATGGCAAGATAAAATATGAAGCGAGTTTTGTGGCCATACCTACCTTAAATATATCAACCAGCGTTTCGACTTTACAGGGTGCAATCTCGGTCAGTGCAGGGGCTCTTAAAATTGATGTGAGTGTTGCCGCGGGCATGAAAATCGATGTTAATTTGGCTGCCGGTATGTTTGTGAAAATTGAAAGGAAGTTTGGTGGTGAAGCGGAGTTGAATGAAGTGACAGGCTGGAGTGGTTTTAAAGCAATTGGATTGAAAGCGGCACAGGCTGAAGCGATGGAGGCGAAGAATAAAAAGTTGGCTATGGAGAAACTGCAGACACAGATGATCCAGGCACAGGTCAGGATCAATAAAAATTCGATGGATATACACGCTACGAATATGTTTGTACATCAGGGTGTAATGATGCTGGGTATGTAAAGTAGATGAATATTATTAAGCCATTACATATCGCCTGTAACCAGCAGGTGCTCGAACATAACAATCAGTTTCACTGCATTGTTTCCGCAACCATGGGCGTGCGACTTTCAACAGGGGAAGCGTTACTGGAATTTGATTTCTATAAAGAAGCGTTTGCGTGCATGGGCGATAATCCGCTACCGGATCTTGCCATGCCAAAACCCCAGGCTGAGTATATTGTTTCGGGTTCGTATCATTCGCCGGGTGGAAAGGATATAACAGCGGGTGAAGTCCTGGTAAGAGTAGGAGATAAAGAAAAAAAATTACACATTTTCGGTGCCCGGCAATGGACAGTGGGTTTACCCAGCAAGCCTGAGACATTTACTTCCATTCCGCTATCGTACACCCTGGCTTACGGTGGTAATGGTTTCGAAAACAACCCGGACGGCATGGGGTACGATGACAGTAATTTACCGTTGATAGAAAACCCCAATCAACTACTCACTTCAAACAAACAAAAAATTCAGCCTGCAGGTTTGTCGCCTATGTCTCCAGCATGGCCCCAGCGTATGCGTTTTCAGGGAACCTATGATGAGACCTATTTAACGAAATATTATCCGGGTTACCCGGAAGATTTTGACTGGAATTTTTTCATGACAACGGCGCAAGATCAGTGGCTGGATGGATACTTTAACGGAAATGAAGCCTTCGAATTTCACAATCTCCACCCTGATAAGCCGGTAATCAGCGGTAAGCTGCCAGGTTACCTGGTACGTTGTTTTGTGAAACATGGGCAGCCGGATGAGCATCAACAGTTTATAGAATTACATTTGAACCTGGATACCCTGTGGTTTTTTCCTGAAGCAGATTTAGCCTTGATAATCTCCCGGGGTGGAATGCAGGTGAAGGATGACGATGCAACACAAATTACCGATATGTTACTGGCTTTTGAATCGCCTGGAGAGCCACCCCGTGATATGGAATATCATCAGGCCGCATTAAATCGACGGCTTCAAAGTGATGACGCTCTTTTAAATAATTTCAATACCAGTGATTTAATACCGGCAGGCGTGAAATGCGCAATGGAAATCTTGCAGGAGAATGCATTTGAGGGCTCAGAAACCAGCCCGTTTGAAGAGAATCTCGATGCCAAAACCAAAGCGGTACAGGCATTAGTCGATGATAAATTACAGGATCTCACCAGTGAATATGACAGTAATATGGAAGCTGCAGATGAAAAGCAAAAACGGGAATTGCTGGATCTGAAGAAGTCGCTGGAAAAACTCCCAGAGAGCAAACCCGATGCGGATTTAGTAGCACTTAACCAACAACTCGAAGCGATACTACCGGGTATCACCGCTGGTGATGCCAGTAAATTAAAACTAACAGAATTTTCGTTTGGCAAGATCGATGAGTTAATGTCGGTTATCGATAAGTTCCGTGATGATAAAATTGACCTGGCCATGAAAGAGGTAGAAAAAACAAACAAGGCATTGGAACAGCAAATTGTTGAAGCAAGCGGGAACATGGATGAACTCGCTACAGAATCTTTGGAAAAGGACAAGGTTTTGCTAGATCAATTAAACCTGGCTCCTGATCAACAGGATGCGGTGATGCCAAGATTTAATATGCGCGAAGTACAGGACAGTATGACGCAGTTGAATCCACAAATTGCTGAAGCCATGCAACAGATGCAAAGCATGAAAGCCATGGGTGCGGATGATGAGAGCACGCGTGAACTCGAAAAAATGATAGAAGAATTGATGCAACAGCAGGAGGCAGGCGCGACACAACCACTGGATGAAGCCGAAAAAGATTTAAAAGAGCTGTATCGAACGACTGCCCATGGTTTACCGCACTGTAAATCGCCTCACAATGAATCTATCGATGAGGTGAAGGAAAAGTTTATTAACCGGCTGAATAAACTCCAGAAAGTTTCAGATATGGATTGGGCTTGTCTCGATTTGAGCGGTGTGATTTTAGACGGAATAGATATGAGTGGCGCCTACCTGGAACAGGTGGATTTTACGAATGCAAGTTTAAAGGACTGTAATTTAAAAGGGGCCATACTCTCCAGGGCGATTCTGGATAATGCCGATTTGTCGGGAGCAAACCTGGAAAACTCGAATCTCGGATCAGTGTCAGCCCGGCAGGCCAATTTTAGTCGCACCATGGTGAAAGGTACTATTTTATCCAAAGGAAATTTTTCCAATTCAAATTTCGATTCGAGTCATCTGGAAGAAATAGAAATGTTGGAGATCAAGGTTGACGGGGCAGATTTTAGTCATTGCAAAATGGAAAAAATGCAATTTATCAATACAGACTTCAGGGGTACCGTGTTTAAAAATGCATTGCTCAATGAATCGGTTTTTTTACAATGTAATATTTCTGTTGCCGATTTTAGCGGTGCGACTATGCAACGTTGTGTATGGTCGAACACCAATTTAAAAAATGTGATATTCGATGCAGCAGATATGACATCGAATTGTTTTGCCGCAACCGAAGACGAATCGGTAGTTTTGGAAGCAACCAGTTTTAAGGGCAGCTGTCTCGAAAAGGTTAACTTTCAGGGAATAACCATGCCAAAAGCTGATTTTAAAGATGCAATATTGACCGGGGCCAATTTCAGTCTGGCCGATGCCAGTTATGCCGATTTCTCGAACACCAGCGCCAGGCAGGCATTTTTCAGGAAAGCCACGTTAACCTTTTGTAACTTTGATAAAGCCAATGTTATGGAAGGTTCGATGGCTAAAGCACAACTTTCTGGGGCTTCTTTCGTGGGTGCTAATTTATATGCAGTGGATTTTTTACGTTCCACCCTGGGGGAGACGGATTTCAGCAGGGCGAACCTGGATAACACCATCTTACGAGACTGGCGGCCCTCATGACGGTGACATCCGGCGTGGAATTATCCAGACAGGTCAAGGAACTGGGTGAGTTTTATTCACAGGAAAAATTTAGTGACCTGGATTGCCGCAATCTGGATTTTTCCGGAGCGATATTTATGGAGGTTGAATTCGATAATTGTGATTTTTCGGGTTCAAACTTAAAAGAAGCAGCATTCAATAAATGCGAATTTATAAAAGCAAAATTTATTGAAACGGACTTGAATGAAACGGTATTTTCTAATACCGGATTGAAGTCGGCTGATTTTAGTTATTCGACGATGAATGGTACAAAGTTCATAGCTTCTGAATGCAGTTCAATTAACTTTGATCATTGTGTATTTGAATCATTAGTTTTTGTGAATACAAACATGATGAATGGAGAATTTACAAATATTAATGCTGAAACTACAGTATTCAATAATTGTAAGCTTCAGGGTATCAACTTTACTAACGCAAGGTTTTTTAAATCCATCTTTAATGAATGTGAATTCGATGGGAACTCATTTGAAAAAGTTGCTTTTCAGTTGAGTTGTTTATTCAAGGCTAATTTTAATGGGGTCAACTTTAGTCAACTGGATCTCACGCAAATTCAATTTACAGAATGTCAATTACAAGGCTGTGATTTTTCTTCATCATTATTACAGCAAGCAGGTTTTATGAAGGCCGATTTAAGTGGTTCAAAGTTTGATGGTGCTAATGCAGAATTATCAAACTTTTATGAAGCGACGCTGAACTCAGTGAGTATGTCTAAAGTAAATTTATCAAAAGCAAGTATGCAAAAATCAAAAATTAGCCAGTCAGATTTCAGGTCGAGTAACTTTGAAATGTCTCAGTTAACGGAAGCAGTCATCACAAATTCATTATTTTCAGGTTCAAATTTCACTTTTGCCGACCTGTCACATGCGGTTGTTACTGATTCTGATTTTTCAAATACCAATTTGTCTGGAGCTAAAATGCATGAGTTTTACGATGTAAATAACTTGTGGGAATCTGCAAATATAGCGGATGCACAAAAGACCGATCCAAACAAGCAAAAAGCCGAACAATGGGGTAAATAGCCATGATGAAAACTTCTAACGTTGTTTCAATACCGCAGCCACATCATGCGGTTGTGTATATTGCGACGGTACGATCTGTTGTTAATAATACACGCTGTGAAATTGATCTCTCAGGTATACGTTGCCAAGCACAGGTAACTTTTAGTTGCCTGGTAAAGCCTGTTAATGAAGATATTGTGATGTGTGTATTATCTGAAGCAGGGGACTATTATATTACAGGGATAGTAGAGCGCAAAAATGATCAGTCTATGGCGTTATGTTTTCCAGATAATGTTTCGATGCAGTCGCAATCTGGCTCAATAAATTTAAATTCGTCTAAGTCGGTCAATATAGTGGCGCCTGAAAATTTTAATTGCCTTGCTAAAAATGCACTACATAAGAGTGAAACAGCAGTTATGAAATATGACCATCTAACTGCTTCAGGAGGAACCATCCAGGCCAGCTTTTCCACATTACGAGTATTTAGTGAACTGATAAATACGATCTCAAAACAAGCTTTACACAAGGTTAAAAACTATATGCGTCACACTGAAGAAAGTGATGCGGTTAAGTCAGGAAATATGACCAGAGCAAGTCAGGGGCTTTATTCCATGAATTCACAACACACTATAATGTTAAGTAAAAAAGATACCAAAATAGATGGCGAACACATACACATGGGTTAATGAGATGAAAGAAATTTTAACTGGAGGTTTCTATGTTTGCTAATTGCTCGCTGGCAGGTATGAACAATTCCATGCCTGATGTCTGCCTTACCCCGGTACCGTCACCTGCTGGACCCATACCTACACCAATGCCTTACCCCAATATTGCACAGCTACCAA
Organism: Gammaproteobacteria bacterium; assembly: GCA_024225395.1. Lineage (GTDB taxonomy): Bacteria > Pseudomonadota > Gammaproteobacteria > JACNJF01. The sequence continues at coordinate 75,815 of JAAEMR010000048.1, forward strand.
TGGCTTTACCACCCACGGCGGCAATTAAGGTGCTGATAATGGCGATGCCCGCACATAACCTGGGTACCACAATTCCAATGAGTAATGGTGATGAAGCAGGATGCATGCCTGGGGGCGTTATGTCGGGTATTATTATGGGACCTTCCCGGCATATGAAAGGCAGTATGAAAGTATTTTATGGAGGCTTGCCTAGCACTAGATCATTTCTGGATATGACGATGCAGAATTTAACAAATTGTCCCGGCACTGGAATGACGGTGGTTCCATCTCAAACGAAAGTCATGGTGATGACATAATTTTTACAGGGTAAAATATAATATGAATGAAGAAAATAATAGTGATACTGGGCAACAAAATTATCAGGTCCATGTTTCACCGGACCTGGATTACAGCTATCGCGATGTAGCCAACATTTTTGTCGGTGCCGGTGATGTGGTTTTTGAATTTGGCAACATGCATCGCTCCATGCCGGGTAATATAACCATAGGCAATAGAATTGTGTTAACTATGGCCAATGCAATCGATCTGCAACAGAAACTGGGGCAAGTTTTACAGGAAGCGCAGAAACAAATGCAGGAACAATTTAAACAACAGCAACAACAGCAGAATCAGCAACAGGCTAAATGATTATTTATCTGAGATTTTATTAAGGGCATGAGAAATTTATATATTTTTCTACTAATGTCACTGCCAGTTTGTACAAATTTGCTGGCTGTAGATCTGCCCCCGGCCGCAACCCCCGGTGGTGCCATGCCTACGGAAGAATTTCGCTATCCTCAACCTTTCAACTACCCGAAAACAGCACCCGTTCCTGAAGTAGAAGAAAAATTACAGCAAGTTGAAAAAGATGCTCCCAGAATGCGTGTGAAAGGTTTTCGCATTACCGGAGTTGATGAAAATATCGAGATTGGCATAACTCAGCAATCTGTTGAACAGCTGGTGAAGGAAGTTGCGGAAGAGATGGTAGCAACCGTTGCTTCCAAAGGGTTTTCGATCAGCATGTTTGAACAAATAACATCGGCTGTGGCCCGTTTTTACAGGCAGAGAGGTTTTTTTCTGGCAAGGGCTTATATTCCTGAGCAAACTGTGAACGATGGAATTGTACAAATAAATATCGTTGAGGGCTTTCTGGATGCTGTCGTTTTTAATGGTAACTCGCTGTATAGTAATGAGCAGTTACAGACTGCATTTGATCCACTGATGGGTCAATCTGTTTATAAACCTGATGTTGAAGAGATACTGTTTACACTGAATGATTTTCCTGGACTTTCCACTAAAATGATATTTGGACCAGGTCTCAAATCGGGTTCTGCAGCTATCCAGTTAAAATCAGTAGATGAAGCTTCACACACACGTTTTTCAATAGATAACTTTGGTTCTACCTATACGGGTGAAAACCGGCTTCGCCTGAACCACCAGAGGAATAACATGTTAGGACAGGCTGACTTGCTGGATCTAAATTTAATTTTGACCACCAGCCCGACCAATAGCCAGTATTTTGATGGTTCATACCAGCAGCCAGTGATCAATTACCGATTCAATGCCGGTGGAGGATTTAGTGTAAATACCTTCGATGTTGGTGGTAATCTGACAGATCTCGGGGTTAATGGTGAGTCATTAGATATGCATGGATTTATGCAATATCTGTATAGACGTGATCGGACAGAAAAAATATCGACAACGGCTGCATTGCACATTAAATCATCTTCAAGCAGTGCCATTGCATCCCAGTTTACTGATGATAAGTTGACAGTTTTAACACTGGCCGGAGATTATGCAGGTACCAGCTGGTCTTCTTCCGGTACTTATCAGACAGCCAATATAACCCTCAGTATAGGGTTCGGTGAATCGACTGAGACCAGCCCGAAGTTTGTCGTATCAGATGCCGACTTCACGAAACTTTCATACAGTTATTCAAGATTACAACGCCTGTCCGAATTGCAGGCGGTTTTATTTACCTTTCGTGGACAGCATTCATCAGATAAATTGACTTCGCTGGAAAAGTTTTCTCTGGGTGGCCCTAATACGGTCAGAGCTTATCCGGTTTCTGAAGCTCTGATGGACACGGTTTACCTGTTTTCAGCGGAATACATCGCTTTTGCATCACCAGATATTAAGCAGACCTGGCTTAACAAACTGCGTATGTCGGTTTTCTATGATATTGCCACTGGTGAACTGAATGATGCATTGCCCAATGAAAAATCTTCGGTGTCTTTTTCTGGAATAGGAGGGTCGGTGCAGGCAGAACCTTATGGTAAGTTTGAATTGAAATTAACGATGGCTTTAGACATGGGTGATGAACCCTCGGATAATATGTCTCTGCCCTTTTTTATTAGTATGAATTATGATTTTTAAAATCATATACTGACTCAGGCTGATTTGCTGACATTGAATAACTGGATGAAATCACTGCTACTTTTTAAAAGAAGAACACTGGCGGTCTGTATTTCCGGTCTGTTGACTGGATTTGTAGCAGTGTGCGCTTCAGCAGCTCCGCAGAATGGCCAGGTCAGTGCCGGTCAGGGATCTATCACTCAGCCGAATTCAACGACCACTCAGATCAATCAACAAAGTCACAACCTGGTACTCGACTGGAGTAGTTTCAATGTTTCCGCAGACGAGCAGGTTAATTTCATTCAACCTTCTTCGTCTGCATCTGCACTAAATAATATCTACGACCAGAATCCCAGCCAGATTTTTGGATCCATCAATGCCAATGGCCGGGTATTTTTAAGTAATCCGAATGGTTTGATCTTTGGCCCGGATTCGGTCGTAAATGTGCAATCGCTGGTAGCCAGCGGGCTGAATGTGGACTCTGATGCCTTCATGTCGGGTGAATACAGCCTGCAGGCTCTGCAAAATGCTGGTTCGGTCATAAATTATGGCCTGATCAATGCGGCCAGCGGCGGTAATGTGGCCCTGCTCGGTGGCCATGTCGCCAACCATGGAACCATCATCGCCAACTACGGCCATGTCGCACTGGCCAGCGGCAGACAGATGGTGCTCAATTTCGATGGTGATGGTCTGATCAACTTTCAGATCGATGAGCAAACCCTGCAAAACGCCACTGGCAGTGAAAATGCGGTGCATAACACGGGCGAAATCAGCGCCGATGGCGGCCAGGTGATACTGGCGGGTGACGTGGCGGCCGATGTTTTTACCAATGCAGTGAATAACGAGGGCTTGATCAGCGCCACCTCAATTCAAAGCCATGGCGGCGTGATCCGCCTGCAATCTAATGGCAGAACCCTGCACAGCGGTAACGTCAGCGCGCAGGGACAAAATGGTCAGGGAGGTGAAGTCCAGATACTCGGCGACCAGGTCGGGTTATTCGATAACGCCAGTGTAGACGCTTCCGGTTCAGCAGGTGGGGGGATTGTGCTGATCGGCGGGGATTATCAGGGCAATAATCCGGAAATTCAGAATGCGGCACAAACTTACATTTCGTCTGATTCCGAGATTCAGGCGGATGCCATCGTTTCAGGTGATGGCGGCAAGGTGATCGTTTGGGCTGATGATACAACCTGGTTCCATGGTGATATTAGTGCAAAAGGAGGAAATACGTCAGGAAATGGCGGGTTTATAGAAACATCTGGAAAGCAGAACCTTTACTTCCGGGGTAATGCTGATACATCTGCGGCCCATGGCGAGACGGGAACCTTGCTACTCGATCCAGAGCGAGTAACTATTGTTGGAGGTACGGGTGGTGCACAGGATACCCAGCTTAATGCAAATGTTCCAGTGGCTGGGAGTGTCATTGCTGAAGTTTCTTATGATGACCAGGAAGCTGCTTCCGGGAGCCCCGAGGATGTGGAGTTCACCATCTCGGAAGATAAAATCGAATCGATAGGTACAAATAACAGTATCATCATTCAGGCAACGAGTGAGATTAATGTCAGTGGTAACTTTATTAATGATGAGCACGGTGAGGGGAATAAAATTCTCTTTATCAAGGGTGGTTCTCTAACACTGCAGACACGCAATGATTCCAGTAAAGATGACACCAGTGCAACATTAGATACGACCCCTCAAATCAATTTGGTTAATACTAATTTGGATGAAATTCGTGTTCAGAACGGCAGTATAACGATCGAAACAGGAACAGTGGGTACGACAAATGCTCCCATCGATCTCAGCGGGGTTAAGTTAACTACTGGGGTAGATGAGAAAGATCGGCTCATAGGTACGGGTGGTATCAATATCTCCACAAATGATTCTCTGACAATGGATTCTGCGATTTCTGCAAACGGAGCTGGTGGTAGTCTAACGATCAGTATTGGAAGTGGTGATATTTCAAATACATTAGGATCTATTCAAGCAAATGATACAACCACACTAACAGCCGGAACCGGGGCAATAACATTAACTAATAATTTTAACAATTTTACAGGTGCTGTAAATGCATCGGGCAACAACATATCACTGATTAATTCGAATCCGATTGTGCTGGGTGACATAGATGCTGCGGGTGATCTGGCAGTACAATTATGGGTATTAAATGGGCCGGTGATTACGCAGACCTCGGCCGGAGCAGCCGGTGATAATGTGGATGTTGCTGGAACAAGCAGTTTGATTGTAGGTGACGCCGCGATCACGTTAACAGCGAATACGAATAATTTCGGTGGTGCAGTGAGCGCATCAGGTACCGGTATATCACTAACGGATAGGAATTCGATCGTGCTGGGCGACATTGATGATGCGGGTAACTTC
>JAAEMR010000049.1 GCA_024225395.1 Gammaproteobacteria bacterium
TAGGGTTTACCCACGAACCGGTTGTTGAGCCTGTAAAAAGAATTGCATGTACGGGAATCAACACAGCATTTACAACAAGCATAAATGCCAAAATAGTATTTTAGAATTAAGCATTAAGATATCTCCATATAACGTTATTACAATAAGCATATATATGCAAATAATATGCCAACAATATACTAATATTTATTTACTCTGATATACTAGTGTTGAATCAGGTAGAAACTGAGAGAGATAAACCCTGTTCTACGACTTAAAAGAGAGAGATTTCCAATGCTAAAGTACTTATTTTTAACCGCTTGTATCCTTGCACTAACGGCTTGCTCTGGTATCAGGGTTACTGAAGAATCCTATATGACACACGCAGAAAGTTTTAATATACTGTTCTTGCAAATTCCTCCCAGAGATACCAAGGAACGTGCGCTTGAACTGGTGCCAGAAGGTGCTGAAATAACCACCCTTGATACAATGCCTAACGACCTGACTTCTTTTATTAGTATTTTAAATCGTATTATCGGTATCGATTTTTCAAAAGTGGAAGGCTCACTCAGTAAAGATGAATAGAGAATTAATGTCTTATTAATTCTCAGTCCCTGCTACCCTTGTTCACAGCCTGCCAGTGACCATTCAAGGAACAGCAGATCCTGAATATTGCAGCCTGGAAAAATATCAATACCAATCATACTCTTAAGCTTGTAAAGAACCGACATGATGACTCCAAGTATGGCAACAGAGGCACACAGTGAAATTACGTAATGCAAAGCTCGTCGTATAGGCAGGGGAATAACTGACCATCTTGATTCCTCCAGTCGATAAGTCGAAGCTCGACGATCGCGTCCGGCAAAGAACACAAAATAGTAGCTTCTAAAAGGCAGGAGCAAGCTCAATCTAATATCGATACTATGTCGAGAAGCCTCATCCCGGGCGACCAATGAAGATCGTATCGCGTTATATTGCTCATCTGTAAGTGAGTCTCTAATTTTTTCAGGCACCCTGCTCAAAGTGAAGTCAGCAAATGTCTCGCTGCTTGCCCTATGTCCTATTCTCATTCTACTGCTTGCTCCCGGTTGAAGATTCGTCACAAAAACAGGTCGGTTTGAACTTTTGTAAATTATCAATCGCAATAACCGAGCCAGTTTGATATTCGAATGGCTTCAATCAAACTTGACTTGCCACCTGAATATTGTATTAAACCTGCTAGACTCAGAAAGTATAAGTAGAATAAACGCAACACCCCTGCATATCAAGGCAGGAAAACAGCCCCGGAATCTCACCCGAAACGCCCTAGATCTCGAGCTCGACCTTCAAGCCATTGCGTTGCATAGACTGGAGCATTTTTGCCACGCGGGGTTTTTCATATGCGCGTGGGTAGACGGGGTCGAGGAATAGCGTCACCGTGCGCAGCGCCTGTTTGTAAGACATCACGATCTTCACCTTGTCCGGACGGAAGTTGTCCGGCATGGTTGGTAAGGTTAACCACAGGCACTCGAAGCTGCGACAGGCGTCGGGTCGCCGGTCGTAGATGGTACAGCCCGTGCCCTTGTCACAGTGCTGGCACCACTTGCCCTCTGGTTTGTCGAGCTCCCGTATGGTGAATGTCTTGCAGCACATCGTGCAACTCCCACAGTTTCTTTGCGCCACTGGTGATTACTCCCTTCGTCGGTTCCGCGTCGCCGTCGGAGTGTCTTCCAATCTAAAAAAATGAGCCACAATGTCGGGGGTGTATAGGAAGGATTAATACCCACTTACTTCTCAAGTATAAAAGACCTATCTACCAATATCAATCCGCGAAATCAAATCCAGAACGAGCCCTTTTCCCTGTTATTTACTGTAATATCTGAATACAGCTATTAATTAGAATGCAGTATATCTACCGGGCTTGTGATTAACTGTGAGCGCGAAATTTAAAAGAATCGCGCCAACAATTGAAGCTATAAGTATCACTGGTGGCAATACCCATAGAGCAGCAGTCAAGATAGTACAATCAAGTATCATCTGTACTTTTCCAGCTGACAAACTGAATCGTTCTTGCAAGTAGAGTACTAGAATATTGAATCCACCCAGACTACCCTTATGGCGAAATAGGATCAACATGCCGACACCCATGAGCAATCCACCGGCTATAGCTGCAAACATCGAATGAATTGATGCAATATTAAGGAACAAAGGCAGAATTTCTGTTAACAACGACACCATTAATACAGCGCTGACCGTCTTAAACGTAAACTCCCAGCCCATTCGCTTAATTGATAGAAGATAGAATGGGAGGTTAACCAGGAACAAGGTCAGCCCGAAGTTTATACCCGTTGAATAATGGATCAGAAATGCTACCCCGGTTGTTCCGCCAGTGAGTAACCCCGCATGTTTGATAAAAACAAGACCGATTGCCACTATCAGTGTTCCTGTTAGTAAAGCTTGAAAGTCATCTAGCAGGTTATGACGATTAGATTGTATGCTTTTCACTCTGGTTACTCTAATAAACTGGGGGTATGGCATTAGATTATAAATTAAGACTCTTTGACGTGCCTCCTTTGAATAGATTAATAAATGATTATGTATGCCCTTTTGTGACAAATTGCGATCTATTAAAGTGTAAACCTGCATCCATAATTTACCCAATATTCCAGGATCCAGGATGATGGATATTTACTGCCTAGCACATCTACTATGGTGGGATAAGTGGCGGGACATATATCTCAGGCATAAAAAAGCCTTAACTATCAAATAGTTAAGGCTATTATGTGGCGGAGAGTGAGGGATTCGAACCCTCGATACGTTGCCGTATACACACTTTCCAGGCGTGCTCCTTCAGCCACTCGGACAACTCTCCAGTTCTTTTACATGTTGCTTCCTTTCTAGACTTTCAGCTCTTTAGCTAGCCAGCTTGAAAGTGAAATCCATGGAAGGGCTTCATAATTGTTTCTGGCGATTTAGTCAGCCACAGACTCAACACTGCAAAATCAGGAGGCGAAGACTACCTTATGCCCGCAGGAGTATCAATGCCTGTTATTTGATTTCTACTGGTTTTTGCGAATTTATTCAGACTATCAGGTCAATAGTTAGAATTTCATCAAAATTTATTCAGTAGTGTTAAAATCCGCTTTTTTCAATTCTGGGCTAGCTATGCTTATTGTTGTTTCTCCTGCAAAAACACTGGACTATGAATCACCTCTTCCAACAGAAGAGTTCACAAAGCCAGCTCATCTTAAGCAATCTCAACTGCTGATTAATCGTTTACGTGATTTTTCTTCTCTGGACTTATCTGAATTGATGCATATCAGTAGCAAAATTGCTGACCTTAACTTTGAACGTAATCATCAGTGGAAAACCCCTTTCACTACTAAGAATGCTCGCCAGGCTATGTTTGCATTTAAGGGTGATGTCTATACCGGCCTGGATGCATATAGCATGACTGAGAAAAATATCGAGTTTGCCCAACAGCATTTACGCATGCTGTCAGGACTTTACGGTTTGCTTAGACCTCTCGATTTAATGCGGCCTTACCGTCTGGAAATGGGCTCTAAACTGGAGACCAGTTTTGGTAAAAATCTGTACCAGTTCTGGGATATGCAAATTACCGATGCCATTAACAAACAACTCAAAGCCATTAAATCTGACACCTTAATTAATCTTGCATCAAACGAATACTTTAAAGCAGTTAAAACTAATAATATTAAAGGCCCGATAATTACACCCGCATTTAAGGATTATAAAAATGGCGAATATAAAATGATTGGCTTTTACGCTAAAAAAGCACGCGGATTAATGAGCCGTTTTATTATTGATCATGAGTTGACTCAGGCAGATGACATTAAAAAATTCGACAGTGAAGGCTATGAATATAAACCCGCATTATCCGATGGAAATAACTGGGTTTTTACCCGTAGGCAGTAACATTCAAAAATTTCAATTACTTCACACTGTCTAATTCACAAGCTACTATTAATCTTACGGGGCTTTCTGGAATAGCTAGCTATAGCTCTTAGTACTAAAATTTTTTTATGATGTTATCAATCGCAATATTTTCTGACTAAAATACCCTATTATTAGGGATTCTATTTTTACACTTAAAGGGCATGGTTGATCTATCACCTGGAGCACACAGAATACAGCTTATAACCGGTATTATCGTGGCCGTGTTATTGTTTGTGGCTCTTGTTTCTATTCCCCGCTATTTAAAACCCACACTAACTCAACTTGAAACCATTCAGCATAGAGGAGAGTTGAACCTGTTAACCTTAAACGCTGCATCAACCTATTATCTGGATGCGAATGGTGCCAATGGCTTCGAGTATCAACTGGCAAAATTATTTGCCGAAAGAATTGGTGTAAAATTAAACATCATCGTGGTCAATGAATTCTCTGATCTATACCCTGAATTAATTTTTTCGAGTGGTGACTTAATCGCAGCAGGGGCATCCCGTCAGGATGATGTTAACCATGCTGTTATTGAATATGGACCTGATTATTACCAGGTGACACAGCAACTGCTGTATCGCAAAGGTCAGCATAAAAGGCTAAGGAAACTGGAGGATCTGGACAGCGGAATACTGGAAGTCGTTGACGGCACCAGCCAGATTAAACTGCTGTCGACTTTAAAAAATAAATACCCGGAACTTTCGTGGAATATTAATAAGGATATCGCGACTGAAGAACTTATCGAACTGGTTGATGAGGGGCTGGTCGATTACATTCTGGCCGACTCACATGAAATAGCATTACAGCGGCGATTTTACCCTGAATTACGAGTTGCTTTTGAACTGGACACACCTAAACAATTGCGCTGGGCGGTTAAAAAATCCGATGATAAAAGTCTGATTACAGAAATCAATGACTTTTTCAAAGCTGTTAAAAAAGATGGCAGGCTTGAGCAGCTCATCCATCGTTATTACAGCCATGTTGCAAAATTCAATTATTCCGATATTCAGACTTTCTCTTTGCATGTAAAAGAAAGATTACCCAAATACCGGGAAGCCTTTATACGTGAAGCAGAAGCTCAGGGTATGGACTGGAGATTACTGGCTGCCATAGGTTATCAGGAATCACTGTGGAACCCTAAAGCCAAATCTCCAACCGGAGTTCGTGGGTTAATGATGTTGACATTAAACACGGCAAAGATGGTGAAAATAAAAAACCGACTGGATCCAGAACAAAGCATTAAAGGTGGAGCAATTTATTTTAAAAGAGTCCTCAAAAAGATTCCTCAAAGAATAAAGCAACCCGATAGAAACTGGTTAGCACTGGCTTCCTATAATGTCGGTTTTGGCCACCTGGAAGATGCACGAAAAATCACTCAAAATGATAAGGGTGATCCTGATAAGTGGATAGACGTTAAAAAAAGCCTGCCCCTGCTAAGTAAAAAACAATGGTATAAATTTACCAAACATGGCTATGCGCGGGGTAATGAACCGGTGAAATATGTTGAAAATATCAGAAAATATTATGAGCTTTTAAAGTGGATAGACATCAAACAAAACGATGACTTAAAGCCGGCTCCTGTTGAAACAGAAACTGAGAGTTTATCCATTCCTCCCAGTTTTTAATCTCAAATAACCAGCAGTGTGTTCAATCTGGA
>JAAEMR010000050.1 GCA_024225395.1 Gammaproteobacteria bacterium
CCTATGAATTGATCGGGCATAGATCCGGTATTCAGGCTTAATAGTTTTTCTGCTGTTTCAGTATAAAAATCAAGAAATGAATTTTCTTCTCTGAACATCATAAAAGCATTGTGTACTTTCCTGAAGGCCTTTAAATTATTGTGCTTATCTATTTGAACCCAGACCTCTCTACCTACCGCGTAACTTGTATCAGGAATGTTAAAATTATCAGGGTCAAAAATAAGAAAGTCAGCATCACACCATATCACTGTTGTGAATTCCTGTTTCAGATAATGTTGTAAAGCCAGTAAACGTGCCAGATCGGTTGCGATTACTCTTTGATGCTGAGTTTTCTCCAGTAAGTTTGTGGGTACCCGGGAAAATATTTCATCACCCAGGAACAGATATTCGTAGTTGTTTTTTATTGCCCAGTTTTGGACTGACTGCAGGCAAGGTTTTAGCCAGTCATAAGGCAGAGGTGTTTGGTGTGACTGAATGACCAGGGTTTTTGTTCTGTCTAAAGGCATGACGGAACGATGACTGTTTTGGATAAAATTTTTCCGCTTAGCATGACTCTAACTTGTTTTTTCCGGCTTAAGATTTTTATCAACAATATGGGTGGGTTGCCCGTCAATACTAAACTGGTTTTTGTCTCGCCAGTAATCCTTAATACCCTGTTCACCTTTTTTGATCGAGTGACTGGTTAACTGTTCGCGCTCTTCAACATAGTCATAGAAAGGTACTGACATGCCGCAGGAAGCTTGTACCAGGTCGACCTGACAGTCAAAAATCTGTCTGAAGCCCGGGATGGGGTCGAAGTGAGAAAACAAATCATTCCAGTCGCTGTCGTTTTGATGCACTACTCGAGCATTTCCATACAGCCGAAGTATCAATGGATTGCCTTCAAAAGCGCTAAACATAATGGTCATTCGAGGATTTTGTTGAACATGCGCCGAGGTTTCATTGCCGCTACCGGTCATGTTTAGCCAGATCACTCTGTTGGCATCAATCACTCGAAATGAATCCATACCTTTAGGAGATAAGTTAACCCTTCCATCTGCAGCAGTCGCCACAAAGAATATTTTTTGCTGAGCAATAAAGTTTTTATGATTATCTGAGATTTCTGTGTATTGAGTGCCCATTTTTTATATTACCAATGAATTGAATTGATAGTCTGGGACTTCTGACAGGCTATCCAGAATGATGTGATGATTTTGCTCTATGATGCAGGAAGGTGTGACTAAATCAGGAATTTGAATAACGGTTAAACCTGCCGCCAACGCTGATTTAACGCCATTTTCAGAATCTTCTAAAGCCAGACAATTTGAGGGTTCTACATTCAGTTGTTCTACTGCTTTTAAATAAATATCGGGTTTAGGTTTGCTATTCCTTACCTGCTCGCCGCCTATCACCATGTCGAAAAAATCCACTATACCTGCGTTGCCTAATTTGGTCAGGGCGAACTCGGTATGAGTTGAGGTCGCAACTGCTACGGGTAGTTGCAGTGATTTAATATGTTGCAGTAAATCGATAACGCCTTGTTTTAACGGGATCGCTTTCGTTTTGGTTTCTGCGTGATATTTTGAACGACAAATACCCCAGAACGTAACAAAATCCACTTCCAATCCAAGCCCGTTGGAAAGAATATTTTTGGTGGCCTCAGAGTTGGTGCCAATGCACTGTATAAATAAATCAGTTTTATCCTCGAGGTTAAATTCCTCGCAAGTCTGCTGAAAGGTCTTTAACCCGATGATTTCGCTGTCCAGTAGCAGGCCGTCCATATCGAATATGATGGCTTCAAAGTGATTCATTTTTTCGGTGACGTAAATTCTATGGTTTTATTACGTGGGGACATATTAATTTCATCAAATACTATATTTGGATTACTTTGTAAAATATGCAGAACCGTATCAGCAATATCCTGTGCTTCAATATAATTACCGGGATCTGATCCCGGGCGAAAATTCAAATTATTAAAAAAGGGTGTTTTTACCATACCGGGGTTTATCAGGCTGACACTGATACCATCTTTAGAGCAGTCTTCTCTTAATGCCAATGCTAAACCTCTGATGCCAAATTTAGCACTGCTGTAAAGGGTTCCTTTCTTACCGGCATTGATGGCCGACTCTGAACCGATAAAAATCATTCGTCCTGATTTATTCTTACGCATCGCAGGTACAATATGGTGAGTTAGAACCAGTGCGCTGCTTAGAGTGCTTTTGATGTACTGGTCTATTTGTTTGACCGAGAATTGTTCGATTGAACCGAATAAACCAGAGCCGGCGCTATGAATGAAAAAATCAATCGAGTTATCTTTACACAGCTGCTTGATCAGGTCAGAGGTTTTATTTAAGTCACTCAAATCCTGGCTGTAGGGTTCAAATAAATCACTGTTAATATTTACCTTACTAAAGTCACGTGCGATGCCTATAACCCGACACCGTTGTGCGAGCAAAGTCTGAGTGATGGACAGGCCGATACCAGAGCTGGCCCCGGTAATTAATGCTGTTTTTTCTGATAGCATATTCATTAATTATTGGTAGAAATAAGGGTGGGCATACCGCAGTTCACACCGCTTTTCTTACGTTTTTTTAGAATAGATTTAGACCACTCCATTTCATTGTCGCGTTTTACAAATCCTACGGGTAAACGCTGCACCAGCAACAGCAGGTTGCCGCTATCCAGTTCATTGATTTTCCAGTTGTCATCATTTGCTGAAAGTGTCACTGTTTCAATGACGGCTATTTTTAAACCAGGCATGCGCTTACTTAAACGCTCGACGGCACCAAGAAATTGACTGGAGTGAAAAGTACCATTTAGATTCAGCACCTGTCGCCCCGGATTTTGCTGAAGATGTTTAGAAATGGATTCGGCCATAGTTTCATCGCGTAATACCTGGGCAGAATAACTTCTCTCCGACATTTTTTTCATCATATCGCTCATTTTATGATCAGATGTGCTGCCGTGTGATGAGTTATTGGTCAGGAAAGACATAAATTTCTGGCGGTATTTACCATCAGAGATATCAATATTCGAAGCTACATTTTTCCGTTCTTCAGGTGATATAGAATCGAGATAATCCAGTCCCATTCGACCAACACAAACCACGGTACTTTTCGGGGCATTGGCGGCAATCACGGGTAAATTATGTTGTCTGGAAAATTCCACCAATGGGCGATATGACGTGGGGTAATTATCCCAGGCACGTGTCTTGCTGATCATGTATTTCTCACCGATTTCACCCGTCAGGTAATCATCGACAGTGGGCTGAACGTCTCGTTCAAACTGCTCCAGGCTTAAGCTTAGTTCAGGGTTTAAAGTAAACATGGCCTCGAATAACTGCATCTGAGCGAGGTGTACGCCGGGGTGAGCATGTAGTTCACCAAAGAAAATGACGTCATACTCGGCCAGCAATTCTGCGACCTTGTAAATACTTTGCTGGGTATCTGGTTGAGCCGTATTGACCCATCGGTGCTGATACAGATTGGTCATTTCTCCTTCTGGCTTTATGGGGAAAGTGGAACAGGCTGATAATAAAATGGAAATGATCAGCAGCAGAGATTTTGAAGAGTGAGTGTGTATCATACTGACAGTGTGCCTTAATTTGATATCAATGTCGTAAGAGCGGGTCGAATCGCCAAAGTTCCACGTTTTATTTTATCATCAAATAAAATTGTCATGGGTGATTGCTCGATAGACCAGCGACCTTTTAGTTTATTGGTTACCTGGCTACCTGAAAAAGCCAGGTAACTGTATTTATGATAATGCGGTAATTTCCTGGCTAAAGTATTTAATGACCCGGCAAGGTCGGTGGCGATAAAAGCACGAGGGTAGTTGTTTATGTTGCGGGAGCGAGTGGTGAATGCGACGGAGTAATTCAGGCGTGGAATATCGACATTTTGTATTGTTAATTTATCGGGTTTACTGGTGACATTAAAATCAGTGAGCAGTGTTAAAATTTCATCAGCAAAACGGTTTTTCCAGCCCAGAATAGTAATAGCTTGGTCTTCCGGCAACTGTTCCAGTTCATCATCCCATTTTATTTGAACCGTTTCCGGTCCCATTTGTGCCAGGCTTTGAGCAAAGGTTTGCCAGGCTGACTTTAATTCAGGGTCAGCAGATCGAGGCAGAATGATCAGCATGTTGTTAGAACCCAGTAATTGAGTGAAAGCGGGTGGAGTTTCATCCGTGGCCAATTTTCGAAACAGGTCAAACTCAGGGTCTATGTCGAGCCGTAATGGAGGAGTTTTGAAGGTCAGTTCGAATTGTTGATTCTTTTGGGTCATGGTAATAAAAACTTGCTGCGTTTCAGTTTCACCTTCGAGTGTTATGGCAAGTGGTACTTTTAACTGGTAACTATCGCCTGGCTGAAGTTGGTTTAAGCTAAAGCTAAGATGAAAGCCATCGGCTTTTTGCGTAACACTGCTTTGACCTAAAGTTAATTCAGGAGCGCCGGTTCTATTAACCCATTGATCAAAAAACGTGCTCAAATTTTCTCCGCTTACCTGCTCAAAGGTTTTTTGCAGATCCTCAAATGAGGCGGCTTTAAATTGGTGCTGCTGATAAAACTGGCGCAGAGCTTGTGTGAATAAAGCATCACCCAGTTGCACTCTTAACATATGGAATAACATCAGTGTTTTTCCATAACCGACGGCAGCTGAAGCAGAACTGTGCCGGCCTCTAAACCGGGTTAAAGGAAAGTCCCTTTCTTTACCTGCGTAATCAGTGTATTTCTGTAAGGTCTGCAATCGGTAATCTGTGCCTTTGCCCTGCTGTTGTTTAATCAGATGGTCTGCCAGGTAAGCAGTTAAACCTTCGCTCCAGTTACCCGTTTCAAAATCGACATAAACTCCATTGCCCCACCAGTTATGCAGGATTTCATGAGGATAAGAAGAGTAAAGAATAAAGGGGAAACGAATGACTCTTGAACCCAGTAAAGTGAAAGAAGGCATGCCAAAACCGGTTTCCCAGAAATTTTCGACCAGTGCGAATTTTGCGTAAGGATAGTCGCCGAGCAGTTTTTCATACATGGAAATATATCGGATGGTTGCCTGCAGGTATTTTTCTGCCAGTTTTTCATCCGGCTGGCGTAGAAATACCTGGGCATTAATGCCATCGACGGAAAGATTGTATTCGCTAAATTTGGCTGCGATCAGGTAAATTTCCTCCTGAGGAGATGCCGAGTTCCATTGATCTACTGCAACCCCTTTGATGGTTTCATGCTGTACGCGCTTACCCTGGCTAATCACTTTCCAGCCGGCGGGTGATTGCACCGACAGGGTAAAACGTAAATAAGGATAATGCTCGAATTGTGCAAACCAGTTTGTTCCACCTGTCAGGAAAACACCATCAGTAGATATCAAACCGGCAGAGCTTTGAATTGCCCCGGCCTGCTGGCGCTTTCCCACAGAGTGATTAATGATGCCGTTGTATTGAAGTGTGAAGCTTTTTGTTTTGTCGGGAAGGCGTAATTTAAATTGCTGTTGTAGAGAGTTAGCAGAAACTTCTAACGGGATTAACGTAATGTCATCATTTAAAATTTCTGGCTGCATCCCGGTGTGGAGTGAGAAGTGTATTTCTCTCGGGGCTTTAGCAGGTAATGTAATTTTATCCTCAACGAAAAGTTGATGATTTTCAGGATCAAGCCTGACATTCAACTGGTGCTCAACGACAGCTTCCATTGCCTGAGTTAACAGGGGAAAAAGAAATGTGACAGTGAGAATTAATAGTTGAATAATGAGCCGGGTTGGTTGTATTTTTTCAGATTTCATTTTAACTTTGACCAATGCTTTGTCGTAATAAATTAGCAAATTCATGAATCTGAGGCATATTATCAGCAATCAGTTGACTAATTTTCGCTTTGTTACGAGTCGGTGGTGACTCGCTGTTATCGCTGATGACTTTAATACTTTGACACAAGTGAAGTGGTGAGAAAGTGCTGACCGTTTTCACAAAAGCATGGGTCTCCATATCAAATAGAAAATCCTCATGGTATTCAGTTTTTTCATCAGTGATGCTGATGATCGGTTTTGACTCGAAAGAATGTTTGATTTCTGTTCGCATGCTTAAAGGGTCATTATTTCCGCTTAACGAGGTCTGGTTAATTAATACGCCAGTTCCAACAGGCAGACTTTTGTGACCGGCAATGCCCAGATTTATCCAGCAGAGTTCGTTGTGCTGATGAAGTTGATTGTTGCCCCATCGTACTGCCCGGTTCATATTGTCAGCGCCCATTCCACTTACAATACAACTGATATTGTTATTCTGATAAAGATCAAACTCCGTTTTATGTGCTGATTTTTTCAGTCGATACAAATCGATGACGGGTTTTGCTTCACAATGTAATGCACATACCCAGACTAGCATGGCTGGTTCTCGATATTGTCCAGCAGCGGCTGGAATTCCTGCAAAATCTGTTGATTATCATGTTTGTGCGCTCCTTTGATTAAGATGCGCAGTTTTTTTAACAAAATTTCTAAAACCAGTTTTTGTTGAGATAATTGCAACGAAGGTAACGACAGTAAATGGTGCAAGGCTCGAATTCGAAAACGATCCATGCCCCAGAATTTTCTGGATAGCTGGTCATCATGCCCGCCGTATTTTTTTATTAGTGGTTCATCAAGGTAAAAGACCGGGAAGCGGTGGCACAGGCGTAGCCATAAATCATAGTCTTCACAGGCGGGTAGTTGTTCATTGAACAGGCCTATTTGTTCAAAAACAGATTGATGAAGAACAGCGGCCGAAGGAGAGATGACGCAAAGAGGCAGGCAGTATTCAAAAATCATGCCGCCATATTTGGCGTGTTTGTTCATCTGGTTAACGCGTGTGCCATTACGAATCCAGATTTCATCGGAGTGAAATAGAATTTCATCCGGGTGTTTTTGTTGTGCATGGCGAATTCTAGCCAGTTTATCGGGTAACCATTCATCATCTGAATCGAGTAAGGCTATCCACTCGAATTGCGTAGCCTTGATGCCGGTATTCCTGGCTGCGCTGACTCCCTGGTTGGTTTGCTGTATCAGTTTTACAGACGGGAACTGTTGGCGAATTCTGTTTGCTGTGTTGTCTGTCGATCCATCATCAATGACAATTATTTCGT
Source organism: Gammaproteobacteria bacterium (assembly GCA_024225395.1). Classification (GTDB taxonomy): domain Bacteria; phylum Pseudomonadota; class Gammaproteobacteria; genus JACNJF01. The sequence goes on from JAAEMR010000050.1 coordinate 7,079, forward strand.
CAGCTTTTGAGCTTTGATTGAGTACAGAATTCAAAGCCCTGATCAGAGTGCTTTCCCGGTTATAGCTGGGAATGA
>JAAEMR010000051.1 GCA_024225395.1 Gammaproteobacteria bacterium
CACCCCCTGTTACCAGAAGTCTTTTGGTTACGTGCTGAGTATTATTCATAAAATTACTCACCCAAATCTTTTCAAAAAGTTCAAGAAAAAGTTCAAGGGGTCAGACTCGTTGATTTAACTTCTTGAAAATATCAGATTTTCGATCACCACCATGCCCTATCGACTCCACAGGTCTATCTAACTCATGCTCCATTCTTTGCTTGAATTGACTACCGCCCAATACCTGGGCTTTATTTGTCGATTTGAATAATGCTTCCAGAGGAATAACCAGGGGTAAACATCCCTAAAACTTACCGGTTTTCAACAACCGATTATACCAGCTTTGCGTAAACCACAGTTACGTGTAGATTCGCATATATCCACTAACATACCAGGTATATCTGGAATAGAAATACCGAATGACGCCCTCTTCTATAATTTTTCATGCATCATTGCTTACAAAATCATGCTCTCAGCTTCCAGCTGAAGCTGAGGATTTTAACTATGCCAGGGGGAGACAATAAATAGCCAGACTTCGGTAATCTCAACAGGCTCCTGAGTTTTATTTTGACTTTGCTACAAATTGATCAAATGGTGCATTTAAAAATTGTATGACAAATTTATACTGTTTTTCTAGTATTACTTTTTTTAGCAGCTCTAGATCCACTTTCATGTATTCATGAACAATCGTATTCCTTAACCCTATAACCTTTTTCCACTGGTTTAAATCTTGCTGGTTAATAAATCCATTTGCTTTTAAATCTTCAAACAGATCATACCCACTTACTGGTACTTTTTTATAATGCATCTTTAATAAATGCCTGGCCTTACCTATCGCATTTTCTATAACCACCTGTATTGAATGAAGCATTGCCTGCTCTTCTATTAAGCTAAGCTCATCATTAGCTTCAATCTGGCCTTTAATCTCTAGCAGTATACTTTGGTGTTTTTTGGCCAATTTTTCTGTTTCTTGTTGGTATATCTCAAGCTGCATGATCAAGACTCCAATAAAAATTTTCTAACTTCGACCAAATGCCTTGATAATAGTAAGCTAGTGCAAGGCTGTCCTGTTCAGATAAAATCACCCCCTCATCAACCACTGTCGCGTTAATTCCTAGCCCACTTCGGTTTAAGTCAACCAAATCTATATCCTGATCATCAATTGTTAGTGTTTTTGCAATCTGATGCCTAATCTCTTCTTTCTTACCCAGGTTTTCCCAGGTATCGCTATTATCTTTAAAAAAGACTGCTATATCCCAGTCACTTTGCTCACTGGCAGTACCTCTTGCCCTGCTTCCAAATAGTATTGAAAATTTTATATCTGTTCTAGTGTTTAATATTTCACATAGGTTATTAATTGCCTGTTGTGCCATAGAGTTAGTATTGTTATTTTTTATCACCTTAATTTTATCCTGTTACACAGAGTGTTTAGAGTTCAAGGGGTCAGACTCGTTGATTTAACTTCTTGAAAATATCAGATTTTCGATCACCACCATGCCCCATCGACTCCACAGGTCTATCTAACTCATGCTCCATTCTTTGCTTGAATTGACTACCGCCCAATACCTGGGCTTTATTTGTCGATTTGCGTAGTGCTTCCAGAGTATCTTTAGGTATTTGTGACTTAAAAAGCTTGCGATAATTTGCCTGCCTATCAGAATCCATCCTTCCTAGTTGCTTATACTCTCGATGTGGAGTAACCATGTTATTCGTCTGTCCAAGTGCATTATAACCAAAGCTCGACCATGCGTATTTTGAAGGGTGATCCACCATTTGTGCCCTGACCGGGTTAAGCTCTATATACCGCATACAGGTCAATAAATATTGCTCCGAATCAATTAATGTCGCTTTGTAACGCCCTTCCCATAAAGTTCCTGTTCGCTTATATTTTTTATTAAAAAACTGCACATAGTATCGCCCTATCGACTGCATCATTTTGCCTATACTGTTACCTAAATTCGGAGTTACAAGTAAATGCACATGATTAGTCATCAATATATAAGCATGAATATCACATTGATGTATTTCAGCAGCATCAAAAACTTTTCCTAAATAAAATTCAAAATCTTCTTTTGAACGGAAAATATTCTGTCGATCGTTCCCTCTTTGAATAACATGCTGTGGATGCCCTGGTAATACAAATCGCGGTAAACGTGGCATTATTAAACCAAGCAAAGCACGTCAAACCACTGCTATTCACCTACATCATAAATAAGCTGTCCTGAAATAACATAATTCGTATTAGAACCAAGATAGTGAGTGGTTGAGCCAGGCCACTTGTTTAACGATATTTTGTTATCGCTATTCCAAATAAACAGGCCGTCATTGGTTGTATAACTCACCTTTCCAAAACTAACTTTACTTAAAGTCGCATTAGAAATAGTTGTTGTATAGCCTGTAGCAACTTCCTGTATATGTAAAGAGTATGCATTTCCAACTTTTTCTTTCCAAGCCAATATTCCGTCATTGTATATTGCAGAACTCGATGAGTTAGTTAGACCTGATGCTATGTTATTTGTTTGACCTGTCATTATGTTATAAGAAAATAATGATACTATTTCTGAATTTTGAGGTTGAGTTATGTAGAAAGCATACTGACTATCATTACCTGCACAGAATGAGCCATACCCTAGACTACCAGAGCTACTACCACCATTATCAGTGAGTCTTGTTGGTGCTACCTGTGAACCAAACTGATAAATATAAACATCATACCCCAAATTTATAGGTGCCGATTGACATAGCCATTCATCATTATTAGTAAAGCGCCAATTAAGCCAACGGCCTGTGCCTACTGGATGATCAAGATACTCATATGTAACTGAGTCACTGTCCCATAGGTAAAATGCACTACCATCACTTGGCAGTTGTACCAACATTTTATTAATAAAGCTGCTGTGAAACCCGTATCCATTCCCCTCTGTGATCATCTCAGTCAAGTTTTGAGTCGTTCCATCTTTATTGAGATACATATTTAGTGAGCCAGCCGGGCCATAATCAGAACTAAAATACCCCTTATCGTTGACATGTGGATGATACATATATGTCATGGTTTCATGAGGGAAACTTATTAAACGACTTGTCTGAATACTCTGATTTAAGTCTGTAATTAAATAGTTAAACTTACTATCTTTAGTTAATAGTTGATCGTCATTAATCTCCACCACGCTATAACTATCAGGAACAGTATGGATTAGTGTTGCACCTGCCAGGCTTGGGGCATATTTAAAACTAACCTGTTCGGTATCTTGTGCGTTGAACTCATCAACAGAAACAATGGATACCATGTAGTCATTTTCTGGCAAACCCGCCAATGAGTATGTATAACTGAAGCCACCTGTTCCCTGTTTTTGTCCAATTTGAATATCTCCAAAAGCAACAGTGGTGGTTACATTATCATTTTCATTATCGATACTACCACTAACCACAAGGGTATCTGTTGTTACTAA
>JAAEMR010000052.1 GCA_024225395.1 Gammaproteobacteria bacterium
GATATGCGAAATATGAAATCTCTAACTCTGACACCCCTATTATTCCTTGGGTAAAGGTAGATGGTAAACTTAATAACATTTCTGTAGCTGACGATGGTACTGTCTGGGGCGTAGGCCTCAATAACGAAATCTATCGCAGGAAAGCTGCTGATAGTGCCTGGGAGAATGTTCCCGGCACGTTTAAACAGGTTTACGTTGCGGCCGATGGAACAGTCTGGGGCATAACCAGCGATAACAAAATCTATAGTTTAAAAGATGATAATGGTGCCTGGGAGATGGTTCCTGGCGTCCCGTTGAAACAGGTTTCCGTAGCGGCCGATGGTACAGCCTGGGGCATAAACAGCAATAACGAAATCTATCGCAGAAAAGATAATGATAGTAACTGGGAGAGGATTCTTGGCTCCCTGGTACAAATATCACATGGCTCCGATAGTAATGTGTGGGGAGTAAACAGTAAAGATAAAATATATCGCCGAAAAGCCGACAACAGTGGCTGGCAGAATATTTCTGGCGCACTTAGACAGATTTCCGTAGCGACCGATGGTACAGTATGGGGGGTAAACGGTAAAGGCATAATCTATCGTAGGAATGATTATGATGGTGAATGGATAAAAATGATTTCGTACAACAATGTTTTATTTAAAACAGTATCAGCGGGCAGTAGTACTAATATATGGGCGCTGGATAAAAATGGTGATATTTATTATTGCAACGGTCCTAGTGATTCCAGTCCTGGTCCGTTCGGCGGAAAGGGTTCAAGTGTAGGCATTGACGGCGGCTGGGGCTATGGTGGTGGTGGTGCGGGGAAAGTACATTCCAATTTAGGCGATTATTTTAATGCAGGCAGCGGCGGCGGGTCTTGTGGCGGACAAATCCTTGAGACCTTTGCTGGTGGCGGTGGATATAGTTGGATGAACGGAGAATACATCAGTAAGGAATTTCAAATTATCCGGCAAGATGGTCGTAGTGGTGGCAGCCCTCGCAAACATCCAAAGAATGGATATGCGAAGTATGAAATCTTCGACTCTGACACCCCCTTTACTCCTTGGGTAAAGATAGATGGTAAACTTAAAGACATTTCGGTAGCTGACGGAGGTACTGTCTGGGGCGTAGACAAAAATAACGAAATTTATCGCAGGAATGCTGATGATGATAGTGCCTGGGAGAAGGTTCCCGGCGTCCCGACACAAATTATGTCCATTGTTCAATTATCACATGGATCTGATAGTGGAAATGTGTGGGGAGTAAACAGCAATTACGAAATCTATCACAGGAAAGATGATAATAGTTATTGGGGGAAGGTTCCTGGCTTGCTTAAACAGATTTCCGTAGCGGCTGATGGTACTGTCTGGGGAGTAAATAGTAAAAACGAAATCTATCGCAGAGAATATGATAATAGAAGCTGGATATGGATTCCAGGC
>JAAEMR010000053.1 GCA_024225395.1 Gammaproteobacteria bacterium
GGAATCTGAGAATAATCAAGACCCTGTGTTAGCCATGCGATTTAGCAAGCGTAAGCATAATATAATCTGGGGTGATGATGTATTAACTCAGGAGGCACTTAGCTGTCTGTTTGAATATCTGGAGTCAGGTTCTCCTTATCACATACGTTATAGATTAAATCCGGGTGAGGGTGTAATTTGTAATAATGTTTTACACACGCGTTCTGCATTTACAGATAGCGCCGACAATAAACGTGTTTACTATAGAGCGCGTTATTACAACAGAATTAAAATTTAGAGAGATTTATATATGCTGTGGTTAAGTGAAGTACTGCTACAAAACCCCGAAGTGGAATCCTTTGAAGATCTGAAAGAAGTAATTACTGCTCGAGCGGCAAGTGGTGAACGCTTTTTTCGCATGGATATCAAACCTCCTTTTGTAGATACTCCTGCCGACTGGGAAGATCGACTTGAGGCTGTTTTTACGGCTGTACGATAATTAGAGAGTATTGACGTGTATTGGCAAGAAGACGATAACAAGGGTGAAAAGTTTCAGGTTCCTGAAGATATTGTTGATTTGTTATTCAAAATAGAATGCAAGTCATTACCTTTGGACCATGGGTTTGTACTCTCTGAACAAATACTTCAGCAGATCCCGTGGATGAAAGATGAGCCTCAGGCTGCGATTCATCAAATACATGTAGCCGAGTCTGCAAATGGCTGGATGCGACCAGAAAATTCTGCAACAGAAGTATTGAATGTATCTCGCAGAACAAAAATGATTCTTCGTCTGCCTTCAACCCGGCTTGAAGATATTAAAAGTTTAACTGGAAAAACCCTGGATATTGATGGGCACCCATTAAAAGTAGGTGGCTTTACAACAAGAAAGTTAAGCAGGCTGACGACGATATTTGCACGCTATATGGATACACAGGGAATTGAGGATGACCACCAGTTCCTGCAAAATATGCATCAGCAATTACTGGATAAAAATATTAAAGTAAAAAAGATGCTAAGTGGAAAACTGTTAACTCATAGAACAGACCAGGGTGAGTTAATGACTCGAAAGCTGATGGTAAGTGATCTGGATGTTACTGAATCTGTCCTGTTACAGGAGCAGGGATTAGGTGATAAACAGTTACTGGGAATGGGAGTGTTTATGCCTCACAAAGGTATAGATGCAGTAAATAAGGAACAGGAGAAAAGCTAAGAGTGAAGGGGTTATAGCTGCGATGTAGCTTTAGCCTGCTCCTACAATTCTATATATAAGACGCCCTGATTATATAACCAATGGGATAAGTGACATTTTGGGTTAGTTATGGGAGAGTATGCCACGAAATTTTTCAATCAAACATTAAACAATATCGAGGCAGAACTTATGGCACTTGAGTCAGTAGAAAGAACGGATAATGGTTACCTGGTTAACGCAAATGACTGGAATGAAGAGATCGCTGCAGAAATTTTCGCTGAAGAAGAAATCACTCCTACCGAGGAACATTGGGATGTTGTTAAATATGTGCGTGAGGAAACCTTAAATGGTGATGAGCCGAACGAGCGTAACATCATGAAGGCAATGGGAAAGATCTGGGGTCGCAAAGTTAAATCTAAGGAAATGTATGAAATGTTTCCTGGTATGCCTTCCAAGCAGGGGCTTAAAATTGGTGGTTGCGCACAGTCTACCCGTAAAGGCGGATACTAACCTTTAAATCGAGTGTATTGCTGAGGTAGTGTTATTAATCTACCTCTCTACCACCATAGTGATAGTGACGAATAAGGTGTAATCCCTTATATTCGCGTCCACTTAAAATTTTTGATTTATTGTGCACAGCGTGCAGAGGAAAACAAATGAGCGATAAAGCAGCTAAGATCCAAGAGTTGATTGCCATGCAAAAGAAATTTATTGCATATGAGCAAGAGAACGGTGTTAACTTTAAAGATTACTTCACACCAGAAGCAGGTCATGTATTAGACGGATATCGTCAGACTTATATGGAAAAAGCCATGGAGCTGGTAGATGTTGCTCATGCAGAGAAAGGATCTCAGCCTTAATATCTGGCTAATCTTTTAGATTTATTAAAAAGCCGCTTTTATAGTGGCTTTTTTTTTGTCAGAAATGTCTGATTTTAGCCAGGTTTTATTTACCGTTAAAAGATTGACAGACGATAAGATGAATAAATTGATGCTACTTTTTTTAGGATAAAACATGCTACTTAATATCAATATCGAAGACCGGAACTATCCGGTTAATGTGCCAGATGAAATGCTTTCTGAAGCTGCTGAATTTTTTAATACAGTTGATAGTGATATGGATAAAGGATGGCAAATGAGTAGAAGCTGGGTGGATAATCCGGATGTTGAGCAGCGTTGCCAGATTGTTGCAGATAAAATTCTTGGGGCTTTTGAACTGGGGAATAAAAAACTAATATTTTTGCTTTCAGCTTATATTTTAGCAAAGCAACCGGGTGTTAAGACGGTATATGTAAGCACCAATGGTGAAATGCAGGAAACTGTTTTCGAATCTTAATTTACAAATCCGGCATCACAACTTTGACCACGAACCAGGGTAGGATGCCCGTAGCTGGAACAATGCAGGAGCTATTGTCGGGGCACGAAGAGCACGAAGTTATAAAGTATAATTAATCAGGTCCAAATAATAACCGTCCAATCCAGGTTTTTTACCAAATATCCAAATTATCTAAACAACTCCCTATTGTTTTACCTGCATGTTCTTCGTGCCTTCGTGTTGCAAATGGTTTTTCAAAAGAATCGATTTCATGATTTTTTCTAAATCCTGATTATTAGCAAGGTGTTTTAAGTTATTAGATTGAATACTCCTCTTCACTATACTGCTGTTATTCTTCAATAATCTGGCTAACAGTATGTCTGACGATTTCCGCGAAAAAGCACTTGAATACCATAAAAAACCGACACCTGGAAAACTCTGTATTCAGGCTACCGTTCCATTAACCACACAAGCTGACCTGGCTCTAGCATATTCGCCAGGTGTTGCTTATGCCTGTGAAGAAATAGAGCAGGAACCTCTGAAAGCCAGTGACTATACTGCGCGTGGAAATCTGGTGGGTGTTATTACCAATGGAACAGCTGTTTTAGGTCTGGGAGCTATTGGACCACTGGCCTCAAAGCCGGTTATGGAAGGCAAGGCGGTATTATTCAAAAAATTCGCTAATATAGATGTCTTCGATATCGAAATTAAAGAATCGGATCCATTAGTCCTGGCGCAGACAATAGAACGTCTTGAGCCCACGTTTGGCGGCATAAATCTGGAGGACATCAAGGCACCTGAGTGTTTCATCGTGGAAGAATACCTGCGAGATAAAATGTCTATACCGGTATTTCATGATGATCAGCATGGCACGGCAATAGTTGTGTCTGCAGCCATGACCAGTGCGTTGAATATTGTTGGTAAATCGATTGACGAGGTTAAGTTAGTGGCTTCAGGTGCCGGTGCTGCTGCGCTGGCCTGTCTTAATCTACTCGTTTCTATGGGCCTGTCAAAAGAGAATATTATCGTTACCGATATTGATGGTGTGGTTTATAAGGGCAGAAAGGAGAGTATGGACCCATACAAGGATCGTTATGCGGTGGATACTCCTCATCGTACTTTATCCGAAGCTATCGACGGTGCAGATATTTTCCTGGGTCTGTCTGCAGCCAATGTTTTAAAACCTGAGATGTTAAATAAAATGTCAAACCGGCCGATCATTTTTGCACTGGCCAATCCTAACCCCGAAATTGCTCCTGATGAGGCGTTCAAGGTACGAGATGACCTCATTATCGCAACGGGTAGATCTGATTATCCAAACCAGGTCAATAATGTCCTGTGTTTTCCGTTTCTGTTTAGAGGTGCTCTGGATGTTGGGGCTACAGAAATTAATGAAGCGATGAAAATTGCTGCGGTTCATGCGATTTCCCGTCTGGCACAGGCTGGCAGTACCTCTGATATTGTGAGTTCGGCTTATGCTGGAGAATCATTAAGATTTGGTCCCGAGTACTTGATTCCGAAACCTTTTGATCCAAGGCTGATTACCGAAATAGCCAGTGCTGTTGCAGAAGCAGCAATGGAATCTGGCGCAGCCACCCGGCCTATACAGGATATGGAGGAATATCGAGACCAATTAACCAGTTTCGTTTATCGCTCCGGTTTGATGATGAAACCTGTATTTGACCTTGCCAGAAATAGTAAAAAGAAAGTGGTGTTTGCAGAAGGTGAAAATTTACGGGTTCTACAGGCTGTGGAGAGTATCGTTCAGGAAAAAATTGCCTATCCCATTTTGCTGGGACGACCCGATATTATTAAATCTCAAATTAGAGATTATGGTTTGAGTATGCGTGAAGGCATCGATTTTGAAATTATTTACGATGTAGATGAAGAAAAGTTTGCTGACTGTTATCACTCGATAATGAAAAGGCGAGGGGTTACTCAATATGAAGCACAGGACCTGATACGTTCAAACAGAACTTTGCAGGCCGCTCTGATGGTTAAAACAGGCGAAGCAGATACATTGATCTGCGGTTCTGTCGGTCGTTTTCATCATCACCTGAAACACGTTATGGACGTGGCAGAACAACCGGATGGAGAGCAGAAATTCTCTACCTTGAATGTTCATATTATTGACTCTGGTACATTATTTATCTGTGATACCCAGGTTGCCAACAATCCGGATGCAGATCAGATAGCCAGCATGACACTGGCTGCTGCCAGGGAAGTTAAACGCTTCGGAATCATTCCAAAAGTCGCCCTGTTATCACATTCCAATTTTGGTAACCGGGATTCAGCGAGCTCAATAAAAATGCGAAAAGCGCTGGATTTGATACGTCAACTGGATCCTGAACTGGAAGTTGATGGTGAAATGCAGGCTGATTCAGCCCTGTCACAAAATAAACGGGATGATAAATTTTCTGGATCTTCTTTAATCGGGCAGGCTAATTTACTGATTATGCCAAATCTTGATGCGGCTAATATTACTTCAAATCTGTTAAGAGTATTACGCTGCGGAGTCTCGATCGGTCCCATTTTAACGGGTTGTAATCTACCCGGGCATATTGTTAATTCTTCTGTAACGGTAAGAGGATTGATCAATATGACTGTTATGGCCGTGGTGCAGAGTATTCAGATTAAACAGTAAAATTTTATACTCTTCAGCCTGACAGAACCCGTCATATAACCTGGTTTAGTTAGAAAACCTGTTGATAATATGAGTGTCTGTCTGTTGAACTCGACAGGCACTTAATTCACTGGTGCTGTTCATTTCTTTTTGCATGCGCCTTAATATTGACTATATTAGCAAAATCTAATATACTGTCGCGTTTTTTACTGCCCGTAACTAGACATGACATCTTCATCAGTGGAAACAAGACAGGCAAAACGAATTGCGAGTATTATCAGTGTAGTTATATTCGTTTTAGCCGGTATTAACGGTATCTTTACTTATTCAGGTGCCCACCTGTTCATTAAGGAAATGCTGTTTGCCCTGTTATTTGCTGTTGCAGTGCAATTCTCCATAGCTATCAGTCTGATTGCTCTACCTTTTGTGCGTGGTATCGGTAAATTAGTGTTGCTGGTTGTCTACCTGGCTGCTTTAACCCTGTCGACTCTATCGGCCTATACCTTTATTTATAATGCGGGTTTGCCGGGCACATTGGGCGACAGCAATTCAGTCAATACCCAGCTTAAGGCACGTGTAGCAGATCAACTGAGTGAAGTGATTCTGGTCGAACAGGCCTTTATTGATGACAAAACAGAGCAATTGGCTTTTCTAAATCGCCAGGCAGAAGAGGAAGCATTAAGAGGATATAGATCTGGATTAGGTGCAGGTAAAGGTCCAAAGTATTATGCAAAAATGGAAGCGTTACAGGCTGACGAAGTTCGTTTTCAGGCACAAAAAAATAAATATAGCGAAGCAAAAAAGATCTATTCTGAAATGGATGCCGAGCTGGCTATTAAATCAGAAGGCCAACGCGACAGGTTAATATTACTCTTATCACGCCTGAAATCGGTGGTGATTACCGAAGAAGCAAAGCTCATCGTGACCGATATTTCTCAGAGTAAACTGGCGGTTATATTAAGCCCGGTTGAAACGGCGATGAGTGTCATTTTGGATAGAGATTCCTACTCAGTTCAATTAATCGTGAGCATTATCTGGGCAGCCGTTTTTGATTTGCTGGCATTGTTCATGGGTATTATCCGTTACTATATCCTGCGCCCTAAATATTCAATTCTAACGGGAATATACGATTCTATTGCTTCTTTTGTGACCTTTATCATTCGCCTGGGTTATATCAAAAAAGATGCCCGGCAAAAATATAATCTGCAAATACAGAACCAGAGTCATGGCACGCCTCTAAACTCATCTGAGATGCAATCTTTTGCAACCTATGTCATGGCCGGCAGTTTATTTTCTGCGGAAGAAGATCAGGATGCTATCGAACCGCTACAAAAATTGATCAGCAATATCGAACCGTTAAAACTTGCAGATGATCCACGAGGAGTCGGTATTCCATTTGACGTTGTTGATGGTCAGAAAGATTTAAAAACATTAATGGCTATGTTGATCCAGAACGAGGTTTTTCTTTCTAATGTAGAACACGGTGTTTATGTCATGAATACGGGTAGTGAAATGGCTCAGAAGCTTTTGGTATTTATTCAAATGGGATTGAAAGACCCGGGTAAGCAAAAAGATATTTCACGTTTCATGATGCCGGCAGAAGCCACTCTGTAATTACTACCTTTTTCCTGTTTCAATGAAACCGTTAACAGGGTTATACTGTATTCATGCATTTTCTGATACTACTGCTTTTCGCACTGACATTTTTTCTTTTCTATACATTCAAATTGCTCAGGCGACCTGAGTCACGCCGTTACCTCATTATTTTATTAATCATCGATACCTGGTTATCAATCGTATTATTTTATCTGTTGTATAGCGCTGCATTTGATTAAATATTTTCAACTATCCTTAGATCAAAGAAAAATACAAATAGCTATTTACAACAGCTGTTGAATAGGACTATTCTCCTCCTGATAAAAATTTTATATATCAAGATCAAAGAGGAGAAAACAATAAAATGTATAGACTACTATTAACATCTGCGGCATTACTTGCCATGTCCACTCAAACGGTTCAGGCTTCCGGTCGACTCACTATATATTGCAGTATGCAGGGTGACTGGTGTCAGAAAGCTTCAGAAGTTTTCGGCAAAAAATATGACGTAAAAGTATCCATGACTCGTAATGGTTCAGGAAGCACCTATGCAAAAATTCTAGCTGAGAAAGATAATCCAAGAGGTGATATCTGGTACGGTGGAACATTAGACCCACATAGTCAGGCGGGTGTTAATGGATTGCTGGAATCATATAAATCACCGATGTTGAGTGAAATAAGAGAGCCTTACAGAAATCCTGCTGCCAGCGGTAAAAACCATACCACGGGTATTTATGTTGGTATTCTGGGTTTTAGTGTCAATACGGATTTACTCAAGAAGGCTAATTTGGATATGCCTAAATGCTGGGGCGATATCATCAAGCCGGAATTTAAACGAAATGTTCAGGTAGCAAGCCCTCAGAGTTCAGGTACTGCCTATACGGCGTTAGCGACTTTTACTCAACTGGATGGTGAAGACAAGGCGTTTGAATATCTGACTAAATTACACAGTAATGTTTCACAATATACCAAGTCAGGTTCTGCTCCTGGTAAAAATGCGGCACGTGGCGAAGTCATGGTCGGCATAGGATTCTTACACGATCATGGTAAGCAGAAAGGTCTGGGCTTTCCTTTAGAGCTGGTGGCTCCCTGTGAAGGAACGGGTTATGAGATTGGTGGTTTAAGCATCATGAAAAATGCCCGTAACATGGATAATGCCAAAAAGTTTGTTGACTGGGCTTTATCTAAAGAAGGTCAGGAAGTTGCGGCCGGCGTTAAAGCTTACCAGGTTCCAACTAACAAGAATGCTGCTATCCCTGCAGAAGCTATTCGTCCTGAAAATGTTAACCTGATCAATTATGATTTTGTTAAGTACGGTACTGAAGAAAAGCGCAAAGCTTTGATCAGCCGTTGGGTTCAGGAAATCAAACCTTTAGCAAGGTAATATCATAGTTTCGTGATCTAAAGGTTGTTTCTACATTTGATATATCTTATGTAGGAACAACCGGCAGGTTGTGATACACCCTAAAAAAAATCTTATAAATGATATTGTTTTTGCTTTTTCCGATTCTGACTTAGCAACTTTCTTCTTACTCCGCCTCTGCTAAGGTTACATTTAAAAGTTAAAACATTGTCATATTAAAGAATAATGAATGTTAGATTAATATGAAATTAGCTTCTGCGTTAATGGCTTTTGATGCACGGATCAAATGGATAATCATCGGCTTAATTGGCTGGGTTTTGTTTCCATGGAAAGGTCTGGAATATGGAATTTTTGAATCGACTCAATCTGAAATTTTTGAAGCTTATGCCTGGCAGGGAGTAAACACTTCTTTAATTTCATTATTCTCATTGATCACTTTATGGATAAGGCCGTGGAGATCTTTATCCAAAGCGCTGTTAATCGATGCCATAATCTCTATTGGCACTTTTATTGTTGTTTTATTGACAGCAAATTATGCAAAAGAATCCCTGGGTTATGGCTCTGCGATTCAACTCATTGTTTTACTCGGGATCTTTTCTCTGACACTGGCCAGAATGGGCTTTGTTCAGGGTGACCCCTATATGACAACAGCCATCGTGTTTGTGATGGCATCGATAGTTGTTTTTGTGCTGTTTCCCATTTTAATCATATTTTCAAAAGTCATCATTGCTGAAGATGGCACTTTTACACCCTATCTATTTTTCCAGAATGTAACCGGTTTTGGCGTTTTCAGGACGCTTAAAAATTCTCTGGTGATGGCTCTACTGGTAGGCGCATTAGCCACTTTTTTTGGTCTTTCATTTGCAATTTTCACTGTTCGTGTAACTAAACGTTTTTCCGGTCTCACGCGAATCTTTTCCATGTTGCCGATTATTACGCCACCGTTTGTTATTGGCTTATCATTGATTTTAATTTTTGGACGTAACGGCACTATCAATGATGGATTGATATTTCTTTTCGGTGATGGAGGGTTGTTTACCGGTGAACAGGGCTGGTTCGAGCGTTCTCCATATATTTATGGTTTCTGGGGAATATTACTGGCTCAGACGCTGTCTTTTACGCCTATCTGTTACATGCTACTTGTTGGCATGGTTTCAACCATCAATCCTGCCGTAGAGGAAGCCTCTGTAACAATGAGAGCAACCCCTACTCAAACATTTCTTCAGGTGACTTTACCTCTACTTCGCCCGGGTATTGCGAATGCTTACCTGTTAGGTGTTATTTCTTCACTGGCGGATTTTGGTAACCCCATTGTGTTAGGTGGTGATTACGATGTGCTTGCCACAGAGATCTACTTTAGTATTGTTGGTGCACAACTGGATTATCCGCGAGCAGCCACTCTGGGAATTTTATTATTAAGTTTCTCGTTATTAAGTTTTACCATTCAACGGCGCTGGATCGGAAAAAAATCTTATGTGACAGTCACCGGTAAAGGTAGCGGAGGTTTCTTTCAACCTTTACCCAGATGGGTGCGGATTGGTGCAACGACCGTAACCCTGACCTGGATGTTTTTTACAGCCGTTTTATATTCCAGTATTTTACTGGGTGGTTTTGTTGAGAACTGGGGCGCGGATTACACACCAACCCTGGCTCATTATGAAGAACTGTGGGCTCGCGGAATGGACTATGGAGCCTGGCCATCTTTTATAACCACCCTACAGTTTTCAGCGGTTGGAGCACCGCTAACAGCTTTGATGGGACTGATGATTGCCTATATTACGACCCGGCGCCAGTTTGTTGGAAGAAAGATGGTTGATTTTAGTGCAATGATCAGTTTTGCAATTCCTGGAACTGTCATCGGTATAAGCTATGTGCTTGCCTTCAATACGGCACCTATATTATTAAATGGAACAGCCATCATTATTATCATTTCATTTATTTTTAAGAATATGCCAGTGGGTATTCGCGGTGGAATTTCTGCATTATCACAGATAGACCGTTCTCTTGAAGAAGCGTCGTTAACGCAACGTGCAACCTCAATCAGGACCATTTTTACCATTGTGTTACCTTTATTAAGACCTGCTTTGATTTCTGCAATTGTATTTAGTTTTGTGAAATCTATGACAACAGTGAGTGCCATTATCTTTCTGGTAACGGCTGATACTCAGGTGGCAACAACATATATTTTAGGCAGGGTTGAAGATGGTGATTATGGACCTGCAATCAGTTATGGCTCGGTATTGATAGTGACTATGTTAATTGTCATATTGGCTGTGGATAAATTTATTGGACGATCAAGAATTGAAAGAGGGCAGGCACCAGGATGAACGATAATCAATCAAGCGGAGTAGAGCTCAAGAATGTTGTCATGAAATTTGGTGAGCATACGGTTCTACATAATATAGATTTAATAATTCAACCCGGAAGCTTAACAACACTTTTAGGACCTTCCGGTTGCGGGAAAACAACCATATTACGTTTAATAGCCGGTCTTGAGCTACCTACATCAGGACAGGTTTTTTTGGGCGATGAAGACGTTTCGGTTTTATCTGCAAGCCAGCGTGATGTAGGCATGGTGTTTCAATCCTATGCTTTATTTCCTCACATGACTGTGGGTGAAAACGTGGGCTATGGACTGAAAATGATGGGCATTGTACCGAATGAACGAACTGAAAGAATTAAAGAGTCACTTGACTCAGTCGGTCTTGATGGTTATCAAAGTCGATTTATTGATCAATTATCAGGTGGACAGCAACAGCGAGTTGCCCTGGCAAGAGCACTGGTCCTTAAACCAAAAGTCATGTTGTTTGATGAACCACTGAGTAACCTGGACAGTAAACTACGTCGCCAGATGCGAGAAGATATTCGTCGCCTGCAGCAGGAACTGGCGGTAACGGCAGTTTATGTGACGCACGATCAGGATGAAGCACTGGCCGTTTCAGATGAAGTGGTGGTGATGAAAGAAGGGGGTATAGCGCAACAGGGTTCTCCGAAACATTTGTATCTCAATCCTGATTCAAAATTTGTAGCTACCTTTATGGGTGATGCGAATATCGTTGAAGGTGAAGTGAGTAATGTAGGCGGGGAAAGTAAAATTAAGATTGGCGATATTGAAATAGCAGCTGATTCTTCAGAACACTATGCGGATGGTAAAACCCAGATAGCCATCAGACCTGAAGCTTTATCACTTATTCGCTCAACCACAGAACCTTCTTTACAGGGAAAAGTGCTTTCCAGAGCTTATATCGGGGCATCTACTGAATACAGGGTAAAAGTAAATGGCAATGAATTGTTTTTAATTTCCCCAACGGGTAGTGAAGAGTTTGAAATAGGTGATGAGGTTCATGTGCTGATTACTCCGCCGGGTATTTCTCCAATTCCTGATTAGTCAGTATGTGGAAATTATCCTCGCTTGTTGTTGATTAAATGGATCTGTATCTACTCAGCGAGTTTCAACAATCAATCAATTTTAAGATTTTTTCACCACCAAGACACGAAGCACTGGAATAAAACAAATTACAGTAAACAAAACTGAGTCATTCAGCCATTTTCAACAGTTTTAAGAGCTGGTTACTAAATAATGAACTACCTTCGTGTACTTCGTGGTGCATATCGTTTCATTTTATTACGCCGACTAAATATGATTAGTTAACAATTTTCCACGAACCATCCGACTGTAAACAGGCGGTTCCATAGGCTTCTTCTGTTTTACCACCCACAGTGATTGAATGTTGATATTCTCTACATTGTTGACCCCTGCTATTGGTGCCTTTTCTGGTGGTCACTACATGACCTGATGCTTCATCGGTATCCCAGTAAATTTTTTCCCCAACATCTGCTGTAGTCGCCTCTATCTGAGCTTCTTCATGTTCACGTTGCGCTTGCTCATCAACCATGTCCAATAGCTTTAGAGTAATCGCGGTAAAAGTGAGCCACCTCCAGGCATTGTTGTCACTGATATAGTGTCCATAGCCATAATAAGTATGTCCATAAGGTCTCACTACATAGACATTACGATAGGTCCGGTGCCTGGGAGTAACAACTAACAGGCGTTTTCCATGGCGAACTTGATAATGATTATTATGGCCATAATGACCCCTGGAGTAATGGCGGTTTACCGGTTTAACCCTGCTGTGTTTCCGTGGGTAATGATTTGATCGTGGTGTTGTCGAATACCCTTTATTAGGCCGAGTGTTGTTACGATGGGTTGAGTAACTACGTTGTTGGTGCTTACCCTGATTAGAGGTTTTTCGATTATGGCTTTTTCCCTGCCTGCGTTGATTCGGGTGTGAATCTTTATTCGTTACCCGCGAGCTTTTTTGTTGCTGCCGGCTGTATTGTTTCGGTTGCTTGTTATGCTGTCTGTTGCCGTCATTTCGGCGTTGGTCATAACGATGTTCTTTTTTATAAGAATTTGAATCAGCATAAACTGGAGAAAGTATTAATGAACTCAATACAAAAGCTAACAAAGTGGATAATTTTACTGTTTTCATCTTTAGATCCCTGTTTAAAATCAAGAATGAGCCATTTGTCTTAAATACCTGCAAATAGTTGCCGGCTTATTGATCAAAATGGTTTGTACTTAATCATTATCAGGGGTGATGCTGAATGCAGTATGAATCGTTTAATGGGTGTATCTATATTAGTGAAAAAGTCAAAACAAATTCATCAAGAACTACACGAAGTACATGAACACCGTTGCAATACACAATTAGCTCATTAGCCAAATTGATTCTGAGATCAGAAATGGTTTTTTTCAGTGTGTCGGTAGAGAAAAATACAGCATTAATAAACAGATATCAGGCCGTGAATTTTTTTAGTAGTTGTTCAAACTCATCTCGTTGAATATCAGTGGCTCCCATATTGATGAGATGCTGGGTGTTCATCTGACAGTCTATTAACTGGTATGCCCCGGATTCTACCAGTGCCTTCAGACAGCATTTGGAAGCATTATCTGCATGACTGAACATGGACTCACCATAAAATACCCGGCCCAGACTGACACCATATAATCCTCCCACCATGACATTATTGGCATCCCAGCATTCATAAGAATGCGCCAGCCCGGCATTGAATAGCTCTGTATATGCCCGGATCATGGCCGGGCTAATCCAGCTGCCGGGCTGTCCATCTCGAGGTTCTGCACAAGCTTGCATGACTTCAGTGAAACGCTGGTCAGTGGTTATATGATAAAGGTCTTTACGTAAGAATTTTCGCAACGACCGGTTAATATTAAAGTTTTCAGGAAATAGTACCGTTCTGGGTGCCGGTGACCACCACAGGATAGGTTCATTTTCATTAAACCAGGGAAAGATGCCATGTTTATAGGCTTCGCTTAACCATTGGATGTTTAATCTCCCTCCAGCAGCCAGTAGCCCGTTGGGATCGAGCTTGGCAAGACGGGTACCTGGAAACTGGGCGGGCAGGTCGGGGTCTAACCAGGGAATCATCCAATCTCCCCGGTTTTTTTATAGGGTGATTTTTTGTGTTGTTCAGCACAATAATCGTTGATGATCTGTTCTTCCTGGCTGAGATATTGTTTAATCACCTGATGAAAATTTTCATCGGGAAACCAGTGAGCGGAACAGGTGCGAGTGGGAAGGAAACCGCGGCTAATTTTATGTTCTCCCTGGGCCCCCGGATCGAAGCGCTGTAAATCATTTTTTATACAGTATTCTATACCCTGATAATAACAACATTCAAAATGTAAATGGTTATAAAATTCATCACAGCCCCACAGGCGCCCAAATAAGGTCGTGTCGCTGATGAAAAAAAGAGAGGCGGCAATAATCTGTTTATCGTTTAAAGCCAGTACCACCATGACACGTTTTTTTAACTGTCTGCCAATGGTCTGAAAAAAGTCCCTGGTTAAAGTTGCGGTACCGTATTTACGTTCGAATATAGCTGCATATAACTGATGAACCCTGTCCCATTCATCAGCACTTAAGTCGTTACCGTATTTTTGAATGATGGTTAAATTTTCATCGGATACAGAAGCGCGTTCTTTTTTAATATTTTTGCGTTTTCTGGAACTTAAACTGGATAGAAAGTCATCGAAATTCCGAAAACACTGATTAGTCCAGTGATACTGGCAGTCATAACGTAAAAGAAGTTGCTCGTCAGTGTGAGTTTTTAAGGTGCTCTCACGTTCAAACAGACAATGCCAGCCGCTGAGTTGATGACTAATACAAAACTGTTTAATGATCTTAATTAATTGACTGGTTAATAGCTTAATCTGGTCGGAGTCGTGAATATTACGATGAATGAGAAATCGTGGACCGGTGGCGGGAGTGTAGGGGATAGCACTGACCAGCTTCGGGTAATAATTTTGTCCGGAACGTTCATAAGCCTGCGCCCAGTTATCATCGAACACCAGTTCACCGTAGGCATTTGATTTTATGTAACAGGCTATGGCTGCTACAACTGCATTTTTGTCACGAATCAGAAAGTAAACGGGTTGCCATCCAAATTCAAATAAGCAGTGATTCTGTTCCAGGGCAATTAGAAATTCATGTCGGGTGAAAGGGTAGTCAGCCTCACCGAGTTGATTCCAGTCGAATTCATCGATTTCGGTGAGGCTTTGTAATATTTCTACTTTCAGATCCACGGATAACTAATTGTTAGCCAGTTCCTTTGCGTCCAGGTATTTTTCGGCATCCAGGGCAGCCATGCAACCGGTGCCTGCTGAAGTAATAGCCTGTCGATAGATATGGTCGCTCACATCACCTGCGGCAAACACACCTTCAATACTGGTGGCAGTTGCATCACCTTCGGTACCACTCTTTACCTTGAGGTAACCATTGTTCATGTCCAGCTGACCTTCAAAAATAGAAGTATTTGGTTTATGACCTATCGCGATAAAAATACCGGTTAACTCCAGGTCTTTAGTAGAACCATCAACGGTACTTTTAATGCGTAATCCTGTCACACCAGTGTCATCACCTAAAACTTCATCAAGATTATTGTTCCATTCGATAGACATGTTGCCATTTTCGACTTTTTCAAATAACTGGGTTTGCAGAATTTTTTCGCTGCGTAAGCTGTCACGCCTGTGGATGAGAGTTACATGGCTGGCAATGTTTGACAGGTAAAGAGCCTCTTCAACGGCGGTATTGCCACCACCTATAACCGCTACGTTTTGACCCCGGTAGAAAAATCCATCACAGGTTGCACAGGCAGAAACGCCTTTTCCCTTGAATTTTTCTTCACTCGGGTCACCCAGGTACATCGCGCTGGCACCGGTAGCGATGATAAGAGCATCACAGGTATATTCGCCCTGATCGCCCACCAGACGTTTTGGTGTTTCATCCAGATGCGTAGTATGAATATGATCAAAAATAGTTTCGGTATCGAATCGCTTGGCGTGTTTTTCCATACGTTCCATCAGATCAGGACCGGTTGTTCCTTCGATATCACCGGGCCAGTTATCAATTTCGGTAGTCGTCATTAACTGACCTCCAGATTCCATGCCAGTGATTAATATCGGGTTAAGGTTAGCACGTGCAGCATACACGGCAGCTGCATAACCTGCAGGGCCGGAACCGAGAATAAGGCACTTGGCATGTTTGGTTTCTGACATAATGGAATTCCTGGAAAAGTAAAATTAAAGTTTGGTAACTAGTTAGTTACAATGTTTCTATCAATAAATTGCGAGCTAGTTTACATCAAAATGAGTGTTAAGCTGGTTTGAATTTATCTGTTGAATGATCTTTTTGTTAGTTAGTGCCAAACTTTTAAATTACAAGGTTTCGCTTTATTCGGGTTACTGTAAAATAACCGCATTATCAATTTAAACTAAATTAAATAGGCCCCCTTTGGCTCAGGCAAAATCAAAACCTCAACCACCCGATAAAACTGATAGCAATATATTGACTAGCCAGCTGGATAAGCGACTGCGTGAAGTAGGCATGTTGATATCATTCGCTCTGGCATTTTATATGCTGGTGGCTTTATTGAGTTATGACTCTGCCGATGCCGCCTGGTCTCATAGCGGGTTGAATGAACAGGCGACTAATTTTGGTGGCTCAGCTGGAGCCTGGTTATCCGACCTGATGCTGTACCTGTTCGGTTTTATGGCTTTTTTCTTGCCGGTTATGCTGATTTATAACGGCGTTATTCTGGTTCGAATCAGGTTAAAAACTACCGAAGATCGCTATCAAATGCTGGCGGTTCGATGGAGTGGTTTTGCGCTCACATTAATTTCTGGTTGTGCTCTGTCCAGCTTACATTTTTCACTGAGTAAAGGCGTTATGCCACTGGATGCCGGTGGCATACTCGGACAGATTACCGGGCTTAATTTTTCACAAGTGATGGGGTTCCTGGGAGCAACGGTTTTACATTTGGCTTTGTTTTTATCTGGTCTGACGTTGTTTACCGGTATCTCATGGTTAGCGGTTATAGATTTTACCGGTAAGGTAACTTTGATAGCTATAGATAAGTTAATAGATCAATATTATCTGTTAAAAGATAAACGTGTCGGTAGCCGATTACGTCATGAAAGAGAGCAGGTTTTTAGCGAACAGAAAGTGAAACAGGAGAAAAGAAAACCCGTCAGAATAGAACCTGTGGTGAAGCAACTTGAGCAGTCTGATCGCGTTTTCAAGGAGCAGCAGATTCCTTTATTTAAGAGTGATGCAGTGCAGGGGGCTATGCCTTCGCTTGCTTTACTCGATTTACCCCCGGCTAAAACTCAGGGTTATAGCACAGAAGCATTACAGGCGATGTCTCAACAACTGGAGGTTAAGCTCCTGGACTTCGGTATTGAAATTCAGGTGGAGTCTGTTCATCCGGGACCGGTTATTACCCGTTTTGAAATTTTACCGGCGGCTGGTGTCAAAGTTAGTCAAATTGCCAATCTGGCGAAAGATCTGGCTCGCTCCCTGTCGGTGATGGCGGTTCGTGTGGTAGAAGTCATTCCCGGTAAACCCTTTATGGGGATCGAAATTCCGAATGAGCAGCGGGAAATTGTGGTTCTCAGTGAAATCCTCAAATCTCGTGTTTATGATCAGTCGCATTCTCCTCTTACCCTGGCATTGGGTAAAGATATCAGTGGAGATGCGGTAGTCGCCGACCTGGCTAAAATGCCACACTTGCTAGTGGCCGGTACCACGGGGTCGGGTAAATCTGTTGCGGTCAACGCCATGTTATTGAGCCTGCTGTTTAAAGCCACTCCTGAACAGGTACGAATGATTTTGATAGATCCCAAGATGCTTGAATTGAGTATTTACGACGGGATTCCTCATTTACTGGCACCGGTTGTTACCGACATGAAAGACGCCGCAAATGGCCTACGCTGGTGTGTGGCAGAAATGGAGCGTCGTTATAAATTAATGGCGGCTCTTGGTGTAAGAAACCTTTCGGGTTGTAATAAAAAAATTACTGAAGCTATCGATGCCGGGGAACCGATAAAAGACCCTCTTTTTAATCGTGAGCAGGCAATATTGATGGATCCCGATGCCGAACCCGATAACCTGAAGGCATTACCTTTCATTGTCGTCGTTGTTGATGAGTTTGCCGATATGATGATGGTTGTGGGTAAAAAGGTTGAAGAATTAATTGCCCGCCTGGCTCAAAAAGCTCGTGCCTCGGGAATACACCTTATTCTGGCAACCCAGAGACCCTCTGTAGATGTCATTACCGGATTGATCAAAGCCAATATACCGACCCGTATCGCTTTCCAGGTATCATCAAAAATTGATTCGCGCACCATTCTGGATCAGATGGGTGCGGAAAACCTGCTGGGGCATGGAGATATGTTATACCTTCCACCGGGTACCAGCTTGCCGGAACGTATTCATGGTGCCTTTGTGGATGATCATGAAGTGCATGATGTTGTCGCTGAAATTAAAAAGCAGGGGAAACCAAATTACGAAGAGGGGGTCTTACAGGAACAAACGGGCACTGTTCTTCCCGGGGAATTACCCAAAGGTTCAACCGGCGCTGATCAGGATGCTTTGTACGATGAAGCGGTGGCTATAGTGACTGAAACTCGTAAAGCATCAATTTCTTATGTGCAAAGAAGACTGAAAATAGGTTACAACCGGGCCGCCAGGATGATTGAAGAAATGGAAAATTCAGGCGTGGTTTCACAGGTGCAATCAAATGGTAGCCGTGAAGTGTTGGCACCACCGCCGGTAAAAATAGATTAAACTAAAAACTCACCACGAACCGGGTCAGGACGCCCTTAGGAAGAACAATGCAGCAGCTATGGTCGAGTCACGAAGAACACCAGGGATGAAATAATTGTTTAATATTATTGCAGAATGGGTGGTTAATATTTTTATGGGTAGAACCATTAAATGCGTCTTATAACATTAAGTTATATATTTGGTTATGAAAAAAAGTATTTTAATAATGTGCCTGGGATTAGCCCAGATTTTTACTCCTTGCTGGGCTACTGAAGTTGAGGACCGCCTGAATAGAGCGATGTCTTCACTGGATAATTTACAGGCCGATTTCAAGCAGACCCTGTTGGATGAGAATAAAAAAATAGTTCAGCAGTCGATGGGTAAGGTGTCGATTCAGCGACCCGGAAAGTTTCTGTGGATCTATGAAAAGCCCTATGAGCAACAAATTATTGCAGATGGTAAAGAGTTATGGGTTTACGATGTGGATCTGGATCAGGCGACTGTTAAACCGATGGAGGCCAGTCTGGCTACCGCTCCAATCATGGTGTTAATGAAACAGCAGCGTGTTGAAACCGAGTTTGAGGTTAATGAAATTGGTGATCATAAGTACTTATACTGGATTGAACTGATCCCCAGAACATCAGATATGGAATACAGTAAAATTTATATTGGCATGGAAGGTGAAGTTATTAAGGCCATGGAATTACGTGATAGTTTTGGCCAGAGCACACAAATTACATTTGAAAATCAACGTCTAAATATGATTTTTAAACCTGATACATTCAAGTTTAATCCTCCCCCCGGAGTCGATGTATTTGGTGTTGGTGGGTAACTTAAAAAGGTCGATAAGGTGCAGGATTTGTTTTCAGAGGAGCAGGCATACCAGCCTTTAGCCGATAGGATGCGCCCGCAAACTTTGCAGCAAATGGTCGGACAGTCTCACCTGTTATCTCCCGGGAAACCTTTAAGACAGGCCATAGAAGCCGGCAAGTTACATTCTATGCTGTTCTGGGGGCCTCCAGGAACAGGAAAAACCACCCTGGCAAGGCTTATTGCCAAATACAGTGATGCCCAGTTTTTATCCCTTTCTGCTGTTTTATCCGGAGTCAAAGATATACGAGCTGCAATTGAACAGGCCAAACAGTTTAGTGGCGTGACGGTATTATTTGTCGACGAAGTCCACCGTTTTAATAAATCCCAGCAGGATGCTTTTCTACCTCATATAGAGGATGGAACCATCGTCTTTGTCGGTGCGACAACGGAAAATCCTTCGTTTGAATTAAATAATGCGCTGTTATCAAGAACCAGAACTTACCTGTTAAAGTCTTTTACCGAGCAGGAATTGGAAGAGCTGGTAAAACTGGCTTTGCAGGATGAACAGCGTGGTCTGGGCAGTTTGAAGCTGAAAATTGTCGATGACGGTTTAGCCATGTTAATAAAAGCGGCCGATGGTGATGCCCGTCGTGTTTTAACCTTTGTCGAGATACTGGCTGATCTCGAAATAGAAGGTTTGATCAGTGTGCAACAGGTGACTGAAGTAGTCAGTCAGGGGCACAGGCGTTTTGATAATAAAGGGGATATTTTTTATGAACAGATATCAGCCCTGCATAAGTCGGTAAGAGGTTCTGACCCCGATGCTGCATTGTACTGGTTATGCCGAATGCTGGATGGAGGCTGCGACCCGTTGTATATCGCTCGCAGGGTAGTACGTATGGCATCTGAGGACATAGGCAATGCAGATCCACGCGCGCTGGAAATTTGCATGAATGCCTGGTTAACCTTTGAACGACTGGGTAGTCCGGAAGGTGATCTGGCTATAGGACAGGCGGTTGTTTATCTGGCCTGTGCTGCGAAAAGTAACGCAGTTTACCTGGCCTTTAAGCAGGCGATGAGTGATGCCAGGGAAACCGGCAGCCTGGATGTTCCTGTTCATCTACGCAATGCACCAACCCGCTTTATGAAAGACCTGGGGTATGGCCAGGACTACCGTTATGCGCATGAAGAAAGTGATGCTTTTGCGGCAGGAGAAAAATACTTTCCGGATGACATGACAGTGACCCGGTATTACCAGCCGGTCGATCGAGGTCTGGAAATTCGTATCGCTGAGAAGTTGAAACATTTAAGAAATTTGAATAAAGAAGCTGATGACAAATAAACCCTATTCAGAATCCTGTGATCAAAATCGTGAATTCATTCAACAGGTTTTCGAACAATATATTGACGGTCGTAACACGGTTCTCGAAATAGGCAGTGGAACCGGACAACATGCGGTCTACTTTTCATCGCAGTATGCTGATTTGCTGTGGCAGACAAGTGACCTTATCGAAAACCATCAGGCAATTCAGGCCTGGATAGTCGATAGTGGTCTGGACAATGTTTTCTCTCCGATTGAACTGGACTCCAGAGGAGACTGGCCTGAGCAGCAATATGATATTCTGTATTCATCAAATACGGTTCATATTATGTCGTCTGATGCAGTGGAACAGTTCTTTAACAAATTACCGTTTTGTATGCATCAAAATTCGGTGTTTCTGCTGTACGGACCTTTCAATTATGATGGACGTTATACATCAGAAAGTAATGCTCGTTTTGATCTATGGCTAAAACAGCGTGATCCGGTCAGTGGAATAAAAAATTTCGAATGGTTGAAGGACTTAGGCAGGCAATCTGGTTTAGAATGCACCGAAGATTTTGAGATGCCTGCAAACAACAGGCTTCTGGTATGGGAAAAAATTAATAGCTAATCAAAATACGTGTTTGGCTGAAACTTATTCAAGTCTATCGAGACTAATTATCTATAGTCATACAAAAATTTAAATTCAATAAAATTATTAACTGGAAAAATTTATGAAACCAATGAAATATTTTTTAACCGCAGGGTTACTCTGCTGCATGTCAGTTTCGTTTGCGGCTGATTCTGATACTAACAAAGACATGACTAAAATGCTGAAATCGCGTCTGGGCGGTGCAGTACCCGTTTCTGACCCGGTTAAAACACCCGTGGATGGTGTCTATGAGACTAAATACGGTTCAAAGATTGCCTACCTGACTGGCAATGGCCGGTATATTTTGATTGGCGATATGATCGATCTTCAGACTCAGGAAAACCTGACTGAAATATCCCGTCGGAGTGTATCTAAAGAAGTTATTGATAAAGTTGCAGTCAATGATCTGGCAGTGTATCCATCAGCAATTGACGAAACTAAAGCTGTTCTAAATGTATTCACCGATACTTCCTGCCCCTATTGCAAAAAGCTGCATGAAGAAGTGCCTGACCTTCAAAAAGCAGGTATTGAAGTGCGTTACTTTCCTTTCCCACGTGGTGGTGCAAGAGGTCCGGGTTATCAGACTTTACAACAGGTATGGTGTGGTGCTGATAAAGCGCAAACGATGGATATTGCGAAGGATGTAGCTACCGGGAAATTGCCTGCTTCAGATTGTAATAACGCAAAATTTGTAGATACCGCTTATAATATTGGAAATCAACTGGGTGTCAGCGGCACTCCGGCGTTATTTACGGCTGAAGGTCAAAAAATAGAAGGTTATGTTCCATCCGCTAAACTAATTCCTATGCTGTTAAATTAACAGCTAACAATCAAAGGCCTCTGATGGATGTTGCTTTTTTCAGAGGTCTATATTTGTGCTGGCATAATTGAATAAGCTTATTGTCACAACTTTGTAGCTTAATCATTTTATAGAAAGCACAATTCATTAGCTTACTATAAAATTATTGAGACAACATTATGCAGTCATCAGATGGACGCCCGATCTATCTTGATCTGAAGAAAATCAGATTACCCATGCCAGGTTTCATTTCTATTATGCACCGTGGCTTTGGACTCATTCTTTGATTTTCTATTCCCATATTTACCTATTTATTTGCCCTCAGTCTGCAAAGTGAAGAAGGCTTTAATCAGGCGCTGGAATATCTGGATTACAAACTGTTTCTACCGCTTTATTTCGTATTAATCTGGGGGTTTATACATCACCTGTTTGCAGGTATTCGCTACCTGTTAATTGATGTCGAAATAGGCGTGGATCGACAGACTTCCTATAACAGTTCATACATCGTACTGGTTGCTGCTTTGCTCGTTTCTATTGTTGTATCGCTGGGGGTGTTGTTATGAGTGGCTTTTCGGGAATGCAAGCCTGGTTAATCCAGCGCTTTACGGCTATTTATATTGCAATTGTCACGGTAATTCTGGCGATGATCATCTGGCTTGAAAAACCGACAAATTTTCAACAATGGTCCGCTCTATTTTCTGATCCCTGGATGCAGACAGCTTTAAGCATTTTTATAGTGACTTTGTTGTTTCATGCCTGGATAGGCTTACGCGATATTATTCTTGATTATATCCATCCTATCTGGATAAAAATGTTGGTGATGACAGGAATAGTACTGATGCTGGTTGCTTCTGGTTTCTGGTTTTTACGTGCACTGCTACTGGTTTAGGTTTAATACACATGAGTTTAATAAGAAGAAAATTTGATGCTTTGATTATCGGTGCTGGCGGTGGCGGTCTACGCGCTGCATTACAACTTTCAAAAGCCGATGCCAATGTTGCTGTGGTATCTAAAGTCTTTCCAACACGTTCTCATACGGTGGCTGCGCAGGGTGGTGTTAATGCGGCCATTGCTAACGTGATGCCGGATAACTGGCACTGGCATATGTTTGATACAGTGAAGGGTAGTGACTACCTCGGAGATCAGGATGCTATTGAATATATGTGCCGGGTAGCACCTGAACTGGTGTATGAACTGGAGCATTATGGCGTACCTTTTTCGCGTCTTGATAATGGCCAAATTTATCAACGAGCCTTTGGTGGTCAAAGCCAGAATTTTGGTGAAAAGCAGGCGGCCAGAACCTGTGCTGCCGCTGATAGAACCGGGCATGCGATGTTGCATGCGTTGTACCAGCAAAATATTGCAGCAAAAACACATTTTTTCGATGAGTACTTTGCGACGGATTTAATCCAGAATGAAGACGGTGTCATTCTCGGCGCTATCATCGTGAGCATCCAGACGGGTGAAGCGATGCTAATTGAAGCCCGTACCACGCTGTTAGCCACCGGCGGAGCAGGGCAAATCTATAAAACCAATTCCAATGCACTGATCAATACCGGTGATGGTTTGGGCATGGTACTAAGATCAGGTATTCCGCTGCAGGATATGGAATTTATCCAGTTTCATCCGACCGGAATTGCCGGGTTGGGCATGTTAATCACCGAAGGTTGCCGTGGTGAGGGTGGCTACCTGACAAATGGAGATGGCGAACGTTTTATGGAACGTTATGCGCCTAATGCTAAAGACCTGGCGAGCCGTGATGTGGTGAGTCGATCAATTTATCTTGAAGTTAAGGAGGGTAGAGGCTGTGGCCCGAATAAAGATCATGTCATGCTAAAACTTGATCACCTGGGTGCGGAAACGATCATGAAACGTTTACCGGGCATTCGCCAGTCCTGCCTGACATTCCTCGGCATTGATCCTATCGAAGAGCCAATTCCTGTTTATCCAACCTGCCATTATTTTATGGGTGGAATTCCGACTAATCGCAAAGGCGAAGTTGTTATGCCGGTTAAAGATACACCTGAAGAACCGGTTCCGGGTTTATTTGCTGCTGGTGAATGTGCCTGTGTTTCTGTGCACGGTGCTAATCGTTTAGGGGGCAATTCATTACTCGATATTATTGTATTCGGTAGAGCCGCAGCCGATGAAATGATAAATTTCATGAAGGAAAATCCCTACCGTTTACCGATGGATGAAGATGCCGTAACAAAAGCCATGGACCGTCTGCATCGCTGGGATAAAAAGGGAGAGGGTGAGACTGTTGATGGGCTGAAAGATGACCTGAAAGCAGTGATGGAGGAATATTGTGGTGTCTATCGTACTCAGGAGTTACTTGATCAGGGTATCGAAGAAATGAAAAAAATTCGTGATCGTTTACCCAATGTTTTTATCGATGATTTTTCCAGAACATTTAATACGGCTCGCATAGAAGCACTGGAACTGGAAAATTTGGTAGATGTGGCGATGTGTACCGTCGTTGCTGCTGCATCCAGGCATGAAAGCCGGGGCGCTCACTCACGAGTTGATTACCCGACCCGGGATGACTTGCAATGGATGAAACACAGTCTTTATTTTAAGGACGGTGATCGAATGGATTATAAACCTGTCAGAACTAAACCATTAACGGTGGATACCTTTCCCCCTAAAGAGAGGGTGTACTAGCCATGAAATTTAATATCTATCGTTATAATCCTGATACTGATAAAGCCCCCTACGTTCAGACTTATGAATTGAAGGATGTAAATCCCGAAATGATGCTGCTGGAAGCGCTGTTAACTATTAAAAAAATGGATACATCTTTGGGCTTCAGAAAGTCCTGCCGTGAGGGCGTGTGTGGGTCAGACGGAATGAATGTCGACGGTGTTAATCGGCTTGCCTGTGTGACCAGACTGTCTGAATTGAAAGACCCTGTTGAAATTCGACCTTTACCGGGCTTGCCTGTCATTCGTGATCTCATTATAGATATGGAACAGTTCTATAAACAGTACCGAGCGGTGAAGCCTTACCTGATTGGATTAGAGCCGGAGCCGGAAGTTGAAAGACTGCAAACTCCAAAACAACGCGAATTACTGGATGGCTTATATGAATGCATCTTATGTGGATGTTGTTCGACTTCATGCCCGTCTTTCTGGTGGAATCCCGATAAATTCCTGGGACCGGCTGCGTTATTACAGGCATCCCGGTTTATTGAAGATAGCAGAGATGCAGCGACTGTCGAGCGGCTCGATCAACTGGACGATGCCTATAAACTCTACCGATGCCATACCATCATGAATTGTGTGCAGGTTTGCCCCAAAGATTTAAACCCGACTAAAGCGATAGGCCGGATCAAGGAACGTATGGTTCAAAAGAAGCTGTAACGACAAATGGATAAATACGAAACTCTGTCAGCATTAAAATGGCAATGTCGCCGTGGCATGCTGGAACTGGACGTTTTCCTGCAAAAATTTTTACAGCATGGATATAATGATCTTGATGAGCGAGAACGTGAAGATTTTTATCAAATTTTGGAATATCCTGATCAGGAATTAGTCGAGTTACTGCTCGGTCAGGTTTCAGCTACGGAACAGCATATTAATGAAATTGCCGATAAAATCCGCCAGTGTGCGGCTCTATAAGGTTCGTTATTCCAGGATTATATTAAGCCTGGAAATTACTTTTTTGTTGATGTTTTTTGCCAGCCTTTTTGTATACCGGGCTGAGCTCTGGTTTCTACCGTCCTTAATTCTCTCTATTCTCCTGACCTATATCTTTTTTAGTTTGTATTCGGTCATTAATCAGTGGCCTAACGGATTAACACTCGAGATCAGGGAATCTACGGCTCAACTAATAGTGCATGATGGTCAGTCAATGAGCAGCTTTCCCATACAAAAAGTAAACATAAGAATGACTCGCTGGTTTGTTATGCTACAAACTGGAACAACATCAAAACATCAGACTGTGACACTTTTCAAGGATAGCTTTGATGACGTGAATCATTATACTAGTTTCAGGCGTAACCTTATTTTAATGCAGAGAGAAGTGATGCAGTATGATAGCTGATTTTGAATCAGTCAGGACCGGTCAAATAATCAAACCTAAAACCTTTTCAGGTTTGATGGATTTATATGAACATAATTATTTGAGGCTAAAAAGAATTGTCCCGGATCTGGATATAGCCGATGAAATGATATCCATATCTGCAGGCCATCTGGATCTTTATCTGTCGGTCACGGAACGCTGTAAATATACCACCATGTTACGAATGACCTATCAATTTAGACAAAATGATAAATTGATTTATCAACCCGATATGCACCTGAAGATTTATCATGATGCTCGAATAGCTGAAGTACAGGACAGGCTGGATAGAAAACATCATCGTATTTACAGCGGGAAAGACTTACAGCAAAAATGGAAGTTAAACCGCTTTCTGTATAAATGGCTGGGTTACTGCATTCATCAGGGGCATTATTTTCATCCAGTATCAAATGTAAAACGGCTTAAATGTTAGTAATTTTTGCTTTAACTAACTTCTTTAACTATCTGAAAATAAAGCATTTAATTATAGTTCCCTATTTTTAGGATAAATATTTCTTGACGCAAACAAGTGCTTCAGATAAATTCCTGACTAAATTAGTCAGGAATTAACGAGGTGCGTATGAAACTTTCAACAAAAGGCCGTTATGCTGTAACAGCGATGATGGATATAGCGCTACATGAAAAGGTGGGTCCGGTTACATTAGCGGACATTTCGCAATGTCAGGGCATATCCCTTTCTTACCTGGAACAATTGTTTTCAAAGTTACGCAACAATGGCCTGGTGGAAGGTGTGCGTGGTCCCGGTGGCGGATACCGACTCGCTAAATCTGCCAGTGATATATCGGTTGCTGATATCATTGATTCGGTCGATGAAAAACTGGATTTTACAAAATGTGGTGGAAGGGGAGATTGTTATCATGGTGATAAATGCATCACTCATAAGCTCTGGTACGATCTTACCTGTGATTTACATCATTTTTTAGGTGAAATAAAACTTGATCAATATGTAAACCGTCCCCAAATTAGTGAATTAGTTAAAAAACAGGACGTTCAGTACGGTCGATTTTTAAATCGCCGTTCAGCTGCCTAGAAATTTATTTTTTAGAAGAGTTAAAGTTAACGAGTATTATTTATGAGTAATGTAAAACTTCCTATTTATCTTGATTACAGTGCAACGACGCCGATGGATGAGCGTGTTGCTGAGAAGATGTGTGAATACCTGACGATAGAAGGTCAATTTGGAAACCCGGCTTCTCGTAGTCACGAATTTGGCTGGAAAGCTGAAGCAGCAGTCGAACTGGCACGTAAGCAGGTTGCTGATTTAATAAATGCTGATCCACGTGAAATCATCTGGACCAGTGGTGCAACAGAATCGAATAACCTGGCTATAAAAGGCGCAGCGCATTTTTATAAGAAAAAGGGAAATCACTTAATTACTGTAAAGACAGAGCATAAAGCGGTACTGGATACGACTCGTCAACTGGAACGTGAAGGTTTCGAAGTGACCTATCTTGAACCGGAAGATACAGGTTTAATTGATCTGGAAAAACTAAAAGCAGCCATTCGGGATGACACTATTCTGATTTCTGTGATGCATGTAAATAATGAAATTGGCGTGATACAGGATATCGCAACCATTGGTGAATTATGTCGTGAAAAAGGAATAATTTTTCATGTAGATGCAGCCCAGTCTGCCGGTAAAGTAAAGATAGATTTGTCCGAGCTTAAGGTTGATCTAATGTCTTTTTCCGGTCATAAAGTGTATGGCCCGAAAGGCATTGGTGTGCTTTATGTTCAACGTAAACCAAGAATTCGTCTTGAAGCACAAATGCACGGTGGTGGACATGAGAGAGGTTTACGTTCAGGTACCCTGGCAACGCATCAGATAGTCGGCATGGGTGAAGCTTGCCGCATTGCCAAAGAAGAAATGGCTACTGAAAATGAGCGTATTCGCATGTTACGTGATCGTCTTTATAACGGCCTGAACGATATGGAAGAGGTTTATTTGAATGGTGATATGGAACAACGTATTGCCGGTAATTTAAATATCAGCTTCAATTTTGTCGAAGGCGAATCGTTAATCATGGCTTTACGTGATCTGGCTGTTTCTTCTGGATCTGCCTGTACTTCTGCCAGTCTTGAACCTTCTTATGTATTGAGAGCACTGGGACGTAATGATGAGCTTGCACACAGTTCAATCCGTTTTTCGCTGGGTAGATACACCACTATCGAAGAAGTGGACTACACCATTGAACTGGTAAAAAAGGCGGTGACTAAACTGCGCGAACTTTCACCGCTTTGGGATATGTACAAAGCAGGTGTTGATATAAATTCTGTTGAATGGGTTGCCCATTAACGCTAAACAATTGAGGTAATCAAAAAATGGCTTATAGCGAAAAAGTACTGGATCATTATGAAAATCCGCGTAACGTCGGCGTAATTGACGAAGATAACAATGTAGGCACCGGTATGGTTGGAGCACCAGCCTGTGGTGATGTGATGAAACTGCAAATCAAGGTCAGTGATAACGGTATTATCGAAGATGCCAAGTTTAAAACTTATGGCTGTGGTTCAGCTATTGCTTCAAGCTCACTGGTTACAGAGTGGGTTAAAGGTAAAACGCTGGATGAAGCAGCAGAAATTAAAAATACTCACATTGCTGAAGAACTGGCCTTACCACCGGTTAAGATACACTGTTCTGTTCTGGCTGAAGATGCGATTGCTGCAGCAATTACCAACTACAAAGAAAAAAATCAGTAGACTATTGCTAAATATTAAAAACCCGCTGTTGCGGGTTTTTTTATGTCACAAAGAAAAATATTAATATAGAGAATTTAATTACGCTGATGCCTGATTATATTTTTCCAGAATGGGCTCGCTGGGTGGCCATGGATGAAGATGGTTTATGGTGGTGCTATGAAGCTGAACCTCATATGCATGATAAGGGCTGGTATGAAAATGAAGTAGGTCGCAGTAAGAAAATTATCTTACCGAATCTTACCGGGAAGAGTTGGCAGCAAAGTCTAGAGAAAGTAAACGGCTAACAAATTCGGCTCGTAAGCGGCCGAGTTTTGTATGCTCTTCAGTTACTTTTATAAATTACATATATCCGTCTGTCAGTGTTTTCATGAAGTTCACCAGATCTTCATAATCGGTAATGCCATCTGAATTATCATTATCGAGCCTGAGAGTTGTTTTCAACTCTTCGGCTATATTTTCTTCTACTTCTGGCGTAAAAAATAATGATTGAGAAGGTTCTCTTATGTAATCCGCTACACTGATATCATAATGCCTGATAACTTCTTCCAGGGTTTGATAAACACCGTTATGCATATATGGTGCTGTCAATTCGATATTGCGTAACGTGGGTGTTCTGAATTTACCTTTTGAAGTAGCAACATCAGCAGGGTCAATATTCGAGTTTGCGGCAAGACCAACGTCAATACCTGAGGATGGATTATCTGGATTAACTGGAACGCCAATGTTGAAATAATTGAAATCACTAAAAATCGTACCTGAATCAGCTGCAAACCTGGGTGGGCGGCTAATAGTATGACAATTTGCACATTTTGCACCGCTCATAAATAACTCTAAGCCACGATTTTCAGAAGCAGTCAGTATGTATTTCCCAACCCGCCATGCATCAAATTTCGAAGTAAATGGATTCATTTCATGAGATTCTTCGAAAGATGCAATTGCCGTGGCAATATTGGTATAAGCTTCATTCGTATTATCAAAGGCATTTGCACCGTAGACAGCTGTAAAGTCATTGGCATAACTGGCAGCTGAAACCTTAGTAACTACTTCCTCAGCGTTAGGATTATTCATTTCTACCGGGTTTAAAAAAGGACCTTTGGCCTGTTCCACCAGGTCCACAGCACGACCATCTAGAAACTGTCCACCCTGGTAGTTAGATGTCGTTCCGTCAATGGTTACCGAGTTTGTCATTGAAAAATCAGGTATAAATGCGGCATAGGAAGAGGTCGGTGCATTGCGGTTTCCAAACTTTCCAGCGACAGACCCTTCTGAAACGGGAGCAGCTTGAGAAGCAACCGGATCGGCAAAACCACTGGTAGGTGAGTGACAGTCTGCGCAGGATTGATTCCCTTCACTGGATAAACTGACGTCAAAAAACAATTTCTTCCCCAGTTGCTGCTCTGCTGTCAGTGAGCTACCTGTATCAGCAGCGGGACTGTTATCACTGCTACTGCCGCAGCCGGTCATTAAAAGAGTGGTTAAAATAATTGCCGGAACAAGAGCTGGGTTGAATCTGTTTTTCATTCAGAGGCGACTTCCTGTTTGAGATAATACAAAATTATATCGAACAGCGAATGTTATCAACACTGGCATATATCAATAAAGTCAGCTATGAATTTTCCAAAAAAGTCACAAAACTGTGGTTCAATTATCCGATGGTCAGAAAGCCTGACGTAGATTTACATTCTCTTCCAGTCTATTCGGTCTTGTTTCAATCCAATGTTCATGCCGATGGATAATCTGTGTGATGATGAGTTGTTTTTTGTAACCAGGTGAGGGGTTTCCGGGTTGAAGAAAATATAATTGCCGGTAACCGGTGTTAAACTGATTTCTTCAGAATCAGTCTGTAAAACCAGGTCACCTGAATCTTCGGGTACGGTTAAATACACCACGCCTGAAATTAATTCGTTTAAATTATCATGGGTATGTAAAGTGGTTACATGTCCGGGTGCCATTAAGTTAAACCAGTATCCAATATCCAGTTCTTCTTCAGTTACTTGTAATAGTTCTGCGCAGAAACCCAGGCTTTCAGCCATTAAGTTGTTTAGCTCTGAGTTTTCACAATTTTCCAGGAAAATATTTTCAAATCGATCATGGAAGAAGTGAGTTTTATTGAGATTATCAGCATCCTGTTGCAATAAAGTTTGCAGGTACTGATCAATAGACGTCAGCTGAGATTCAGCCAGTCGGGTAATTCGCCTGAGATAGGGAGAGTCCAGAAAAATCTGTTCGGGAGATTGTGGCATCACAGTTAAGATATCGTGCAAAAAAAAAGCGAATCCAGTCTGGATCCGCTTTTTTCTAGTTAACTACTGAGGAATTACTTCCAGTTAGCGAAGTTATCTTCATTCTTTTCTGTACCGTCTTCAAAACCAGCAGAGTAGGCATCATTTAAAGATTGTTCTTCTCTTTCTGGATGACCCAGGTATCCACCTTGCCAGCCGATAATGTATTGCTCCTGTACACCCATGTCTTCCATTTTAGTTGTTGCGTCGCGATAAGCTTGATCCATAACAATTTCCTCAAATCAGATAAATAAATTAGATCAGTAATCCATGTTGGTAACCCGTTAAAATTACCACATGCCTAAAAATGCTGCGTATTATACTAAATAATTCGATAAATATTATATCTCTATTGGGAGGATAGATAATTTGATATCAGGATAATAATGGTTATTAATTCCCCAATAGCTGTGATAATACGGCTTTAACGTCTCATCAGGGATATTCGATTAATTTATAAAAATGCTTATTATTGCATCCTTTATTTTCGTGAACGGTACATCCCTGTACCACTAATTGCAGCAAATTTTTTACAGGTACAAAACATGGTAAGTAATACTGATATGAACTTTATTAGTGGCATGTCCGCTTTTGAAGCCAAAGAATTCGCTCGGGCAGTTCAATTTTTAGTGCCTTTCGCTGAAAAGGGTGATCCTGATGCACAGCACAGAGTCGCTATCATGTATCAGAATGGACTGGGCATGGTGAAAAAAGAAAAAGAAGCCTTTGACTGGATGAAAGCCGCAGCAGAGCAGGGGCATGCCGTGGCTCAACATGGTCTTGGATTTATGTACATGGACGGTGATTGCGTAGAAAAGAATGGTGAAAAAGCCGTTGAATGGTTCACTAAAGCTGCCGACCAGGGACTGGTAGGGTCTCTGACTACACTGGCGATGATGTATGACAGCGGTGATGGTGTTGAAAAAGACCCTGAAAAAGCCAAACAGCTGTACGCTAAGGCGGGCTTTTAATGCGTCCGGCTCACTTATCTAAAGTTCTTGAAGAAGAAGTACTGGGGACATTAAAAGGGTTTCATACGCCGGTCATGTTATGGGGTCCACCGGGAATAGGTAAATCGCAAATCGTGATGCAAATTGGTACTAACCATAATTTGCCGGTTATCGATATTCGCCTGTCTCAAATGGAACCCAGTGATTTACGCGGTATTCCATTTAAACATGAAGATAAGGTGGAGTGGGCTGTGCCTTCCATGCTGCCGGATAAGGATATTCACGGGGAGTCAGGGATTTTATTTCTGGATGAAATTAACTCGGCTGCACCCTCTGTTTCTGCGGCTGCTTACCAGTTAATTCTTGATCGTCGCCTGGGTAACTACCAGGTTCCGGATGGCTGGGCTATTTTTGCTGCCGGTAATCGTCAGGGTGACCGGGGTGTTACCTATGCGATGCCAGCACCTCTGGCCAATCGATTTTCACATTATGAAATTGATTTAAACCTGGATGACTGGGTAGCCTGGGCTTATAAAAATGGAGTCGATGAACGGATCATTGGTTTCTTACGTTTTCGACCAGAACTGTTATTTGATTTTGATCCGGCGCATAACCCGGTGGCTTTTCCATCACCTCGTTCCTGGGAGTTTTCACATCGGGCATTGCAAAAATTTATTGATTTACCAAACCTGTTACTGGGTTCACTGCAAGCCTGTGTCGGTCAGGCGGCGGGTATTGAATGCCATGCTTTTATTGAGAGCCTGGATCAAATGCCGGATC
Organism: Gammaproteobacteria bacterium; assembly: GCA_024225395.1. Lineage (GTDB taxonomy): Bacteria > Pseudomonadota > Gammaproteobacteria > JACNJF01. Next base: position 32,551 of record JAAEMR010000053.1, read on the forward strand.
TGGACAAGATTCTGTCGGGTGAGGATATCAAGGCTCCTGAAGAAATCGATTTGCAGTATGCCGTGGCATCAGCGCTGGTAGGACGTGCGATTCGTGCCCAGGGAACCGATAATGCGAATACAGTATTTGGCAATATCCTGAAATATGCCAGTTGTTTCCCACAACGTGAAATGGGCGTGATGCTGGTGTCAGACATGCATCGGGCAATTGGAAATGAGCTGTTTGAAGTTGCCGAATTTGCTGATTGGGCGGACTCAATTGCTGACCTGATTTTGTACAATTAACGTCGTGTCTGACTCCTCTCTGGAAGACATCGAAAACAAGCTCAGTGCAGCGAGAACCCGTCTTATTCTGGATAAACCCTTTCTGGGTGCTTTAGTGTTACGTCTGCCATTACAGGCTGCCGATCCCTCATGGTGTGCGACCACGGGCACGGATGCAAAGAAATTCTATTACAACCCTGAATATATCCAGGAGCTGAAAACGGATGAAGCGCAGTTCGTACTGGCTCATGAAGCTCTGCACTGTGCTTTATCGCATTTTGCACGCAGGGAACACCGCGTAAAGCATCGTTGGGATATAGCCTGTGATTATGCGATAAATCCGATATTGCAGGATGAAGGCTTAAAACCACCCCCAGGTTCATTGATGCTGAGAGAGTATCGAGGCATGACGGCCGAAGAAATTTATCCAATGATTAAAGATAATGACAAGTCTGAAACTCTGGATCAGCACCTTTATGACAAGCAGGATGAAACTGAAGGCGGGCAGGATAAACAGCAAAATCCGTTAGATCAAAAAGATCAGAAATCTCAATCGGGTGGTGAAGGCCGGGTCAAACCTGATGACCAGTCATCTGAAGGTGATAATCCAACAGAAAAAACAGATGACCGACCTGAAAATGAACAGGAAAATAAATCTGAACCAGGAAAGTCAAGTTTACCTAAGCAGACAGATACGCAAAAGACACAACCTTCTTCGGATGAAACTATTGATGGTTCAGAGCAGTCAGCTCAACCAGAGCCGCTGACAGAAGCAGAAAAAAATGATCTGCATGTGCAGTGGCAGCAACGTCTGGCCGGGGCTGCCCAGCAGGCACAGCAAGCGGGAAAACTGGCTGATGGCATGGCCAGAATGATTGACTTCTTTCTACAGCCGACTTTGCCCTGGCGAGTTTTATTAGCGCGTTTTATGAACAGTCTTTCTCGTGATGATTACAGTTATACCCGGCCGTCCAGTCGTCGTGGTGATCCGGCTATTTATCCCAGTTTACGAAGTCCGCAAATGAATATTGTGGTGGCTATAGATGTGAGTGGTTCGATTAAACGTGATGAGCTGAATGAGTTTATTGCCGAAGTGGATTCGTTAAAGTCCCAGGTAAGAGCCAGGGTGACATTCCTGAGCTGTGATTCAAAAATTACCGGGGATAGCCCCTGGGTTTTTGAAGCCTGGGAATACTGTCAGTTACCCGGGCGTATTATGGGTGGAGGCAGTACCGATTTTAATCCTGTATTCGAGTGGGTAGAGCAGAATGATATCAGACCGGATTTACTGGTTTATTTTACCGATGCTGAAGGTAAGTTTCCGGAAATTGAAGCCAGCTACCCGGTTACCTGGCTGGTAAAAGGAAAAGCCCCGGTTCCGTGGGGAGACCGGATTCAATTAAATTAGAAGCATTAAACCGCAGAGGACGCAGAGCTACGCAAAGGAAATATAGGTTTATTGTAGATTAAGGATTTTTTGTAGACCCTTTAACCTTGCTAATTTAAAAAGTTTTAAAACATTAAAAAACTCTGCATACCTCTGTGTCCTCTGCGGTTAATAAATATATACAATACATTATGCAACTATCAAACGAAGACAACCTGCGCTTAAACGTTTTACTGGCTCAGGATTTAAAAGCGGTACGCATCGATGAATCTAAAATGATTGTGTATGCATTATCCAGTAAAGGTGATGCGAAAGTTCAGCTTAATCCTGGCTGCAGGGATGACAAATATATTCGCCTGGTGAAGGAATTATTATCCAATAAAATTATGGGTTCTCCAGGTGGCTACCCGGTTTATATCAAACGCTGGGCACGTATGGGGCAGGATCGTCAGGAAGAGAGTCTGGCTCAGTTACTGTTGCTTGGTGAGCAGGAAGCCGTGGTCGCGGTTGTACATGCCCCAACTTTAACGCCTGAAATTGCCCGTCATGCCTGGTGGGCTCATCCTTCTTCAGAAAATGCCCGTCGACTTCTGGAAAAAAAGGAAATTGCAGAATCAGATCTGGCCCGTGAACTGGCAGAGTTCTTACTTGAGTTTTTACCGTTTGAAGTTGAACACAGAGATATGATCGATTCAGTCAGGCTGTGCCTTCAGCCTGAACTACTGACCGAAGGTGAAAAAAATGACCTGTGGAAACGAGCAAAAAGAAAGCACAGCCTGTATGTTGGTTTTTTGCATTCTTTACCCGATGCTTTACCTGAAAAGGATCAGGCTCACCAGTCATTTATTGAAGTCCAGAATCAGCTGTCTGAGTTGCAACAGGCAGGTAATGTGTATGCCATTCAATTACTCAGGTATTTATCCGAACCCGGTCAAAAGTTTCTTAAAACCATCGTTCGTGTTTTAGATAAAGCGGCCAGTCAGGATACTATCGTATCTCTGTTTAATGCTTTTACAGCTTATAATCAGAAATTACCCCTGGCAGAAATTAAGCAAAGAACGATTAAAGAAGCTGAGCAGTTAGCACAGGTCTGGTTAATGAATAAGGATGATGAGCAACTGCAGTCCTGTCTTAATGCCTGTCCACAATGTCGTGATCAACTCAGAGCGATACTGGTGTTAGCTCAAATGGGAGAGGTGACTTTATTTCCCATCTTTGGATTGACTGATGCACTGGGTTCGGTGATGCGTAAGAAGCTTAAACCGTTGACTGATCCATTGCGTGAGCACCTGCAGCGGCTTCAAACATAACGAATGTGTTTATTATCTATCGGTAAACAAAAAAATTTTATATAATTAATCGCTTATATTCTGATTATTGTTCTTTATAAAGCCGGTGAAGCATGAATTACCTACCTATATTTTATGAGTTAAAAGAAAAAGTCTGTACCATCGTTGGAGCAGGTGGTATCGCATCACGTAAGGCCGATCTGCTGCTCATGGCGGGAGCACAAGTGACTGTCATTTCACCGGTTTTAGGTGATGAAATGAGTCGCTTTAATGAAGCAGGCAAAATTCAATGGATCGACAGACCCTTTCAGGATGGTGATTTAACAGATTCTTTTTTAGTGATCGCTGCCACCAGTGAAAAGCCGGTTAATGAACAGGTTGCTGCTGAAGCTTTAGAACTGAAAATACCCTGTAACGTGGTTGATAACCCCGATATGTGTAGTTTTATCATGCCTTCAATTATTAATCGTGATCCGGTGCAAATAGCTGTTTCTACCGGGGGGGCCTCACCGGTACTGGCCAGGCTGATCAGAACGAACCTTGAAAGCTGTACCCCATCGGCTTATGGCAAACTCGCTACGCTGGTTGATCACTATCGAAACGATGTTAAGAAGACTTTTCCTAAAGTGGAAGAACGTCGTAAATTCTGGGAATCGATTCTGGAAGGGCCCGTCTCAGAGCATGTTTTTGCCGGTCGAAATGATGATGCTCGCCAGCTACTGGAAAAACTGATCGGTGAAGCGAATGCAGACCCCGGTTATAAAGGTGAAGTTTTTCTGGTGGGTGCCGGGCCGGGTGATCCGGATTTACTGACTTTTCGGGCTTTGCGATTGATGCAAAAAGCCGATGTGATTGTTTATGATCGACTGGTTTCAGATCCGATTATGGACCTGGTACGCCGTGATGCTGAACGCATTTATGCGGGTAAGGAACGATCCAACCATGCTATTCCACAGGAAAACATCAACCAGTTACTGGTGAGACTAGCCAAAGAAGGTAAACGGGTTTTGCGTCTGAAAGGTGGTGATAATTTTATCTTCGGACGCGGTGGTGAAGAAATTGCTGAACTCATTGATGAAGATATTCCGTTTCAGGTAGTGCCCGGAATTACCGCAGCATCAGGTTGCACAACCTATGCGGGTATTCCATTAACTCACCGTGATTATGCCCAGGCCTGTATTTTTGTGACCGGTCATTTGAAGGATGGCACCAGTGATTTGAACTGGGAAATGTTATCGCATAAAAACCAGACGGTTGTATTTTATATGGGGCTGAATAATGTTCAGTCGTTGTGTGATCAGTTAAAGAAATACGGGCGTGATGCTAAAACACCGGCCGCGCTGATAGAAAAAGGCACAACGCCAGACCAACGCGTATTTATCGGTGATCTGGATACTTTAGCTGGCCTGGTACAGAAGAATAATGTGAAAGCACCAACCCTGATTGTAGTGGGTGAAGTTGTTGAATTACATAATAAATTGCGCTGGTTCAAGCCGGGCGAAGAGATTAAATAACATTTTTACCACGAAGGCACGAAGGATACGACGAATGAAATATTTCATCGATGAATTAACTTATTAAACAGTTAATTAACACAGTTATATTTAAATTTGAAACTTTAATAAGGGTTTTCTTCGTGTCCTTCGTGCTGCATCTTTTAAACTTGTGAGGTTAAATCGTTAATGGCGAAAATTAACATCATGGCTTTACGCCACAGCGCATTTTATGCCCCCCTGTTGATGACCATCAAAGGTGGCTATTTAAGTAAACAGGGATTAGAGCCCGTTTACACGGTTGCGACCCCTGACAATCCCATCGATCAAAATCTGCGTGCTGGTACTGCTCATTTATCTCAGTCTGCACCTGCCGTTAGTTTTGCGGCATTAGAAAAAGGAGAAGAAGTGGATATAGTTCATTTCGCTTCTATCAATGATCGTGATGGTTTTTACCTGACAGCCCGCGAGAAGAATGAAAATTTCCAGTGGAGTGACCTGGAAGGGCAGGATGTTCTGGTTGATCACCTGTTTCAACCTCATGCTACTTTGCGCTATGCGATGTTTTTGAATGGTGCAGATTTTGATAAAGTGAATGTTATCGATGCAGGTAATGTCGAGCAAATGGATCAGGTTTTTCGCTCCGGACAGGGGGCTTATGTTCATCAGCAGGGTCCTGCACCACAGCAACTGGAAAATGATGGCGAGGGTTTTATGGTGGCCTCTATCGGTGATGCAATTGGGCCAATAGCTTTCAGCAGTTTATGTGCAACTCGTGAGTGGTTAAAAACTGATATGGCCGAAGCTTTTCTGGTTGCTTATCAGCAAGCTATGACCGATATTATCGATATGCCTTCAATGCAAATAGCAAATACCATCCATGATTTTTTACCGAATATCGATAATGATGTTTTAGTTTCTACCCTTGATGGCTACAAAAAACTGGATACATGGAAAAATAATATATCAATAAATACAAATAGTTATGATAATTTATTAAAAATATTTCTACATAGTGGTTATATAACTAAAGCACATAATATAGAAAGCTGCATCCTGAATCGGTGATTAAACAATGAAACAAACTTTAGCCAAATACTTCAGCAGAATGCGTGGCCTGGGAAAGTGTGGCGCACGCCATTCGCTAAGCTGGATTTTCTGGTCATGGGTAGGTTCTTTTTTGGGTATTTTACTGGTTGCTTTCTTTAATCAGTTACTACCCATTTCCGCTACAGATAATATCTTTCTAATTGGATCATTTGGAGCTTCGGCCGTTCTGATTTATGGAACACCTCACGTGCCTTATGCCCAGCCGAGAAATTTACTAGGGGGACACTTTATCTCTGCATTGACCGGTGTGGTTATTGCCCAGTATCTGAATATACCCATAGAGTTTCAGGCAGCGCTGGCAGTCTCATTTTCGATTGTGTTGATGCATATTACGCAAACCATTCACCCTCCGGGTGGTGCCACTGCGCTGATTGCAATTATAGGGGGTGAACAGGTACAGGATCTTGGGTTTATGTATACATTGACTCCAATACTTTCCAGTGCCTTTATCATGCTCATAGTCGCGTTACTGGTTAATAATTTGAGGCATGATGAAGAGCGACATTATCCAAAGTGTTGGTGGTAACACTTGCAATAATGTTGATGACAGTTAAATGTTGACCCATATCAACTACCTATACTTTTATAGAAGATACACAAATTAACCCCAAAAGATAACGAGTAAAATTAATTATCATATCAATACATAATTCATGGGGATAATTATGCAAGTAGATGATTCTCATCACCGGCATTACACAGTTTTAAGCACAGCAGATTTTTCTGAATGTCCTCTGCAGTTGCCAGAACGGGTTCAGATGGAGGATCTGGCAACCCACGTTTTCACTGATTTTACGCACAATAGACCGGCTGTTATCAAGGCACATACATCCATTGATGATGCGATGAAACTGATGAGAGACTCGGGTATTCATTTATTACTGGTTATCGATGATGCAGATTCAGATTCAAGCGCCAATGACCTGATGGTTACAGTGAAAGGTCAAATAACAAGCGGCGATATTCTGGGTGATCTGCCGGTAAAGTTAGCGCAGGAAAGTGGAGTTAAACACAGTGAAATCACGGTGGGCATGGTCATGACTCCGCGAAAAGATATTAAAGTGGTGGACTGGAGTACTATCAAAGTTGCAAAAGTAGGGCACGTTATTAGCACGATGCATGAATGGAATTGCTGCCATATTCTGGTTGTTGATGATGGTCAGTTACACGGTATCTTTTCGATGAGCGAAATCTCAAAACACATGGGTCATAATGAATCTGAACCGCTGGTGTGTGCCCATTCTCTGGCCGAGTTAGTGCATACAATTGGTTAGATTAGTGAGTGATATTTAAGCTTTCAGTTAACTCGCAGTATTCAGCATGATTTTCGGTAATATATCCATGACGGATCAGGAAGTCGATAATGACCAGGTTGCAATTGAGTTTGAATTCACTGCTTTGCTGAATAATTTGAGCTACCTGTTCGAGTGACATGAGCTCAAAATTTTCCACTTCGCCATCTGTACAACGCGGAATAAAATCGATGGGTAACTCAAGGTCGTAGCACAGCATGGTATCGGGTTTAAGCCCCAGTTCAGTTTCACAGCGATAGGAAATATTACTCACATGTTTTGCCTGAGCAGCCAGTTCAGCAGGTATTGCTGCTTCTTCCCAGCATTCTTTTGCGAGATTTTCCTCTGGTTTCAAGCCCCATGGCAGGCCTCCTGCGACAAGATTGTCTAACAATCCGGGGGCATGTCGCTTTAGTTGAGAACGCCGGCTAATCCACAAATGTTTTTCTCCGTTAAGTAAAACGTAGCCATTCATATGTTGACCGAAAGCAGCAACTCCAAAGTATGGAACGAGTGCACGATCCATCAGAAAAGTCGGCTGCTCACGGTTTCCGTTTGTTACTGGATACAGTTCATCGTGAAAATAGGGTAACAGATTTTCTTCTAATAGCCTGCGTGTCAGTTCTTCCATTGACTGATTAAAAGCAGTGAAGCCGGTTGCTGGAGGATTCCAGTTTAAATCATGATTATCTATACTGAAATGACCTGAGATTTGAATAAGTTTCTCAGCGAAAGAAGGTTTAACTTCACCCAACTGTAATCCATCTACTTTGAAAGCTATAAAATGGCTGGACTGATATAAATTACATTGTTGAATATGTTGCAGATAACTCATAAGCGATTAATAAAATATTGTTGGAGAGAAGTGCTCAGCCTGTAGAAAAAACTATTTTTAATCCGAATCCACAAGGTTAACGGATTGATTGTAAATTAACACGTTATATTATATTAGCAATTGTTAATATATTTCGTTAGAATCCGCGCCTCTTTTAATCTCCTTAGGCAACTACATGTTCGAGTTATCCTGTCCCGGAAAGGTTTGTATCAAAAATGATGTGCTTTCCGGCCTGACGGTTGCTCTGGCGTTAGTTCCAGAAGCTGTGGCATTTGCATTCGTTGCCGGTGTCGATCCTCTGGTGGGGCTATATGGTGCCTTCATGATGGGCATTATCACGGCTATCTTTGGCGGGCGACCGGGTATGATATCGGGAGCTACCGGTGCGATGGCCGTAGTCATGGTTTCACTGGTTTCTTTACACGGTGTTGAATACCTGTTTGCGGCGATTGCGCTAACAGGTTTGATACAGATGAGTGCAGGTGTTCTTAGACTGGGCAAGTTTATTCAGCTGGTGCCTTTTCCGGTCATGCTGGGTTTTGTTAATGGTCTGGCTATCGTTATTTTCCTGGCTCAATTACAGCAGTTCAAAACTATAGGTGCAAACGGTGAACTGGAATGGATGACAGGGCAGCCTCTATACATCATGTTCGCTCTTATTACGCTGACCATGGTGATTATCCATTTTCTGCCGAAGTTGACGGTTGCGGTTCCTGCCTCCCTGGCTGCCATTGTTATTGTGACTTTACTGGTTCTCGGGCTTGATCTTGATAGTCGTTCAGTGGTTGAAGTTTTACGTGATATGTCCGGCAATGCCGAAGCGACGATTGCGGGCGGTTTCCCTACCTTACATATTCCGATGGTCCCACTTAGCTGGGAAACATTGATGATCATTCTTCCATTCAGTTTTATTTTAGCCGGTGTTGGTTTAATTGAATCCTTACTGACGTTAAATTTAATTGATGAACTCACCGAGACACGCGGCCAGAATAACCGTGAATGTATCGGGCAGGGGCTTGGTAATACAGTCAATGGTTTTTTCGGTGGCATGGGCGGTTGCGCAATGATTGGTCAATCGATGATCAATATTAACTCCGGTGGTAAAGGTCGTCTGTCAGGTATCAGTGCGGCATTATTCCTGCTGGCATTTATCCTGTTTGCTTCCAGTTTGATTGAAATAATTCCAGTTGCGGCTCTGGTTGGTGTTATGTTTATTGTGGTACTCGGTACTTTTGAATGGGCGACCTTCAAGATGTTTGGCAAGGTGCCGGTCGCTGATATTTTCACTTCTGTACTGGTTGCTGTGGTGACAGTAATGACCGATCTGGCAATAGCCGTTATTGTCGGAGTTATTGTTTCTGCACTGGTTTTTGCCTGGGAACATGCAAAACACATGAATGCAAAATCTTTCATCAACGAAGAAGGCACCAAGGTTTATGAGTTAAGCGGGCCATTATTTTTTGGTTCGGTTCGTGCTTTTAGTGAAATATTTGACCCTAAGAATGATCCGGAAGATGTGGTTATTGATTTCTATGATTCAAAGGTGGCTGATCATTCCGGTATTGAAGCGGTTGACAGCCTGGCTGAACGATACAAACGTCATGGTAAAACTTTACACCTGAAACACTTGAGCAAGGAATGTAAAGAGTTACTGGAAACAGCTGGTGGGCTGGTTGAAGTGAATGTAATGGAAGATCCGAACTATCACGTTGCCGATGATAAATTTGGCTAATTTGTTTAAGTTTAAGCTGTGATATATTGTTTTAGCTTTCACACTTAAATTTGGAAAATGGTATGTCGATTCGATTTCTTAGCGTGATATTAACTTTATTTCTGTTTCCATCAGTTCAGGCCAGTGATGATCGGGTAAAAGTAGAATTACCCGAAATGATGCGTGGACATATGTTGAACAACATGCGTGATCATTTGCTGGCCCTTGAAGAAATCACTCGTTACCTGGCAAATCAACAATATGATAAAGCTGCCGAGATAGCTGAAAACAGGCTTGGCATGTCTTCGATGACATCACATGGGGCATCACATATGGGGAAATTTATGCCAAAGGAAATGGCTGCTATCGGAACCGGTATGCATCGAGCAGCCAGTCGATTTGCATTGGCAGCAAAAGATGCGGAACTTGATGGAGGCTTACATAAAGCATTCTCAGCATTATCTGAAGTCATGCAGCAATGTGTGGCCTGTCATTCTGGTTTTAAAGTTCATTGATTCGCTTCAATACCCGGAGGGGATCATTTTGCAGGTCAAGTTAACAGGTTTTAATTGTAGCCACTAAAATCCAGTATTACATTCTGCCTGAAAGAACATGAACCAACCTGATGGGCTGAAGGCATGCGGGAAAAGAGGCAAAAGCAGTCGTTGCTTTTCGGACATAGTAAATGACGACAAAGAGCCCGTCTATGTGTGAAAACTCAACAAATTCCCAATCAGGAAAATTTTTTCCCACTTCATTAGGATATATCGATCAATTTTAAGTGCAATAGTCCGCTTAGAGATTAAATATCATTTGATATCAGATGGCTTATGCCACTTTTGTTTTTGGAAAATAGTTTTCATACACTCTGTGCCTGTCATTCCTGACAGGTTGTAGGCAACTAGTGTTTTATGGACAAAGCGGCGTTCCAGCCAAAAGGCTCGTATCTCTGGAATCGATCCGTTGCTGCCATCCACATCATGATGATTTTGAATGTTGCATAAACAAAATCAAGTAATCTTCAGCGTTTCGTTTCATAAAGCTCTTGTATGAATCTCACCGCCTTTGGATTTGATTGATTAATGTAGAGAACTATATCCAGTGGAATCCTTCCGTAATCTTGAGACAAAATTGCGGTATTTCCGGAAATAAATTCATCATGTATCATTGAGTGAGGAATCCAGGCTGCTCCGATTCCTGCAACAATCAATTGTGCAACACCGACAGAATTAGCGGACTCAACAGCAACTCGCCCCTTGAGTGAAAGCGATTGTGCATTTTGATGGTTCTCTATTATTTTCCCAAAATAGCTTTCAGCCGGATAGGTAATGATATTTGACTCACTGGGTAATACATTGTCTTCATCTAACTTTCGCTGCATATCTCCGCCAACAACTGGAACAAGTACGTCCCGGTGCCAAACTGAGCTGGAAACCGCATCACCAAAAGGAGCTTCGGGCTGGTTGCGACGTTCATAACTGATTAGCACATCTGCTTCGTGTCTCAAGAATATAGACATAGCGTTATCCCGGTTTTGAGTGCGTAGACGTACACACCAACTGGAATTAAAAGTCTTTAATCTATGCAAGATATCTGGTACCACGGAAAAGGAAAGTGAGTGCTGCGTAGCAATAACCAATGTTTCGCAAGTTTTTTCTGGATTCTGCAATTGACCGCGCAATTGTTGAAGGTGAGCCAACATTGAGCGAATATGAGCCTCATTCTCAGCAAGTCCAGGTGAAATTTCAACCCGGTTAGACTTTCGTATCAAGAGATCGCAACCAATCCATTGCTCCAATGCTTTGATACGGCGTGAAAATGCAGGCTGAGTCATGTGGCGGCGTCCTGCCGCTGTACTCAAGTTTCGTTCTTCAAGTAGTAATAGTGCATCTTCTAATAGACGTGTATCCATTATTAGCTCATACAATTTGTTTGGGTACCCTTAAATATTAGCAATATACGGCGCCAAATAGAAGAGTTAGTCTAAATAAAAATATGTGTGGAAAGATAAAAGACTTATGAATACAACTATTATTGATAACAGGGAAGAGAAAATATCTTTGCTAAAACGTGCACTTACAAAGTTCCCGCGAGAAAGGTTGGGGCACCTGCCAACACCACTAGAACCGCTAGATCGATTAACTGAGGAATTGGGTGGTCCACGAATTTGGATCAAGCGGGATGATTGTACAGGTCTGTCTACAGGCGGTAATAAAACGCGTAAGCTGGAATTTCTAATGGCTGATGCCCGGAAAAAGGGGGCAGATACGATCATCACTCAGGGGGCGACTCAATCTAATCATGCACGCCAGACTGCTGCCGCGTCAGCAAAACTAGGCATGGAATGCCATATCCTTTTAGAGGATCGCACCGGATCGAATGATGCTCAATATAACTTTAACGGAAATGTGCTACTGGATCAGTTGCACGGTGCGATAATATCAAAACGCCCTGGTGATTCAGATATGAATGCCGAAATGGAAATGCTATCTGAAAATTTGGAAAAGGACGGTAAGAAAACCTACATTATTCCGGGTGGAGGCTCGAATCGAGTCGGAGCACTTGGCTATGTTAACTGTGCTCTCGAATTGACCGAGCAGGCAACACAGTTAGATCTCAAAATTGACGCCCTTATACATGCCACTGGAAGCACGGGTACACAGGCAGGTCTTGTTGCAGGATTAAATGCTGTTGACAGCGATATCTATCTGCTGGGTATTGGCGTCCGTGCACCACAAACTCAACAGGAGGAGATGGTCTTTAACCTGGCTCGACAAACCATGGATTATCTGGGCATGGGAATCGAAGTTCCCCGGGAAAGCGTACGTGCCAATTGTAACTATGTGGGCCCTGGCTATGGTTTGCCAACCGATGGTATGACAGAAGCAGTAAAAATGCTCGCTCGCCTGGAGGGGCTGCTGTTTGATCCAGTTTACTCTGGCAAAGGTCTGGATGGCTTAATTGACCTGGTACGAAAAGGTCATTTCAATGGCATGAGTAATATTGTTTTTCTGCACACAGGTGGTAGTGCTGCCCTGTTCGGATATCCAGAGATCTTTAATCTCCCGGGCTATCAAGGGGAACCTTGAAAAATTCTCCTGGATAGCGAAACGAGGGAAGAATCTCAATGCTACAGACAGGACTTACAGGGAAAAAAGTCTGTCTGGCAGGCCAAATATTCCGTTTAGGAATGGTAACAATCCAAATTAGCATTGAATTTTTTTTGATGCATAACCGGGGGGACCAACCGGTAACCATAGATAAACCGGAGTTCCAATCATGAACCAGAGGAGTGATGAAATGAAAAAAACATTAGCAAGTATGGCATTGGCAATATCGATTGCTTTGTCTACAACAACGGCAACGGCGGGTGAAAAAGTCAATATCGGCTTACCATCATGGACAGGAGCGCAGGCTATTGCCCACCTGTTACAGGCAGTGGTAGTAGAACGTATCGGTGGCGAGGCAGAACTTGTGCCGGGTAACAATGCCACAATTTTTCAGGGCATGGATCAGGGTAAGGGCGATATTGATGTTCATCCTGATGTCTGGCTGCCTAACCAGGAAAGTTTCACCAAGAAATATGTCGATGGTGCCGGAACGGTAGCGCTGAGTAACAATCCGTATGAGGGTAACCAGGGTTTTTGTGTCCCGAAAAATTTTGGTGAAGCCAATAATATTACCGATATCGCTGATCTGGGGCGTCCTGATGTCGCCGCCAAAATGGACAGTGACAGTAACGGCAAGGGTGAAATGTGGATCGGTGCACCTGGCTGGGCTTCTGCAAATGTGAATGAAGTGAAGGTCCGTGATTATGGTCTGCTACCCTTCATAGAACCAATCCGTGCCGAAGAGGCCGTGAAAACAGCCCGGGTCAAGGATGCCATTGCCAAAAACGAGGGTTACGCCTTTTACTGTTACAAGCCTCATGCCATCTGGTATATGTTCGATGTTTATATGCTGAGCGAGCCGAAGTTTGATCCAGCCAATTATAACATGGTGCAACCCTCTGATTCACCGGACTGGTATAAGAAATCAAAGGTGGCGACAAAGGATGCATTGAAGAATGTGCAGATTGCCTGGTCTAAATCTCTTAAAAAGCGATCTCCGGCGATTACCGAATTTTTTGAACGCTTTTCTCTGAATGCTGACGATGTCAGTAATTTTGCCTACGAGATTTCCGGTAAGGGCCGTGATGCAGGCAAAGTTGCGCGTGAATGGATAGCTCAGAACCCGGGGCGTGTTGATGCCTGGCTTGGTCTCTAGTCTTCGCTGAAAGCAGAGTCAGGAGGGTTTCCATAAACACTCCCGGCTTTATTTTTTTTCAACCGGTGGGTATCCAGGGCTCAATTTTATGGTGCATGGTATGGACTCGATAACTGATGATCTGGCTCTTGAAATCACCAATGTCTGGAAGGTTTTTGGTGTCAGGGCGGAAGAGGCACTACATGCCGTAAAAGAAAGGGGACTGAGTAAGGCTCAGGTTCTGGATGAATTCAATGCCGTGGTTGGTGTCGCTGATGTAAGCCTTAATGTCAAAAAGGGCGAGATTTTTTGCATCATGGGTTTGTCTGGTAGTGGCAAATCAACCCTGGTGCGCCATTTCAACCGTCTACTGGAACCGACAGCAGGTAAAATCCTCATTGATGGAACTGATGTCATGGCTCTTGGAACCCAGCAACTCCAGCAATTCAGAAATAACAAGATTGGCATGGTGTTCCAAAACTTTGCGCTACTGCCGCATCGTTCGGTACTCGACAATGTCGCGATGCCACTTGAAATTCGCAAAATCAACAAAAATGAGCGTATGCGGCTGGCAGCCAACATGCTGAAAACTGTCGAACTCGATGCCTGGGGCAACAAGTATGCCCATGAACTATCCGGCGGCATGCAACAACGTGTTGGCCTTGCGAGGGCGCTTGCTGCGAATCCGGAAGTGTTGTTGATGGATGAGCCTTTCAGTGCTCTTGACCCTTTGATCAGGCGTCAGTTGCAGGACGAGTTCATCAAGCTGTCGGCAAAGATGCAAAAGACAACCATCTTTATTACCCACGATCTTGATGAAGCGGTACGTATTGGTGACCGGATTGCCATTATGCGTGACGGTCGTGTGGTTCAGGTTGGTACTGCCGAGGATATTGTTATGTCACCGGCAGATGAATATGTGGCTGATTTTGTTGCCGGCATTTCACGGCTGAAAATTGTCAAGGCTCATGTAGTGATGCAGCCGATTGATCAATACAAAAGCAACGGTGGAAATCTGCCGGACGATGCAGTATGTGTCAAAGAAGACGAATCCTTGAGTCGCCTGATCGAATTGGCCATTGTCAGTGACGCACCAATAATAGTCGAGGATCAAGGCGAAAAGCTCGGGGTTATTACACGTGCAGATATCTTGCAAACTGTTATTGAAGGGGCGGAGACATCATGAACGAAATTGCTGCTGAAAATAGCTCTTCCTCCAACAGCAGTGTAGAAGAGATCTTTGCGAAGGAGCGTGAAAGCAGGATTCCCGAATTTGTCGGCACTCATCCTGAATACTATCAGCAACAGTTTAATAAAATCGGTGCCGATGCGGGTTTTGTATGGACCTTTAATCTCTGGGCGGGATTAATGGGGCCAATATGGTTTTGTGCCAGGAGTATGTGGAACTGGGGCTTGAGTTTCCTGATCCTGGAGACCTTTGCGATGGTACAGATCATCCGTGGTTTTTTTGGTGATTTGGCCGTTGGTGCCTGGGATCGAATTGGTAAGATCGAGGGAACGCTGGAATTACGTCGCCAGCAGCTGGCCTCAGCAATAGAGAACAATACTGATAAAATTGAAGTTTACCAGCGTACCGTTAAATCGCTGGAGGATTCTATTGGCGGCATCAGGCTGGAGGCGGAACTGCTGGAAGCATCTGGACTATGGATTGCCCTTAGTGGAATTGCCATGCTGGTTATAGTCAAGGCGGGGCAGGCTATAATAGCCAATACGCTGTTGGAAAAACGTTTCTCTGACTGGTTATCTGACGCACAGTTAGTTAGTAGAATGACCTCAAAACATCTCACCCTGGCCGTAGCATTTGTGCTGTTGATAATGTTTGCAACAGTCATTCATTACAGCTTTCCCGGACGCTATGCCTGGTTGATCGAGTTTCCCACCGAACACGGAATACGGCTGACGAGTATCAAGTGGGTTGAGGATTTTTTCGCCTTTGCAGTTAAGAACGGTGATGCCTTTTTCGACTCGATCACCTACGGAATCCGTCTGGTGCTGGATGGACTCGAATTAATCTTTGTGCAAACACCGTGGATGGTGGTTGCCAGCTTTATTATTCTGCTCACCTGGTTATCTGCGGGGACCACTGCCGCTATTTACTCCGGTGCATTTCTGTCGTACATGGGTTTTCTGGGGTTTTGGGAAAAAGCGATGACGACTTTGGCCCTGCTCGGAACAGCGGCCTGCCTATCGATTGTTATTGGCATCCCGCTCGGGATGTACTGCGCTCGTCGTGAACGGTTCTACACTTTCATACGTCCGATCATGGATTTCATGCAAACCATGCCGGCATTCGTTTTCATGATTCCCGTGATTGCATTTTTTGGTACCGGTAAACCGGCCGCGGTGGTAACCACGATGATTTTCGGCGGCACTCCGGTGGTTCGACTGACCGTACTTGGGTTGCGTGGCGTACCCGAACACGTTCGAGAGGCCGCGATTTCGTTTGGTGGCAATAAATGGTATCTGTTAACCCGAGTTGATCTTCCGCTGGCGAGCCCTTCGATACGCGCAGGAATCAATCAAACCATCATGCTTAGCCTGGCAATGGTCGTAGTGGCGTCATTGATCGGGGCCAAGGGGCTGGGTGAGGACGTGCTTGAAGCACTACAGTATGCCAACGTCGGGCAGGGTATTCTGGCAGGATTTTCAATTCTGTTTTGTGCCATGATCCTCGACCGGATAGTTCAGGGCGAACGTAAGTAGCGGGCCGATCATGATAATAATGAGTAAATGTAGTACGGCTACAGGGGTATATAGATGAAAAACCTGGTCTTTGTTCATGGTTACCTTGGGGGCAGTCATCAGTGGTCCGAGCAAGTTCAGGTATTCTCGGAGCATTTTAAAGTGGTTACCCCGGATTTACCCGGATTCGGTTTGAACAATCATGTCGAGGCACCTGAAACCATAGATGGTTTTGCCCATTATGTATTGGCTGAGCTGGACAAGCGGGGCATTGATCAATTCTGTGTTGTCGGTCATTCGATGGGTGGAATGATTGTTCAGCAAATGGTGGCGCATGCGGCTGATCGTATTGAAAAGCTGGTGCTTTACGGAACGGGGCCTGTTGGTATCATGCCGGGGCGCTTCGAAAAGATAGAAGAATCCAGGCGCCGTTTACTGGAAGATGGTGTAGAAGAAACCGCACGGCGTATTTCGGCCAAATGGTTTGTTGAAGGCAGGCAGGGTCGTGGTTATGATATCACAGCCCGCATTGGTACACAGGCTGGACTTCAGGCTGCCCAGGCTGGCCTGACCGCCATGGAAGCCTGGTCAGGTATCGGATTGTTATCCAGGATTTCCAGTCCGACATTGGTTTTGTGGGGTGACCGGGATCAATCCTATCAATGGCCACAGCCGGAGAAACTATGGCGGGAAATAGCGGATGCACATCTTGGTGTTATTCCCGGTTGTTCGCATGCAGTCCATCTGGAGAAACCTCATCTTTTTAATGCTATGTTGCTTGATTTCCTGTTACCTATCCCTTCTCAATAACTATCTAACAAAGCATACTTGCTTGTAGATAATTATCATGGATATAGGGAAGGAGTCCTTTTTTAAGTTAGAATAATTATTAACCACTGGCTTCTTTGTCCATCAACCACTTGTCCCCTGCAAACTGTCAGGAATGACTGGACATGGCACTAATTTGACGAATGAAAGGTTACTTGTGACCGGCTCTTAACGACCCGTTCCGGTCAGTCCCTACAGGTTGTAGTCTTCGTCAGCAGTGTGGCGAAAGCGGTCGTAGGCTTGACCATCTGGTTGTGAATACAAAGTTCCAACTGCTTACATACAGAGTTAGCTGCACAAATAGAAAATCAAGGGAAATACCTCCATTCACAAAAAGCTGTAAAATCAATCGAGTCTGATGGTATGGACACGCTCCTTATAAACGGCTCATTACTGGGCCAGAGTTGCCACTCTTTACAACCATCA
>JAAEMR010000054.1 GCA_024225395.1 Gammaproteobacteria bacterium
ATTTTAAATCATTTGGAGTGAATAATTTATTCTTTCGGCTATGTCTTTGATAAAATATATTTCTTAGAGTTTTTCATGGTCTAAAGATTATTTGTAAAAATTTAAAACTGCACAAAAATACAAATTTTTTCAATGCAGTTTCTACGGTAAATCTGGAAAAACTTGCATGCTGTTTAACACTAAAAAAGAGCGTACTTAATGATTCGAAAAAAAACTGCACTGTTTCTCGGGGTAATTTCGTTCTTTCCTGTATGTCGTTAAACCCAGTTGGGCAGATCGTATACTGATTTAAGAGACACTTCAGCTCATCGGGTTGTATAAATTGCTTCGGTTATCGTAATGCATTTTTCTGAGCATCGTCAGGCAATGTGAACACACTGGTACTGGATGAAGCCAACCGCATGCTCGACATGGGATTTCATGAAGACATCATGTCAATTATTCATCACACACCTCAACAACGCCAGATGCCGTTATTTTCAGCCACGCTACCTGATGGAATAAAAAACATCAGTCAAATGATTCAACGCAACCCGGTGGATATCCAGGTAGAGATCCTGCACGACAATAAAAAAATCAAACAGACATTCTACGAAATTCAAAAAGGCGAACGGTTAAGCTCTCTGGTTAGCCTGTTTCAATATTTCAAACCTGAATCCTGCGTGGTTTTTTCAACCGAAAACAGCAATGTTATGAATTGGCCGATCAGCTGTGGGAAAAGGGTTTTCATGCCATGGCATTACACGGAGATTTAGGTCTAAGCGCGCGCGATCAGGTACTTGTACAATTTGCAAATAAAAGTAGCTCGATACTTATCGCTACCGATAACGCTGCACGAGGGCTGGATATTAAAGATTTGACGGCCGTAATTAATTTCGAATTATCACCCGACCCTGAAGTGTATATTCATCGTATCTGAGGTACCGGTCGAGCTGGAAAAGAAAGATTAGCATTAAGCAAATTTACTCCCTCCGAACGATATGGTCGCTGGGGTCAAATCCACAGGATTTAGCCTTGGTGCAGTTTATTGAATAGGTGAAACAGTCTCATATGGCCATCCAAGTATGCCGCCTTTCAGTGAGATTGCTTCAATTCCTCGTTGCGAAAGCAACATAGCACCAACCGTACTGCGTTTTCCGCTCCTGCAGTAAACAACATATCGATCAGTAGGAACAAGTTCGTCTAGTCGGCGCCTTAAATCAAAAAGAGGAATCAGAGTAGAGTTCGGTATTTGAGATTCATATGCTTCTTCTTCATAACGGACATCTAGGAGCTTGTATCCATTTTCAATCATAGCCTTAATGATAGCCGGTTCCTGCTCGTGGAAAATCGATGAAGAAAGCAATTCATTAAAATCTTTCTTATTTAGCTTGAGGAGTATTCCGTCAGTTATCATCTTAATTGTTGCGTTCCTGCTGCTGCCGGTTAAAAGAGCATCTTCCCCAAAGCTTTCACCAGCGGATATGGCAACTACCATCTCAGCTTCATCACCCTGAAATTCTTCGCGCCAAACCTCAGCTTCTCCATTATCGATAACATAGAAGCTGTCTCCTTCATCCCATTGACGAATAATCACCTCGCCACTTTTAACAGATATAGACTGCATTCGTGAAACCGCTTCCTGTAGTGTTTCCATTGGAAGACTGCGCAAAAGAAGTGACTTTTGAATTTTATCCATTCGACGTTCAATTTCACTGTCCTGACGGCCCAGTGAGCGACTGAGTTCTTGCCAGCTAACAAGGAAATCGACTTCATCCTGATCAAGTTGACAGATCAGGCTTGCCTCTTCTGCATGAACAATAAGCGAATCACCCTTATGCCTGAAAGAGCATGGGCAGCCGCGAGTCTTTTCAGGCTTGAGTTCTTGTGTGAATCCGTCATTGCGCTGAATTTTGACAGTACCGCTGATGACACGGATACAGTCATTATCACCATCGGCAAGTAGGGTGCTCGACTCACCCTCGTTAAGAGGGAAGAAACGGGCATTGTCGAGTAATTCTCTGCGACGCTCATTGTTGAGAGACTGTGGCATGAAGGCAGAAAGCATTTGTGTACTTCCAACCACCTTTGAAGCACCTTTTGTTTGAATTTCATTAAGCCAGCGCTCAGCCTCTGCATCATCATAACTGGCATTTCTGAGGTCGATGGTTATAGCGCTTGTATTCTTTTTTATAGCTTCATTCACTTTGCTTTGAACATAAGGCAGTGAGCCATAATACAGGCTACCCTGGATTTTAATGACGTCGTTCTCTACAGTGATTTCAGGGTGTAGTTTACGCCAGTTAAAATGCAACAGTGCCAGTAAAGAACCAAATACGACCGCACCAAACAAACCAAAAACCGGAACGGAAAGGAATGCTGCGCTAAAGATAAACCCTTCAGATTTACTTGAAAAATGCTGGCGAATTTCTGACCATTTAATCATTCGTACACCAACAATGATGATTACAGCAGCCATGGCAGGCACGGGAATAATGGCAATGAGTTCTGGAAAAAAAAGCACGAATGCGAGCAGGAATACGGCCGACGTAATAGGAACAATTCGGGTCTTTGCATGCATCGAATGCATTACTGACATTCTGTTGAACGATGCGCAACTTGGTAGTGCAGACAAGAAAGAAAGTGAGCAATTGGTGAGCGAATCTGCTGCAATTGATTCGGTATTTGTCGTGTGCTGAGAGGTTATCTGGTTGATACGACGTGTTGCGGCTACAGTCTGCATGAGTCCAAGAAGCGCTATGGTAATAGCCCCGGGTATAATGGCGATAATATCAGGCATTGATTCCTGGCTTAGCGTCGGTATTGAGGGTAATACCATTCCAACAACAGATAAGTTAGCGGTTTGTTCAATAAGAATGTTTTCTATCCCGTACACCGTACTTATGTGTTGAGAATAGAAAGTGCCGGCAATGATGCCAAGTAGTATCGACCAGTTTTTCAGTGGTTTTATAGTGTGGGTAAAGATAATTGTGATGAGTGTTATGATCCCAATTTGCAGTGCGTAAAGATTTCCGATCTCCAGCACTGCAAGTAAGCTATGCCAGGCAATCATAAGAGGCCATTCGATTTCAGTATTAATGGGCAGACCACCGAATGCAGTTATCGATTTAAAGATCAAAAATAATCCGATGCCGCAAATCATCCCGTTAATTACGGCTTCACTCATTAGATCAAACAGTCTGGATAGGGGTCGAAAAATAAAAAACATAGCCTGTATCAATCCTGCAATCAGGACAAGAAGCAAAGCGTAATTTATGTATTCAGTACTAAATTGAGGAACAATAGGTAATAGAGTCACACCAATGACTGCTGATAATGTGCTATTTGGGCCGCCCAGAAAAACTTTTGATGAATTAAGTACCGCAGTAAGAAGTACTCCCCAAATCGCCGCATAGATTCCGAAATAGGGGGGTAGGCCGGCCAACGTTGTCGAAAACGCAATCGCCTGTGGGAGAGCGGTAAATGCAATGGTTAAACCAATAAGCAGTTCATTGGTAAAGTCCTGACGGGTTAAGCCTGTTTGCGGGCCGGTCAGGTTTAATTTGTCAAGCAGGTAATTAACCATCGACCATATCCTCATTTTCAAAAGCAGAGATCAAAGCAGGTATGACGGCCATCATAAGCTGCTGCCAGAGTGCAGCCAGAGGACCAGCCTTGTCTCCGGCCGCGCGTGGTAGTGTTCCAATATAATATGCAATATCACGACATTCCTGTGGCTGCAGACTGCCTTCTTGACCAAGCGGCATGTTGTGACAAATAAAACCTGGAAGAATAGTATCGCTTGTTCCGAAATAATTTCTTGATTGCAGATTAAATGCATTCGGCCCGGCAACTGCAGGAAAGATGACTCTGTCGTTAACGACTGTGCCATGTCCGTTTCTACCATGACAGACTGAACATTTTTCACGATAAATTTCGCCGCCTCGAATATAATCGTCACCACTTCTTTGTGTATCTGTAATAGTGACCTCGGTTACTCCCTGTTCCGGGTAGCGATGCTGGATTTTAAGGTTTAAGGCTGCAGCGAGGAAGCGGCTATAAGCGGTGATATCACGTAGCAAATCATTGTTGATGTTCGGTTTATAACCGTTTGAGGAATTTATAAAGCACTGCATTTGCCGCATTTCAAAGGGTAATAACAAGCCGGTGACGCGGTCGTAAGTATCGCTGTTGACCCAGGACGCTGCCAGACCGATAGATCCAACAAGACGGTCGCCATCCGCATTTTGTTTGTCACCGATGCCCTGATGGCATTGATCGCAACTGGTGTGGGTTCCTCTTACGAAACGGTCGCTATTCCAGCGCTTAAGCCTGTCATCTGTGTCTTGTCCAAGCAGATCATCAACAATATTGCATCCACGCTGAATAGCGCGAACGTCTTCCGGGCTATATCCGGTGTGAATGTTTGCCGCCCCGGTACGTCGCAGCCTATATTTAGATTGATAGACCCTATCCGCTTTGAGCCCATAGTCATCGAGTTTTTGTTGACACCCAGAAGTCAATTTAACTTCATTTTCGCGCTGTTCCTGTCTTTCTTCGTGTTTGAAGACTGCAAGCAGATATAAACCGGCAAGCAACAGTATTGTGATACCACCGGAAACCAGTTGGGTAGTTGTTGACTGCCTCATTGAGTATTTCCCGCTGGTGGTAATTGACCTTCTCTTAACCCAAGATGATGTGCAACTGCACGTGAGAATATACGTAGATCACGAATGGCAGGATCATAAACAGTAGGAATAAAACCGTTAAGTTTGGTTACATAACAGCGGGCGATACGCTCTTCAAAGGAGATTCTTTTTTTGAGAACAGAGTCATATCGATCGCTGTTTACAAAACCATAGGCCATATCTTCCGCTGTATGACAAGAAGCACAACTGTTAATCTCGTCATGTTCTGTATTTCGGGTAAAGCGCCACGCAAAATCATATGTTTTGGTAAATAAGGCATGACCGTTCTTAATCGCACGTATGAAGTAGCCATCATGCCCGAATTTTTCGACATTGTAGCGTTTTTGAAATTCTGACCAGTCATCTTTTAATTCGGGCGTGAATGCGCCGGGCGGCTGGATACCTGAATAGAGGTGGGCTGAGAGAATCAGTATGGTTATAAAAAAAAATTTTATAACTAGAGATTTATACTTCACTATATTAAAAATCTACTCTATCGGTTAAAAGTGATAACTGATATTTAGTGTACCCTAATTGCTGCTAGTAATGTGGTTAGATCAGTACATGAAATATTGAAATTTGTTTGTAAGTCTAATCGGCTTAAATCGGCATATTAATTAAATCAGTAACCCCACTCAACATCCAGATTAACTTTATCTCAATAGCCCCATTGAGCAATAGTCATTCTATATTAGTCGGACGATGAATATGTTTTCGATAAGCCAGTAAATACCAGCTTATAAAACCATAAATAAAGGTTTGTGCCCAGAGCTGTTCAATTAAAGTTTGTATTTGATAAAGATCTGCCCCCATTTGATTCAGACTTAAATACCCCTGAATACCGGGAGTGCTCGGGATGAGCTGTGCCAGATAATATATAGGTGAAGGTAACATGCTAGAAGGCCACACAAATCCTGCCATAAATAATAAAGGAAGTGAACTTGTAAGTACCGGCATCATGGCCAGCTCCCGTCTTGGTATAGGCTGCCCGATGATAATACCCAGAAAAGTAGTTGCTAATATAAAAGGAACCGACAGCACCACTAAATCCCGGGGTGCTGCCAGTCTTGAAATGTTGTAAAAACTGAAGCTGAAGCCAAAATAAAATATCATCAACACTAAATAAATTAGAATAAATATAACCCCCCCGGTAACGAGCAACTGTCAGGCATCAGCATTTAACCAATATCCGGAAATTCTGGACTGGTTCTTTTCTGTCTGGCCAGCCCCCAGCAGCCCCAACGCAATTTATAATGTTTGATGTAGTATCAATACAAACACCGCTGGCACCACGTAGTGAACATAACCTGTAGTGGTATTAAATACCGGGCGATGAGGAAAACAGTTACCTGAACCTGGAAGAGGGCGATGAAGATCCTATGCAACAGGTATTGGGCTGTTCGGTCAGTTACCGCATCGCCATGGGGTCGCAGCAAGGACGCAAGGTATTCACCCTGTAGACCGTCCCGGCCTGGGAAGAGGATGATCGGTTTGCCAGCAGTGTGGCGGCGAAACTAAAGTGATTGCCGGCATCGAGGATCAGGCCGTCATCGACAAGATACTCAACCACTTGCAGGCTAAAGGAGTATTGCCACCGCCACCAGAGTTGTTGCCGGCAACACGGGTCTCGCCGAGCTCAGACTGGTTTGCTTAGCATCAGAATTCCACAACGACAACTGCAATATATCGCGGCAACTGAAGGACCGGTTGCCCGGTGGATTATTGCTTGATGGAAGCTGGCGAGTCTGAAAAATAAGCAAAAGAGGGCAAATTCAGCCTCTGGTGTGGGTTTTCAGGAAAGGGCGAGCGGAAGTAACCTGTCTGAACTGGATCAAAAGGCCGATTAATTTGTTGCACCACTCGCTTGTCATACTCGGGGTGTGGGTTTATTCTTCCTATAGTTCCGATCAATGGAGTATATTGAGAATTGCAAAGATGTAAAATGATCGCACAGAGTCCTGGAGAAACTCAAACCCCGGCATCCTGCCTGAGATATAAAAATGACATTGAATAGCTTTCTCAATTTCTCGATGACCTACGAGTCAAAAATAACTTTAGTCGTAACATCGGCTGTCATCCTGCCACTACTATTATTTACGGTACTGAGTTTGCAAAGCACATCAGATGCTTTAACAAAGACCATTGCAAATGGACTGGAGGCGAAGTCAGTTCTTGTTGCTCATGATATCAATAGTTTTATCAGCGAACGTATCATTGATGCCAGGGTATTATCGCAGGCAGATGTATTGGAATCAAAGGATGTTACTAAAACCATTCAATATCTAACCGAGATTGTAGACGCAAATCAGTGGATTAACGATATTGATGTGTTAGATATATCTGGAAATGTCCTGGCAAGTTCAGGTATTCAAAATGAAAATGGACAATTTGTAGCCGACCTTTACCCGGGTTCAGAGAAGCTCCATGAACTTCTTCAAACGTCCAAACAAGGTGACGTGTTCGTTTCAGAAGTACTAAGTCTCGATACCGGTTATGGTCTTTTATTCATGACCCCGATTACTG
>JAAEMR010000055.1 GCA_024225395.1 Gammaproteobacteria bacterium
AGTATACGGCGCAGATGGTGTTGATTACTCTGCAGAAGCTGAAGTTGCGCTTAAGAGAATTCAGGCTGATCCTGAATTGGCAGGCCTTGGCATGTGTATGGTAAAAACTCACTTGTCTCTATCTGACAACCCAGCGCTTAAGGGTGTACCAACAGGTTGGAGATTGACCATTAGAGAAGTCCTCACTTATGGTGGTGCTGGATTCATCGTTCCTGTTGCAGGCGCTATTTCACTGATGCCTGGTACGGGTTCTAACCCTGCGTTTAAACGGGTTGATGTTGATGTTGAAACTGGTAAGGTTCAGGGCGTATTCTAGCAATAAATTGTAAATTTTTACGATTGCTTCGTTTTGATTCAGATTTTCATCCGCGGAATATTACACATATGCCTGTGGTGAAAATCTGAATCAGCCTCGCACTCGAAGAAAATTTCCTAATTTCTTGAGTGGATAAAATATTATAAAAAAGCAAAATTAATTGGTTGTTTATTGCAGCCAATTAATTTTGCTTTGATAGAAGGAGAAAAAGATAATGACTGCTGAAATTATTAGCGGAACAGAGATACGAAAGGCTATCCTCGCAGAAGTAAAAGAGGAAGTCGAGCAGATGAAAGAAAAAACCGGTAAAGTGCCAGGGCTTGTAACCATCCTTGTTGGCTCCAGCCCGGCATCCATCAGTTATGTTACTTTAAAAGTTAAAACTGCCATCAGCCTTGGTTTCCATGAAATCCAGGATGACCAGCCTGAAGATATCTCTGAAGAAGATCTGCTGGCATTGATTGATAAGTATAATAACGATCCAGATATCCATGGTATCCTGGTTCAGTTGCCTTTACCCAAACAAATTGATGACAAAAAAGTATTGACTGCTATCGATCCTGATAAAGATGTGGATGCCTTCCATCCAGTTAATGTAGGTCGTTTGATGATCGGTGGTG
>JAAEMR010000056.1 GCA_024225395.1 Gammaproteobacteria bacterium
AAGAGCCAAAAGAACTTGCTGAGAGTATGTCCGCAAAGTGCTATGAAAGCGGTCGTATAGACAGCAAGTTGTTATTGGCTAAGCGATCTGACCGGTACACTCCCACTTATGTAGCAATGGATCGTGGTATTTACCGAAGTGCCCCAGGCTTGAAGTGTCTTTATAAATGGGTCGGAGTAAATCAAGCTGCTGAATGATGCCTGAGGGTGTCAGATCAAATTGATCCATTACCAGTGCTTCAATCTCTTTTTCATCGATACTGCCGGTTCTATGCGTATCCACGCTGATGGATACAGGTTCTGATACTCCAATAGCATAAGCTATCTGAATAGTGCATCGTTTAGCTAATCCTGCAGCCACGATATTCTTTGCGACCCAACGGGCAGCATAGGCACCTGAACGATCTACTTTGGTCGGGTCTTTACCTGAGAATGCTCCGCCACCGTGTGGGCAGGCACCACCATAACTATCAACAATGATTTTACGCCCCGTTAAACCCGTATCTCCTTTTGATCCGCCAATTGTCCAATAACCGGCAGGATTAAGATAAAGCTTAAACTCTGGCAATCGTAAGGATTCAGGAATAATGGGGTCAATGACGTTGTGTACTAGCCACTCTCTGATCTTTTCAACTGTGTACTCAGAATGATGTTGCCATGAAAGTACAACAGCTTGTATGCCCACAGGTTGCCCACCCACGTATCGTACGGTCACCTGACTCTTGGCATCGGGCTTAAGAGGTGATGAACCCTGATGCATAATCTGAGTTCCGTGAGCAATCAGATCCGTTGCCAGTGACCAGGATAAAGGCATCAAATCTTCTGTTTCATCAGTGGCATAGCCAAACATCATTCCCTGATCTCCGGCACCGAGTGAACCTCCCTGATCAACACCACCAGAAATTTGACTACTCTGGTTATTAAAGAGTACTTCTACATCACAGGTATCAGGATCGATATCACTCTCTTTAGAACCATAACCGATATCTCTTAATGCCTGCCTAACCAGAGGGACCGCATTGCTTTGAACTTTATCAAAGACTTCATTTTTTGATGTTTGAAATTCACCGGTGACAATGATCTTTCCATGCGCGGCCATTGTTTCACAGGCGACTCGAGCATGTGGATCATGATGTAGAAACTCATCCAGGATAGTATCTGAGATACGATCACAGAGTTTATCAGGGTGACCGGCTGAAACGGATTCGGATGTAAATAAACCGTTTTTTATACTCATGATTTATTACTCCGCTTTTTCATGCAATCTTCGATTTGTTTAATTATTTCCAGTCTGCGCAAATGATAGATATAGTTTTCCATGACTTGTTGAAAAATCCGTTCACTTGAAAACTGATGACGTTGAGGCACTAGTCCAAGAACCGGGCTTTCGTCCTGAGTAGCAGGGTGGGACGTGATGTCCCTGACTTGATTTTTTGGCATGTAAATTTCCTCGTACTCCACAAAACACAAAAGGTGCAGTGCCTGGAGTAATAAGGATACTGTCACCGTTTTAGCAGTTATATTTATGTCGTTTGCAATAGGTACAAATTAACGACAGGGCAATAAAAAACCCGCTGTAGCTTTCACTAGAGCGGGTTTAGAAATCTATTAACCTCGCTTTAGCAGAATTTATATAGCGCCTGCAAGCTGAACTCAAATCAGCGCTGTCTATATTTATACAACGAGGTGCAATAATGTTCAAGAAAAAAAATTCATGCTATAATAATTGAGCAACAAAACATCGTGAGAGGACTTTATGTCCCGCCAACCTGCTGACTGAGCAAGGTGGTTCCATCGCAAGATGGGGATGTGGCTGAACTGGCAACCAAACAGGCTCCCGCAAGATCTCTCTCGATATTTTTATTCAACTGAAGAGGGAAATATTATGTCTATCAATATGAATTATCGGCCATTCACCTATTGGCCCGAGTCTGAAAATCGTGAGCAGCGTTTAACAAAAATACTTGGTAAAGCACGTAGAGACATAACCCGAAAAATTCTCAATAGCGGGGGAATTAAGGAATTAAACGCTGTTGGTGCTGAGTTCAGTCAAGGTGAACTTGATGAAAATGATCGTAAAGCCTGGGGATCGCTACATCCTAACTTAATGGGGGGTGAGTATTTACCGCCCTATGCCGACGATGAAGTTGAGATCATTCGTATCAGTTTGAAATCAACCACTGCAGATCAAATTTGTGTTCGTGCATGTCGACAAAACGGAAATATTCAGTACCGCGTTGTGGATGAGTATGACACTGATTATGTATTACCTTTTAATCACAGTGAATACCCCTTGACTATGTCTGAGCTAATCAACCTGCTTGAGCATACAGATAATTCTTTCAATGAGGTAGAGGGTGGATTAATACGGAATCACTGGTTCTCCAATGTTGAGTATATGGATCCTGAAGAAGCAGTGGATTTTGTATCGGTTGAGTCAGCCTATTATCCTGAGATTGCCCGGTATTACAGCATTGCAGCAGACAAGTGGCTTTCTGAGCAGAGCGTTGAAGAAGAATATGAAGATTAAAGATAAGGCTGTGAAATTGTACTAAAACTGGCCACCTTGTTAAAAAGTGGCAAGGCATTTGGTAGGGTGGGCGTTGAAAATCTTACATGACTTTCATCAGGAAAAAGCCCAGTCTCATGTCCTGGCCTAATATATGACCTGTTAACCAGCCTTCCAGAAATTCAATCTCTTCCTGGGTCAATGGTTTTTTATCGTCACTAAATTTTTGTTGCAACTCTCTAACGCTATCGATTAACTCATTGTGTTCGGCCCGGTGCTCCATTAAACCCTGATATTTATGTAACAGCATCAGGCGTTCTTCGTGTCTGAAGTGCCAGACAGTACAGGTGATCAGCTCTTCCAGTACAGCATCGATGTAATCAGCATCATCATCTTGTGCAACTGAATTACTGAGAATATTAAACAGATTGACAAGTTTCTGGTGATCTTCATCTATTTCATCGACCTCAACACTTAACGATTTGTCCCAGGTTATATTTGTCACAAGGTTTTCTCCTGATGAGGTTACATGTATTATTTCAAGAATATTATCTTAGCAAATCCAGTGGGTGCGCACTATGAGGGTTGATCTGTCTAGCCTTTGTTTTTGATCCTGTTGCTGACATAGATCAAAATTACCCATTCTAGATTTTGTAGTAACAAATTATAATGCCAGATGAACTTGTTCTTTAGCTGATTCAAAGTTAAGGGCAAATCAAGGACTAAAAAAATATCAGTCAGGTAATCACTAATATGAAGAACTTTTTCCCCCTTTTGCTATTGTCGCTCTCGACTCTATTCGTCACACCCGCGGTTCAAGCTGCTGAATGTCCGTCAGATATTAAATCAGTGACCGCTAAAGATGATCAAATACCTGTTCAAATTCTTGCTTTTCGGGTTAAGCCATTAACCAAATGTGAACTGGAGGTTGAAGCCGAAGCCTGGCTTTTATTGTTACAGAAAAAGATTGTAGAGATTAGCAATGCGAAAGTTGCAGTCACCTACAAAAAAGAAGAGATAAAAAAAGTCGCCATTGTTGAGGATGCTTTAGAAGATATTAAGGATGCTAAAGAAGATGAAGATACGGAACAGGTAAAAAAAGCAACCCTGGTTGCAAAAGAGGCATTGAAGGAAGAGAAGAAGGTTGAAAAAAAGCGCTTACAGGATAAAACAGTACAAGATGCTCTTAAAGCTGCAACCACTAATTTAAAGGAAAAAGAGAAAGCTAAAACTGATACTGAAAAGAAAACAAAATCTATTGATATCTCTGATAAAACAACCGCTGGAAAAAAACACATCAAAACGGCATTACTGGAACATATTAACGAGTTACGTGGTGAAAGAACGATGTTGATCGATCGCTTTAATACAGTGTTGACTGAACTGGAAATTAAAGGGGGTGTGACAGAAGAATTTGATAACTATATCAGGGCGGTATCCGGTATTAGAGTAGACGTCACTGATGCCAGTGCTACCTGGACGACCATTAGCGGTTGGATTTTATCTGAAGAGGGTGGTTTTCGCTGGGCATTGAATTTTATCCAGTTTGTTGTGATTGTGATTGTTTTTTACATGTTATCGTTATTAGCTGGAAAGGCTGCGTTGAAAGCATTATCGAAGTCTAAAACATTCTCATCATTACTCAGAGAGTTTCTCGTAATGAGTACCCGTCGTCTGGTTTTAATAATCGGCCTGTTCGTCGGTCTGTCTGCTCTGGAAGTCAATCTTGGTCCGGTTTTTGCCATTGTGGGTGCGGCAGGTTTTGTTATCGCTTTCGCACTGCAAAATTCATTGAGTAACTTTGCCAGTGGTATTCTTATGTTGATTTATCGCCCTTTCGATATTGGTGATTTCATCAATGTAGCTGGTGTAATGGGTACTGTAGAATCGATGAATCTTCTTTCCACGCAATTACGCAAGCCGGATAACCAGTTGGTTATAGTACCCAATAATTCAGTATGGGATGGTGTTATTACTAATGTGACCGGTATTGCTGAACGACGTATCGACCTGGTATTTGGTATTGGCTACGGCGATGACACGGAAAAGGCGCAGAAAATTCTTGAACAAATTGTGAATGATCAGGAGCTGGTATTAAAAGACCCTAAGCCGGTAATCAAACTGCATGAACTTGCCGATTCTTCAGTTAATTTCATCTGCCGCCCCTGGATAAAAACGGAAAATTATTGGGATGTTTACTGGAACATTACACAGGAAGTTAAACGTCGTTTTGATCAGGAAGGAATCTCCATTCCCTTTCCCCAACGTGATATCCATATTTACCAGGAAAGTCAGGCATAATCTCTAACACGATAAACAATAAAATCACATGGCTCTATATTGGGGCATGTGATTTTTTATTGTTCGACAGATTCTAGCCATACGATGGCTACAGAGATTAAGTCTTTAATGATGGTATTTTTATGTTAAGAAGTTTTATAATGTACCGGTAGTGAATACCAACTGTATTATCCCCTGTTAATATCCAAAATAACTTCAAAGATAGATCGCTACATTCATCTGCAATGAGAAAAATATGAGTAATAAACAAAAAAAATTCAAGCTAGGCATGGATGATCAGTCTGTTGAAAAAGACCTGAAAAGGCATTTTGAATTTACCCTTGGTCGAGATGAGCAGGGAAAATCACGGTTTTATCTTTATACGGCCTTAGCTTTGACCATTCGTGATCGCCTGGTCGAACGTTGGAGTCACACCCGTCATCGACATATTGAAAACAGCTCGAAGCGAATACACTATCTATCGCTGGAGTTTTTAATGGGCAGGACCTTAAACAATGCCATGCTTAATCTTGACCTCGAAGAACCTATTCGACATACCATGCAAAAAATTGGTTGTGAACTGGAAGAAGTGTCTGAAGAAGAAGCTGATGCCGGTTTGGGCAACGGTGGACTGGGACGTTTAGCGGCCTGTTTTCTGGATAGCTGTGCGAGTCTGGAATTACCGGTCACCGGATATGGCATTCGCTATGAATACGGCATGTTTCATCAGAAAATTGAAAATGGCTATCAGCTTGAAAGCCCTGATCACTGGTTGCGTAAAGGCAATCCCTGGGAAATTGAATGCCCGGAAAATACCCGGTTAGTAAAATATTTTGGGCATACCAAACATTATCATGATAATGAAGGGCAGCATCGCGCACGTTGGACCGATACTCATGACGTGCTTGCTGTGCCTTACGATGTGCCGATTCCGGGTTATCAGAACAATACGGTCAATACTTTAAGGTTGTGGAAATCGGAGGCGACCGATGAATTTAATCTTGATGAATTTAATTCCGGTAGTTATACCGATGCAGTAGCGGCAAAAAATCTGGCTGAACAAATATCCATGGTGTTATACCCGAATGATGCCAGTGAAAACGGTAAGGAGCTCAGGTTACGTCAGCAATACTTTCTTGCCTCAGCCAGCTTACAGGATATTTTGCATCACTATGTCATGCATAATGGAGAAAACTTTACCGATTTTGCTGAGAAAAATTGCTTTCAACTGAATGACACTCACCCGACCGTAGCCGTTGCCGAGTTAATGCGCTTATTAATGGATGATTATTTCCTTGGCTGGAACGAGGCGTGGGAATTGACTTCCCGGTGCATGGCCTATACCAATCATACCCTGCTGCCAGAAGCGCTCGAAGCCTGGCCGGTTAGCATGATGAGTGAACTGTTGCCACGTATTTATGAAATTATCGATGAAATCAATAAACGTTTTCTGACTGAGATAGAGCAGCACTGGCCGGGTGATACTGAACGTCTGGATAGAATGACTATTATTACCGGTGGTGATTACCCGCAGGTTCGTATGGCTTACCTGGCAATTGTGGGTAGCTTTTCAGTGAATGGTGTGGCAGCACTGCATACTCAATTACTGGAATCGGGTCTGTTCAAAGATTTTTATGAATTGTGGCCAGGAAAATTCAATAACAAAACCAATGGTGTCACACCGAGAAGGTGGCTTTCTCACTGTAATCCTGAGTTGAAACAGTTGATTGATGAAACCATCGGAAGCGACTGGATTTCGGATCTTGATCAACTGAAACAGTTGAAACCACTGGCACTGGATAAGAAGTTTCAGGCTCGCTGGATGGATGTTAAATTACAGCGAAAAATAAAACTGTCAGAATTTATCGAACAGCACTGTGATGTACAGTTTGATCCCAAAATGATGTTTGACGTGCAGGTTAAACGTATGCACGAATACAAACGACAGTTACTGAATATATTACATGTTATTCACCTCTACGATCGTATTTCTCGTGGAGATACCGAAGGCATGCAGCCACGTTGTGTATTAATCGGTGGAAAAGCAGCACCCGGTTACGCGATGGCCAAGAATATAATCAAACTGATCAATAATGTTGCTGATATTATCAACCAGAATCCGCGTTGTGAAGGCTGGTTACGGGTGGCTTTTTTACCTGATTATAAAGTAACCGCGATGGAAATGATTTGTCCTGCAACTGATTTATCCGAACAGATTTCAACCGCCGGAAAAGAAGCATCTGGAACAGGCAATATGAAATTCATGATGAATGGCGCTTTAACAATTGGCACTTTAGACGGTGCCAATATCGAAATACTTGAATCGGTAGGTGATGATAATTTCTTTTTGTTTGGACTGGATTCGTCTCAGGTTGTAGAAGCCAGAGAAAGCTATAATCCCTCAGCCATTATTGAAGCCGATGAAGATTTCAGCAGAGTGATGCAGTTACTCCAGTCGGGGCATTTCAACCGTCATGAAGTCAGTATTTTTGACCACATCATTGACTCGATTTACAACCCGGGAGATGCGTGGATGACAGCGGCTGATTTCCGTAGTTATATCGATGCCCAGCACAACGTATCATTGGCGTACCAGGATGAAACTAACTGGGCGAAAATGAGTATACTCAATACAGCGGCCAGTGGTCGATTTTCCAGTGACAGAACGATCAGTGAATACAATTCAGATATCTGGAATCGTAGCGCTAAATAAGAGCCGGGACAGGTGTTGATATATTTTGAGTTCCAGGTGTTAACTTAACAGGAAACACCCGGATACTTATTTGCCAGCGTTTTCTGCACAGTCAATGCAAAGTGTATTAGCAGGATCAAATTCAAGTCGACGACAGTCTATCTCTTCTCCACATTCCAGACAGTAACCGAATTCATCTGTTTTAAGGCGGCGCAAAGCCGCCTCAATATTCACCAGTTTCAATTTTCGCCTACGGGCTGCCTCCATGGCTAACTGCTGACCCTGCATGGCATCCATACGGGACAGCCTGCCAACCTTAGACTGATCCAGTTCAACGGGTTTGCTGCTCTCTTTATAAGATGCTTCTAGCTCTTCCAGTTCAGCCCGTTGCTGAAGTAACCTGGTTTTCATTTGCTCAATATTGACTTTATTCATCGATATGCCTTCAATATTTTATTTCCTTTATATATTAATGGGTATTTGTTATAAATCATTAAACTGCCCCGGTAAATAAAAAAATAACAGGCTCACCTGGTGAGCTACTGCAGGGGTATAATAAAAATTATTTAACAAGGATCAAAACAGGGAAAGAGTTAGAAATATTTATGGAACAGTTAACCGATCTTAAAGCCATACTGCATTCAAAACGGGCCAATATATATTACCTGGAAAAATGTCGGGTGATGCAGAAAAGTGGTCGGGTTTTATACCTGACCGAAGAAAAAGTGGATAAACAATACTGGAATATCCCGATTGCTAACACTACCTGTATTTTGCTGGGTACGGGCACATCAATTACCCAGGCAGCAGTCAGAATGCTGGCCTCAGCAGGAGTGTTGATTGGTTTCAGTGGTACCGGAGGAACACCATTAATAGCAGCCAATGAAATTGAATGGTTGTCCCCGCAAAGTGAATATCGTCCTACAGAATACATACAGGGCTGGATGTCATTCTGGTTTGATGAAGCAAAACGGCTGCAAGCGGCAAAACAATTTCAGCAACACCGTATTGAGTATCTACAACGAATCTGGTTAAAAGACAGAGACTTGCAGAATGAAGGCTTTAATGCCGATGATGCTGATACACAACGGGCACTGGCATCTTTTTCTTTACAGGTAGAACAATGTTCAAATGTCACCAAATTATTGTTAGTCGAAGCACAACTCACCAAGAGCCTGTATAAAATTGCAGCTAACAGAACGAAGCAAAAAGACTTTGTGCGCCAGCACGACAATGTTGATGATGCCAATGCTTTTCTCAATCATGGCAACTATCTGGCTTACGGGTTAGCTGCAACTACACTCTGGGTTTTAGGCATTCCACATGGGTTTGCCGTTATGCACGGTAAAACCAGAAGAGGCGCTTTAGTCTTTGATGTGGCTGATCTGGTAAAAGACACACTCATATTACCCTGGGCATTTATCTGTGCCAAAGAAGGTGCAACAGAACAGGAATTTCGCCAGCAATGTCTGCAAAACTTTACTCAGCATAAAGCGCTGGATTTCATGTTTGATACCGTTAAACAGCTGAGCTTGCAAGGTGA
The DNA here is from genome assembly GCA_024225395.1 of Gammaproteobacteria bacterium. Classification (GTDB taxonomy): domain Bacteria; phylum Pseudomonadota; class Gammaproteobacteria; genus JACNJF01. Next base: position 9,024 of record JAAEMR010000056.1, read on the forward strand.
TCAGCTATGATGGTCACCTTTGTTTCTCAATGCGAAAAGAAAGCATTGAATAAAACCAGAAGAGTACTGGATGCCTTTGCCAACCGGATTGGCAATAGAACCTGGCAGACTGTCATCACAAATGAAGGTCTGCAAGCCGTAAAAAAACTACTGAGAAAAACCGCTTCAAAAAATACGGCAGTTTCCTGCCACTGGTTGCGGTCGAGGAGTCGGAGTGAACTGGTTTGGGTGGTTGGGAAAAGGAGTAAATTCAACGAACTTGGGATTGTGCCGGTTAATTTGACGGAAACTGAAATAGAACAATATATGGATAAATATCAATGGCAAACAATCGACGTGATTAAATATGCTAGTGCGATAGCCGGGTTGTTTCACGACTTCGGTAAGGCAACTGTTTTATTTCAAAAGAAAATTAACCCAGACATAAATACATCAAACTATGAACCCTATCGGCATGAATGGGTATCGTTCCGCTTGTTTCAGACTTTTGTAGGCAAAAAAATAGATGAAGAGTGGCTTCATGCGTTAAGCGATGTTGGCCGAGAGGATTTTGCTGACTGCTTTCGTGATGGTTTGGATAAAGAAGGAAAAATAAAACTGTCTGATTTACCAGCCTTCGCAAAACTGGTTGCATGGTTGATTGTTACTCATCACAAACTGCCTGTTTATCCAGGTTGGAAAGAAAATTATCAACCTGATTTGAAATATGTGGATAAGTGGATTGATGAACATTTCAATGCCATGTGGAATTCCCATAACTGCAATGATGTTGATCAGCAAGACCGTATCGAAGAAAACTGGCGGTTTTGTGAACTACCCATCCAGAGTATGCAGTGGCGCTCAAAAGCCTGTTCATTGGCCTCTGAGACCCTGGTTAACCTTAAACCCTGGTTGGCTAAGAAAACAAACTGGTTACACGAACAACTGTTTACCACTCATTTATCTCGATTATCTCTGGTTTTGGCTGATCATTATTACTCTTCACTTACATTTGAAGAATTACAAGTAATGAAAGTGGAGAAATGGCGTAATCCAAATTATCAGGTCTATGCCAATACAGATTGGATTGGTGAGGATAAACAATACAAACAGCAATTGGA
>JAAEMR010000057.1 GCA_024225395.1 Gammaproteobacteria bacterium
AGCTAAAAAAAGAATACGGTGACGTGGATAAACTCAAGGACAAAGCAAAAGAGAAATTAGACCCAAACTATAAAAAACAGCAGGAAGACGCCTATAAAAAAGCAGTAGACAAATTTGACAAAAAAGTCGACTATGAGATCAGCCAGAGCTGCGGCTCTTACGAGGAAGCCCGGCAAAAAATGGCCAAACTTCTCAAAGAAAGAATGTATATAGATACCCGCTACGGTAAAAACGAGCGTCCGAGCTTAGAAAAAAGAAATGACCCTGAAAAACTGCGCCAATACTTAGAAAGCGGTCAGGGCGGTTTTGAATACGGCATGCAGATAGCCCAATTTGGCTCTAAATTTTACTTAACGGATTACGTACGTGGCGATTGGAATATAGAAAAAGATAAGAAATACGATAAAGAACTCCCCAGCGGTGAGGTCAGCTCTGAAAAAGCGTTTCAATCCGTAAAGGCTCTCAGCGATAAAGTAGGCGTCACTGATGAGGCTGCCCTTAGAAAAACCATAGTCGGTAGCGGCCATACTCATGTAGCCTGGCTGGAGCAGAAATTTTCCGAAGGTGATTTTAATTTTACCCGTGAAAAAACCGATGGCAAGGATCAAACCGATTGGCCGAATCTCAAAGAACTATATTTGATTTTACCCCATCAAGACAAACTGCCGGCCAATGACAGCCATTACTACGGTATACCGGCGGGTAAAGGCGGCCATGAGGAAGTCAAACAATACCGCTATGACGGCAGCAAAACCAAAGGCATTTCCAACTATTTAAGCAATATTAATTTTCATAATGATCTTGATAAAATAAACGCCAATGGTAGCAGCTTCAATATTGATGACTTCGGCTCTTTTAAAGATGGTAAAACCCCTGACTCATTAAATATGTCTGACTATACTCTGCCAAGCTTGCTGGCCTCCGGCAAACTTAGCGGCGATATAGGGGAACTGGATTTATCCATAGATACCGAAGCTTTTAAGAAATTACTGAATCAAGGTATTAAACTGGGCGCCGAATATGGCGGTGATATTCTCCAGGCCGAGGCTGACGGTTTTTTCCGTGACGCTATGGGCGAGAATTTAGCGTCTGATTTAGCCTCCATGGCAACTGCTGAGGTTATAGACTATTTCAAAAATGTCCTGATTAATGGTGAATTTGGCGATATTGATCTGGATTCTATTGACCCGGAAAAACTGCTTAAAATGGGAATTACCCAGTTGCTGGATCAAGATCAATTCCTAAAAGATAAAGTGGATGGGCTTCTAAAAGACACTTTTGGTGATAATATAGCGTCAGAATTAGCCGGTAAAGCCACTTCCAAAATCATAGACCATATAAAAGACGGCCTGCTCAACGGCGACTTTGACCTAAATAATATTGATTTAACCAATATTGATTTAAATGATATCAATATTTCTTCCATAAACCCTGATGTTTTCTCAGAATTAACGGATGTTTTCAGCGGCGAGGTTGATGTCGCTGATTTAGCCAAAGATTTCCTTAAAACCGGAGCACTGGCCAATGCTGCTGAAGCTGGTCTTGGCGCGTTATTACAAGAGATTGGTCTGAGTGACAATCTATCTGGCGGTATCGCTGAGATTGCCGCTGATCTCCTCAAAAACGGCGATCTCTCCGACATTGCTAAAGTTGGTCTGGAAATGATATTAAAGGAGATCGGTCTCAATGGCAGCCTGGCTGATGGTATCTCTGAGGTTGCCGCGAATCTTATCAAAAACGGTTTTGACTTTGATAATTTTGATGTTGCCGGTGCCGCAATTGGCGGTATTGATTTATTATTGTCTATTACCGGTTTAGGTGATACTGTTGTTGGTAAAATAGCCAACATTGGTAAAGATCTTATCAAAACCGGTAATCTTAGCGACGCTGTTGACGCCGGTTTTGACCTGTTACTTGATGAGCTGGGCTTAGAGGATACGGCTTTGGCTGATGTAATCGACATTGGCAAAGATTTTATGAGCGGTAATTTTAATGACGCGGCCAATACTGCCTTTGATTCTTTACTTGATCTTGCCGGCTTAGAGAATACCTTTACCGGTGACATACTGTCTGCGGTTAAAGATATCGCGATCAATGGCGATATTGTCGCTGCCGCCGGCGATATCTTTAGAGCCTGTGATCTGGATGAAGTCGCCGATGTAGTTGACGGTGTAGGTGATGCTGTTAATGTACTGGGCAAAGTTAATTTAAATAATCTAGCTGATATAAATAATCTAGCTGATATTGTTGAAGGAGCTGAGAGCATAGCGGAACTATTAAATATCGATGACGAATTAAAACCGGTTTTTGACTTTATTGAGAATATTAGCACATTTGGCGGCTTAACTAATTTTGCCGCTGAACTTGGCAGTGATATCTCCGTTGAAATCGCCGATTTTTTTGGTCTCGATGTTCACAGTAAAGTCGCGGCAATAGCAGGCGCTGTTACCACACAAATTGCTTCTATACTGGTTAAGGTCGCTATTCCTATTCCCGTTATCGGTGATTTTTTGGGGTCATTTTTGGGAGGTCTCGCCGGCGCGATTGTTGGTTTTATTACCGATTTATTTGTGCCGCCGCCTCAAGCTTCAGTTACTTATACACTGGATACAATTACCGAAAAATTTAAAGAAACTGCTTCTCATCAACAGACTGATGGTCCGTTAAAAGAGATGAGGCAGGTAGCTGACGCCGCTAAACAATATCTGGAAATGTTTCTTAGTGATGACATAATGGGTGGTCAGATCGCCAATTACAAGGACAAAATCCAATTTAAGGTGAGTTTTGACACCGATACTGTTTACCTCAATGGCAGGGAGGTCTATGATTTAGACAATATCGAGGCCGATCTGGGCAAAATGATCACTGATACCATTAAAAAGGTCGAGATTGAAAATGGCAACCCTTATGTTAAACGCGTTATCTACGACAGCCCCGACACTGACTTAAATACTCTTTTGGCCGATATTACTAACTCTAAGAAATATAACTCTTATATAAAAGGCAAGACCATTCTTGATGCCAATGGCAATCCTGTCACTGATCAGGAAACTATGACGCTAATTAAAACCATGCCTAAAGAGGAATTCGCGGCAAAATACCAGGTTCTTGCCACTAAGGACTATGTTGACTCACTGCTTGAAGAGGGTCTAAAAAGAATACCACAAGAAATATTAGACAATTATCGGCCTGTAAAAGCCAGATCAGCAAAAGTACAAAATGAAATAAAAGAGTTGGCAGCGAAAGAATCTCCGGGTGAAGCGGATACAGTTGCTTTAGCAGCCCTGCAAACGGAATTATCGGCATTGAATACTGAGTTAGCTGGTTTTGAACAGGATTATTCTAAGATAGATGAAGTGGCGAAATGGCAGAAACCTATTGAAACAGCGCAAAAATTCAATTTTGATCGATATCATTGGTCGGATAACTTCACCCGGCTCGGCTACCTCATTGATCGTACTGATACATTTAATATTCGCCAAAAAGATCTGGCTGATTTTGCAATGGAGGTCAAAGACGGCAGCCTCATTATCAGTCACGCTGAAAAAGACGCCGCCCATAAAAAAGTCAAGAACTATCTGTCCCAAAGCGTTCTTGAAAAAGAACTGATCAATAATCTTCAAAATCCCGAAGATCAGCAGTTTGTCCGCTCCTGTTATGTAGTGGATGAAAGTGCGCAGCAGAAAAATAATATGACTGTTAATATGAAATTAACAGAGGACCTGACAGACGCAGACCGGCAAAAATTACAAACCATCATTGATAATATGGAACTAAAGCTAGTTATTGATGATTGGGATGTCTGGGACAAGAAAAACTCCAATATCCGTCTTGATGACCACAGCAAAACCAATATTGACGGTCTGTTAAACCGCTTTAAAATTACCGATGGTGCTGGTCCTAAAGATCTTGGCATCGATGCTGCCGCTTTCTTCCAGGGTATTGATGGTATAGAGGACGCTGAAGTCGGTGAGGCCAAAGCTGGTGGTGATGATGACGACATTTTAAGCACTATTGGTGAACAATCATATCTTGATGGTGGTGAAGGCAATGATATATTCTATGGCAGCATTGCTAATGATATATTTCGCGGCGGAGAAGGCGCGGATTATTTTTCAGGCGGCGCAGGAGCTGATACTGTCCTCTATGATGATTCTGACACTGGCGTCTACATTAATTTGGACGCTAATGTTGCTCAGGGCGGCACAGCCAAAGGCGATACTTTTACTGATATAGAAAACGTCGTTGGCTCAAGCCATAATGATAAAATAATTGCTAATGAGCAGGATAACAGCTTATATGGCTCTGAGGGCAACGATTACCTTGATGGTAAAGCCGGCAATGACCGATTAGAGGGCGGTGACGGCAATGACGTTCTTGCTGGAGGCGAGGGAGCGGACTTAGTCTTAGGTGGTGCAGGTAACGACTCTGCGGTTTACACAACTTCTGGAGATGGCGTCAGTGTTACCCTGAATAGAGGCGATGACAAATCCGCCGCTTCTGAAGGCGATGCTGAAGGCGACCGTATTTTTGATGTTGAAAACATTATTGGTTCAAAACAGGACGACCGTTTAGCCGGTAATAAAGATGATAACACTATTCAGGGCGGCGCTGGTAATGATAAACTGGCTGGTGCTCAGGGTAACGATAAACTCATTGGCGGTGACGGCGATGATTACCTAACCGGCGGCGAGGGTAATGATACCCTGCTTGCCGGTGACGGCGATGATACCCTGCTTGGCGGTGACGGCAGTGATAAATTTCAGGCCGGCAAAGGCGATAATCGCGTTTACGGCGGCAAGGGGCAGGATATTGCTTACTTTGACGATAAAGTCAGCGATTATGACTTTGAGTTTGATGGAGACGCTATCATTATTCAAAGCCACTCAGGTGATAGTTCCACCAGAGTAACCGGAGTGGAACACTTTAACTTTGGCGGCGACTATTTCACTATCGATAAACTCAAAGAAAGCCAGGATACTTTTGACGCTGTCGATGATGACGGTGAAGTATCCGCGATGAAATATAGAGCGCAGCTTGAAGACCATGAAAAAAAG
>JAAEMR010000058.1 GCA_024225395.1 Gammaproteobacteria bacterium
AGTCAGCAACTTAAATCTGAAGTTGAGCTGCAGACATTGGAGTTAAAAAAGGCTAAGGAACTGGCAGAAACTGCAAACATAGCCAAATCAGATTTTCTTGCCAGTATGAGTCACGAACTGCGGACGCCACTCAATGCTGTGCTGGGGTTTGCCCAGGTGTTATCAAAAGACAAGAATCTTCCTGCCCGCCATGGCGACTATGTGGCAATGATCCGGCAAAGCGGTGATATCCTCCTGGCGCTGATCAATCAGATCCTCGATCTGTCAAAAATTGAATCCGGAAAAATGTCGATGGTAGAAAACTCATTTAATCTGAACGTCATGCTTGATGAATTAAATAAAATGTTCCATCTGTCACGCGAACAAAAGAGACTGACACTTTCCATTGAATGTGCCAAAGAAATTCCAAGAAACATTGTCACCGATGAATTAAAACTACGGCAGATACTGATTAACCTGATAAACAATGCCCTGCAATTCACTAAAAAAGGCAGTGTTTCCCTTATGGTAAAATCCCAAGAGAAATCAATAGATAATAAATCATCATCACTGGATCTCCCTGTATTCCTTCAATTTGAAATCAAGGATACTGGCCCTGGTATTGCTCCTGAAGAGATAGACCTGCTATTCAGCCCCTTTACCCAGGCGGAGGAAGGAAAAAAAGCACACAAAGGAACCGGGCTTGGACTTTCCATCAGTAAG
>JAAEMR010000059.1 GCA_024225395.1 Gammaproteobacteria bacterium
ACCCGCCAAAATTAACGCGCGCGAAAGTAACCGGCCCGCTCCTGTGCATTCTCCTCCTCCGCCTCCTTCTTCGACGCTGCTCCAGCCTGATCAAACCGGATTTGACGCGGGAAACTCAACAGACGCCAGTGACGTCACATGGCCGCCGCGCCGACCACTGCCTGAATTACCTGTTGGGGAAATTACACAAGCTGTAGGGGTTGCGTATTGTAAGAAACTATGTGCTGTTTACCCTGAAGTATTTGATAATGGTAAAGGTTGTTTTAGAGGGGCTACAGCTTCGGTGGTATTAAAACCAGGGGGTTTGGAACAAATTATAAAATCTGGACCTAGACCGCAAGCTAAGATACCGTATGGTCTCGATGACCAATTTGAGCCTATGTTAGACAAATTATATGAAGATCTTGACCCAATAGATGGTCAAAATTTGATTACAGCGTCACAGATAGTTCCTGTAATTGTAAATAAAAATGGTGAAAGAGTACTACAACGTCTTGCTATTAATTACAAATCAACAATAAATCAATATCTGGAAGATATTCCAGATGTGTTCACCACGTGTACAGACGAGTTAGCAAAAGT
>JAAEMR010000060.1 GCA_024225395.1 Gammaproteobacteria bacterium
CCGGACATGCCGGACATACCGCTCATGCCGCCCATTCCTGACATACCACTCATGCCGCCCATTCCGGACATTCCGCTCATACCACTCATGCCACTAGCTGGATAGAAGAAGATCTGGCCCTGAGGGGTAATTTTGAAGTAGCCGGACATGCCGGACATGCCGGACATGCCGGACATACCGCTCATGCCGCCCATTCCTGACATACCACTCATGCCGCCCATTCCGGACATTCCGCTCATACCACCCATACCAGACATACCGCTCATACCACCCATACCGCTCTGGTTGTATGTGCCGGCACTTACCGGTGAGGCGGCAACTGCCGTGATTAGTGCAGCAGCACCGATTATTTTTTTGATTTGCGCTGATAAAGTTTGCATTCGCATTTTCATTTTATTCTCCTGCTTGGTTAAAAAACTGATCAGAGAAGAACCCCTGGTCAGCACATAAAGAATTTGTGATATCCTGTTTTTTTTCACAAATTCTAATAACTAACTATTTGTGCCATCCCCGCAGGTCATATGGCCCGGTCATTCCCGGGTTTATAAAAGGTGTATACCAGTTGCCCTGGTTATCCATAAAATAGAGGCTTCGAGGGTAGGGAGGAGTGACTCCAGTAAGACCTTTTTGGTACCAAGAGCGATCTCGTTTTTGAACCCATTCAATGGTGGGGGCACCTTCGGGTCGTTGTGAGGGTTTAGTCCCTGCTATCGGATAATCTGCAGCCACTGAGAGCGAAAAGATGGTTGTTGACATTAATACACAGCATAATGCCGATATAGTGGCTAGTTTTTTCATCTGCCAGAGTCCTCACAATTTTTTATTTTTTTGGATTTACGTGTGACAATGCAACGCCTGTGCCAGATGAAATAATTAGATGTAAGTGATTGAATAATAAGAAGATAAAAAATTCCTGATTGATAACCAGAATCTGTTTTAGAAAAAAACATGACCTTATGTCAGTAAAGCACAGGGGTAAGTTGAAAAGCCGGGAGTATTTAGTGGGTAACTGAATTCTTGATTTATAGGGTAAATGCTTTAAAAACAGTATCTTGCGGAGTTAATTTAAACTGATAGGTTAATTGATGACAATTTGTCAGGGTGTTAAATAACACCCTGAATGAACGTAACGGCCTGACTAGCCCTCCCCTGAATTTCTATCATCAAAATCCATACCCTTCTTTGATTGTCGAGAAGGTTAATTTAGAACAATAACGGCTCCATCATGGCCTCGAATGGCGATTTGATGTTGCAGATTGTAAGGTGCTTTTTTAGATACAATACTAACCACGTATGTTTTTAATACTTTACGAATTTTTCCTACCGACATTTTAACGTCAGCCTGATTTTTTAACCATGCCCCGGCTATTTTATGTGCTTTCTGCCAACTGTTAACCGGCAGTGCTATATTAACCTTTGTAAAAATTCCAGGGCTTGATTGAATAGTTTTATCTGGTGATTTTCCGGGAGGGTATAACAAGATGCTACCATCGGGTTTATCACTTACCTTCCATCCAGTATCACGTAGTTTTTGTTGCATTTCCCTCAAACTTAAGTGTTCATCTGTTTTCGTCTGACTGCTAGTAACTTCAGGTGACTGCGTGACTATTGGTTTGGGTTTTAATAGTAAAGTACCGTCTGCTTCACGCTGTGTCCTCCAGCCCGTTGCATTGAGTTTTTTCTGGAGTTGTTGCCATTGATCTATGGGGTTTTTCTGTGTGGCTTTTGTCGGTCTTTCAGGTATTAAAATCAGGTTACCCAGTGAATCACGCTCAACATTCCAGCCGCTTTCAAAAAGTTGTTTTTGAAGGCTACTTAAATCCTGGTAGGGAGTCATTTCTGGTTTTTTATTTAAGTCATTCTGACTGGCTGCTGAAACCTTTTGTTTTGGAAACAGAACCAGAGAACCATCTGCTTCCCGACTGGTAGTCCAACCGGCGGCATCGAGAGCATTCTGAAATTGTTGCCATTTATCAGAAGTTTTTGTAATGACCCTGGGTTTTATAACGAGACTACCTTCATTATCACGATGTACATTCCAACCGGCTTGACTGAGAGCCTGCTCAAAATCAGTTGTAGTCGTTTGCGCCCCAACCTGTCCGATGGATATCGACAGAACTGTTATCAGTAATAACCGCTGTAATAGAACCATTGTTTTTTGCATATCACCTTACCTTTGTTTTTATTGAAATAAACTTCATCGATATTGGTAAGCAATAGACAGGCCATTTACACTTTATACCTTTCAAGCGTTGATGTCTGGCAGATGTTTCTGAAGAAGTTGATGTAATTGAAAGCAGTTATCCCTGATCACCTGACAAAATGTCAGTGATTTATTTTTTTTCCTTAGTAAAATGAGATTTGTAATATGTCAGGGAATTGTCGGCTTAAAATGTTGAAATTCCCTAAACTAATCACATATTTTGGCCAACGGAGCTAAATTATCATTATGAACAGGTTTGGAAAAAGCCTGAATTACAAGTTTACCATTGCCACTATTTCTGGTTTTCTGATCAGTTCACTGGTTTTTTTAGGTCTATTTCTGACCTTCTATCAGGCTGAGCTGGAACATGAGCGCTCACAGGCTGCACAAGAAGTTAACCGCCTGTTGCAAACATCTTTGGAAAACGCAATGCTTAAACGCGATCTGGATGGACTTAGGTTTATTGTTAATCGTTTGGGCAAGCAAACCAACATTAGTCGAGTTCTAATCACCAATCCTGTTGGACAGGTGCGTTTTTCCAGTCATCCAGAATATATGGGTTTGATGCTGGATAAGATGCTGGTCCAGCCTACCGCTCCACAAACGCGATTTATGCCTGATCAGCAGGGTATGGAAGTATTGCGAAGCATCAACCCTGTTCACAATAAACCTCAGTGCCAGGAGTGTCACGGTTTGATGAGTGATCACCCGGTGAATGGCATTCTTATAGTGGATTATGATGCCACCTCCATTCGTCATGAGGCTCGATATACCACGCTCATGTTAATGGGGGCCGGTGCATTGATTGTCATTATCAATCTTGTGGGCGGGTGGTGGTTTATCAGGCGTTTTATCCTGAAACCAGTGCAGTCACTCAGTGCTGCCAGCCAGTCTCTTGCCAATGGAATACTGGAATCCCGTGTCAATCTATCAGGTAAAGATGAATTATCAGCGTTAGGTGATGCCTTTAATTTAATGGCCGGTAATCTTCAAACCACAATGCGTGAGTTGAATGAGGGGCAGACGTTTCTGCAAAGTATGGTGGATGCAATTCCGGATGGTTTGCGTATCATCGATGAAAATTTCAACATGCTGCTGGTAAACAAAGCTTTCCGTGAACAAACTCGATGTCCCGATGATTCATGGGTGGGGCAGAAGTGTTACCGGGCAACATATAACCGGGATGAACCATGTCCGGCAGAGCTGATGACCTGCCCCGTGCTGGAAGTTCGTAATATCAATCAATCATTAAAGGTCATTCATCATCACAATTGTTGTAATGGTGATGTTCTGGATGTGGAAATATATGCAGCTCCAATGATGATCAGGAAGAATGAACAGGAAGTGATGTTTGTGGTTGAATCCATTCGGGATCTTTCCAAACAGGTGCGTTTCACCCATGAACAGCATCTTTCTGAACTGGGACGGCTTGCAGCAGGCGTGGCACATGAAATATATAACCCCCTGAGTTCGATGAAACTGGCGTTATCATCAATGACAGGCATTGGTGAAAAAGAATTTCGCAGTGATGATATCGGCAATTACCTGAACATAATGGAACAGGAAATGGATCAGTGCATCCTGATCACAGATCGCCTGTTGCGGTTGAGTGCTGCACCTATGGATCAGCTGGAACTGGTCGATATTCAGACGGCCATACAGGACATTCTCAGTCTGGTGAAATGGGAAGTTGATAAGGCATCCATCGAAATTATTGAATTCTATCAACAACAACCCTTACGGGTATTTGCAAATGAAAGTGAGATGCGAATGCTGGTATTGAATCTGGTTCAAAATGCCATTCATGCGATGCCATCCTGCGGAACGCTGAAAATTACGGGTAGCATTGATGGTAAAGATATCGTGATGAGCTTTGAGGATTCAGGTATTGGCATTTCACAGGAAAATCAGCGTAGAATCTTTATGCCATTTTTCAGCCGTCGGGCAGACCATATACATGGAACCGGATTGGGATTACCCATTTCCAGAACTATTGTTAACAGCTTTAACGGTACTCTTGAAGTGGAAAGTGAAGTAGGGAAGGGCAGCTGTTTCATTGTCAGAATACCCGAGGCCAGAGCGCAATGAGTAAAAAAATTCTGATCATTGAAGATGATAAATTACTCAATCAAATGATTGTAAAACTGCTTGAAAATATGGGATATACAGTTAAGGGGGTTGATAGCCTGCATCTTGCAGATGATTATTTAAAAAAACATGAACCCGACCTGATTATCTCTGATATGTATCTTCCTGATGGAGACAGTATTAGTGCTTTACCTGTCCTGAGTGATAACCAGCCAGTTATTATTCTAACCGCTTATGGGACGGTTAAAAACGCAGTGCTGGCAATACAGGCAGGAGCTGAAGATTATTTGACCAAACCCGTCAGTCTGGAAGAACTTACGTTGACCGTTAAACGAGTGCTTGATACAGCTGAGCTCAAAGCGGACCACCAGTTTTGCAAAGCCAGGTTACAGGCTCAGGCCGGTTCCCAGTCATTCATGATCGGACAAAGTACAGCATTGCAAAAAGTTAAAGAGATGATTGATGCTGTTGCATCGAGTGATTTGACGGTACTGGTGCTGGGTGAAAGTGGTTCGGGTAAAGAACTGGTAGCGCGAGCTATTCATGATTACAGTGAACGGGTAAAACGGAATTTTGTTGCTGTAGATTGCTGCACTCTACAGGAAAGTCTATTTGAGTCTGAGCTGTTTGGTCATGAGAAGGGGGCTTACACTGGCGCAGACCGGATGAAAAAAGGGCTTATTGAAGGAGCAGCAGGAGGTACTCTTTTTCTTGATGAAATTGGTGAGATTCCTCCCGGTATCCAGGCAAAACTGCTGCGTGTGTTGGAGACGGGCGAGTTTCGACGTGTTGGGGGAACCCGTGATCTTACATCCGATGTACGAATTGTTGCTGCGACCAACAGAGACTTGAAACAGATGTCTGAAGCTGGTGATTTTAGATCAGATCTTTATTACCGGCTGGAGGCTTTTAATATCTATACACCACCCTTGCGTGAGCGGCGTGAAGATATTCCATCTCTGGTTGAGTATTTTATTCAAAATCACAACTTTTCCATGCGCGTACAAAAAACTGTTACCAACGAAGCAATGCGAAAACTGACTGCTTATGATTGGCCGGGAAATGTGCGTGAGCTTAAAAATGTGGTGGAAAGATCCATCATTCTATCCCGCAAAAATAAAACTATACGTAGTCAGCATCTGTCTTTTGGTGATTGCAATAAGCAGCTAACAGGTTTTCAACTGGATATTCCACCAGGTAGAGATCCTACACTTGAAGAGCTAGAAATATCTTTTTTGAGAATGTTATTGGATAAACATGCGGGGCATCGTGCCACAATAGCTCAGGTGATGGGTATCAGTGAGCGTCATGTGTATCGACTTATTGGAAAGTACAAACTTGCAGAAACTACTAATTAGTACCAGCCAATCAGTTATCAGGTATGATCAAAATAAGTATGGTCCTGAAATAATAATCATCTGGTAAACATATTTAATAGCTATTGTGAGAGTTATAAGATCACTCTAATTTGCTCGGGAATACTAGTCTTTGTTGTGAGCAGCCGTTTTGATTGAAAGCATTGCATTGGTTCATTTAATGGGGTGGAAAAACCAAAAAGTAAGATTTAGATTTTCCAGTCAACCAGAATAATGTAATTTCCCGATTTGTTTTAAACTTCGATAACTGACTTAAGTCTGCATCATGCAGAATGATTTGTGCAGGATCGAAATGAACCAGACACATGCTTAATCATATATTCCATGCTCTCGAGTTGCCAGGAACTGTACCTCAGGCCAACGTTCCTGAGTCATTTGTAAATTGACTCTGGATGGAGCGATATAGGCCAGGTCTCCTGCATGGTCGAGAGCCAGATTAGTTTTGGCTTTAATTTTGAACTCTTCCAGTTTGCTGTCATCGTCGCATTCAACCCAACGCGCAGTATTGACATTGACCGGTTCAAACAGGCATACCACGTTATATTCGTCTTTTAATCGTTGTGCCACGACTTCAAACTGTAAAACACCCACGGCACCCAGAATTAAATCGTTATTGGCAAGAGGCTTGTACAACTGAGTTGCACCTTCTTCGCACAGTTGTGACAGACCTTTCATCAGCGCTTTCATTTTGAGCGGATCTTTCAGCCGGGCGCGGCGGAAGAGTTCAGGAGCAAAGTTAGGTATGCCGGTAAAAGCCAGCTCTTCACCCTGAGAAAATGTATCGCCGATACGGATCGTGCCGTGATTATGAATGCCGATAATGTCGCCGGTAAAGGCTTCATCGACGTGTCCGCGATCATCGGCCATAAAGGTCAGTGCATCGGGAATTTTCATATCTCGGTTGAGGCGTACATGACGAACCTTCATGCCTTTTTCATATTTACCTGAACACAGGCGCATAAAGGCAATTCGGTCACGGTGATTTTTGTCCATGTTAGCCTGAATTTTGAAAACGAAACCGGTGAAATTTTCTTCTTCAGGCTGAATTGAACGTGTTCTGGTCGGGCGAGGCAGAGGAGAGGGCGCAAACTCAACAAAGGTGTCGAGTAATTCCGCCATACCAAAATTGTTAATTGCTGAACCAAAAAATACCGGGCTTAATTCTCCACGAAGATAGGCTTCCTTATCAAATTCATGAGAAGCTCCGCGTACCAGTTCGATTTCTTCACGAAACTCTTCGGCCATATCGCCAAGAACTTCATCCAGGCGAGGATTATCCAGCCCCTGAATAACTTCACCCGAAGTGATTTTATCCGCATCACTGGCGGAAAAAAGGTGTACAGAATCATTTTCTAAATGGAACACGCCTTTCAGACTTTTTCCCATGCCAATCGGCCAGGTAATCGGGGCGCATTTAATCTTCAGAATATCTTCCACCTCATCCATCAGGTCGATGGGATCCCTGCCTTCACGATCCAGTTTGTTAATAAAGGTCATGATGGGAGTGTCACGCAGGCGACAGACTTCCATCAGTTTAATGGTTCTTTCCTCGACACCCTTGGCGCAGTCGATGACCATTAATGCGGAATCCACGGCCGTGAGTGTTCGATAAGTATCTTCCGAGAAATCTTCGTGACCGGGCGTGTCGAGTAAATTGACAATTCGACCTTTGTACGGAAACTGCATGACTGACGAAGTGATCGATATGCCACGTGTTTTTTCCATTTCCATCCAGTCTGAAGTCGCATGTCGATCTGCTTTGCGACCTTTAACCGTGCCAGCAAGCTGAATGGCTTTGCCGAATAATAATAGTTTTTCTGTGACGGTGGTTTTACCGGCATCCGGGTGAGAGATGATAGCAAAAGTGCGTCTTTGCTGTAATTCTTTGATATTCGACATGTGTGTTCGGATTTACCGTGAATGTAAATTTAAAGTTGGCAGGCAAAAAGAAGGGCATCCTCTTTACCATTTGGTGCAGGATAATAAGCTTTTCTGCAACCAATTTCATTAAATCCTGTGGATTCATAGATATGAATTGCAGCTTTATTGCTGGGCCGGACTTCGAGCAGGATCATGTCTGCGGATTTCACTCTTGCGATATCCATTAAGTGAGCCAGCATTTGACGGCCTATTCCCTGACCCTGGTAATCCGGTGAAACGGCCAGGTTCAGTAAATGACTTTCTCCCGCTGCAACCGACAGGACACCGTGCCCGATAATTTTTTGCTGATCGGTGATAACCCAGCAATCGTAGCCGGTGCGGATACAGTCACCCAATATTCCTTTAGTCCAGGGGAAGGGATAAACATCCAGTTCAACCTTCATGACGGCATTAAGATCTTCTGCCGTCATCTGGCGAAAGTCTATTTGCTGATGATTATTCATTGTTTAGTAATCGGAGCAGAGCTTTCATATCGTGCCAGACTTTGGCTTTTTCTGCCGGGTTTCTGAGCAGGTAAGCAGGGTGATAGGTGACCAGCAACGGAAGGTTTGTGCCGGGTAATACATGATCTTTATCGCGTAACTTTCCCAGCGGGCTATGATCTTTCAGCAGGTTCTGGGCTGAAATTCGGCCTATAGACAGAATGACTTTGGGTTGGATCAGTCTGATTTGAGCCTGTAAAAACTGGGAGCAAGCCTGTACTTCGTCAATGTGTGGATCGCGGTTATTGGGTGGTCTACATTTTAGAATATTAGTGATGTAAACCTGGTTTGGATCCAGCTGGATAGCCTGTAATATTTTATCCAGCAATTGTCCTGCACGACCGACAAAGGGAATGCCCTGGAGGTCTTCATCATGACCGGGGGCTTCACCGATTATCATCAGGTCAGCTTGCTGAAGTCCTTTCCCCGGAACCTTGCGAGTGCAGGACTGAGCCAGTGCACAGTTTTGACAGCTTTCGATAGAATCTAACAATTGAGGCCAGTCGTTCAACTCAAAAGATTGAGCTTCAATTTTAACTGTTTCCTGTTGTGAAGGCGGGGCAGTTGAAATTTCTTTAATCGGAGGTTTGATAAACTGCTCGACAACCTGCTCTTCTACCTCTAGCTCAGTAGAAATAGAACTGCGTGACTGCCATGCAGTAATTCCTATAGCTTGCAGACAATGTTGTTGCCGGGCAGTTAGCACTTAGACTTTGCCGCGTTGGGGGTGAGTACGTTTCTCTCTGGCAATCATTTTATTAAGCCCGTTCACATAGGCCTTAGCAGAAGCAATAACAATGTCCGTATCAGCACCCTGGCCATTGACGATATGACCGTCATGTTCCAGCCGAACGGTCACTTCACCCTGTGAGTCTGTGCCGCTGGTGATGTTGTTCACCGAATATAGTTGTAGCTCGACACCTGAAGCTATAATTTTTTCTATGGCCTGAAAAGATGCGTCTACCGGACCACCACCTTCAGCAGCCGACTGCTTTTCCTTTCCATCAATATTTAAAGTGATGGTCGCGTTAGGAGTTTCACCCGTCTCACTACAAACGGACATGCTGACCAGTTTGATGGGTTCATTGGTTAATTCGGTACTGGTTTCAGTGACCAGTGCCTGTAAATCTTCATCAAAGATCTCGTGTTTTTTATCGGCCAGAGATTTAAAGTTGGCAAAGACTTCATTCAGTTCTTCTTCAGATGCGAATTCAATATTCAGTTCGGCCATACGGGCCTTGAAAGCATTTCGTCCTGAATGTTTACCCAGTACCATTTTATTGGATGAAAGCCCGACATCTTCAGCGCGCATAATTTCGTAAGTTTCGCGGGATTTAAGAATGCCATCCTGGTGAATTCCAGCTTCATGTGCAAAAGCATTTGCCCCCACGATTGCCTTGTTTGGCTGTACCGCAAACCCGGTAATGCCTGAAACCAGGCGAGAGCAATTCATAATCTGGGTTGTATCCAGGTTAGTGTTGCACTCAAAAACATCCTGTCGCGTACGAACGGCCATGACAATTTCTTCTAATGATGCATTACCGGCACGCTCTCCCAGTCCATTGATCGTGCATTCAACCTGTCTTGCCCCGCTTAGAACCGAGGACAGGGAGTTGGCCACGGCCAGACCTAAATCATTGTGACAGTGAACGGAAAATATGGCCTTGTCAGAATTTGGAATTCGCTCAATCAAGTCTTTAATCAAGTTGCCAAACTGATGTGGAATATTATAACCCACGGTGTCTGGAATATTGATGGTGGTGGCACCTTCCCTGATTACTGCTTCAATAATTCGACATAGAAAATCAGGCTCTGATCGACCGGCGTCTTCGGGTGAAAACTCGATGTCACTGGTGTACTTTTTAGCCATTCTTACCGCAGCGACCGCTTGCTCAACAACCTGATCCGGTGTCAATCTCAGCTTTTGCTCCATGTGGATAGGTGAGGTTGCTATGAAGGTATGAATTCGTCCCGAGTTTGCCGGTTTAATGGCTTCACCGGCCCGGTCAATATCTAACTGTTTTGCTCTTGCCAGGGCACAGATAGTACTGTCCTTGATGATGCTGGCAACGGCTTTAACGGCTTCAAAATCACCATTGCTGGCTATCGGGAATCCGGCTTCAATGACGTCAACCCGCATCTGTTCCAGCGCTTTGGCGATTCGTATTTTTTCATCGGAGGTCATCGAAGCGCCGGGGCTTTGCTCACCATCACGCAATGTCGTATCGAATATAATTAATCTATCTTTATTCATGCTGTTTTTATTCATGATTATCTTCTGAGTTTGTCTGGGTGTGTTGTTATTCCTTTTTCGCGTTGTGACCTCGCCAGGTATCAATATATATGCCCTACGGCAGAAGCAGGCTCAGGAGTAGAGATAGTAGAGGCGCACGCAAAGCTGTCTGCTTGAAAGACAGGCTATGAAAAAAATATTGCGTATTAAAAGTGAACATAGAAGCGAATATAACTAACTACAATCCAGTTGCCAAGTAAAAATTTCCGGCTGTTCTAATCAAGCTGATTTTGTACGCGTTTTTGACGTTTGCGGATGCCACGAAATAGAGACAGGATAGGGCCCGAGATCATGTATAGAAAAGCCAGCATAAATAAAACAGTTGGTGGTTCAATGGATAATAAAACGAATACTAAAACAACCAGTAGAACCGAGAAAAAGGGTACTTTTTTCTTAAGATCAAGGTCCTTAAAGCTGTAGTAGGAAAAGCGAGAAACCATTAATAAACCGGCGGTTAAGGTTAATAGTAAAGCGGGTATCATGACTTCTTTACCGGTTATTCCATAAGTTTCACAAACCCATACTGCACCGACTACAACTGCTGCGGCTGCCGGGCTGGCAAGTCCCTGAAAGTAACGTTTATCGGCAATGCCAACCTGAGTATTGAATCTGGCAAGGCGAAGAGCTGCAGAAGCGGTATAAATAAATGCAGCCAACCAGCCCAGCTTGCCCCACAATGGACCGAGATCTGTCAGGTGAATCAATGCCCACTGGTAGAGAACGAGAGCAGGGGCCAGGCCAAATGAACCCATGTCCGATAAGCTATCGTATTCAGCGCCAAAGTCGGATTCTGTATGAGTTAATCGTGCGACTCGACCATCGAGCCCATCCAGTAGCATTGCCACGAAGATAGCAATAGCGGCTATTTCAAACTGGCCCTTAATGGCGGCAATAATGGCATAGAAACCAGCGAATAAAGCGGCGGTCGTAAACAGGTTGGGTAACAGGTAAATGCCCTTGCGCGGGTTTTTACGGGATAGAGATTTTTTTTGTTCTGATTGTGTCATGAAGGGTAGTCTGGCACAGGAACAGTTCCTGTGCCAGAAGAGATAATGCTTTTAACCAGTAAAGTTAGTTCTTATCTTTATCAACTAATGCGTTTTCAGTGATCCATGGCATCATGGAACGTAACTTGCCACCGACCTGTTCGATCGGGTGAGCAGCATTATTACGGCGACATGCAGTCATTTCGGGGTAGTTGGACTGACCTTCCTGGATGAATTTTTTAGCATAGTTTCCGTTCTGGATATTTTGCAGCGCTTCACGCATGGCCCATCGACTTTCATCGTTGATAACTTGCGGTCCAGTAACATATTCGCCATATTCTGCATTGTTAGAAATCGAGTAGTTCATGTTGGCAATACCGCCTTCGTACATCAGATCTACAATCAGCTTGAGTTCGTGCAAACATTCGAAATAAGCCATTTCTGGAGCGTAACCCGCATCAACCAGTGTTTCAAAACCTGCTTTGACCAGTTCAACTGCGCCACCACAAAGAACGGCCTGCTCACCAAATAAATCAGTTTCAGTTTCGTCTTTAAAAGTTGTTTCGATGATGCCGGTACGTCCACCACCAACGCCAGAGGCATAGGACAGGGCAACATCTTTAGCTGTGCCAGTTGCGTCCTGATAAATGGCGATCAGGTCAGGAATTCCACCACCACGTACAAATTCTGAACGAACGGTGTGTCCAGGTGCTTTTGGTGCAATCATGATCACGTCAAGATCGGCACGTGGAACAACCTGGTTGTAATGAATGGCAAAGCCATGGGCGAATGCCAGTGCAGCGCCTTCTTTAATATTAGGTTCGATTTCTTCCTTGTATAACTGGAATTGAAATTCGTCAGGAGTCAGAACCATAACGACATCGGCCTGTTTTACAGCATCGGCAGTATTCATAACCGCTAAACCTGCATCAGTTGCTTTTTTTGCAGAGGCAGAACCTTCACGCAGTGCGACGGTGACATCAGCGCCTGAATCTTTTAAGTTATTAGCGTGAGCATGACCCTGTGAGCCATATCCGATAATAGTAACCTTTTTGCCCTGGATGATGGACAGGTCGCAATCTTTATCGTAATAGATATTCATGTAAATCCTCTTGACTGTTTTATGTAAATTAAAATATTTTAAAGTGTAAGTGCCTTGACACCGCGAGTAATACCCATTGAGCCAGAACGTACGATTTCAATGACATCTCCATCATGTAACGTATTGATGTAAGCATCGAGTTTTTCGCCAGAGCCGGTCAGTTCGACGCAAAATGTTGAATCGGTAACATCGATTATTCTCGCCCGAAAAATATCTGACAGACGCTGAATCTCTGAACGTTTTGCTTCACCTTCGGCGCGAATTTTAACAAACATCATTTCACGCTCGATGTAATTACCCTCGGTCATGTCCTGAAGTTTTACCACGTCGATAAGTTTGTTTAACTGCTTGGTAATCTGTTCGATAATTCGATCAGAACCAATCGTCACAATGGTCATACGGGAAAGGGTCGGGTCTTCTGTAGTCGCAACGGTGAGTGACTCGATATTGTAACCACGCGCGGAAAATAAACCGGCTATGCGTGATAATGCGCCTGATTCATTCTCAACCAGTAATGAAATTATATGTCTCATCAGGCCAGCTCTCCTTTAGGGTTGATAGAGCCCAGATTTTTCTTATGTTCAGGAGATATCTCCATATCATTATGACCGGCACCGGCCTGGATCATGGGATAGACATTTTCGGTCTGGTCGGTAATGACATCGAGGAATACCAAACGATCTTTATGTGAAAAGGCTTCATCCATTGCCGCTTTAAGGTCGGCAGGGTCTTCAACTCTTATTCCGATATGACCATAACTTTCTACCAGTTTTACAAAATCAGGTAACGCATCCATGTAAGAATGAGAGTAACGTTTTTCATAGAAAAATTCCTGCCACTGTCTGACCATGCCCAGGTAGCGGTTATTTAAGCAAATTATTTTAACCGGTAAATCATATTGCAGGCAGGTTGATAATTCCTGGATACACATTTGAATACTGCCTTCACCAGTCACACAGGCAACTTCAGCATCAGGATGAGCAATTTTGATTCCCATTGCAGCCGGCAAACCAAAGCCCATAGTGCCAAGTCCCCCGGAGTTTACCCAGCGACGAGGCTTGTCAAATTTGTAAAATTGAGCTGCAAACATTTGATGTTGACCAACATCAGATGCGACATAAGCATCACCACCCGATGTTTCGTAGAGTGCCTCGATAACTGCCTGTGGCTTGATGTGTTTACTGGTTTTATCGTAGGCCAGACAGTCTTGCTGTCTCCATGAATTTACTTTCTCCCACCAGGCGTCAAGTGCTGCCTTATCTGATGCCAGCTTAGTTTCGTCCAGTATTTTACCCATTTCGGTCAAAACTGTTTTAACTTCACCAACTATAGGGATGTCCACATTGATTGTTTTGGATATAGAAGCAGGATCAATGTCTATATGAATAATTTTTGCTCGAGGACAAAATTTATTGGTATCGCCGGTTATGCGATCATCGAATCGAGCACCAACTGCAAATAAAACATCACATTGGTGCATTGCCATATTGGCTTCATAAGTGCCATGCATACCTAACATGCCAAGATTTTGTTTGTCAGTACCCGGGTAGGCACCTAAACCCATTAATGTTTCTGTGATAGGGAAGCCCAGTTGCCGGGTAACTTTACGTAGTTCGTCCGAAGCATTACCCAGTACCACGCCGCCGCCACTGTAAATCATGGGTCTTTTAGCGGATAGTAAAAGTTCAACGGCTTTCTTAACCTGTCTTGGATGACCTTTTACGGTTGGATTATAGGAGCGCATAGAAACGCTTTCGGGGAAAAAGTAGGGTATCTTAATCTGTGGAGCGGTAATGTCTTTAGGAAGATCTACTAAAACCGGGCCGGGTCGACCGGTCGTGGCAACATAAAATGCTTTTTTAAGTGTCTCGGCCAGATCATTGATATTCTTAACGAGAAAATTATGTTTGACACAGGGACGTGTACAACCGATGGCATCAACTTCCTGAAAAGCATCGCTACCGATCATGCCGCTGGGTACCTGCCCGGAAATGACCACCAGCGGGATGGAATCCATATAGGCGGTCGCAATGCCTGTTATTGCATTTGTAGCGCCTGGTCCGGATGTAACCAGTACGACACCAGGTTTACCTGTTGAACGTGCATAACCATCAGCAGCGTGAGTAGCCCCCTGTTCGTGTCGAACCAGGATATGTTTGACATCATCCTGTTGATGAATAGCGTCATATATATGCAGTACAGCGCCGCCAGGATACCCAAAGATAAACTCGACACCTTCGTCTTTTAAAAACTGTACTAAAATTTCAGAACCGGATAATTCCACCGCTTTTCCTCAAATTATAAATGTAAATATCGAACCAGAAAGTGTATTACGGTTAGCTAATGAATGCACCTATATTTATTATAAAATATAATGTTACAGGTATAAAAAAAGCCGCTTATAGCGGCTTTTTACCTGAATTTATAAATTCAGGTTCGACTTTGCCTGAAGAAGCGTTTAGATATACAGACAAATATCCGATTCTCCTGCAAACTCGAAGAAAGTTGCTGCGCCGCCATACTCTATACCGTCAATAAACTCTTTAGTATCAAATTCAAATAAATCGACAGTCATTTGGCAGGCGACCAGTCTTACTTCTGCTTCAACACAGAGTTCGCGTAGTTCTTCAACGCTGGCAACGCCTTTTGACTTCATTTTCTTCTTCATCATCATGGTCATCATGTTTTGCATACCCGGCAATGCCTGAATAACAACGGGTACTGGCATTGGCATAGGCATTCCAGGATTTCCCAGAGGGCTAACTTGTAATGTCAGATCTTTCTTGAGTAACTGCAAACCATAAAAAGTGAAGAAAATTTCTGTATCGTAGCCCAAAGCAGAGGCTGTTGATGCCAGAATAAACGGAGGGTAGGCCCAGTCAAGGGTTCCTTTTGTGGCAATTATAGCCAGTTTTTTTTCAGTCATGGTTGCTCCTCGTAAAGTTAAGCTTAAAAATAACTAAGCTTAAACAGGTTAATCAATTAAGAAAATGACATGTGACAATGGATGATGAAAAGAATAAAACTTATGACTTTTTCATCATGAAAGTGAATTTTCCACCTTCTTCGCCTGAAGACATTAACTCGTTGCCTGTTTGTTTAGCAAAAGCTTCAAAATCTTTTACTGAACCGGGGTCTGTAGCAATAATGTGTAAAACTTGTCCGGATTCCATGTCTGCCAGAGTTTTCTTGGCACGTAGAATTGGAAGTGGGCAGTTCAGCCCTGAAGCGTCAAGTTCGCGATCGAAATCAGCCATTTGATATCTCCTAAAATTTATAAATAAAATGAATAAAAAGAGCAGGATTTTATTCCTGCTTTAAATTTTGACGCGCCTTTATAAGTCAATGCTTATGAAAAGGCAAGAAACTATGTTAAATTATTAATCAAACCAGACTTCCTATCGGATTTTGTTCAATATTAAAACCTTGTTGTGCCCAGCTCATAATGCCTCCCCGAAGGTTCAGCACATTATTAATACCTTGTTGACTAAGAAACATACAGGCCTGAGCTGAGCGACTGCCCGTACGGCAATAAATAACATACTCTTTATCCGGGTTATTAAAGTAATCCAGTTTAAGAGGTATTAAATGCATAGGTAAAGTTTTTGAGTTTGGAAGAACACCACGTGCAACTTCTGCAGGTGTTCTGATGTCAATTAACTCAATATCACTATCGCTTTGCTCAAACTTTCCGGATAATTCGGTTACATTAATTTCTTTGATGGGTAGCATATAAGTGAATTAAAACTCGTAAATAATCGTATTAGGATACTCTAATATTGCATTCTAATCAAGATTTAATAAATTGTAAATGGACTGAATAATTGATAGTAATGATTAACAAGCTGAGCTTTAGAGTCGTAACCTTAATTCTTCTCGTCATCTGTATGGGGGGGCAGCCCGCTGTGGTAGGTGCTGATCCAGAGCTGCCTCTGCTGGGTGAAAATGGAAGTATTAATCTAAAGAAAGAAATTGCCTTAGGCAGTGGTCTTTATAACAAGCTCAAAGAAAACGGTTACGTGATTGATGATCCAATGATTTCCCGGTATTTACAGGATGTCGGGGATTCCTTGTTAAGTTCTTTAGAATTAAGGGTCAGGGATTACTATTTCTATCTGGTCAAGGATGGTTCTATCAATGCTTTTGCGGCTCCTGGAGGTTATATAGGGGTAAATTTAGGTCTGATAGGAATAACGAAATCGGAAGATGAGCTGGCTTCTGTGCTGGCGCATGAGATCTCTCATGTCGAGTTAATGCACAGTATGCAAATGATCGAAAGGGCTCAAACATTAAGTTTAGCCAACGTGATATCCATGCTGGCGGCTATTCTGGTGAGCGGTCAGGATATTGAAGCGGCTACTGCGATATTATATACGGGCCTGGCGGGCAGTACTCAGTCGATGATTAACTTTACCAGAGCGAATGAGTATGAGGCCGATCGGGTGGGTGTAGAGGTATTGAAAAAATCAGAGTACGACCCACAGGCTATGGTCGACTTTATGCAGCTCTTGCAAAGTCGGGAGCAGGCTGGTGAATTGTCGGGTATTGAATACCTGAGGACTCACCCGGTAAATTCTAATCGAATTGCTGAAATAACCTCAAGAATTTCGGGTATACCGAAAAAACGGCCTAAAATTACAAGATATCAGCAATTTAAGGATTATTTGTTTTATTTGTATCCAGATAAACAGTGGTCACAAACGCAAAGCAGATTTTCTTTAGCCCTGGAGTATACCCGAAATGGACGCTATGTTGATGCTGAAAAAATCTATAACGAACTCATTGAATCAGACCCTGACAGCCTGTGGTTTAACTATGCACTGGCTGAAAATATGGAGTATCAGCAGCGTCTCTCGGAAGCTTCTCTATTGTATCAATCAACCTTGTTATTATATCCAGAAGATATTGCGATAGCTGCCCGTCTGGTTACTGTTATGCTGGCTCAGGATCTGCCTGGCAATGCACTGAAAATTGCTATGCAATTATTTGAGAAGCATAAAGATGATCCAACTATTTACCAGTTGCTGGCTGATGTTTATTCTGACCTTAATGATGATTTATTAAGGCAGTTAGCTGAAGCTAATTATCATTGGTATAACGGTAATAAAAAACAGGCTGAAATTCAGTATAAAGCCCTGCTTTCCAGGGGGGGGGTAGATGCAGCAAACGAGGAATCAATTAAGGAAAAATTAGGATCTTATTAGTAATAGTTGTCGTGTTTCTGTGAGGCTTGTATGCCTGATAATAGTGCTTGACCCTGTTTATAGATACCGAAATAAGCTGAGAGTTAATGGTTTCAGGATTGTCACTAGTGTGTAGTTTAAGGTGGTAAAAGACAGTTGAAAAATGTAGTTTATAAGTCTTTTTAAATACTTATTTGTTCAAGTTATACTCAGGCTAAAGTGAGTGTTTTTTATCATTATCCGTGTAGCCAGAATTAAACTTAAAGAATGATCTTTAAAATATATATTCTGAGAATGAGTTTAGTTTTCAAGAAGATAGGGAATATGGCTTTCACAAAGTGCGCTTATTAGAATAACAATAAAAATCTTGATATTGTTCATTTTATAGGTATTCTTATTCGAATGTGACGAATCTCGTCATAATAATTATATTAACTATTTTATTAACCAAGATTAGCCTGTTCGGGTTAATTTTTCGAGGAGGTAATGTGGATGAAGATTCGCTTGATATCGTCTGCGGCATCGGTCGTAGCACTTCTAGGTGTACTGGCCAGTCCGGTTGCTTTTTCAGGCTCCCACGGTGGTGCGCTTGAAGAAGGAAAAAGACTCGCTTTTGACCGTAAACTGGGCAATTGCCTGACCTGTCACATGATTGCGGGTGGAAATGCTGCCGGTAATCTCGGGCCACCACTGATCGCCATGAAAGCCCGTTTCCCCGATAAAAAAATGCTAAGAGCACAAATCTGGGACTCCAATGTAGCTAACCCATCTTCTGCAATGCCCCCGTTTGGCCGTCATAATATTTTGACTGAAAAGCAGATAGACCTGGTTACTGACTTTATACATTCTCTTTGAGGAGCCTATTTACATGAATCGTAGAACACTATTAAAAAGAACATTAGCAGTGAGCGCGGTAAGCGTTGCAGCATCAGCCGGTTTACTGGCTCCCGGCCAGGCACTGGCCGCTTATCCAACGGCCGCCTTTGAAGCCAAAGATTCGGCTGCGGCCTTATCTGCAGCTTTAGGGTCTGGAAGTTATGAGCACTCTGATGACATCAAAATTAAAGCCCCTGACATTGCAGAAAATGGTTCGGTTGTACCGGTGACTATCTCCAGTGGTATGTCTGGTGTGGAGTCAATTTCATTATTGTCAGAATCAAATAATTCTCCTTTAGTGGCTTCTTTTAACCTGAATGGTTCAATAGCCTATGTTTCTACCCGTATCAAAATGGGTAAAACGGGTAATGTATTAGCCGTGGTAAAAGCAGGTGGCAAGCTGTACGCCAACAAGAAAGAAGTGAAGGTTACCATCGGTGGATGTGGCGGCTAAAAGTGACTGAGCTGCGAATTCATGTTTCGTCCGATAGCGGCGTTATTTCTGTACTCGAAGGGTCGCATATAAATATATGCTCAGCTTCTCCGTGCAGAAAAGCCATGCTACAGACAAAATCCGAACACGCATCACAGCCACTTTACTTTTAAATTCAAGAGACTAAAGAGCAATGGCAAAATCAATTAAATTAAGAGCAAAATCAAAGAAAGGTGTCGTCACGGTCAAGTGCCTGATGAACCATCCGATGGAAACGGGTTTACGTAAAGATAAGAAAACCGGAAAAATGATTCCAGCGCATCACATCCAGGAAGTCACGGCGAAAGCCGGTGACAAAACGGTACTGGATGCCGTGTGGGGTGGAGCGATTTCCAAGAACCCTTACCTGTCATTTAAATTCAACGGTGCGAAAGGCGAAGCAATTACTTTATCCTGGGTGGATAATAAAGGTAATTCAGACTCTGTCACCGGTAAGGTCAAATAAGACTTATTTAACTGACAACCATAACAATACAAACGAAGGTTAAAACTATGCGTAAGTTTATACTGGCAGTCTCGACTGCACTGGCTGTAGGTCTGGTAACACCGACGACTGCTACAGCTTCAACTCCTGCGGAGGACGTGAAAGCTTTTCAACAATACTTTTATGATAAGTTTCCAAACGTCGCCAAAGATGATTTCAAAGACGGTGTTTATGCACTGAATAAAGATTTCCGCGAACAGTGGGAAAACACAGAAGAGTTTCCTCCTTATGAGGACAACATAGCGAAAGGCGAAGAAATGTTTAACACGCCTTTTGCCAATGGCAAGACCTATGCTGACTGTTTATTAAACGGCGGTACAGGCACGCGTCATTTGTATCCTTATTTTGACAAGGATTCTGGCAAGTTAAAAACGCTGGAAGGAGAAATTAATGCCTGCCGTAAAGCGAATGGTGAAAAGCCCCTGAAATACAAAAAAGGTGCGATGCCCACTTTAACGGCTTATATTGCCGATACATCACGCGGTAATGTCATCAACATTAAAGTATCCAATGATGATCGTGACCTGGCGGCCTATGAAATGGGAAAGAGACAGTTCTACATGAAGCGTGGTCAGTTGAACCTGTCCTGTGCAGATTGTCATGTGACCAACTCAGGTGGTTATGCCCGTTCAGATCTGTTGAGCCCTGCACTGGGTAACCTGTCGCATTTTCCTGTGTATCGTCATAAGTGGTCAGCACTGGGCACACCTCATCGTCGTTTCGGAGGTTGCAACAAGAATATTCGGGCGAAGCCTTTCAAGGCACAGAGCGATGAGTATAAATCTTTAGAATATTTCCTGATGGTAATGGCTAATGGTGTCGAAGCCAACGGGCCTAGTTCTCGTAAATAGATAATTACTTAGGTGATTGACTATTAAGGGTTACCCGGCTATTTTTAGCCGGGTTTTTTTTGTCTAAAATAACGTGTTTGAACTACTAACCCGGTCTGTATTGGGCCATTGACTGGTAGTGGATCTACAGGCTGCTATTTACTGGATGGACTTCGCTGTTCTGGCAGAATCTTATTAGCGAAATAATGGTCAGCATCATCGATATCAACAGGCTTCTCTTCAATATCCACCAGTGGTAATTCATAGTCACTCCAGCCGCGCAGACCCGTTTGCAGGGAGATGACATTATCATATCCCATCTGTTGTAATGTGTAGGCAGCAAGCGTGGTACGGTTTCCTGAACGACAAACTAAAATTACCGGTCTATCCCTGGCCTCTACCAGTTCCGGTTCAGTTTCTTCAAAATCCCATTCACAGGCATTTTCCAAAATTCCTCGGGGTACATTCAATGAGTCAGCAATGTGCATAGTGTCGTACTCATGGTTTTCCCTGATGTCGACAATAAGCGTGTTCTGGTTTGATTCGAGGAATTCTTCCGCATCCCAGGGCATCATTTCAGTGATATTCGGGGCGATTTCGGCAGCAATTTGAGCAAAGGTTTTCATGTCAGTTTTCAAAGGCAGGTAAATAAATGTAAGGTTATCTCATAGCCGGTCCAGACTCAAATCTGTTAATCCACGAGCTTTTGTGTAGACATATTTAGTTAAGAGGTAATGACTGGACTGTATAATCCTGAGGATGCACAATTTAGTTTTTAACAGGAGAAGATTTCATGTCGATGTATTTTGTACAACACGGCCTGGCCGTAGATAAGGCTGAAAATCCTTCAAG
>JAAEMR010000061.1 GCA_024225395.1 Gammaproteobacteria bacterium
CTGTATTGCACGTTCTACAGGAACTTTCTTGCTTAATTTAGAGATGAAATAATTAGCTTCAGTCTCAGTAACAGGCACTCCATTGACGGTTACAATAGGAGTAGGCGCTGTGACGGCAGGAGTGCTTTCAGCAAAACTAATAGCAGAGTAGCTAAGAACTAGAGCTGACAAAATTAATGTTCTTTTTTTCATATTTATTTCCGAAAGATTATTATTCAAATTAAAAATATTCACCACGAAGCTCAAGAAGAGCACGAAGGGGTGAAAATTAGAGTACCAGTGGTTTGATTCCGTTTTTTCTTCGTGAACTTTGTGTTCTTCGTGGTAAATTGTTTTTTTAAGGTTAAGGCAGTACTTTGTTAAAAGGCTTAACTTCAACTGACTTATAAACTGATGACTTTATATAAGGGTCATCGTTAGCCCAGTTCTGTGCATCTTCTAAAGAGTCAAATTCAGCCACAATCAAACTACCTGTAAACCCGGCTTCACCGGGTTCTGAATTATCGATCGCAGGGTTAGGACCCGCTAATATGAGTCGGCCCTGGTTTTTAAGTTCAATTAAACGAGTCACATGATCAGGCCTGGCAGTGAGGCGGTCTGACAGACTATTTGGGTTATCGGTGCCGACAATACTATATAACATGGTTAAGTTTTCTCATTATTAGAAGTGCCTGGTTCATCCGAAGGGAGGAAACGGGCTAGATAGAATGACTGGCCGATGACAAAAATAAGGGTTAACCCCATCAGACCAAATAATTTAAAGTCTACCCATATATCTTCACTGAAATTAAAAGCGACAACAAGGTTTGCAACACCTGAGAAAATAAAAAAACCAATCCAGGCAAGATTTAACTTTTTCCAGACCTGTGGATCATCTATGTCCAGAGCATGCCCCATCATTCGTTGAACCAGTGGCTTTTGGCCGATAAATTGACTGCCAAAAAAAACAGCTGCAAATAGCCAGTTTATTGCAGTCGGCTTCCATTTAATAAACAACGGGTCTTTAAAGTATAAAGTGGCTCCTCCAAATACCAGTAATAAAACCAGTGTGATGATATGCATCTTTTCCACCCGTTTTGTAAGAACTATGGTAATCATGACTTGCACAAGGGTTGCCAGAATAGCGGTGAGTGTCGCCAGATAGATTGCATGTTTAGCCTCACCTGGTTGCATATTCATGAAAGGGAATAAGTTATTAATTGAAATGATCAACTCATCTGGTAAATCCAGGAAGAATTTATAAACAATAAAGAATAGTAAAATGGGGAAAAAATCGAATAACTGTTTCATTAATGAGAAGAGATAGTATTAGGGGGGCGCATAATAACATAACTGAACTAATCGTCGATATTTCAACATATAGTGACTCTTAAGAATTTTTACCACGAAGCACAAGAAGGACACGAAGGCTCCTTATTATGTAGAGGCAAACTCTTTCAATATGGAAACACTTACAAATTTACCTAATTCCTTTTGATACAGTTTTTTCTTCGTGGTGAATAGGTTTTGTTATTTAATGTAGGGGCAATGCCTTACACATACTCATTCTGATTAAGGCAAAGTGTTAAAATGATACATGATAAATCGAAAATGACGGCTATTTGGGAAACTTTAACCAATGATTTTGAATAAAACACTTGATTAGTTGTGAAAAAGCAACACATGAACAAAGATTTGTGAGGTTGTTCGCTTTTTATTTTCAACTATTTCCAATTAATTGTTGTTTTTTTGAAAATAACTGTTGCATAAAATATATTCAGGTGTATTATCGCTGCACATCTGAAGAGTTACATAGATCTTCAAATAACAATTTTTACTCTTTTAACTTACTTAAGGTATTTTTTAATATGAAAACATCTACAATTCTTGCTGCTGCAATCGCTTCTACTATCGCTGGTACAGCCGTTGCTGATACTTCTCTATATGGAAATATTCGTCTTGAACTTGTTAACAAGACTGACCTGAACATGGACTCTTCAAAATTAGTTATTGGTTATAAAGCTTCTGAAGATATGGGTAATGGCATGACTGGTTTCATGCACTTAGAAATGGAGCATGATGATGCAAACAAAGAATCTGATGGTTCTTCAGCTAAAGGCTGGACTAATGATAAGTCATATGTTGGTCTGAAAGGCGATTTCGGTGCTGTTACTTTT
Source organism: Gammaproteobacteria bacterium (assembly GCA_024225395.1). Lineage (GTDB taxonomy): Bacteria > Pseudomonadota > Gammaproteobacteria > JACNJF01. The sequence goes on from JAAEMR010000061.1 coordinate 2,157, forward strand.
GGTCGTCAAGGTGATGCAGCAAAATTTGCTTGTAGCGGAACTGATATTTTCACTAAAAAATCTGGCCAGGCTTGTGGTGTTGGCGCGATTAACGGCGGAGTAAATAACGCTCTGATTTATACTGGTGGTACTGGTGACCTGACTTTCATCGTGGGTGCTACTATTAACGGTTCACAAAATGAAGGTGGCGACAATACAATGGTTGGTGCTCAGTATGCCGCTGATAACTTCAGCGTTGGCTTTCAACTGTCTGCATTTGATGATGTGACTCGTGGTGGTGAGAATCAAAGCGTTATTGGTGGTACTTACACAATCAATGATATCCAGATTGGTGCGACTCTGGCTGACAATGGTAACGACTCTGCAACTGCAATCGCTCTGAAAATGCCTTTAGCTGGTGGTTCATTTAGAGTTGGTATGGATACTGGTGAAGATGCTGGTGTAGCTGATACTACTCACCTTCAGTTCACTAAGAGCCTGTCTAAGTCTGTTTACACTGGTGTTGAATTCGCATCTGTTGATGGCGACGATGACGACATGATCGCAGCTTGGGTTGGTATGAAGTTCTAATTTAGTTCTTAACTAAATTTTGAATAAGAAGGGCGCCTTTATGGCGCCCTTTTTTTATGCCTGGAATCTTTGATTATCATAAAAAATCAAAAGCTATTCACCACGAAGGCACGAAGAACGCCAGGTTAATGATCATGTAGTAATGAGTTTTTAAAAACTTATGCAATGTCAGCTTTTCAAGAGAAACATAACCCTTATTTTTTTCTTCGTGTTCTTCGTGCCTTAGTGGTGTAACCTTTTGTAATATTAAGCATGCGATCAGCTATTTGTGAAGTAGATCGGGTTTGATATAGAATAAACAGTACATAATAAGAATAAATGAAGTAATCAGGAGACATGGTTTGAACTTGACCGAAGAAACCGGTTTACTTGGAAGTATCCCGATGTTTTCCAGCCTGGAGCCTTCTAAGCTAAAACTACTGGCATTTACCAGTGAAATGCTGAAATATGATGGCAAAGAAATATTGTTTCATATCGGTGATAGCGCAGATTCTGCTTATGTCATCATGGAAGTGAATGTGGCTATCTTAATAGAAACCGACAACGGTACGATTGACTCCATTACGATGTATAAAAATCAATTGACTGGTAAAATGGCTTTATTTAATAACGCTACCAGGCTTGCGACTCTTATGGCGAATGGACCTCTCACCTTCTTAAAAATAACAGAAAAAGTGTTTAATACTTTATTGTTGGAGAATCCCGGGTTTGCAATGGATGTCATGCGCCAGTTAACTCGCAAACTTGTTCTAGCGCATGACAAGATTATATCTCTGGAATCCCGGTTATCCAGAATATCTCAGGCTTATTAATCTGCAGGGTGTTTGAAATAGTGTGATGAAAGGTAAAACTAGTGATGTTTCTCGTTTTTATAACCTTTGGCAACGTCATTTATTAACAAATTCATGCGTCAATGAAGCACAGTTAGACGCTAAATTTAAAGCACTAATTAATGCTTATACTGAGTCTCACCGTTACTATCATACGCTGGGACATATCGAACACTGTCTGGATCAGTTCGATCAGGTCTCTCATTTATTGCAGGAGCCTGATGCAGTCGAACTTTCAATCTGGTATCACGATATTATTTATCAACCCGGGGCAGTTGATAATGAACAACGTAGTGCCGATACATTCAAACGGCAAACTGACTCCCTTTTCCCGGTAGAATTTTGTAACGTGATTTATGCACAGATATTAGCCACCTTGCATGATCAGGTTGATATTTTTGACCATGACACCCGCTACATGGTCGATATTGATTTATCCGGGTTTGGTTTACCCTGGTCTGAATTTATACGAGATGGGGAAAATATAAGGCGTGAAATGAAATCACAGACGGATGCTGTTTATTATGCGAAGCAAAAGTCTTTTTATTTATACTTACTGGATAGACCCAGAATATATTTTAGTGAGTACTTTTTCGATAAATACGAAGTTAAAGCACGACAAAATATTCAACATAGTCTCAAAAATTTCTGAAATATCCGCTTTAAGAGTCAAAACAAGATCACCACGAAGCGCACGAAGAAAGCAAATAGCAATCAACATAGCTGAATAAAGTAATCATTTTTATTAATTTTATAAGCCTGTTGCTTTATCTTGATCTACCTTCGTGAGTTTTGTGCTCTCGACAATAGCTCCTGCATTGTTCTACCCGCGGGCATCCTGCCCCGGTTCGTGGTAAAAATCTTGAAAGTGATCACAGTCTCATGATGTCAGGTGGTTTCAAATGATAATATAGCTAAAGATTGTTTATTTTAGATATATTCCATACCCCGTTTTATGTTTCGGTTTATAATGACTTTTTAATATTTTAATAAAGTAGTATCCGGTTAAAGAAATGGCACAGTTTTTTGAAATTCACCCTCAAAATCCTCAGAAGCGACTCATCCAGCAGGCAGTTAAAATTATTGACCAGGGAGGTTTAATTGTTTATCCCACGGATTCAAGTTATGCACTGGGATGCCATATCGGGGATAAAAATGCGATGGAGCGAATTCAGCGATTGCGTAAGCTGGATAATAAACATCACTTTACCCTGGTCTGTAGTGATTTATCTGAAATAGGAACCTATGCAAAAGTTGATAATTCATCATATCGTTTGATGAAGACTTTGACGCCCGGTCCCTATACGTTCTTATTAAAAGCGACATCTGAAGTTCCCCGGCGCCTGATGCACCCGAAACGTAAAACGATTGGTGTTCGTGTTCCCGACAATATTATTACCCATTCAATTCTGGATGAGTTAGGGCAGCCCATTATGAGTAGTACGCTGATTTCAGCTGGAGAAAAAGATGCACTGGATGATGCCGAAGAAATTCGTGATAAATATCAGCATGCAGTCGACCTTGTAATCGATGGGGGTTCATGCGGCGTAGAGCCAACGACTGTTATTAACCTCATCGATGGAAACCCGGAAGTATTACGCTTTGGCAAAGGTAATGCCGAGTTTCTGGATTATTAGGTATTAAAAAAATATTTCACCACGAAGTACACGAAGAGCACGAAGGTTTAAAAGGGGTGAATAGCTTGAAGTAAATATTTGCTCAAACAGCAGTATGATGCTGAGCCTGTTAAAATCTAGCCATATACTTATTTTTACCCTTCGTGTGCTTCGTGCTCTTCGTGGTGATTCATTTAAATATGTATCCCTTGTCGACCTTTGCGCGTTACAATTCTATAATTACACTTCATTTTTCTCAGGAATATCTTTTTGAACACCTCAGTTAGTCAAAATCAACGTGTACTGTCAGGTATGCGTCCAACCGGTTTGTTACATCTTGGTCATTATCATGGTGTTTTAAAAAACTGGATAGAGTTACAGCATAGCTACGAATGTTTCTTCTTCGTTGCTGACTGGCATGCATTAACAACTCATTATGAAAATCCATCTATTATTGCCAAGAGTAGTGTAGACCTGGTCATTGACTGGCTTGCAGCAGGTGTAAATCCCGGTAGCTCGACCATTTTTATCCAGTCTCGAGTGCCCGAACATGCCGAACTGTTTACGCTGTTATCGATGATTACTCCATTGGGCTGGCTGGAGCGCGTTCCCAGTTATAAAGATCAGCAGGATAAATTGAAAGACCGTGATTTGAGTACTTTTGGTTTTCTGGGTTACCCACTGCTACAGTCTTCGGATATTCTGATGTATAAAGCGGGCCATGTTCCTGTCGGTGAAGACCAGGTAGCGCATGTCGAGTTAACCCGTGAAGTCGCTCGTCGCTTTAATCATCTGTATGGTAAAGAAATCGATTTTGAAGAAAAAGCCCATGTTGCTATCAAAAAGATGGGTAAGAAAAATGCCAAAATTTACAAAAACCTGTTAAAACGTTATCAGGAACAGGGGGATGGCGAGGCGCTTTCTGTGGGGCACGCATTGATCGATTCCCAGCAAAATATCAGTTTAGGTGATAAAGAGAGACTGGTTGGATACCTGGAAGGTGGCGGTCGAATTATTTTACCGGAACCCCAGTCTTTATTGACAGCCTCGCCTAAAATGCCCGGGCTGGATGGACAGAAAATGTCTAAATCCTACGGCAATACGATTGCGCTCAGAGAGTCGCCTGAACAGATCGAAAAGAAAGTTAAAACCATGCCCACCGATCCTGCCCGTATTCGACGTACTGATGCGGGTGACCCTGATAAATGTCCGGTTTGGCAATTACATCAGGTTTATTCCAGTGATGACCTGAAAACTGAAGTCGAAGAAGGTTGCAAAACTGCAGGTATTGGCTGTGTCGACTGTAAGCGACATATCATCGATAGTATTCTGCTTGAACTTAAACCCATTCAGCAGAGGGCTAAGGATTATCTGGATGATATCTCAACCGTTGAATATCATATCAATGAAGGTTGTGAAGCGGCTCGTGATGTTGCTCGTGACACGATGGAAGAAGTGCGCAAAGCCATGGGTATTACGCTTAGATAGCCATGACGGATTTATTCCAGGAAAATCAGGTTAATCAGTCGGAAATGCCTTTTGCACTGGTTGAAGGCGAACCGCTAACCGTTATTCCTCAGGATTTGTATATTCCACCGGATGCCTTGCAGGTTTTCCTTGAAGCCTTTGAAGGGCCGCTTGATTTATTACTGTATCTGATAAAACGACAGAATCTGGATATCCTAAATATCCCGGTGGCCATCATTACGAAGCAATACATGGATTATATCCAGCTGATGGATCAACTGGCGCTTGAACTGGCGGCAGAATACCTGGTCATGGCTTCGATGCTGGCTGAAATTAAATCGCGTATGTTATTGCCGAGACCGGTGGGTGAAGATGACGAAGATGATCCGAGAGCCGAGTTAATTCGTCGGTTACAGGAGTATGAACAGTTTAAAAAAGCAGCTGAAGACCTGGATGCCTTACCCCGGGAAGAGCGGGAAGTTTTTTTCACTCAGGCTGAGTTACCGGATATAAAAGAAGAAGTTCCCGTTGTTGAAGTGACGATCAATGATTTATTGATGGCTTTTCGCGATGTGGTTAATCGTGCAGAACAATTTGCCAGTCATCATATCGAACGTGAAACCTTATCAGTTAGAGAAAGAATGAGTATTGTTCTCGGTAAACTGAAGTCTGATGACTATACTGAATTTAAAGATTTTTTTAATGTAGAAGAAGGACGCATGGGCGTTGTGGTCAGTTTTCTGGCAATCCTGGAATTGATCAAGGAATCAATGATTGATCTTGTGCAAAATGAACCTTATGCCCCAATTTATGTTAAGGCTCGAGGATAAAAGACAAGTTGACAGTTATCAGTTAAAAGTCGAAGGTTCAGCTTTACACTTTTCTGCTAACTGCTAACTGCTAACTGCTAACTGCTAACTGCTAACTGCTAATTTACGACTTAAATAATGGAACTTCAAACACTAAAACCGATTATAGAAGCCCTGTTGTCTTCTGCTGATGGCCCATTAACCGTGAATCATCTGTATGACCTGTTTACAGGGGATCTCGATCAACCAGGCAAAGATGATATTCGCAAGGTATTGCACGAACTGGTCGATGAGTATCAGGGTAAGGGCATGCAAATAAAACAGGTTGCCAGTGGTTTTAGGTTGCAGGTGAACCCTGAATATTCGACCTGGATAACGCGCCTGTTCCAGCAGAAACCACCCCGTTATTCACGCGCATTGCTTGAAACTCTTGCTCTCATTGCTTATCGGCAGCCGGTTACCCGGGGAGAAATTGAAGCCATTCGAGGGGTGAGTGTTAGTTCAAATATCATTAAAACTTTACAGGAAAGAGAGTGGGTTAAAACTCTGGGCCATAAAGATGTTCCCGGTAGACCCAGCCTGTATGGCACGACCAATGAATTTTTAGATTACTTTAATTTGAAGAGTTTGAATGAATTGCCAACGCTGTCTGAATTGAAAGATCTGGATCAGTTCCATCCGGAATTAGCATTAAACGATGATGATATTGCTGTCACTGCAGATGAGCCTGCTGCTGATAAAGAAGGTGATACTGAAACTGCTCAGCAACAACCTGATGGGATAGACCAGGCTGCTTCATAATGTTTTTTTTTAACCCTCATTTTATAACCCGGCTGCTGAGCATAATGTTGTTCGTGAGCATTGCGGGATGTACAGATAAAGGGCAGGAAATACAACAGTGGATGCATGAAGACACGGGTTCTTATGGCGCGACGATCAGTGCTGATAATAAATATCTGCTGACTGGCTCAATCGGTGGTTATGGCCGGGTCTGGGATGTCGATAAAAATGAAGTCATTTATAGCGTACAACATAAAGAAAATAATGAAGGTGGGTTAATAGCGGCTAAATTTTCTGATAATGGGAAATTTCTGGTTACCATCGAACAACAATCAATTGCCAGGTGGTTCATGTCTGATGGTCATCTGGTGGGCTACTGGTCCTGGCCTGATTTACGTGATGTGGCAGTTTCTGAAAGCGGTCGTTATGCGTTGCTTGGTATGAAAGCTAATCAGGCTATTTATTTTGATATGCAGGATGGAAAAATGGTTTATGTTTTTCCTCATCATGAAAAAATCACCTCTGTAGCCTTATCCCGTGATGGGCGTTTTGCCTTAACCGGTTCAGATGACTGGCATGCCAGTTTATGGAACCTGGCGACCGGGGAACATATCTGGTCAAAAAACATGGAGTATAAAATTTCTCGTGTGGAATTATCAGATGATGGTGAGTTTGCTATGGCCAATGCCTATGTTGGGCAGACAAAAATATTTTCTACAGATTCTAAAGGAACACTGGTCAGTCAACTTGAAGTAAAATCAAGGGGCATGACAGTGGTGTCGGCTGATTTTTCGGATGATGCAGGCATTCTGGCAACAGGGCGTGCTGCTAAAGGGATTGATATCTGGGATGTAAAAACGGGCCTGTCTATTAGAAGCTGGCTACCTGAAGTTAAACACAAAATTCAGCCTGATTCTGCCACGATTCTCGATTTAAATATCAGTTCTGATAAAACACAGTTATTATCCGAATCCTCTACTGGCATTGGTCAGCTTTGGTCTATCAAGTAATTTATTTACCACGGAGGACCTCTGTGGTGAAATGCTTTAAATTTTAAAAGGTTTTTCCAATTATGGAACGCATTCAAAAAGTCCTGGCACATCATGGTGCAGGCTCTCGCCGTCAGATTGATAAATTACTCCAGGAAGGACGTATTAAGGTAAATGGTAAGGTAGCTAAACCTGGTGATCAGTTACAAGGTGGAGAAAAGGTCAGCATCGATGACAAACTGGTCAGGTTTCCGCGTCATATCATAAAGCCTAAACTGTTGATGTATCACAAGCCGGTGGGATTAGTGAGTACACGTTCAGACCCGCAGGGTAGACCCACTGTTTATGGTCAGTTACCGAAATTACAACAGGGTCGCTGGATTGGTGTAGGTCGCCTCGATATTAATACCTCCGGCTTGTTGCTGTTCACGACCAATGGAGAACTGGCTAATCGTTTGATGCATCCTTCATTTGAAGTTGAACGGGAATATGCGGTCAGGGTTAGAGGTGAAGTGACTGATGAAAAAGTAGCGAATCTAACCTCGGGTATAGAACTGGATGATGGTATGGCTAAATTTGATCTGATAACCGATGGTGGAGGGCAGGGTACTAATCACTGGTATCATGTAACGCTTCGTGAAGGAAAAAACAGGGAAGTTCGTCGACTCTGGGAAGCCGTGGATGTTGAAGTCAGCCGGCTGGTGAGAGTGCGCTATTTTAATTTTACTTTACCTAAATGGTTAAAACCCGGTAAGACCCGGTTTTTTGATGATGATGTCGTGGTGAGGTTATTTGAATCTTTAGAGCTGGAATATCCGGCGGAGAACAAAAACAAGATTCTCAAAGCCGCAAAAGCACAGAGCAAAACTCGTCATGGACGAAGAAAGTAATTACACCTCCAGGCTTTGATGATGAAAAGGAGTAAAACTAAAAAACCTGTCCCTGTCTCTCAACTGTTCAAACGTTTATTGCCTGAGGGTTTTGCACAAAAACGCGCAGAAATTGAACAGTTCCAACATTTTTTTGATTTGCAGGAATCAGATGCCGTGTTTCAAATGGTGAAAGTAACGAATGTTACTGCTGAGTACCTGAATGTGACTTTACCCAATGCTGCATTGTCGTCATACCTCAGGTTACACAGTGATCAGATACGACAGTCAATTTTAGAAAATTTCGGGGTCGACCTGATGCTAATAATTTCGACCAGACCTGAAGTTTCGGCGCAGGAAAAGCATTATCCGAAACATAAGCTGACTGCTGATTTTTCTCAGTCATCCGGTGATCAAATGACAAATGCTGCGGAATATATTGAAGACGAAGAATTGAAACAAGCGATGAAATCTCTGTCTAAAACATTGTTAAAGAAGTAACTCTTAGGTAAATCTATTTTGACTGGCATTGTAGATATCAGTATACAAATTGATGTAAATTATTTTTGCAGTGGCCATGGCAGGGATGGCTAAAATAACACCAATTGTTCCAAATATATTTCCAAAAATCAAAATACCGACAATAACCAGTACCGGGTGTAAATCCACCGCATTAGCGATCACTGCCGGGATGACAATTGCATTATCGACTATTTGTGCAACGATGATGACCCCCACCGCCAGGTAAATAATGGATGGATCAAATGGCATCATTGCTGAAGCAACGAGGACTGCTAATAACATCGAAATGAGAGGACCGATATAAGGTATCAGGTTTAATAATCCGGTTAATGAGCCTAGTAATATCGGGATGTCCAGTCCAATCAGGTAAAAACCCAGGCTGGCGACAATGGCCATGATAAAAGACTGAATCATCACTCCGCGAATATAAACCTGTAATTGAGAAGTCACGCCATAATAAATCATCCAGCCAAGTTCAAAGCTGGGGTTTGGTAACCAGTTCATCATTTTGTTACGTAACGATTTGAAATCTTTAAGAATAAAATATGTTAGTAGAGGGACCAGAATTAAGCCCAGAGTAATGGAAAAAATCTGTTCTGAAATACTGACTAATAGAGTATTTCCCAGAGATGTAGATTGTGACAAAAAGGAGACAAGGACTTCAGAATTATTTATTTCAATACCTATAAAATCACCAAGCTTTTGACTATAAATATTCAGAAAAATTTCAAACTGAGAGATAATTGCGGGTAGTTTACTTTTCAGGATAGCGACTTGCCCGAATAATTGGGGCAGAGCGATACTGATTGCGAGTATACTGGCCACTAGCATTAAAATGAAAATTATTATTATAGCCAGAGAGTGGTTGATATCTTTTCTCACCAGGTAACTGGTAAGTGGTTGAATCAATGCATACAAGGTAAATGAAATAATGATCGGTAATAAAATTGACGAGAATAAATAAAAACAGGCTAGAATGAACCCTACAACAAAGACAAAAGTTTTAAATGTCTGAAAATAGGCTGAACCACTGGCGGCCTGATTATCTAAAAACTGCATGGTTATTATTCTTTTTCTGACAGCATTTTATTTGCCTGATGAAGGCGAAGAGCCAATATTGACGCTAAATTCATCAGGAATATCGTACCCAGCCGGGGTTCAATATCTATCCACTCTTCCAGATCCTGTTTGAGGAAATAGACCAGACGACTCTTTTTTACACAACTGGCATCAGCTGTTCTTTTCTCTGTTTCTGCCAGCGTAATTTCTCCGAAAAAATCACCTCTATTCAACTCGGATAATAACGTATGTTTGGCATAAACCTTTACCTGACCGTCCAGTACCAGTATAGCGCCGGCACCCTGATCACCCTGACGAAAAACTACTTCATCGGGCTGGAAGTTGCGAATATGCATATTTTCAGTGAGTGCATGAATATGGCGGAAAGGGATATCCTTGAATAAAGGCGTTTTTTGCCAGAACTCTGCTATTAGTTCACATTCATCCCTGGATTTGTTAAATATGTTGCTCCAGTAAAAATTCTTCATAGTTGCCTGAATTTTGTTTTTAGACAGAATAGCAGAGCCTTGATGTTTTATAAAATATAGAATTGAATATTTCAGGCAAAAAAAAGACTCACATCTCTGTAAGGCCTCGATTTTTTTGGCTCCCCATCGTAGACGTATATCGAACCATGTGTTTGGCGCCTTCTCCGGCGATTCGGTCGGTTTTTGAAGGGGTTCGGGAAATCTGTGTACCAACTCTGTGACTGGTCTCATAATGTCAGTAAATGCGACAACAGCAGCCATTGGGGTATGCCAGGGATTTGTGAGCGTATATTAGGCAGCTGTCGACCCAATCCAGACAGTCCCTACACACTGTAGGGATCGGCTCCAGTGTTGATATTCCGGTCATTCCCTATAATTTAAACGTAAGTCTCTGATCGGTACAAAGTGGTAGTTATTTGAAACTCCAATAAACCTGTGTTTCCTACAAAAAGCTGCCGGACGTATATGTGAAATGATGGGTGAATAGCTGGCCACAGTAGACGTTCAGCCGCATGCCTACATTTCTAAATATATAAATAAATTCAACTATACTATTATGATATTAGCTACATTTGACGATTCATAATACTAAGAAATAATACTGAATATCTTAGAACTTAATTTCAATGAATCAATTACCTGATAACTTTTCCTTTTCATACTTACTAGCAATTAGTGGTGGGATACTGTCATCATTTCTAGGTATGTCTGTTCTGCTCGGTTGGTATACGCATAATGAGACACTGATTCAGGTTTCTGCTGCATTTGTCCCCATGCAATATAATACGGCCCTGGGATTTCTGTTAAGTGGGCTAGGTCTTTTACTTATTATTATAGGTCGACAACGTGCAGGATTTGTCTGTGCTATTATCGTATTGCTTATAGGGTTGCTCACACTCAGCGAATACATCCTAGTGATTGATTTCGGTATCGATCAACTCCTGATGGAACACTACATCACGACTAAAACCTCACACCCGGGTCGCATGGCACCCAATACTGCTCTGAGTTTTTCATTGACCAGTCTTGCTTTAATATTGCTCAGCTACATATTCAATGTTCACAAATCCACCACAATCGTTGGCATCATAGGCTCGTTGATCTTCGCGCTGAGTATCGTTGCCTTAGCAGGTTACGCAGTCAGTGTTGAAGCTGCTTACGGTTGGGGGAAGCTAACCCGTATGGCAGTCCATACAGCAATCGGTTTCCTATTGCTTGGTGTGGCAATTACCAGCCTTGCTTGGTCTAAAAGCGACCTAGATTCATTACATTTGCCACCCTGGTTTCATTTACTAATTGGTATTAGTGTTTTGACGATCATGCTCAGTGTGTGGCATGTACTCAATACACAAGAAATCATATTAATAAAGAAATACGGCGTCATTGAAGAGTATAAGTCACATATTGATATAATATTGCTTATTGGTATCTTGTTTGCATTTGCGCTTTCCATTGCGGCGTATCTCGCCCAGACCAACAAAAAACGAACTATTGAACTTTCCAAAGTTAATGAATATCTATCGGCAGAAATTACCGAACGCAAGCAGGTGGAGACAGAATTAAAAGGTAATAAACACTATCTGGAAAAAGCACAAGAGCTTGGCAAACTAGGGTCTTGGGAGATTGATATCAAAAGTAATAAAATTCTCTGGACTGATGAAACCTATAGGATATTTAGTCTACCGCAAGGGACGCTTATTAATTACGAAACCTTTATAAATTGCGTGCATCCTGATGATAGGGAATATGTGAATAAGGAATGGGAAAAAGCATTATCCGGGAAGCCTTACGATCTAGAGCATAGAGTGATTGCGAATGACATAGTCTGTTGGGTTCGAGAAAAGGCGGAATTATCGTTCGATGATGATGGGCAAGCTATACTTGCTACCGGATTTGTTCAGGATATTACTGAGAAAAAGAGGTATGAAGAGCAAATTAAACAAATGGCTCTTTATGATAGCTTGACAGGATTAGCTAACCGGCATCAATTGAATCTTAGATTTGACGAATCCCTAGCCTATGCAAAACGTTACAAATTGAATACTGGTTTTTTAATGATCGATTTGGATAATTTTAAGCCCATTAATGATTTACTTGGACACCATATGGGAGATGAGACGCTCAAGAAAGTGGCGAATACTCTGAGTGATACCTGCCGCGAGACCGATTTGGTGATACGATTGGGTGGCGATGAATTTGCAGTATTAGTAACCACTATCAATGACGATAGCACCTTGGAATCGCTGGCCCAACGGATTGTTAGCAGCCTCTCGGCACCCCTGACTGTCATGGACCATAACGTTGAGATTAGTGTAAGTATTGGAGTAGCAAAATATCCAGAAGATGGAGAAAGCCAGGATGTGTTGATGAGAAAAGCCGATGTCGCACTATATGCAGTTAAGAACAGTGGTCGCAATGGTTTTAAATTCTACCAGTCAGCAATGGATGCTGAGTAGTTTTCAGATTTGTTAGAAAGTCCCAAGGGTATAAGAGTCTTTTTATTTGATGTCTGGGATTGCAAGAGGCTATCACGAATGACTGCTCCTTTGACGAAGCTGTTATTGCCTACAACCTGTCAGGAGTGGCCGAAATTGGCACTAACTTGCCGGTTTAAAGACCTGTCGTAACAGGCTCTTCACGACCCATTACTGACATTCAGACATAAAAAAAGCCACTTCAAATGAAGCAGCTTTTTAGATAAATTTTGAAATTAAGTTTATTTTTTCATCTTACGACGAGATAAACCTAGGCCAAAGATACCTAACCCCATAAGAGCTAAAATGGAAGGTTCAGGAACTGTTACAGGATTTGTAGGATCTTCATTAATTCCTATCTTAATTCTGTATGAGCCATCATTGTCATCAAATGCCCCTGGAGCACCATTAAAGCCAAATGCGTCTGTGATCCCCAAAAAGAGCCGTGTTGTATCAGTTGGAGCTATGAACTCTTGAAAGATGTCACCTGAAGTTTTACCATCGCCAATAAAAAATATTTGACCTAAATCAGGTGTTAAGCTAAGAAAATCAATTCCTAGTCCGGATGTAGAAAAGTCAAGTCTTGCTGGGGCCGAGCCATCTGGAATATCATCATTTAAGAATAAACCTACTAGAGCACCTTGAGTACCGTAATACCCACTAATTCCACCGAATGATGAAATACTACTACTTCCTGGATTTCCGTTGCCATCTGGGCCATACATTGTTCCACCAAAGCCATTATAAAAACTTATTCCCCCATCAGCAGGATCAAGAACTTTTATTACATCCCCAGCATTAACTGAAAAGCCTGGAGGAAGAGTTTCTTTAATTTCTTCTGGTGTAGGGCCAGAATGCCTCAATAGCCCTCCTGGCCAAGGTAGACTTGCATCTGGTATTGTTAAATCTGTTCTTCCTGCCAGCCATATAGCATCACTACCATCTAAAGTTGTTTGAATCACTGTCGAGAAAGAGGTTGTACTAAAAAAAATTAAAAAAAGTAAGAAATAACATTTAACATTCATGATAAAACCTCCTTAAAATTTGTATAGAAATTACTAAATATTAAGCATAATTTATACCTAAAATAATTTCTTTAATTGTTTCAATAATAATTTGTGCATGGTGAGATAAAGCAGGCTTAAACTGTAAAAATACCTGACAATATTTAAGGTTTATTGTTGAAATATTTTACAAGAATCAATCTTGAAAGTTCATTTTTTAGGGTTCTATCTCTGGCATCAGAGATAAACTCAGCAGAATAGTCATGTAGTGGCGTAAATAGGGAATAACTGGGATCAGGTACACATTAATCCTAATACACCAGTAATGACCGGTATGGCACACAGCTGCCTGCCAGGTGATTTAGTCAGGATTCCTGGTCTGACAGTCTCTTGTCGACCCTGAAGAGCCATTCATGAATAAAAAAAGCCAACCCCAAAGAGTTGGCTCCTGAATTGATATTGTTGTTGAAATAATGCTTTCAGTTTACGTCAAAAAGAAAAACTTGATCCGGCCAAACCTGCGCCCATAAGAGTAAGGATCGACGGCTCAGTGTTATACCCTAGAGTTTTTTCTTAAGGGTAAAGGCACCACGCACCTGACCGGCTTTATAGCCTCGTGCTTTGTCATCCGGATAAAGCTCATCAAGTTTGGTGGCAGTTTTTTGATCTATCTTTTCGCCATGGCATTTAAGGCAGGGCATCTTGCTTAAAGGAGGCATAACAATACCCTTCATGAAGCGGAAGTATTTGTCGCCGTTCTCTTCAACGATTTCGGCATGTGCCAGTGTATCGGGACTTTCGCCTTTGGCCCGTCGCACTTCAAACTGTTTTAATACCTGGCTTTCCCATGCATCCGGCGCATTGTTTTGATTGCGTAGCTTGAGGCTGGTACGCGCAACGTTCCATCCTGTTGCATTTGAATGTTTCATCGCAATTGCTGGAGCAATATTTTTACAGATGCCTATCGCATTGACGGGGCCACCAGCTTTAATGCCTTTGCCCAGTTCACCCTTTAATTCTTTAAAAAATGTACCCGTAATCTTTTTTGCTTCGGCCTTATGCTGATTCATGTCTGCATTAATTGGCATAGTAATAATACATATCGCAGCAGCAATGATTAACTTCTTCATATATTCCTCCTGATGTGGATAGTCATTAGTTGTAATGTTAATTGTTATTTCTTTCCTGGAGATCTGATCACACACTTGGGGGGATACCGCTCAGATTATTGGAAAGATGTTAATAGCATAAGCAAATGCTGGAATTTAATCAAAAGTTAGTTTATTTCGCGGTATCAGTGAATGTCTACTATCAAACAAATGCATGATTTGAATGATGCAAGGTATCAGTTTAAAGCTTTCCTGCTGCGCAACAATATACGATATGAAGGATCTGCCAACTGATCATTGAAACATTTACAAACGGTTATGGAACGTCAACACCGATTCGAGCGATTAGATAATGAGCTGGAGCATCACGTCAGAAACTGGCGTTACTATCCTGTGATTAAAGTCATACAGGCGATGCGAGCAGTACGCCTGAGAGTCGCTGTCGGCGTGATTGCTGAACTGGGTGATCTAAGTAGATTCGACCATCCGCGAAAGTTGATGGCTTATATAATTATTTCTGTTTCAAGCCCTCTGTTGGCTTGGAACTCTCAGCCATCGTAGTGTGAGAAGTGTTGAATGATGATTCTTTTTGTTGCTCTCTCTTTTCTTCCTTCCATTGCTTCAATTGCGATTTGAAGTTGTTAAACTGAAAAAAAGGTTGTGGTTTTATCTCGGCCGATGTTTCCGGGTCTTTCTCGACAATATTTCCGAAAAGAGCCGTGGTATTAGAAGTAGAGTCATCATCTCCAAAAAAAATACTATGAAATGCACAGGAAAATGCTGGTGAAGAAGCAAACAGAAAGAGTATTACAGTTAAAGATTTCATGATTTGCAGACTATCATATAATGGGAAAAACTATAAGAAGAATAGATACAACTGTATCTATAAAGAAATAAATAACTGGACTATTTAATTGGACCACTTATAGACCAGTGTGAAAGAAAAAAGCTTCCCAATGACTTTATTGTGAAGGGTTTATGGGTAAAGGAGAAAAGTGACAATGTTGCTAAGTGTTGCGACTGGCTGGACTAAATTTGGTGCTAAGTAGAAATAAAAAAGGCCCTCATTACTGAAGGCCTTTTTTTGTTTGGCTCCCCGACCCGGGCTCGAACCAGGGACCCAATGATTAACAGTCATTTGCTCTACCAACTGAGCTATCGGGGAATTGCGGAGCGTATGTTAATGGATAAGTTTTAAAACGGCAATAGGCTTTTTCTATTTTTTATGAAAAAACCTGACTTATTCTTTGCATAGCACTTTGCAGATTTTGCATAGAGGTGGCAAATGATAATCTCATGTGTCCTGGTGAGCCAAAAGCTGAGCCTGGAACCAGTGCCACACCTACCTTATCGAGTAATAGATTAGCCACTTCTACATCTGAATTGAGGTCGCTGCGTGAATCGATAAAGGGTTGTATATTAACGAAGCTATAAAATGTTCCGTCAGATGGCGTGCAACTCATGTTTGGAATGGCGTCCACTGATTTAACCACAAAGTCATGCCTTTCTTTAAAGGCAGCTAACATGGTTTGAATGCAGGTTTGATCCCCGTTTAATGCTGCTACTGCGGCGGCCTGAGAAATAGAGCAGGGGTTTGAAGTACTTTGAGACTGGATCTTTTTCATTGCCTTGATGATATCTTCAGGACCCGCTGCATACCCAATGCGCCAGCCCGTCATGGCATAGGCCTTGGAAACTCCATTTAACACCATGCAACGTCCGTACAGGTCACTACAGGCGTTTAAAATATTACTGAAACCTTCATCATTCCAGATAATGTGTTCATACATATCATCGGTAACCACCAGAATGTCGGGGAATTCGAGTAAAACATCAGCAATGCTTTCAAGCTCTTTTTTGCTATACGCAACGCCGGAAGGGTTAGAGGGACTATTGATAACCAGCATGCGAGTTTTACTGGTTATAGCCTGCCTTAATGAATCGGCATCTATCTTGAACTGTTGCTCTATTGTTGTTTGAATAATAACGGGTTTAGCTTCGGCCAGTATCACCATGTCGGGGTATGAAACCCAGTATGGAGCTGGGATTATGACTTCGTCACCTTTATTCAGTAATGCCTGGCACAAGTTATAAAAGCTTTGTTTGCCACCACTGGAAACGAGAATTTGTTCAGGTTTATATTGGAAACCGTTATCGCGTTCAAATTTATCGATAATTGCCTGTTTCATTTCGGCGGTACCATCAACAGCGGTATACTTCGTCTGGCCATTGTTAATAGCTTCTATGGCTGCCTGCTTGATATGTTCCGGCGTATCAAAATCGGGCTCTCCCGTTCCTAGTCCAATAATATCGCGACCCTGAGAGCGAAGTTGTGTGGCAAGTGCACTGACAGCCAGTGTAGGAGATGGTTTTATGGCATTAACTCGGTTTGATAAATCGTTAAACACTGTAGAATCCTGTTGTTGTCGGTAAAATTTATTCCCCTAGAATACTGGCAGAATTATCGCTGTAAAGCGTTTAATATGATTCAAATCAATTTTTTGCTAATACGGTTAAACGCTATGTCCAAAGCATTTCAGCTGGTAACAGAATATACACCTTCCGGTGATCAGCCACAGGCGATTGCAGAATTAAAAGAAGGTATTAATGATGGTTTGATGCATCAGACATTATTAGGCGTAACCGGTTCAGGAAAGACCTTTACGATTGCGAATGTAATTGCAGACCTGCAACGTCCAGCCATTATCATGGCGCATAATAAAACGTTGGCTGCTCAGTTATATGGAGAAATGAAAGAATTTTTCCCGAATAACTCCGTGCAGTACTTTGTTTCTTATTATGATTATTATCAGCCCGAAGCCTATGTTGCAGCCTCGGATACTTTCATCGAAAAAGATGCCTCGATAAACGAACATATTGAACAGATGAGATTGTCTGCGACAAAATCGTTAATCGAAAGAAAGGATACTATCCTGGTTGCATCCGTATCCGCAATCTATGGTCTGGGCGACCCGGAATCCTATCTAAAAATGTTACTGCACATGGTGATTGGAGATCAGATAGATCAACGCAAAATTCTAAGACGGCTGGCTGAATTGCAATACACAAGAAATGATGTGGAGCTTAAACGGGGTACTTATCGAGTGCGCGGTGAAGTTATTGATATTCATCCTGCGGATTCTGAGAGAGAAGCCGTGCGCATTGAATTATTCGATAGTGAAGTCGAACAGTTAAGTCATTTTGATCCATTGACCGGTGAAATACTCAAGCGGGTCAAACGCATTACGGTTTACCCGAAAACGCATTACGTAACGCCGCGTGAAAAAATTCTCGAATCGCTAGAGGAAATTAAAGTTGAATTGCAGGTACGACTGGCTCAATTGACTGAACTGAATAAACTGGTAGAGGCGCAGCGTCTAGAGCAACGTGTGAATTATGATATGGAAATGATGCTGGAACTGGGTTACTGCAGTGGTATCGAAAACTATTCGCGTTACCTGTCCGGGCGAGAGCCGGGTGAAGCACCGCCGACCTTATTTGAATACTTGCCGGATGATGCGTTGTTATTCATCGATGAGAGCCATGTCAGTATTCCACAAATTGGGGGCATGTACAAAGGAGATCGGTCGCGCAAGGAAACGCTGGTTGAATATGGCTTTAGGCTACCTTCTGCTCTGGATAACAGGCCGTTACGTTTTGAAGAATTTGAGGCGCTTGCTCCACAGGCGGTGTTTGTGTCGGCAACGCCTGGCAAGTATGAAGATGAGTATAGCGGAGCCGTAGTTGAACAGGTGGTGAGGCCGACAGGGCTTGTTGATCCGGTGATAGAAATTAAACCTGCAACGACCCAGGTTGATGATTTATTATCCGAAATAAATACACGGGTAGAGCTGCAGGAACGAGTTCTTGTGACAACGCTCACCAAGCGAATGTCAGAAGATTTGACCGAATATCTGGCGGAGCATGGGGTTAGGGTTAGATATTTGCACTCGGATATCGACACCGTAGAACGTATGGAAATCATCAGGGATTTACGTCTTGGAGAGTTTGATGTGCTGGTTGGCATCAATTTACTCAGGGAGGGACTGGACATGCCCGAAGTTTCACTGGTTGCTATTCTTGATGCCGATAAAGAAGGCTTTCTGCGTTCAGACCGATCTTTGATTCAAACGATGGGGCGCGCAGCCAGAAACGTGAGTGGCAAGGCTATTTTGTATGCTGATAAGATCACTGGTTCTATGCAGCGTGCGATAGAAGAAACTGAAAGAAGGCGGGAAAAGCAGCTTGAATACAACAAGCGTCATGGAATAACGCCTAAGGGCATTGTTAAAAATATTACCGATGTAATGGATATGGGGCAGGGATCTGTGACTAGCAGAAAGTTTGCCAAAGTTGCTGAAGAGCAGGCTGATTACCATTCTTTATCCGCGAAGCAGTTAAAAGCCAAATTGAAGCAAATGGATAACAAAATGTATGAACATGCCCGTAACCTGGAGTTTGAAGAAGCGGCTGGAGTTAGAGATGAAATTGAAAATTTGAAAAAAATCCACTATTTAGAAGAAGCTTAAGGCATCCTTTTGATCTCTTTTTGTGTAAAAAAAACCTATAAAAATTATTATAAAACAAAAAGATAAAAATATAAGCTGAAAAAATTATATCAAAATAATTATTCCTTACATAAAGTATAGAAAAATAAAATTAAATGAATTAACATTCCGCTGATATTTATAACAATCTCAGCTGAATCTGTATAAAAGCTGACATTGACATGGTCGATGTGCTTTGTTTTAACGATTCATACTGAGAATAGACCCACATAACAATATTAAATAATCACTATCACTAACTTAGGAGGAATTTATGGCTCATGTAGTAGTTCTTGGTGCCGGAACAGGCGGTATGCCCTGCGCGTATGAATTAAAAGAAAATCTGGGCAATCAACACCAGGTCACGGTTATCAATTCAAATGAATATTTTCAGTTTACGCCATCCAACCCCTGGGTTGCAGTCGGCTGGCGCGATAGAAAATCAATTACTTTCCCTATAAAGCCATATCTTGATCGCAAAGGCATAAAGTTTATCTGTGACACGGTCGGTAAAATTGATGCCTCTGGGAATAAGCTGCAATTATCTAATGGCGATGATGTCGAATATGATTTTCTGGTTATTGTTACCGGTCCGCGTCTTGCTTTTGAAGAAGTTGAAGGTTCCGGCCCTGAAAATAATACGCACTCGATTTGTACAATCGACCATGCTGAAAAAGCTTATGATCATTATAAAGAACTACTAAAAAAACCTGGTCCAATCGTTATAGGAGCCATGCCTTTTGCCAGTTGTTTCGGACCCGCCTATGAATTTGCCTTTATTGTCGATGCTGACCTTAGAAAGCGCAAAATTCGTGATAAATTCCCGATGACTTTTGTAACTTCAGAGCCCTATATCGGACACCTGGGGTTAGGCGGAGTCGGTGACTCTAAAGGTATGCTTGAGTCTGAGTTGAGAAATCATCATATCAACTGGATTACTAACGCCAAAACGACCAAAGTAGAGGATGGAAAAATGTTTGTTGATGAGCTGGATGCTTCCGGCGAAGTGATCAAACAGCATGAAGTGAATTTCGATTTCACTATGATGTTACCAGCGTTTAAAGGGGTAGACGCTGTAGCCGGTGTCGAAGGTCTCTGTAACCCAAGAGGTTTTGTGATGGTGGATCAACATCATCGCAACCCAACCTATAAAAATATTTATTCTGCCGGTGTGTGTATTGCGATCCCTCCTGTAGAAGCAACTCCGGTTCCGACAGGAACGCCAAAAACAGGTTATATGATCGAATCAATGGTGACCTCAATTGTGCATAATATTTCGGATGAGCTTAATGGTAAAGAGCCAGAAACAGGGGCTACCTGGAATGCTATCTGTCTGGCTGATATGGGTGATACAGGTGCTGCTTTTGTCGCTATTCCACAGATTCCTCCACGTAATGTTGCCTGGTTCAAGAAAGGCAAATGGGTACACATGGCGAAAATAGCATTCGAAAAATATTTTATTCGTAAAATGAAGAAAGGCACTTCCGAACCATTATATGAAAAGTATATTTTGAAAATGATGGGTATCCAGAAACTGGATGATTAGTCCTTAACCAGTCGCAGAATTTAAGGCAGTCTCAAATGAGGCTGCTTTTTTTTGCCCTGAACATATGCCCCTGGTCTAATATTTTCACTGCACCAGAAACTCACCCTCATGATGAGGCTAAGATGTTAGAACTATATTTCTTCTAACCTCAGGGTTAGATCGGGAAGTGAAGGGAAGGAAGTGCTTGAAAGTCCTGTAATTAAAGGCTCAAAGCAGTGTTGATTAATGCGTTTTCTTCTATATAATACGCAGCCTGATTTATAGGCACGTAGCTCAGTTGGTTAGAGCACCACCTTGACATGGTGGGGGTCGGTGGTTCGAATCCACTCGCGCCTACCAATTTTATATTGGTATGTAAATTTTCACCACGAAGCACACGAAGCACACGAAGATGGTATCTGATTTCACTCCTTCGTGCACTTCGTGTGCTTCGTGGTTAATAGACTTTAATTGAGTTCCCGGAAACTCGATTTTGATTAAACATGTGGCCTTTGGTATTGGTCACCACTGATGCAGGAATCAATATGCCACAAATAACTCTCCCTGACGGTTCTGTCCGTAATTTCGATCAATCCGTTTCTGTAATGGATGTTGCAACTGATATTGGCCCCGGTCTTGCAAAAGCTACTTTAGCTGGCAAAGTTGACGGTAACCTGGTTGATGCCTCATTTATCATGGAATCTGATTCTGAACTGGCAATCATAACCAGTCGTGATGAAGAAGCGCTAGAGCTTATGCGTCATGATGCGGCTCATGTTATGGCTCAGGCGGTGCAGGAGCTGTTCCCGGGCACACAGGTGACTATCGGCCCATCCATAGAAAATGGCTTTTATTACGATTTTGCGCGTGAAGAAGCGTTCACTCCTGAAGACCTTATTAAAATCGAACAACGTATGCATGAAATTGTAAAACGTGATTTGCCTATCGTGCGTGAAGTGATGGACAGGGATAATGCAAAAAATGCATTCGCTGATCTGGGTGAGAAATATAAAGTCGAAATTATCAATGACATTATTGCAGAGGGTGAAGAGGTTTCAATTTATCGGCAGGGCGACTGGTTTGATGTTTGTCGTGGCCCGCATTTACCTTCTACCGGTAAGCTGGGTAAAGGCTTTAAGTTAATGAAGCTGGCCGGAGCCTACTGGCGTGGTGATTCAAATAATGAAATGCTGCAGAGAATTTATGGCACCGCCTGGCCAGATAAAAAACAGTTAAATGCTTATCTGCATCGTCTGGAAGAAGCTGAGAAGCGTGACCATCGACGCATTGGTAAGAAAATGGATTTATTCCATATTCAGGAAGAAGCGCCGGGTGAAATTTTCTGGCACGACAAGGGTTGGACTATTTACCAGACTATTCAACAGTACATGCGTGAAAAGCAACGTGAGTACGGCTATCAGGAAATTAATACTCCCCAGGTTGTTGATTTTTCACTTTGGGAAAAGTCAGGTCATGCGGCCAAATTCAGTGATGATATGTTTACCCTGGAAGCTGAGGGCCGGCAATTTGCTATCAAACCGATGAACTGTCCCTGTCATATTCAGGTGTTTAATCAGGGCTTGAAAAGCTATCGTGATCTACCGCTAAGACTTGCCGAATTTGGATCCTGTCATCGAAATGAAATGTCAGGTGCGTTACATGGATTGATGCGTGTGCGTGCATTTGTTCAGGATGATGCGCATATTTTCTGTACTGAAGATCAAATTCAGAGCGAAGTTTCTGATTTCATGGATTTTCTACACGAAGTGTATGAGGCTTTTGGCTTTACAGAAATTATTTATCGTTTATCAACGCGTCCAGAAAATCGTGTGGGTACTGATGAAGACTGGGGTAAGGCTGAAAAAGCATTAGCGGAAGCGATGGATGCAAAGCAACTTGACTGGGATGAGTTACCGGGTGAAGGGGCTTTTTATGGGCCTAAGATCGAGTTTACGTTAAAAGACTGTATTGGACGTGAATGGCAATGTGGAACTATTCAGGTGGATTTTTCGATGCCCGGAAGACTGGATGCACAATATGTAGATGAAGATGGTTTGCGTCAGATTCCGGTTATGTTGCACCGGGCTATTCTGGGCTCATTCGAACGATTCATTGGAATTTTGATTGAGCAACACGAAGGCAAAATGCCGTTCTGGTTGGCACCTGTTCAGGCTGTTTTAATCAATATTACGGACAAACAGGCTGGATATTCGAAAAAAATTGAGAAAATGCTCAAAAAACAGGGCATTAGGGTCATTTCTGACTTGAGAAACGAAAAGATCGGCTTTAAAATTCGCGAGCACACTTTGCAGCGTATCCCTTTTCTTCTGGTAACAGGTGACAGGGAGATGGAAAATGGTGAAGTTTCGGTTCGAACTCAAAGTGGTGAAGACCTGGGTAGCATGACTATTGACAGTTTTATTGCCCTCGATAAAACCTGATTTGAGAAGTTCGAGTTAATTTTGTTGAAATTGTTGGAGGAGTATTCCAATCGCAGATGATAAACAAGCTCGTTTAAACGACGAGATACGAGTTCCTGAAGTCCGTTTGATCGATCAGGATGGTGAACAGCAGGGTATTGTTAAAATACAGGAAGCACTACAGTTAGCTGTAGATGTAGATCTGGATCTGGTGGAAATCGTTCCAAACTCGAAGCCACCTGTGTGCCGTTTAATGGATTACGGTAAATTCAAGTTTCAGCAAAAGAAAAAGTTGCATGATCAGCGCAAAAAACAGCGCCAGGTTCAAATTAAGGAAATCAAGTTCAGGCCTGGTACTGAAAAAGGTGATTATGATGTGAAAATCAGAAAGCTTACCGAATTCCTGGAAGTTGGTGATAGAGCGAAAGTCACTGTTCGATTTCGTGGCCGGGAAATGGCCCATATGGAAATAGGACGTGATTTGCTTAAACGAGTTGGCGAAGATTTAAAAGAAATAGCAACTGTGGATCAGTATCCACAGTCACAGGGACGCCAGATGACTATGTTACTGGTGCCCAAAAAGAAATAACAGGTTCAATTGTTAAGTTCAATCTAAACAGTTGATTGTTATAATGTTAGCGAAATTTAGCTAACGACGTATACCCGAAGACGCAGACTCCGGCGTCCAGGGTTTTTTATTGTGTTTTTTAATTATCGAACGGGAGTTTGAAATGCCAAAAATTAAATCGTGTCGAGGTGCTTCCAAGCGCTTCAAACGTAATGCGGCGGGCAACTATAAAAGAGGCCAGTCTCATTTACGTCATATTCTCACTAAAAAGAGCAGTAAGCGTAAGCGCCAGTTAGGTGACATGCTTGAAGTTGATGCTAATGATGTACGTCAGGTACGTCGTCTTTTACCTTATTCATAGGAGTGAGAAATGCCTAGAGTAAAACGTGGTGTACAAGCACATGCCAGTCATAAAAAAGTGCTAGATAAAGCTAAAGGTTACCGTGGTGCCCGTAGCAGAGTATTTCGTGTAGCTAAACAGGCTGTTACTAAAGCCGGTCAATACCAGTATCGCGACCGCAAGCAGAGAAAACGTCAATTCCGTACTTTATGGATTGCCCGTATTAATGCGGCTGCGCGTGAAAATGGACTGTCTTACAGTGTTTTCATGAATGGATTGAAAAAAGCAGGCATCGAAGTGGATCGTAAAGTACTGGCTGACATAGCTGTATTTGATAAGCCCGCCTTTACTGTTATGGTTGAAAAAGCCAAAGCAGGTCTGGAAGCCACTGCTGCTTAATCAGTATCAATAACGGGCACTTTTCAGTGCCCGTTATTACCCCCTTATTTATCAACGTGATTTATCATCGTGTCTGAATTAAATTCTTTATTAAAATCTGCCACTGCGTCAATACAAGCAGCCAAAGATTTAGCCTCCCTGGATCAGCTTCGTGTAGCTTATCTGGGAAAAAAAGGTGAAGTGACTTCACTATTAAAAAATCTTGGTCAGCTACCTGGAAGTGAAAGGCGAGAAGCTGGTCAGGAAATCAATAAAGTCAAACAGGCTATCCAGCAGTTGCTGGAAGATCGTAAGCAAATTCTCAATGAAGAGCTTATCAATGCCAGGCTGGCCGCAGAAACTATTGATGTTACCTTGCCAGGCAGAAACCTGGAAAAAGGCGGGTTGCACCCTGTCACACTGACCATGACCCGTATCGAAAAGATGTTCGGAAAACTTGGCTTTGATGTGGCAGTAGGACCGGAAGTAGAAGATGACTTCCATAATTTCGAAGCTTTGAATATCCCTGAGCATCATCCAGCCAGGGCGATGCACGATACTTTTTATTTTGATGCATCAACGCTTTTACGAACTCATACTTCACCTGTGCAAATTCGAACTCTGGAAAAACAGGCGCCACCGGTTAGAGTTATTGCTCCCGGCCGGGTTTATCGTTGTGATTCCGATTTGACACATACACCGATGTTTCATCAGGTGGAAGGTTTACTGGTTGATGAAAATGTTTCATTTGCCGATTTAAAAGGAACATTGCAGGAATTTCTGAAAATGTTTTTTGAGCAGGATGATTTAAAAACACGTTTTCGCCCATCTTATTTCCCATTTACAGAACCTTCGATGGAAGTGGATATTAGTTGTGTGATGTGTGAAGGAAAGGGCTGTCGAGTCTGTAGTCATACGGGGTGGCTGGAAGTATTAGGCTGTGGAATGGTTCACCCGGAAGTCTTTCGACATACCCATATAGACCCGGACAAATTCACGGCGTATGCCTTTGGCATGGGCGTTGAAAGACTGGCAATGTTACGTTATGGCGTGAATGATTTACGCCTGTTTTTTGAAAATGATTTACGCTTTTTACAGCAATTCTCCTAGGTCAGGGCTCGTATTATGAAAATTAGTGAAAACTGGTTAAGAGAATGGGCTAATCCCGAACTGAATACCGACCAGCTGGTCTCTCAGTTGACCATGGCTGGCCTTGAAGTTGACTCGGTAGAGTCGGCAGCCCCTGAGTTTACAAATGTAGTGGTCGCTGAAGTTGTGAGCTGCGAACAGCACCCGGATGCTGATCGCTTAAATTTATGTCAGGTCAATGATGGTGGTGATCGGTCTGTCCAGGTGATCTGTGGAGCCAGTAATGTAAGGGCAGGGCTTAAGATAGCTTTTGCCCAGGTGGGTGCCGAGTTACCCGGGTTTACCATTAAAAAAGCCAGGCTACGCGGTGTAGAGTCTTTTGGCATGATTTGTTCTGAAAAGGAACTGGAATTATCTGATGATTCCAGTGGCATTATGGAATTACCCGATGATGCTCCGGTAGGAACGTCTGTTGCCGATTATTTACAGCTAAATGACACATTAATTGAAATCGATTTAACTCCCAATCGCGGTGACTGTTTAAGTGTTGCTGGCGTGGCCCGGGAAGTTTTTGCAAATAATGATATTAATGCAGCACCTGTGGAATCCATTGACGTTGCCCCCGCTATCGATGATGTATTCCCTGTTGAACTTCAAAATAAAGCCGCCTGTCCTCGATATATTGGCCGAGTTATTAAGGGAATAAATGTTAATGCTGAAACACCTTTATGGATGAAAGAAAAATTGAGACGCTGTGGCTTAAGATCCATTAGCCCCGTTGTTGATGTCACCAATTTTGTAATGATGGAACTGGGTCAACCCATGCACGGTTTCGATCTTGATAAGCTTAATGGTGGTATAAGAGTCAGAAACGCGACGGCCGGTGAAAAAATAAGCCTGCTTGATGGTTCTGAAGTTGAATGTAGAGACGATACACTGGTTATTGCTGATCATCAGGTTCCGGTAGCAATTGCCGGAATTATGGGAGGGCAGGACTCTTCGGTGGATGATAATACTCAGAATATCTTTTTAGAGTCGGCCTTTTTTAGCCCTAGCCTTATTGCTGGTAAAGCAAGAAACTATGGTTTGCATACAGATTCTTCGCATAGATTTGAGCGTGGTGTTGATGCTCACTTACAGATGCAGGCTATTCAACGTGCCAGTGGCTTGCTGCTCGACATAGTTGGTGGTCAGCCTGGTCCTGTTATTGAACAAACTTCAGCTGAAAATTTACCTGTAAACCCTGAAATTTTGTTGCGTCATAAACGTATTGAACGCTTATTAGGAATTACTGTTTCTGTTCAACAGGTTGAAAGTATTCTTATTAAACTGGAAATGGCTGTCACGACAACCGAGGATGGCTGGTTGGTAACCGCTCCGTCCTATCGTTTCGATATTAATATTGAAGCTGATTTAATAGAAGAAATTGGCCGCATTATTGGTTACAACAATATTGCCGGAACAAAAGAATCGGCTCATGTATCTATGGCCAGTTTTTCTGAAAAAGAGATTCCTGAAAACCAGTTAAGAGATGCGCTGGTATCACATGGCTATTATGAAGCCATTACCTACTCTTTCGTCTCGCCTGAATTGCAAGCAATATTGCATCCTGAGCAAGCGACGTTATCACTGGCAAACCCGATTTCATCGGATATGTCTGAAATGAGAACGAGGTTATTACCTGGTTTGATCCAGGCTGTTCAACACAACCTGAATCGTCAGCAACCACGAATCAGGTTATTTGAAACGGGTTTATGTTTCATTCCTCAAGGTGATGAGCTAATTCAACGATCCCATATTGCTGCTGTCATTACCGGTTTATCTGAAACTGAAAGTTGGGTTGGTTCAAAACAATCTGTGGATTTCTATGATATTAAAGGCCATTTGCAAAATTTAATGAAGCTGGCTAATGAGCAGTCATTTGAGTTTAAAAAGAGTAGTAATACAATACTTCATCCCGGACAGTCTGCGGATGTTTACTTTAAGGGCGAATTAATTGGTTTTGTTGGTGCATTACATCCTGCCGTGCTTAAAAGTTTAGATATCGATCAAAGTTTATTTGTATTTGAAGTGGAGACTGAAGGATTGACGCAATCTGCGTTAGCAGAATTCACTGAATTATCAAAATTTCCATCGATAAGAAGAGATTTGGCATTGATAGTTGACGAGGATATTCCTGTTCAACAGTTGATAAATTCAGTAAATGAAATTAAATCTGAAATAATACAAGATGTTTTCGTGTTTGATGTCTATACTGGTAAGGAAGTTATAATTAATCGAAAAAGTATCGCTTTGGGCTTGATTTTACAGGGTTTTTCACGCACTCTTACTGATAAGGATGTGGATAAAGCGGTATCTCATGTCTTGCAAATACTAGAAAAAGAACATAATGCAGTCTTGAGGTAAGTACACATGTCTTTGACCAAAGCGGATATGGCCGAAATGCTGTTCGACGAACTGGGTCTTAATAAACGTGAAGCCAAAGAGATTGTCGAGCACTTTTTTGAAGAAGTGAAAGTGGCGCTAGAAACAGGTCATCAGGTTAAGTTATCCGGTTTTGGAAATTTTCTGACCAGATCAAAAGCCGAGCGTCCTGGGCGTAATCCAAAAACGGGTGAAGAAATTCCAATTTCTGCTCGAAAGGTTGTCACTTTTAGACCCGGACAAAAACTAAAAATAAGAGTTGAGGCATATGCTGGAAGCGAGTAACAATAACGAATTACCTGTCATTCCTGGTAAACGTTACTTCACCATTGGTGAAGTCGCTGAACTGTGTGATGTTAAACCCCATGTTTTACGATATTGGGAACAGGAGTTTCCTCAATTAAAACCGGTAAAGCGTCGAGGTAATCGTCGTTATTATCAGCGTCATGATGTGTTGCTTATCCGTCAGATTAGATCTTTGCTATATGATGAGGGTTTTACGATTGGCGGTGCCAGGCAACGTCTGGAAGGTGATGACGCCAAAGATGATATCAATCAGAGCCAGCAAATTATTAAACAAACTCTTGTAGAATTAGAAGAACTTCTTCATATCCTCAAGCGATAAATTTCCTTTTGTAAAAAACTATTCGGGGCGTAGCGCAGTCTGGTAGCGTACTTGTCTGGGGGACAAGTGGTCGTCGGTTCAAATCCGGCCGCCCCGACCAATTTCAAACTTATAAAATATTATAAGGTAATCAATTTATATTTTGTGAACGAGCTTGATAAATTAATCTATGTTAATTATTATAATAAAGCTTAATCTACTTAAGTTGATGGATTTGTTATTTGGCCATAGAGTTTTCTCTATGGCTTTTTTTTTGAAGATGATTACGCGTAGATCAATACAACCTTAAGATAATCGCATGTAAACGAGCGCTAATCTTAAGATAATCGCATGTAAACGAGCGCTAAGTATATAAAAAGATAGCTAGTGTCGTTGCTGCCATAAAACCCAGTACTATAATAATCCAGTCTGATATTGAATAACTACTCCAGAAAATTTCCTTTTTAATTTCCTTTTTTTGTTGTTGTTGTAAAAACTTAGAAAAATCATCATGAGCAAGCTCACCCTGGCGGGATAATTTATTCAGTAACTTTTTTCTTATTTCAAGATATTGATCTCTATCGAGCAGGCCATTGGCATAGCTTTTTACGAGTTGCCTCAGAGGTGTTTCGTTTTGCATTATTTGCGAATATTTCCAGCATTAAACTGCTTGTTGAGGCTTTGCAGTCTTGAGTATTTCGGGAAAAACTTTAATCCAGTTTGTATATATGCAGCAGCCAGGTCAAAGTCCTTTGCAATTAAGTGTTTTTCAGCTTCTTCCAGGTACATGACAGCAACCGTTTGATCATGAAGCAGGTAGTGCTTCGGATCGACTTTTCTTAAAAGTGGTAATACGGTTGTAAGATCCTCACCAGAAGTTGACTTGACTAACTTTTTATCTTTTACATATTTTATATACAGAGAAACCAAACTCGACATAAGGCGATCTTTTTGTTCTTTAACCTGGTCTTGTATAGTCGATAAGGCAACCGAATCTGGATAGTGTTGTTTGGCCTGATTTAGCAGACTATTTGCCTGAGGATAGTCGTATAAACCTTCTTTAGGGCGGAAAACAGTCTTAATTCTATCCTGGTAAAAGGTGATTATTTCTCTTCTTAAACCGACCGAGAGTATTTGTTGATGATCTTTGCTCAATTTGTCTAAACTCCAGATAGTTTCTATCATTAGAGCTTTATCACCAGCTTTTATCTTGCCAATTTTATCATACAGCTCCTGTTCTTCCTGAAATTTCAGAAAAGGCTGGTAGCCCACTCCCAATCCGATGACTAGCATGAAAAGTGCTCCCAACAGTAATTGCTTGGAATAAGACTTTCTTGATTGAATACCGTCTAAAAATTTTTCTACAGTCGGGATTCTCTCTTCACGGTCTACCGTGAGTGCTTTTACCAGTGTTTTTTGCTGACGTCGATTGAGGCATTTTAAGGGTTTTGGTTTAATCCCCAGTTCTTTGATCTTGGGGGCTGCTACCTTATTATATGGATGTTTACCTTCGGCCAGTAGCTGGTAGGCAACACAGGCCAGGCCATAAATGTCATCGCGAGGATCCGGGCTCATACCGGCAAACATTTCCGGGGTAGCATAAGCCGGTGTGACAGCACTAAGTTTGGAAGGATCAAACATAGTGTGTTCTTTTTCTTCTCCAGCACTGGTGCTTGCTCTCGCGATACCAAAATCCAGTAACTTGACAGCTCCATCATTTAGCATGAAGCAGTTTCCAGGTTTAAAATCGGAGTGAATTAACTTCTTTTCATGTGCATATGCAAGACCATGGCATAATTGCTCAATAATGAATAAAGACTGATCTTTTTTTAATGGCTTTTGGGGTAACTCTTTAATCAGGCGGTTGAGGGGTTTACCCTGAAGATATTCCATCGTCATGAACACCGTGTCACCATCGCGATCAAAATCATACACCGTTGCTATATTCGGATGTGCCAGGCGTTGGGCTTTACTGGCTTCTCTTTGAAGGGCAATAAAAGAGCCTGAATATTTTTTGAAGGCAGCGGTGAGTACTTTAATCGCTACATAGGGATCTTTATCCTGTGCTTCTACTTTGAGCAGGTCTTTAGCTTTAAAAACCACTCCCATTCCACCCTGGCCAAGTCGTTCCAGTAGCACGAACCTGTTTTTAAGTGTAACGCCGGGCCCAAGATTTTTATGTTTAGTTTTATTCGTTGGGCGAGCTTTTTTTGCAGGGACAACTATTTTTGCCTGTTTTATTTCAGCCTGGAGGTCGGTCATTTCACTGATATCGATGGATTTATCAGTATCATAATCAGTGACAGGAGCCGCGGTATCTGTTCTGATAATAACGGTCTGATCGGCTGTATTTGTACTGCCTTCATCAGCCTCTGATACATCAGTTAAATGTAATGTATTGTCTTCATTAAAGTAAGAAATATCAGTGGTTGCTTTATTACTACTTAGCGTCGTACTTATACTGATTTTAGAAACTATTTCTGAGATTTGCTTAAATTGATCATCAGTTATTTTGTTGTCCCTGAAAAGCTGCTGAAGATAATACTGTGCCTGAGTTCCTGTAACGCTGGAAACCTGGAATATTGAAGTCAGGCCGTCTTCAAGGTCAGCACGGTCCAGGGAGCCAGACAGAAAATCATCGATTAACGATTCACATATCTCAGCCATCAGTATTCTCTATGCTTGCTTTCACAAGTATCACTGTGCAGTTATCGCTGCCTCCGGCATCAAGAGCAGCTGAGATAAGGTTCTGATTAAGTTCTTCAAGAGATGCTTCATTGTTATCAATAATCTGGCTTATTTTATCTTCTGTTACATCTTTATATAGACCATCCGAGCAAAGAATGAACAGGTCATTGTCTTCAATTTCAGCATAATCCATATCAATAATAATATTGCTGTCTATACCAATGGCATTCAGTACTACATTCGCAGCGGGATGGCTTTCGGCTTCAGCGGCGGTGATTTTTCCCATTCTGACGAGTTCTTCAACATAACTATGATCATCGGTCAGTCGTTCTAAAGTCTGATTTCTATAGCGGTAGGTTCTACTGTCTCCTGCCCATAACAGGAAAGCCAGATTTTTCCAGGTGTAAAGGCAGGTAACTGTACTGCCGATGGTTAAATTCTTTCCAAGTGTTTCTGCTTTTTCTCTTATTATTTCATTACTGTGCAACAGGTTTTCTTCTAGCAGTAGCAGAGATGTTTCGAGTTCTGGTTGCTGGATAAATTTTTCAGATTGTGTCGTGATTGTCCGACTGGCAAAATCGCCCGATTCATGCCCCCCCATACCATCAGCAACAACCCAGAGATTTTGATCTGGAACACAGGTGAAGCTATCTTCATTGCGTGAGCGCACTTTACCGGTATCTGTTTGACCGAAAAAAGAAAACTTTAAAGAGGGTAAGGTAGATTTATTGTTATTGTAGAGTGACAAACTAAACCTTCATTGTTTTTTCAACCTGATAAAATGTTAACATGAATAGTAAAACAGAAAAACTATTATGCGTCATCTGTCAATTTTGTTACATAAAACTGGTTGAATTATTCTTTCTGGTTTTTATTAATAAATGTTAGAATAACAGGCATTGTTAATATACTTCTTTTTTTGGTGATGATTTATGTCTAGATTAGTTTCCTGTGTTGTTTTAAATCGTGAAGCTCCTGGCTTGAGTAGAGTTCCATACCCCGGCGAACTTGGACAAAGAATTTTTAATTCCGTCTCTGAAGAAGGGTGGAAGCAATGGGTTGAACACCAGACTATGGTTATCAATGATAATGGCCTGTCCACTATGGACCCTACCAGTTTACAATTACTGGAAAAACATATGATGAGCTTCCTGTTTAAAGAAGGCGAGCTAGCTAATCAGGGTTTTACTCCACCGCCTGCTAAAAAGTAATTTCAACGATTCATTGCCCCGAATATTAATCTTTAGCATTAAGTGGGGCAGTCTGACGGTTTAACAGTATCCTTTCAGGCTGGTTCCAAAGACCAGCTATCGCTGGTAATAAATGTTAATTTTTGATGTGCTTTGCGTAAAGCAGTTAAAGTCTCGCTAAATGATTCGGCACTGGCAAAGATAAACCCCAGGTAACTGGAGCCTTCTGGCAAGGGTACAAGCTCATATCCCGGTTGAATATGTATTTCGATGTTGCTGATGTGTTCTACTTGTTGCGCCTCAATCAAGCCTTCAACTCGTTTTAATATGCCCTTCCTGTGGATGGGTATCATCAATACACCGGCATGATTTTTCTTGAACTCAAGCTGTAGTGACTCGAAACACATTAATCGGATGATCACTTCTTCCAGTTTTAACCCCAGTACATACTCAATCAATTGAGCGCATTGTCCACCAATCGTTCTTGAAGCCATTTCAATGAGAAAGATACCCTGATCGGTAATGCGTGCTTCTGCATGTATTGGTCCATGCGTTAAACCATAGGCATGGCAGCATTTTTCGATTTCTTTTTTGATTTCCTGCTGAACTTCTACAGAGTGCCGGCTGGGCGTTATATAGAAACTCTCTTCAAAATAAGGGCCGTTTAGAGGGTCTGGTTTATCAAACAGAGATAATGTAATGAATTGTCCGTTTTGTACGAAACCATCGATGGCGATCTCGTCTCCCTGTAAAAATTGCTCTATCAGAAAATGCTGGCTTTCGTATTCGTGACAGACTTCTTTTGACAGTATTTTCTGGATTCTTTGTGCGGCGGCAATAAATTCCTTTGAATTGTTGGCTTTAATGATGCCTCGACTACCTGATAACATTAATGGTTTCAACACGACCGGGTAGTGGCAGTTAGCGGATTTGACCAGGGTTTGATCAAAGTGACAGATATCGAATTCTGGGACATTGCACTGTCTTTCTTTTAATCGAATGCGCGCAAGATCTTTACGATAAGTTAAGCGGGTAGATTCAGGTTCGTTAAAGGCCAGGCCTAAAGCTTTTGCAATTTTACTGGATAAAGTAACAACCAGGTCGTCGGTGGCGATGACGGCAAGTATATTTTTAAACTGAATAGAAGACAGGATGGTGTCCAGTGCCTGCTCGGGTTGAGTGAAATCAATGGTAATGCCGCTGGCTATCGAAGAGACCAGGGAATGTTTACTGTCTGAGACTATAAGTAATTTATAGCCCAGCTTTTGAGCAGCGTTGATATAGCTGGCTACACGGTAACTTCGTGCAGGAGCTATTAATAAAATAAACCCTGATTTTAAATCAGGGTTTATTTTTGTTTTTTTGTTAACTATGGTTTTTGGTGGTTTTAAGAGCAACCGCCACCGGATGAACCACAGCCACCGCAGGTACCAGATCCGCCCGTTTCGGCAAATACATTATTAAATACGAAACGTTCAC
Organism: Gammaproteobacteria bacterium; assembly: GCA_024225395.1. Classification (GTDB taxonomy): domain Bacteria; phylum Pseudomonadota; class Gammaproteobacteria; genus JACNJF01. The sequence continues at coordinate 35,995 of JAAEMR010000061.1, forward strand.
GACCCACTTCCTGAATGTAATCGATTTGTGCGCCACGTAGATAATTGAGTGCGACAATATCAACCAGGACTTTGAAACTATCAAATGAAAGAACGGTATCAAATTCTGAAGTTTCGTCAGTAAACGTCATGCCATAAGTCATGCCGCCACAACCACCACCGCCGACATAAATACGAATGCCTGCAACATCGTCCTCACTTTGACTGACAATTTCAGCCAGTTTTTGTTGTGCAGATTCGGTGACTTCAAGATCGGTTTGAGTAAGTTCGGCGCTATAAATGCCTGAAATGTCAGCTGAGTTCGCAGGATTTGCTGCCGGGGGTGTATATATTCCAACGTTTTCCATGATAAATGCCCTGGTTAATATTAATAACTGTAATTCTAACACAGTCATAGTTATAGCCAAACACCCTGAAATCAAGGTTATTTGTGATTTTCATAAAAGTATTGATGCGCGGCACTCCAGTGTTTTATACAATCCATAGCTTTTGTGGGATAGCCTGCGAGCCGTGAGTGGTATAATGCCGTTTTTGCATTTTAAAAATTGCCGGTTGAACGCTTTCCTTTGATGATAATTGTTGAAATCCTGTTATGAAATGCCCCTTTTGTGGAATGCCAGATACCAAAGTAGTCGACTCCCGCCTGGCGAATGAATCTAGTCAGGTGCGCCGACGTCGTGAGTGTGTCTCTTGTGAAACCCGCTTTACAACCTATGAAGCTCCCCTGTTGAACATGCCGATGGTCATTAAAAATGATGGTAGCAGGGATACCTTTGATGAGCAGCGGGTACGCAGTGGAATGATGCGGGCGTTGGAAAAGCGCCCCGTATCGATTGAACAAATTGAAAATGCGATGAGCCACATTAAAAAGCAACTGGTCGCACAGGATGCCCGGGAAATAGCTTCGCGGCGGATTGGAGAGATTGTGATGCGTGAACTGCAAACACTGGATCATGTCGCCTATATTCGTTTTGCATCGGTTTATTTGAGTTTCGAAGACCTGGCTTCTTTTGAAGAATTGATTAAACGGCTTGAATCAGAGCCAACGCCTGAAATGCAACGTCGCCAGGTCCCTCTTATTGATGATAAGGAAGAGTAGATTATGAATAACCCTGCTGGCCATGAATTCTGGATGTCAAAGGCTTTGCAGCAAGCGAGAAAAGGATTTTATTCTACGCATCCTAATCCACGCGTTGGATGTGTGATTGTGCGGGATGGTGAGCTTTTGTCTGAAGGGTTTCATGAATTTTCCGGCGGCCCTCATGCAGAGGTTAATGCATTGAATAATCTTTATGGCGATGCTCTCGGAGCAACGGTGTATGTTACTCTTGAGCCCTGTTCGCATACCGGCAAAACACCTCCCTGTGTTGATGCTCTTATCAAGGCTGCACCCGATACAGTTGTGATTGCGATGTTAGATCCCAATCCATTGGTGTCAGGGCAGGGTATTGAAAAACTAAAACAGCACGGCATTAATGTTGTCGTCAATGTGCTGGAACAACAGGCTATGCAGTTAAATGCCGGGTTCATTAAGCGCATGACTCAACAGCTTCCTTTTGTCAGAGTGAAAATGGGCATGTCTTTAGATGGAGCTACTGCCCTGTCGAATGGTTTAAGCCAATGGATTACCGGACCGGAAGCACGTCAGGATGTGCAATATTTAAGGGCGGGAAGTTCAGCTATCCTGAGTACAGTCGCAACTGTATTGAATGATGATGCCTCGCTGAATGTCAGGCTGAATACCCAACAGCTGAAGCAGCAGGTAGAGGTTCGTCAGCCGGTGCGGGTGATCATTGACAATCATTTAAAGCTAACAGGTAAGGAAAAACTATTTGAACTAGATGGTGAAATCTGGATTTTTACTACTCAACAGGATGAAGAAGTGCTGTCTCGTTTTAAACCATTATATGAAAATGTATCCATCTTTAACTCTACTTCTACTACAAAAAGAGTCGACCTTAAAAAGTTATTGCAAAAGCTTGCAAAAATGGAAATAAATGAAGTCCATACAGAATGTGGTTCTACACTTGCAGGGGCTTTAATACAGCAGCAGCTGGTGGATGAACTGGTGCTTTATATGGCTCCGGATTTAATGGGAAACCAGGCACGGGGCTTATTTGATCTGGGTGAAATAAGCATTATGTCGGATAAAATTCAGCTTTCAATCACTGATGTGCGTATGATTGGGCGCGATATCAAAATAGTGGCAAAACCATGTCAACCGTAGTTGTTGTAAGAAAAAATAAAACTGCCTGCATTGCGGCAGATAGCCTGACCAGTTTTGGTGATACCAAACAGGCTGCAGAATTTATTGTAAATTCAGATAAAATCATACAGTTTGATGATTTTTATATGGGCATAGTGGGTAGTGCAGCGCATCAACTGGTGCTCAAATCACTGTTTAATAATCACCCTAATAAAATCGATTTTACAAATCAAATGTCTATTTTTGATAGCTTGAAACAGGTTCACCCGATACTTAAAGAAGAATATTTTCTCAATAGTAAAGACGAGGATGATGATCCTTATGAGTCTTCCCGTGTTGATTCATTGATTATGACATCCAACGGTATTTATGGTTTGTATTCGTTACGGGAAGTTGATGAGTATACGCAATACTGGGCAGTAGGATCCGGTGCTGAATATGCATTGGGTGCCATGTTTTCAGTGTACGATCAGCTGGACTCAGCTGAACTTATTGCAAAAGCAGGTGTTGAAGCGGGAGCCAAGTTTGATAATGCATCAGATTTGCCCATGACTTCTTTCACGGTTGAATTAACACTCTAAAGAGTAATAACGATTATGTTTACAGGTATCATTCAGGCCATCGGCTATATTCAAAAACTTGAACAAAAAGGCGGCGATGTTCGCCTGACATTAAATACTGGAGATCTGCAATTATCCGGGTCTGATTTGGGTGATAGTATTGCGGTGAATGGCGTTTGCCTGACTGCTGTTGAATATACTGACAATGGATTCGTTGCCGATGTTTCCGGTGAAACACTGGAAACTACCAGCCTTGGCTTCCTCAAACAGGGCAGTCCGGTTAACCTGGAAAAGGCGTTAACCTTGAATACTGCACTAGGTGGCCATATTGTAAGCGGTCATGTTGATGGTCTTGGCACTTTAGTCAGTCAGCGTAATGAGGGCCGATCGATCCGGTATGAGTTTTCGGTGCCACAAAAGTTTGCGCATTACATAGCAGAAAAAGGTTCTGTGACCATTGATGGCACCAGTTTGACGGTCAATCATGTTGATGGTAATCATTTCGGGGTCAATATTGTGCCCCATACCCGGGATAATACGGTTTTTAAAAATTATGAAATCAATACACAGGTCAACATAGAAGTTGATATAATCGCCCGTTATCTTGAGCGCCTGTTGACCGGTCAATCGGCAGCACAGGGCGACAGTCAACTGTTGAACACATTATCCGAATCCGGATTTATTAAGTAAATATTTTAGAAATTATTGAGTAACGTGAAGTATGGCATTAAATACCACTGAAGAAATTATAGAAGATATCAAAGCCGGAAAAATGGTCGTCATTATGGATGATGAAGACCGTGAAAATGAAGGTGACCTACTGATGGCCGCTGAAGCGGTAAAGCCGGATGATATTAACTTCATGGCTCGTTATGGACGGGGTTTAATCTGTTTAACCTTGTCCCAGCAACGTTGTCATCAATTACGCCTGCCATTAATGGTGGGTGATAATACGGCTGCGCTGGAAACTAACTTCACTGTATCTATTGAAGCTGCTGAAGGTGTTACTACCGGTATTTCTGCAGCTGATCGTGCAGTAACCGTCCAGGCTGCTGTTAAAGGTGATGCAGTTCCACAAGATCTGGTTCAACCCGGGCATATCTTTCCATTAATGGCTAAACCGGGTGGAGTATTGACCCGTGCAGGACATACCGAAGCAGGATGTGATCTGGCGCGTCTGGCGGGGTATGAATCAGCGGCTGTTATCGTAGAAATACTGAATGAAGATGGCAGTATGGCCAGGCGCGAAGACCTGAAAGCTTTTGCTAAAGAGCATCAACTTAAAATGGGGACTATTGAAGATTTGATTCGATATCGCATTGAGAATGAAAAAACACTCGAGCGTATCGTTGAAACCAATTTTCCTACTGACTATGGTGATTTCAAGTTACTGGCTTATGAAGATGCGATCGACCAGGAACTACATCTGGCGATTGTCAAAGGTACTATTAATTCTGATGAGCCGGTTCCTGTTCGGGTGCATGTTCAAAATACGTTGCACGATTCTTTATGTGGTACGACAGGCAGAGGCTGGCCTTTACAGGATGTAATGCAAAAAATCGATGGAATGGGTAATGGGGTCATTGTTTTCCTTAGACAATCTGAAACTCCAAGGCAGATGGTGTTGAATATTGAGACCATAATGCGCGGGGAAGAGCATGAAGAGCATGAAAAGCATGATGACGCTCATGCCGAAGATTTAAGAACATTCGGAATCGGCGCTCAAATTCTGGCTGATCTGGGTATTCATAAAATGAAATTACTCAGTGCACCGAAGAAATTTCACGCACTGGCGGGTTTCGGGCTTGAAGTTGTCGAGTACATTTCAGATTAATATAAAGTAAAATTTCAGAGAAATTCAACAAGCACCAGATATTCACCACTAACAGCACGAAGTTAAATTTTATGTGTAAATCTTTAACAGATTTGATAGCCATTTAAACTTTTCCCTGGTGTACTTCGTGCCTTCGTGGTGCATAATGTCGCAAAAAATTAAGGTAGATAATAAACATGAGTGAAATACAAAATATTAACGGTGATATCACTGTAAGCAATGCCAAAATTGCCATTGTCGTTGGTCGTTTTAACGGATTTATCGTCGATAGTCTGCTGTCAGGTGCCATCGATACATTAACTCGTTCAGGTATTAGCGCGGAAGATATCACGGTAAGTCATGTACCTGGTGCTTTTGAAATGCCTTTAGTCATTCAGCAATATGCTGCAAAAGGTCAGTTCGCCGCGATTATTGGTCTGGGTGCGGTTATCCGCGGTTCAACGCCTCATTTTGATTTTGTAGCCGGCGAAAATGCCAAAGCACTGGCTGGACTGGCTCTAAAATATAATTTGCCCGTAATTAATGGTGTTTTGACTACTGACACTATCGAACAGGCCATAGAGCGTGCTGGAACCAAAGCCGGTAACAAAGGTGCTGAAGCAGCCATGGCTGCAATGGAAATGATTAGCCTGTTACAAAAGATCGGATAATTACTCATCATGGGCCGTAAAAATTCGCCGGATGAGATCCAACATGCTCAGGCTATCAAAAAGCGTAAGCATGCTCGAGACAAGGCTTTACAAGCTCTGTATCAGTGGCAGCTTTCAGGTGAAGACCTTGACTGGATTCGTGACTTTTATGTAAAAGAGCAGGGTGTAGCTTCGGGAGATGAAGCTTATTTCCTGGAATTGCTGTATAAAATACCCTCTCAGGTAAGCCTGCTGGACGAGCAATTCAAACAATATGTCAGTAAGTTTGAAGATCATGTCGATCCAATTGAAGTGAATATTCTGCGCATAGCGACCTATGAATTTCAAAACCATCTTGAAATTCCCTTTAAGGTAGTGATCAATGAAGCGGTGAAACTGGCGAAAACCTATGGTGCTGATGACAGCCACAAGTTTATTAACGGGGTTCTTGATCCATTATCAAAACAGTTGCGTGAACTGGAAACTAATTCAATGGCTTCCAGCGACTCTGCAAACTGATGAGAGAATTCTCGCTCATCGAGAAATACTTTTCCAGCCAGACTCGACAACGAAAAAATAATCACACAGCTCTAGGCATTGGAGATGATGCTGCCATCATAAATGTACCTGCTGATCAACAACTGGTGGTGACGATGGACACATTAATTGCTAATGTTCATTTTCCAGCGGAAACCAGCCCTCATGACATTGCCTATAAAAGCCTTGCCGTGAATGTCAGTGATCTGGTCGCAATGGCGGCAACTCCTGCTTATTTCCTGTTATCTTTAAGTATGCCTGCAGCCGATGAATCATTTATGAAGGCCTTTTCGGCCGGACTTTTTGAGGCCGCAGATAAATTTAATATAGCCCTTGTCGGAGGGGATACCTGCAAAGGCCCTTTATCGATAAGCATCCAGGCTAGTGGCTTTGTCACAGAAAATAATTATGTAACCCGTTCAGGTGCCTCAATTGGCGATAAGATTTTTGTCAGCGGACAGCTTGGTGCTGCGGCATTAGGCCTGGCGATTATTCAGCAAAAAATTAATTTAACTGATGCTCAAACGACTCATTGTGTAAACGCATTGAATAGACCGGAACCTCGCGTAGATTTAATCGATTTGCTGAAAAAGTTTGCCAGCTCTGCAATTGATTTATCTGACGGCCTGGTGGGAGATCTGGGACATATTCTAACCAGCAGTGATGTTGGAGCGGTCATTGACAGGAATAAAATTCCTGCCTGTCTGGGTTTGCAGGTTCATGGGCTATTTGAATATGCATTGACGGGAGGTGATGATTATCAGATATTATTTACCGTTGCAGATGATGATTTGACTAATTTGATCATTGCTGCCGGGCAGCTCGGGCTGGAGCTTTTTGAAATTGGTGAAATTGTTGATCAGGGTTATGTGCTGCTTGATCAGGACAAGTCTATAGATCTGGCTATAGGTTATTCTACTTTAAGGGGGTTTGATCACTTTGACGCGTAATTATGTACCTGCAGGCTTACTCAAAAATCCAGTTCATTTTCTGTCCCTGGGCTTTGGCTCAGGTCTTTCACCCTATGCTCCAGGGACTTTTGGTACCTTAGCGGCAATTCCACTGTACCTGTTAATTCAACCTCTTTCCCTCACCATTTATCTGTTAATCACTTTTGTAGCTCTGGTTGCCGGTTTCTACCTGTGTCAACAAACTGCTAAAGCACTCGGTGTGCATGATCATGGTGGGATCGTGTGGGATGAAATTGTGGGTTATCTTATTACCATGATTGCTGTTCCCTTTGAGTGGAAATGGCTGTTACTCGGCTTTATTCTGTTTAGAATTTTTGATATCTGGAAACCCTGGCCAATAAAGTGGGTCGACACTAAAGTTTCTGGAGGTGTGGGAATTATGCTAGATGATGTATTAGCCGGAATTTTTGCGTTGATTGGACTACACTTGGTGATAATGTTTTATTAGAGAATGTCATTGAAACCAGCCTTCATATTCATCCTTTTATTGGTTACAAGCCTGTCAGCTTTCGCGTCGCCTGATTCGGTTAAGGTGGTTGCCCTGTTTGCTAACAAGGCGATGCTGATGATTAATGGGGAAAATATTATCATGAAAAAGGGAGATGTCATTCAGGGTGTCACTCTTGTTTCTGCACATGGCCGTGGAGCAGTGGTTCGATTTGAAAATGGAGTCGAGAAAGAGCTTGGTCTAAATCAATCTATTAACCAGGCGTTTAAAAAGCCGTCAAATAATAAATTGACGGTGTACTCTGACAGGTCGGGAATGTTTTTTATGCCGGGTAAAATTAATGGGCGACCTACTCGCTTTTTACTGGATACAGGAGCCACTTTTGTATCTCTAAGCAGTGTGGAAGCCGATACGCTCGGGTTATCTTATCAATCAGCCCGGAAAGGTATGGTTCAAACCGCGAATGCAGTGGTTCCCGTATGGCATATTAAGCTGGATAACGTTAAAGTAGGCGGAATAAGCGTTTCTAATGTTGAAGCTGTAGTGTTAAAAGGCTCGAGTCCAAAACCAATACTGCTTGGCATGTCATTTTTAAAACATCTGAAGATGCAGCGTAATGGCGCAGCGATGTTAATCGAACAAAAATATTAATAACCTGGTGGTAAGCATGCTTGATTGGATAGATCCAATAATTTTAAACTTTGTATATGCCTCTTTAGGTGGTTTTCTCACTATCTGGTTCATGAAACTGGGTTGTGGCAGCTTTAATAAAATTGTTAATTTTAATATTAGTGACGAACTGGCCAAGGGGAATGTGGCTGTTGGGTTAATGATTTGTGGCATGTTTATAGGCATAGGTGTGGCTACCGGTCTCGTTATCGGGCTGGGGCTAAGCTAAGGCCTCAATCTCAATACTGCTTAAAACCTTTTTCACCACGAAGGCACGAACAACACGAAGGTTAGATATTTAAATTACTAAAATGCTTATATTTTAAAATCAATTAAGCATGATCCTTTGAATTAATATAAGAATCAATTGTATGGTTTCTCCTCCGTGCGCTTCGTGCCTTCGTGGTGAGAATCTTTTGATTTGTTAATTTCATTAAGATAGTTACAAATACCCTTTTATAGTGGCACGATATTTTTTAGAATATCGTGCCATTTTACTTTTTATAAACCGGAAATAATCATGATTCGAACTCGTTTTGCACCCAGCCCTACAGGATATTTGCACATAGGTGGTGCCCGGACAGCTTTGTTTAGCTGGTTGTTTAGTAAAAAAATGGGTGGGGACTTTGTACTTCGAGTGGAAGATACCGATAGAGAACGTTCAACTGATGAATCGGTACAGGCTATTCTACAGGCTATGGACTGGTTGAAGCTGGATTACGATGAAGGCCCTATCTACCAGACGCATCGATTTGATCGCTATGAAGAAGTGATTCAACAGTTAATCGATAATGATCAGGCTTATTATTGTACCTGTTCTAAAGAGAGGCTGGAGTCATTGCGTAATGAGCAAATGAGCAATAAACAAAAGCCACGCTACGATGGTTGCTGCAGAGACAAAAGATTGAGCCCCGGCGATGCAGAAAATATGGTTGTTCGATTCAGGAATCCCCAGCAGGGAGTCGTTGTCTTTAATGACCTGGTAAAAGGCGAAATCACAGTTAGTAATAGTGAACTGGACGATTTGATTATTGCCCGATCTGATGGCACTCCGACATATAACATGACAGTCGTGGTCGATGATTCTGATATGAATATCACTCATGTTGTGCGTGGTGATGATCATGTCAATAATACGCCAAGGCAGATAAATATTTTTAAAGCTCTCGGTGTTTCCATACCGCAATATGCACATGTTCCTATGATTCTGGGTGAAGATGGCAAACGTTTATCTAAACGCCATGGTGCGGTTAGTGTGATGCAATATCTGGAGGACGGATATCTGCCTGAGGCACTGTTGAATTATCTGGTTCGTCTGGGCTGGTCACATGGTGATCAGGAAATATTCTCTGTAGATGAAATGCAACAATTATTTTCACTGGAAGCGATAAACAGGGCTCCCTCAACATTTAATCCGGATAAACTATCATGGATTAATCAGCAGTACCTGAAGACTAAAGATTTATATGACATTGTAGATTTAGTAAAGCAGAGGTTACAAAAAGACGGAATATCTCTGGATAAAGATCTGGATATTTCATCCATAGTAGATCTTTATCGTGGGCGGGTTAAAACCATTAATGAACTGGCCGACAGTATTTTATACTTCTTTCAGGATTTTGGTGAATATGATGCTAAAGCGGCTAAAAAAGCTTTTAAGGCAGCAGCCCTGGAGCCGTTACAATTGCTTTATGGCAAGTTATCTGAGTTGAGCTCATGGAATACGGAAGATATTCATGCTGTCATCCAGGCTGTTACCGAAGAGCTTCAGGTAAATATGGGTAAGGTTGGACAGCCGTTGAGAGTTGCCGTTACCGGCGGGTCATTCTCTCCACCTATTGATCAAACGGTTGCGAAAATAGGAAGGCGTAACTCTCTGGCCAGAATTCAGCGTGCAATAGAGCTTATAAGCTCAACACAGCAGTGATCTTAGTTAAGTTTTGAGTAAATAATTGAAAGAAAATTGATAGTAATCTCAATAAGATGCTATAACACTGTAATCTAAATAATTATAAGTAAATATCAACAAACAGTTCATGATTCAGGAAGATATGAAAGAGCAATCTATTGAATGTGTTGTCATGTTTGCAGATGTGGCAGGAAGCACTGCCATGTATGAAAACCAGGGGGATAGTATTGCCCGTGAACGCATTTCAAAAGCATTGAATACCCTGATCGCTATTTGCAAGAGGCATAAAGGACGGCTTGTTAAAACCATTGGTGATGAAATTCTGGTTTATTTCCAGAATACTGATCTGTCTCTACTTGCAGCGCAGGTTATACAGGAAACCATCGAGGATGACCGTTCGCCTGAAACCGTTGGTTTATCTATTCGTATAGGCATGCATTATGGCTCTGTTATTTTGGCTGATAATGATATTTTTGGCGACACGGTAAACGTAGCCGCTCGAGTTGTTGCGATGACTAAAGCGAGGCAGATTCTGTTTACAGGTGTACTTGCTGACATGGTTACTTCAGATGAAATTAACACCCGAATGAGGCAATATGATCGATTAGAAGTTAAGGGTAAAGAGAACATGCTGGATGTTTTTATGTATGCCTGGGAAGAAGAGTCAGAAATAACTAATATGGCTACAGGTACTTTTACCAATCCTTTTAAAGCAATAAATGCAGGGGAGTTGATTCTGACTTACAAGACAGAAACGACTCGTCTGAGTTTAGACAGTGATACAGTGCAAATTGGTCGAGGTAACAGTTGCGACATCATAATTTCAGGTGATCTTATTTCACGCTTCCATGCTAAAATTGGTTGCCGGCGAGAAAAGTTTATCTTAACGGACCAAAGTACTAATGGCACATTTGTAAGAACTCTCGATGGGCAAAATTATTTTCTGAGACAGGAAGAATTAGCACTTTTTGGTAGTGGTGTAATTAGTCTGGGGAAAAGTGTAGACAAGTCCAGAGAAAACCTGCTGTATTATGCTTTCAAATAAAACACCCTGATTTTCCGCACTCTTTTCTAACTGTTCCCTGCTATTTTATCCCTGTCGACTCTGAGGAACGTTTCCGTCATTACGCTATATATGGGTTTTGGTCATGCCAGTGATGGCACATCTGAACCAGTAAATTTTGCCCGGTAAGTATTGTTTTTATTGTTTTCCCATAGTGAATTTTGTACCGGGAGGTTTATGTTCTGTTATTTTTTGTCCTCTAATCGCAAGGATTCTATGTTGATCCAGTAACAATTGATATAGAAACATCAGTTCATCCTGAGCTTCTACAGGAAAACCATCACGCCTTTTGCCGCCTTCAACTACAATCAGTTCTTCAAGATACTTTTGCCCTTCACTATAACGCCATAAACCAGTGATCGCTTTTATTACTCGTGGGAAAGACTCTAAAGCTGCTGGCTTTCCCGCACGCTGACGCTTCAACTGTTCGCTTTTGCGAAAAAGTTGCTGAGCAATTGCTGGATTCATGACTCTATTGTCGATTGGCATTGGTGTAACTTTAGTTCTCTGTTGAGTTCATGTCGTGTTTCGACAAATATTATATTAGCGATTGACCGGATAATGAGAATGCATTCGCAAGCATTCTAATAAATCATAATTGAAAAGTATATCTAAATATATGAAATTTCATACTGCTCAGGTTGTTATAGCTCATAATTTAAAAATAGCATTAAATAGTGGGTGTAACTTATTGTTTAATATATTTAAAATTAATTTATATATTTAAAAAAACTTTATCGGCAGCAGTGCTTAAAACTCTATTATTTTTTAATAAATATTCATTGTAAACTTAAACTTCCTGGCATGGTTTTTAGCACTACTTTCTGAAAAAAGCAGTCGAACAATACTTCACATAATTTGCGCATAGTCAGCACATAATTACTCAATAAATTAGCATAGCATCCAAAAATATTAGAGCTGTTTCCAACCAGTTGCTAATATTTTCAAAACCTTAGTTCGCCGGTTTTCTATAGTTTAAATTATTCTAAATACTAATAAAAACAAACTCTTAATGAAACCTTCTACAAGATACAATGAATTCATGCAACAGTCAGGTTTTTACCCCGACCAGGCTCAACAGCATGCATTATATTTACTGGATAGACTGTATGAAAATGTGGTGGAAATTGAACAAACCGAACTTCGAGTAGCGACTAAATTTACCCGTATTCTGGGGCTGGCTACAAAACCGGTTCATGGATTATATTTCTGGGGAGGAGTGGGACGAGGCAAGACTTTTTTAATGGATATATTTTTTGAGGTTTTACCGGTTAAAAATAAACAGCGGTTTCATTACCATCAATTTATGCAGCAAACTCATGATGAATTGAGTCAGGCCAGAAAAGGTAAAAACCCGGTAAAAGAAATTGCTAAAAAGCTGGCGAAAAATATAAAAGTTCTTTGCCTTGATGAATTTGTTGTTACCGACATAGGTGACGCCATGTTGATAGGGCGTTTACTGGAAGCATTGTTCGATGAAGGCATTATCTTAATCACAACATCTAATACACCTCCTGAAGAATTGTACAAAGATGGTTTACAGCGAGACAGTTTTCTACCGGCAATTAAGCTATTAGATGAACATTGCCAGATTGCTAATCTGGATGGTGGTCAGGATTATCGTACGCTAGGGTTGAAACATACCCGGTTGTATCAGGTGCCTCATAATCGTGAAGCGATTGAGACTATCGAAAAATATCTTAATAACCACCTGGTATCGGTAAAACAACATGAAAGTCTGGTCATTAATGGGCGTAAAATCAATTTTGAATTTTGTGCTGAAGATACGGTCTGGTTTAGTTTTGATGAGCTATGTAAAACAACCCGTAGTCGTTTCGATTATCTGGAGATAGCCAGTTTATTTAATACCGTGATCATTACCGGTATCGAAGCCATGAACGAAGGTACGATGGATGTGGCTCGACGTTTTATATCTCTAATTGATGTTTTTTATGATCGACGGATCAAATTGATCTGTACTGCTGATGTGGTGGTTGAAGAGTTGTACAAACATAACTTTCTGGCATTTGAATTCTCCAGAACAATCAGTCGACTGTTAGAAATGCAGAGCCCGGATTATATTGGGCAGAGTCATTTTGTTTAGAAAATTATCCTCTCAGATGAAGTGAAAATCTGCTCAATAGCTTGTGTTTAATCTAGTTCGATAACGGCTATCATGGCGGCATGATCAGAAAACTTATAATCGATACCGGTATATGAGATCGATTTTATTTTTTTCTTTAAATCTCTGCTGACTAACAGGTAATCCAGTAACTGTTTTCTTTTTCTGTATTGATAAGAATAGGGAGTCCCTGTTTTAACCATTATTGAAGTATCAACCAGGTCATTTTTAATAAGATCAGGACTCTTCCATTTTGGTCGTTGTTGATCAGGTTTGCCGATGAGTGTACCCAGGCAGTCAACATAAGCGTCAGAAGGCTTCAATGCATTAAAGTCACCAACTATCATCAACCTGGACTGCGGGTTCTCATACTGAAATTTATTTATCCACCTGGCCAGTATTTCAGCCTGTAAAAGACGTTTATGACTCACTCGTTTTCGCTTTTTATTAGAACTCAATCCTCGCATTGACCTGAGGTGAATATTCACGATAGTGAAACATTCTGGGTGGCATAGCTCAATGAGTAGAGGAGGTCGGGAATAGAGTGGTTCACCTTTAGGATTAATAATTTTGTTCTGATAAAGAGAAGAAATAGACTTCAGTTTATATTTTTGTTTTACCAGAAAACCTGTATCGATACCGGATATATCATTACCCTCAATGAGTACGGGTCGGTACTTCACATTGTATCGTTGTTTAAGCTGGTTACTGACATCCTGTAATATGCCTATGTTTTCTACTTCCTGAAAAGCAATGACATCGGCAAAGTTGTAAACGCTCCTTATTTTTTCAACCAGTTGCTGTACGCGTTGTCTGTATTTTCCGGTTGAAAGAGTTTTTGCTTTATTGCCATCATCTTTATCATCATAAAACTGGTTTAGGTTTTGAGACACAAGCTTTATTACTGGTGGCTCTGCTGAAACCGGTGAATTCAGAATAGCCAGAATAATAGCGATGAGTGAAAGCCGATAAAGTTTAGCTGTTGAGATCATGCTGTAGAATTAGTTTAAACCCGAAACAGGATCAGGGCTTTATTAAAAAAGTTGACCATGCCTGGTGTAATGTGGCATTACTGGCGGCGATAATTGGACGGTTTTCCAGGCTGTTGTTAAAAATTGCCTGTAGAGTATCCGTTGTGCTGACTCCTTTAGCTTCTGATAATAAAAGACAACCTGCCGCATAATCCCAGAATTTTTCTCCTCCATGAAGTAATAACTGGGTACGTCCTGCAGCCAGCCATGCCCATTCCAGCGCACAGGTCCCAATGTTTCGCTGAGACTTGAATGGCATTTTCTGACACAGTCGCTGCATCATTTCAGCATTAAGTCGCTTGAAGTCGATGGATGCCAGGCATTGATCGAGAGATTCCGGTTGTTCTGGGGAAATAAACTCAATGCTGTTAATGCGTAATCCGGAACCTTTTTCAGCAGAGAAAATTTCTTTTCTCACCGGGTCGTAAATGATGCCCAGGGTTAATTCCTGATTATCTATAAGCGCTAGAGAAACGGCGAATAACGGCACTCCATGGTGAAAATTATTGGTTCCATCCACAGGGTCCAGGCACCAGTATGATTTATTGTTACTCATCACGTAAGCCTGTTGCTGAGGAGTCATTTCTTCACTTAGCATGTGTATATTGGGCGCTAATTTATGAAGTTCTTCTGTTAAAGCATTCTGCATTGCCAGGTCTGCTTCGGTCACTATGCTGCCATCAGATTTTTTTTTAGCCGTCGTTCGATGAAATAGCTCATTCAGTATTTTGTCACTGATTGCAGGAATGATTTGTTCAAGTTGCCTGAGTAAAGTCCGGTCTGCCATAAATGAAATTGTTGAGCTTAAAGCCTTTGGTTGTAAAGATTTAATTGATATAGTTTATCATCCTAAAATAATACCACTCATGTTGCAAAATCCTTATGCCGTTACAAAACCAAGATAGATTTTTTCTGACACGGCAAAGTGCAAATATTATGGAAGACCTGTCCCGGCGTTTAAATCAGGCCGGGTCTATCAGTTTATTATATGGGCCTGAAGGTATTGGAAAGTCGCGTCTGTTAGACCAGTTCGTTGAAACCAGGCTGACACCTGAAAATTCAATTTTTGTGAGGTTTAATGTTAATAATACTTATGTCGAAGTAACAGAGGGTAAAGATGAGTTTGAATTTGATACTTTTTTTAACCGTGAAATAAGTCGCTTAAACAAGAATTTTACGCTGCTTATTGATCAGTTCGATAATGCTCCTGCTGACATGCAGCTTAATATTCTTAAATTCTGGGATAAGGTTGCTCGTGAAAAAGACTTTAAACTGATTATTAGCATTCAATCCAACAGTTTGCACCTGTTGAATGAATTATCACAGCGATATCAATTGCAAATTGATAGTGTAGAGCTCAAGCCGTTAAAACTGGAAGAGCAGATGGGGTATCTACGCTTAACAAGCTGTGCAGAATTAAGGCAGCTCGCTGTGATCCCTGCAGCGTTAAAAAAACCCCTCAAGTTAACCAATGGATTATTCTCACAGTTAGAAGCTTTTCGCTCCCAGTTTGGTGATCAAATAAGCTGTAAAGAAGTTGCACTCAATTCCCGGGGTAAATTTAAAAAAACACTGTTTTACTCTGTTTCAGGCTTATTTCTGGTGCTCTTATCGGTAATTATTGTGCAGCAGAAAGTGTTTAATAAAGATTTGTTACAACTACAGATTCCAGGTTCAATTTTTAAAAGTAGCTCCATACAGGGGAGTAAGTTAAAAATAGAACCTGAACCTGAACCATTAATCGTTAGTGAACCGGAACCCGTTTTAATTGTTGAAGAAGAGGTGTCGGTTTCAAAGATCAATAGCAGCCTGTTTTCTGAAATGAAACCGGTTGAACCTGATGTGACTACAGAATCTATATCACCAGGTGATATGACAAATTCTGTCAAACCAGAAGTTATCGTTGCCGATGAACCAGAGATAATTGAAGTTAAACCTGCAAAAGTGACTGTTAAACCCGGTCAGAAACAGACTGTTTTTGAACAGCGTCTACGTGCTACAGAAAAGTGGTTGGAAACGTCAGATAACAAGCTGGCGAGTATTCAGATTATGACCTTGATCAGCGGTAAGAAACGATTGCAATCTTTAAACAGGTATCTTAATAAACTGAAATCTCAACAGATTAACCTGGAGGAAATCAAAATTTACTCTGCGGATAAAGAAGATAAGACAATTTATGGTGTCTTGTATGGTGAATATGAAACGATCAGTATGGCATACAGGGGCATCAAACATTTGCCCGATGCATTAAATGCCAATCATCCTATCCTCAGGACTGTAAAAGGTATTAAAGATGAAATTCATGGTCGCTAAATAATCCCGGGCTTGCCTGGATATGAAATTGCTATCATGCAAAATTTTTAATGAAAAAATGGATGTTGTCTCACCTTTAGTATGCAGCGATCTACTATCGGGGATCTAAATAAGTTAAGGACTTTAAAGTTCAGGATTGATTCAGATCAACATTGTTTATTCATTTTTTATTAAATGTTTATTAGTAACTCATTATATAGCATAATGGGGCCACTTTATTTAAATCAAAGAAGGGTATAGATATGCAAAAAATAGTTCGTGCGTTTTTTATTAGTATTTTTTTGATGCTTTCATATAACACAAATGTGAATGCAGACTGGTTCGGTGGCAGTGATTGTCCTCCGTGGGCTTACGATTGTAATGACTGGCCTGAATGGACTCCAATGTACTGGATGGAAGAAATGTCAGATGAATTTGACGATAACAACTGGGGCGGTAATAACTGGGGTGGCAACAACTGGGGGCCTTTCGGTGGAAATAACGGTCCATATGGTTATGGTCGTCCTCCAATGCCTTACGGTGGTCCTGCTCCTTATGGCGCACCCAGGGGGCCTATGGGTGCTCCAGCTCCTTACGGAATGCCTCCAATGGGTGCTCCAGCTCCTTACGGAATGCCTCCTATGGGTCGTCCAGCACCTTACGGTCGTCCTCCTATGCCTTTTGGTGGTCAACCAGCGCCTTTCGCTCCACCAGCGCCAGCGCCTGCTCCTGTAAGATAGTCAGTAGTAGCAAGTTTTTCTGTAACTCTATAATTTCAGAGTTACAAAAAACTTGAACAGGTCTGCTTTGGGTCAGCATTGCTCCCAGGGCAGACCATCATATCTCCAGCCACCTAAAGTGCTGCGATGATGTGTCTCATCAAGATCTCCCTCAAAGCCTGTGCTGATGTTGTAAACACGGTTGAAATTATCTCCTATCAGTAATTGGCCAGCCTCGGCTGAACGTTTCCCGCTTCGGCATATCAATACAATGGGTGCGCATTGGCTATCAACGTTGCAGATAACACCTCCTAAAATCAACTTACGAATATCTCTGGCAAAGTGAGGATTAATTTCCCAGTCAGGTTCATCAATCCATGGAATATTGACGGCCCCTACAGGATGTCCGATAAACAAAAACTCCATGCTTGATCGAACGTCCACAAAAAGTACATTCGCCTCCTCGTGAATCATATCGGCGGCCTGTTTGGGTGAAATATGTTGTAACTGTGCTTTGCTCATGATTTTCCTCCGCTATTTTTATTTTACTGTTATAGCGTAAAAAAGAATTCAGTTTCTAAACAGTTAATTACAAGGATATAAATTAGTGAAAGGTCGTTGATGAATAGAACCACTGCCAGTGGAGATTAGTGAATTTATGTAAAGCGTTTAAAAGCTTGTCAGAGGGCACGGCTTCTTTTGGAAAAATCTGACTGATTTCGATAAAAATTGTGGAAAATCCCGCTGATTTTCGCCACTGAATTTGTTCCGTTTTACCCTCATTTCCGCACACGGGGCATTTCCATTTTTCAACTTCAGGGTAGCTTGTTACTAGGTTTTCAGGTTCATGAACAGGGTGTTTACAGCCGGGGTAACGGATAGTTTGAATGGATTTTCCACCCACTCCGGTTAATTGATTAAAGTGATGAATATTTATACCAGATTCAATTTCTCCTCGCTGGAGGGCGGGCGAACAACCCAGAAAAGTAATATAATCCATTAGTTTGCTACCAACAGGCAACTGCTGTGAACCGGTTTGAATGGAAATAAAATCTATTTCATCCAGGAAACCGATTAGTTGAGCATTGGATAAATGAAAATCTCTGGAATTTTCAGCATACAGAAATAATGAAAAACTCATGTTAGCCCGAACATTTCATAAATGTGCTCGCGCACTTGCCTGTCTTTGGTTCTACAGGAAACTATCCTCAATCGACCGGAGCAATAAGACCGGTTCTGAATCGGGTAATTGCCAGTAAAAATAAAGTCCAGCGCAATTATCACGGCAGATTATGAATTATCCGGGCTAGAAAAAAATTAATGTTCACTGGCTATTAACTTCTCCAGTCCCTGTTTGAGACTGGTTTGAGCCACAGTCTCTAAATCTTCATTCATTTTTTTAGTGATAGCCAGTGAATGCACGATGTCGCCTTCACGAGGTTGGTCAAAAGAGATCTCAGAATTTTGTCCGGTAATTTCAGATAAAACTCGAACAAGATCCAGTAAGGATGTTTTTAAACCTGTGCCAATGTTGCAGGCACCTTCAACTTCAATATGTTGTAAAGCAGCCACATTAGCACGAGCAACATCTTCTACATAAATGAAATCCCGGGTTTGTTCACCATCACCAAAAATGGTTAAAGGCTTGCTTTCTGATATTCGATCAACGAACAGGGCGATAACACCGGCATATGGTGATTTAGGATCCTGTCGGGGCCCAAATACGTTAAAAAAACGTTGCCCCAGTGAAGAGGTTTTATAGAGAGTCTTATATAAAGCAGCATATTGTTCATTCACCTGCTTTTCCACGCCATAAGGGGAAAGCTGTGTTTTTTCGATATCCTCCGGTAATGGTATGACTTTGGGAGTACCATAGATTGCCGCAGAAGAGGCATACACCAGACGTTTGACGTTATGTTTCCTGACGGCTTCTATTACATTTACAAAACCGACAATATTCTGTTGCGCTGAAAACTCCGGATCTTCCAGAGATGCAACCACGGATACCTGTGCTGCCAGGTGCAGGCAATGAGATGCACCTTGCATACAGTGATTGACCAGGTCTTTATCCCTGATATCTCCTTCAACAAATTCAAGTAACTCATGGTTAAAGGGTAAGTTACTTCTAAAGCCGGAACTTAAGTT
Source organism: Gammaproteobacteria bacterium (assembly GCA_024225395.1). Classification (GTDB taxonomy): domain Bacteria; phylum Pseudomonadota; class Gammaproteobacteria; genus JACNJF01. The sequence goes on from JAAEMR010000061.1 coordinate 55,129, forward strand.
ATCCAGAACTGTGACAGCTATGCCTCCTTGTAATAAAAGATCCGCAGTATGTGATCCGATAAAACCGGCACCACCGGTAATTAAAACTTTTTTCATGTGTAAGTATTATTTATATAAATTAAGCCTTAATAATAGCAATTTTTCAGCAGGTTTTAGTGGACATTAAAAATATATTTAAAAACTGTCAAATACACTGGTTTTTTGCTTGACAGTTGCGGGAGTCACCATTAAAGTACGCGCTCTCTCGAGGGGGCCATAGCTCAGTTGGGAGAGCGCAACACTGGCAGTGTTGAGGTCGGCGGTTCGATCCCGCCTGGCTCCACCAAACCTCTTGAGGTTTACACAGTGTCCCCATCGTCTAGTCGGCCTAGGACACCGCCCTTTCACGGCGGTAACAGGGGTTCGAATCCCCTTGGGGACGCCATTTCCATAAAAAGGGACCCGCCAAGGGTCCTTTTTTATGGGAATTGTGTTCCCACGGTCCGGATGAGAACCCGGGCGCAATCATCACTCTTCCAAATTCAATTCGACATCAACGCGCCCGGTTCGACCAGTTCGCCCGGAGCGAACTGGCGGCGCAGGCGCAGCATGCGGTCCGGATGAGAACCCGGGCGCAATCATCACTCTTCCAAATTCAATTCGACATCAACGCGCCCGGTTCGACCCGTTCGCCCGGAGCGA
>JAAEMR010000062.1 GCA_024225395.1 Gammaproteobacteria bacterium
AATTTCCCTGTTGTGCTTATTTGGTCATAATTCTTTTATAATCTTCATCGCGGAAACGAAGAGCTGAGTTTAGATTCTTCTTATACATATCTTCCCGTGGGCTGTCTGGATAGGCATGTTTATAGGTATCAAATATAGTGTCTCGGATTATGCCAAACGATTCACCATTAGCCACGGCATCAAGAATCCTTAGGTAAGTTGTAAACTTTACTATCTGGCTTCTTTTAGTACCCAGGCCCCGTTCTTTTTGAATGCTAGCGAGTTTTTTCTTGATATGATCCAGTTGCATATCTAAGGAAAATGTTAAATCAATGGCGGTGAAAAATGTATGCTCAGTTGTACGCCTGCTAACAATGCCTTCCAGGTTCATTTCTGGGATTTTATCTAAGTCTGGATTCCACAAGAGCGGGGAGTCAGTTTTAAATCGAATAGGATTGTGTATTACAGTAACGTCTTTACCTTTGATTGATCTGATCGCTTCTACCGGGTTGCTGCTGGCTGAGTAATGGGGGAAATCACTATTATATGAAAAGTCGAATTCGTCTTGAATTTTTCTAGGACACGAATGGATCACACCACCACTATCTGTTTTCTCAAATATTAAATCAGGAGTCCATATATCGTCACACACTTCTTGATATCGAGGGTTTCGACGTAAAAACTCCCACATCCATTGGTATCTTGTTAGGTCATCAGCTTTCGGGTATTTATCAGGATTACGCCAATCAGGTATCCAGCTTGTGTCTTTCATTGCTCTAACCCCCGATTATTTCCAATATTGCCGACTCAACAACTTTTGCACAATTAATCCGGTCTGCCTTATATTCAGCATGGTTATAAGTGGCCATAACACCTTGCATACGGTGATTTAAGGCGCGTTCTACAATAAATGGCTCTATACCATTATCATTGGCAATCGTGGCATATGTGCGCCTACAATCGTGTGGTGTGAATCTATTTTCAATCCCTTCATTGCTTAGTTTGCGTTTAAGCCAGGCTTGAATATTTGTTGCTGAACATTTAGGTAATGGGAGGAGTGCTTTTGCGGTATCAGTCAAATAAACCCAGTGTGGGCGTTTTTCTTCTTTTGAGTGTTTGCCTTTGGTGTCATCAATCCTGAATTTATCACCGTCAATATAGCCGGTCTGTGCTTCAGATATCCTGAGACCGGTCAGGAGTAAGAATTTTATTACACGAACGTTATCTTCAGTTTTCTGCCAGCCTTTCTTTGCATTCCTCCATTTCCAGACCATTTGAATTTCTTCTTCTGTGAGAGTGCGCTTCCTGTCAATGGGTTTGTATCCTGTCACTCGTTTTGTGACTCCCTCCATTGGGTTTTCACCGCTTAAATAGCCCAGCTCGACACCGTATGAGAATAACTGCTTCAGATAAGACCTGAGACGGTCTGCCGATCTTGCGCCCTGTGTCTTGCTATAATTCTTAATAAATTTGACTAACTCGAACCGCTTAACATCGATCACCTTCATACGTCCAAACCTGCCTTTTATTTGGCGTAAATAACCTTCTACCTGTTTGGGAACTTTACTTTCAGGGTAAACAACATCAGTTAGGTAATCGCTTATTAGCGTATCAGTGGTGACACTAGAAACATCATTGTTAAGATACTTCAATGATTCTGTTTTAGCTTTAGCCAATTTTAGAGCAGGGTGTTTACCCAGGGTGATAACTTGCGCTTTCTTGTTAACAGTCTTTCGTATAATGTATGTCGTGTTCGTTTTTCTGAGTCGCACATAAAGGTTATCACTGACTTTAATAAATTTATCTTTTTTCTCTGTTAGCCAGTTAAGGTTATTAATGTCTTTTTGATTCATTGTGCTTCCTGGATACAATATAGGATACAAGACAGTATAAAACAATCATGAATTTTATAAAACAAATATTCAATAAAAAGCAATCAAAACATATACTTATGAACAGCATAGAACCAGTAAAAATCCTATTTGTTTGCATGGGCAACATATGCCGGTCACCCTCTGCTGAAGGGGTTTTTCGTAAACTGGTGGAGGATCAGCAGCTAACGTCAGCAGTCGAAATAGATTCTGCCGGTACTCATGCCTACCATGTTGGTGAATCACCTGACAGGCGTGCTCAGGCCACTGCAAAGACAAGAAATATAGATTTATCCAGTCTACGGGGTCGTCAGTTTATTGCTGCTGATTTTAATGAATTTGATTATATTCTGGCAATGGACGAATCAAATCTCAGGCATATGTCAGATCAGGATCCAGGAGATGGAAAGGCACAGTTATCTTTGTTCCTCAATTTCGCGACCAAACACGAAGAAACTGAAGTACCCGATCCCTACTATGGTGGAAATCAGGGGTTTGAACGCGTCTTTACGATGATACAGGATGCTTCGGAAGGCTTACTGGATCATGTCCGAAAAAAGCATAATCTATGAAATTAGTGGAATACTTTTCAGGCATAGTTAAAAGTTCTACCAACATCAGTTTGACCCTTTTTAAACTGATGATACCAATCATCATTGTCATAAAAATTCTTGAAGAACTCGGACTGGTGATTCTATTGTCTGAATGGTTAACACCAGTAATGGAACTGGTCGGTTTACCGGGAGCCATGGGTCTGGTGTGGGCGACCACTCTGGTAACTAATTTATATGGCGGCCTGGTGGTTTATGCCAGCCTGGCTGCTGAGGTACCAATGACTGTCGCTCAAGTTACTGTTCTTAGCAGTATGATGTTAATTGCTCATGCATTGCCCATCGAAGCCAGAATAGCCCAAAAAGCAGGGGTTAAAATTAGCGTGACAGTTATGTTCCGAGTTGGAATGGCTGTTATTTGTGGTCTGATCTATAACCAGATATACCTTATTACAAACTGGTTACAGCAACCCGCTGTGTTAGTTTGGCAACCTGAAAAAATCGATAACTCTTTATGGGCCTGGAGTCAAAACCAGATTATTAGCCTTTTGCTCATATTCTTTATCGTTGTTGCATTAGTTTTACTACTCGATGTTTTAAAACGACTCGGTATTATTCAGCGCATAAATAATATGTTGCGTCCTGTTTTGCATTTACTGGGCATAGGTCGAGAGGCTGAAACGATTACACTGGTTGGTATAACACTGGGTTTGTCTTATGGAGGGGCTTTGCTGATTAATGAAGCTCAGGCAGGACATATAAAACCCCGGGACGTTTTATTTTCGATGTCTCTGCTGGGTTTGTCTCACAGTCTGATTGAAGACACCTTGTTAATGATGTTAATAGGAGCCGATTTATCCGGTATTTTACTTGGACGAATTGTACTTACCCTGGTTATTATTTTTCTGATGGTACGCCTGCTTGCCTCTTGTTCCTCTTCCACGCTAAATCGTTACCTGGTTAAATCGGTTTCATAAATTTTTATTTGATTTAACCGGCTTTTAGATGACTTTAAAATCTCTCTAGTAACAGCTCTGCCTGCTCAATATATTTTTTTCTGGAAAACAGTAATTTCAAACGTGAACCACCTTTTTGTCGCCACAATACAGCTGCACGAATTCCAGCAAATAATAATGTACGCACCTTACTGGTAGTGTCGCTATGACTCAGGTGTGTCTGATCACCCTGAACGATAATGCGAGGCTTTATATTGCTGATCGTATTTTGATAAAGACCATCCACTTTATGCGCTTTGGCTGATTGAGATAAATCAAAATCTCTGGCTTGTTGCTGAATGGTTTCGAATCCGCTTTGAATTGTCTCAACAAGATCATGATCTTTCATCATTTTAGCTTCAAGTTTTATCATTGATAAAACGTAGTAAGCGATCTGCCTGTCGGGCGCTCCACTGTCTCCAGTCATATAAGATTTTAAAGTTTTTAGCCCGTTTATCAGCCCGTCACCATACCCGAATATATCCTCAGTGGATTGGGCCTTAAGCGTAAACAGACTATCCAGGCTGCAATCGTAAGCAGCCTGATTAATGCTCTCACCGTTAGCAAGCTGATTAATTAGAACTGCAGATTGCATCATGCTGGCTAGTGCCAGAGTTTGATCCTGTAATTGAGTCATGAAAGATTGTAAGCGTTGTTAATGGTTCCACCACCCAGACAGACCTGATGATCATACAATACAAGAGCCTGACCGGGTGTGATGGCACGTTGTGGCTGGTTAAATTCAACAGTGGCTAATCCACTCTTGTTTATAGAAGTAATTGTACAGTCCTGATCTTGCTGTCGATAGCGGATTTTAGCGGTGCAACTAAAAGGCAATTGAATATTGAATTCATTGATCCAGTGTAAATCTTCAATTGAACAGTGAGTATTGAATAGAGCAGGGTGGTCATGTCCCTGAGTCACAATTAAAATATTATTATCAAGATCTTTGGCTGAAACGAACCAGGGTTGCTCAGACGAGTTTTTTAACCCGCCAATGCCAAGCCCCTGTCTCTGCCCCATGGTGTAATACATCAACCCGGAATGAGTACCAATCGTTGTACCTTCAAGGGTTTGAATTTCCCCCGGCTGTGCCGGTAAAAATTGCTGTAAAAAGTCTTTGAATTTTCTTTCGCCAATAAAACAAATTCCAGTGGAGTCTTTTTTATTGAATACATCAAAACCGTTTTCTTCAGCTAATTGACGTACCTGGGGTTTATGCAACTGCCCTACAGGGAATAATGCCCTGGACAGTTGATAACTGTTGAGAGCATACAAAAAATAAGACTGATCTTTATTGTCGTCAAGACCTCTGAGTAACTGTGTAGTATTTCCCTGAGTTTTATTTTGCACGTAATGGCCGGTCGCAATTCTGCTGGCACCCATTTCCAGAGCATATTCCAGGAATGCTTTAAACTTGATTTCACGGTTGCACATGATATCGGGGTTTGGTGTTCTTCCTGAGCGGTATTCCTCGAGAAAGTACTCAAAAACTCTATCCCAGTATTCAGAGGCAAAGTTAACCGAATGCAACGGAATATCCAGTTTGTCACAGACTTGTTGAGCATCGGCCAGGTCAACAGCAGCCGAGCAATATTCCTGGGTATCATCTTCCTCCCAGTTTTTCATGAACAGTGCTTCAACCTCGTAGCCCTGTTGCTTGAGTAACAGAGCAGAAACTGCGGAATCAACACCGCCGGAGATTCCAATAATGATTTTTTCTTCAGGCATCAGGGATTTAGAGATTCAGTAAAAGAAGATTTACGCTGCCAGCTTTTTAGTTTTTGAATGTAGGGTAATTGGCCATTATCGCGATACCAGGAATCTACAGCAAACAGTTCTTTGTTTTCAATTTCACGAATGACTGCTGTCCAGTGAGTAGCAAACCACACGATACGGCGCTTACGTTCGTCAACCTGGTGCCATTGGAGCAGGTTTCTGTGTTGCAGAGCCTGTAAATATTGATTTGTATTGGTAGACTCATCGATGCAATCCTGCTGAAAAGGTAAATCGTAACCGGGATAATTTCCGCCTTTATCCTGTGCAGTTCCGCTAATTGATCCTGAAATAGTTTCCATCATAGCAATAGCACGGCGAATTTGCTGTTTTTCTAACCAGGGTGATAAGGCGGGTCGAATAAAAATATCAGTAATTTTTTCCCATTGCTGCGAATCAAATGAGAACTCTTTTGTGGATTTGCAGCCAAAATCAAAACATTGCACAAACTCAGCGGAATTAGCCAATGCCTTGTTGCTGATAAAGAGGAAAAACAATATAAAGAAGTAGAATTTCAAGCTATTGGAGTCTTTATTGAAAACTGATCAAGGGTAGGATGGATTATACCGATAGTCCAGCACACTTTTCAGTGTTTATCGATGTTGATACCAGAAGGCTAACCCCTGCGAGTTTAATTTAATATCCATAGCCAGCTGGTTTATGATTAAATCCTGGCTAAATTCAAATTGCCTGGAAATCATCTTACCCATTTCTTTCATCAAATCGGGTAAACAAGAATCATCAACCGGTTTGATTAATTCCGTTAGCTGAACAAAGTCATCAATGCTTTTGCGGAACTGATCCACCACAGATGAAGGGTCGGGCAGCATATTGAAGTGGGTAAGGTACATTCTTTCAGGCTGAAACGACATCAGCAAATCAATTGAATTGAACAGGGCTTCAGGATTGAAATGAACCGGCGTAGTTGTTGGGAGCACAACACGTTTACCCTGGAATATTAAGTTAGGGTATGACAATCCAAAAGTGTCGCCAGTGAAAATTCCCTGACTAAACGAATCTACCACGCAGAAATGATGATAAGCGTGACCGGGAGTATCGACAATAATCAGTTCCCTGTCGTTTAAGTAAAAACTGGATTCGTGCTGCGCTGCAATAACACGTGTTTCATCGATGGCTGGAATTTCTCCATAGAGTTTATTGAAAAGTTGCTCTCCATACACATCTTTGGTGGCTGATATGAGTTTAGTTGGATCAATCATGTGTCGGGCACCACGAGGGTGAATTATCAACTGTGCATTGGGACAGGCCTGCATCATGACACCCGCACCACCGGCATGATCCAGATGAACATGCGTAGGGATAATGTATTTCACCTGTTCCGGGGAAAGTTTTAAATCGATTAAAAATTGCTGTAGATAGGGCAGGGAATGACTCGTGCCTGTTTCTATCACAGCCACTTCATCCTGGTGCACAATACAATAAAAGCTGGCAACACCGGGTTTTATATAATGGCTATCCAGATGGTAGACGCCATGTCCGAGAGGTTGATAACTTTTCATAGAGTTAACGCTTTTATCTTTTTTGATCGGCCATGAATAACCAGGTATCGACGACAGTATCGGGATTTAGTGAAACGCTGTCTATTCCCTGTTCCAGTAGCCATTTGGCCAGGTCCGGGTGATCTGAAGGCCCCTGTCCGCAGATACCCACGTATTTTCCTGCTTTTTTACAGGTACTGATAGCCTGTTCCAGTAACTTCATAACGGCGGGGTTACGTTCATCGAAAGAGTGAGCTATCAACCCGGAATCTCTATCTAAACCGAGTGTAAGCTGAGTTAGATCGTTAGAGCCAATGGAAAAGCCATCAAAATACTCCAGGAATTCTTCGGCCAGTAATACATTCGAAGGAAGCTCACACATCATGATGATTTTGAGCCCGTCCTTACCTCGCTCTAAGCCATTTTGTTTCAGAAGTTTAATTACGCCATCTGCTTCTTCCAGCGTACGTACAAACGGTATCATAATCTCTACATTCTGAATTCCCATATCAAGGCGTACTCGCTTGATCGCTTTACATTCGAGCGCGAAGCAATCACGAAATTCTTCAGAAATATAACGCGAAGCACCGCGATAACCGATCATCGGGTTTTCTTCTTCCGGTTCGAAAATTTCACCACCGATTAAATGAGCATATTCATTAGATTTAAAATCTGATAATCGAACGATCACTCTTTCCGGGGCAAAGGCAGCACCAAGAGTTGCTATACCCTCACTCAATTTGTCGACATAGTAATCTACAGGAGAATGATAACCGTTGATTTTATCATGAATAGTGTGTTGTAGCTCAACATCCATCTGCTCAAAATTTAACAGTGCCTTGGGGTGGATACCGATCATTTTATTGATGATAAATTCAAGCCGTGCAAGACCGATGCCTTTATGCGGTAAACGAGCGAAACTAAAAGCTCTTTCGGGATTACCGATATTCATCATCACCTTGACCGGAATATCAGGCATTTTAGAGAGTTCATGTTTCTGGTGTTCAAATTTTAACAAGCCTGAATAAACAAAACCTGTATCACCTTCTGCACAGGAAACTGTTATGTCGGCACCGTGTTGAAGGACATTGGTGGCATCACCGCTACCCACTAGAGCGGGTATGCCCATTTCCCGCGCAATGATAGCGGCATGGCAAGTTCGACCGCCACGGTTGGTGACGATAGCAGAAGCTTTCTTCATGACCGGTTCCCAGTCAGGGTCAGTCATGTCGGTGACAAGCACGTCACCCTGTTCGATTTGATCCATTTGAGTCAAATCAGTAATGACTTTTGCCTTTCCCTGACCGATACGGTTACCCACCGCTCGACCATCCACAATGGGTTTGGCCTGTTCTTTGAGAACATAACGTTCTATGATCTTTCCCTCGCGTGAAACGACGGTTTCGGGTCGTGCCTGTACGATAAATAATTCTCCACTTAACCCGTCTTTGGCCCATTCAATGTCCATAGGGCGCTGATAATGTTTTTCAATGATCATTGCCATGGTCGCTAAAGCATTAATATCATCATCATCGATACAAAACATTTTCTGCTCATGCTCGTCGACACTGACGGTTTGAATGGCATGTTCAGGATGCTCTTCCTGTGCATAGATCATCTTGATCATTTTACTGCCACGATTTTTTTGCAGAATGGCTTTTTTCCCGGCAGCGAGAGACTTTTTATACACATAAAATTCATCGGGATTCACTGCTCCCTGAACCACCGTTTCGCCAAGTCCATAACTCCCGGTGATGAAAACGACATCTTCAAATCCTGATTCAGTATCGATACTAAACATAACGCCACTGGAAGACAGGTCGCTACGGACCATCATCTGGATACCCGCAGATAGCGCAACTTCAGCGTGATCAAAACCCTGGTGTACACGATATGAAATGGCTCGATCATTAAACAGTGATGCAAACACGAGTTTAATCGCATGTAAGACCTGCTTAATGCCTTTAATGTTTAGAAAAGTTTCCTGCTGACCTGCAAAAGAAGCGTCGGGTAAGTCTTCTGCTGTGGCTGAAGAACGCACTGCAACAGTCGCATCCATGCCATCGACAGCAAGTTCTGCGTAACACTTTCTAACTTCGGATTCAAGGGCAGCAGGTAAGGGTGCTTCTACGACCCAATGGCGAATATTTTTTCCACAACTAGCCAGAGCATTGACATCATCAACATCGAGTTCAGCCAGTGTTTTGTTGATTTTATCGGTCAGGCCGGCCTCGTTGAGAAAATCTCTATAGGCATCTGCAGTAGTGGCAAAGCCACCCGGAACCTTAACCCCAAGGTTTGACAGGTTAGAAATCATTTCTCCAAGAGAAGCATTTTTTCCACCGACAAAAGGGACATCGTTCATGCCGAGATGTTCCAGGCCGATAACTGTTTTATTGGTAAAATCTAGGTTTTTATGAGTCATAATGGATGAGTATTTTTATATTAATAATATAATTAATGTAGCATAATCAATATAAGTTCAAATATTAAAAATCGAAAAAGCTTAGATGAAGTTTAAATATCTTTATGATTGATACCCCTGATAAACAAGTGCGACACGTCTATTTTCTGTCAAATAGAACGGCTATTACCGCTGAAACTTTAGGTCACAGCCTGTTGGCTCAATTTCCTGATACCATTTTCAGTTCGGTCACTATTCCATTTGTAGACAGTGAGAAAAAAGCATTAAACATCGTACAAAGAATTAAAACTTCATATGAGAGATCAAAGCTTAAACCCATAGTCATTTCTACCATGGCAGATGAAAAAATAAGCCTGATCATCAATCAGTCTGATGCTTTAATTGTTGATCCATTTGAAAGTTTTCTGCCAGACCTTGAACAGACATTACATGCTCATTCCATTCACGAATCGGGGCAGTCTCACCGAATAAGTAATCAGGGGCTTTACGAATCCCGAATAGAGGCAATAGATTTCTCAATGCTGCATGATGATGGCATGACAACAAAATTATACAGTCAGGCCGATATCATTGTGATTGGTGTTTCACGAAGTGGTAAAACACCAACCTGTTTATATCTGGCATTACAATTTGGATTAAAAGCGGCGAATTATCCTATAACCGAAGAAGATATGGATTCTGAAGAGTTACCGGAAACTATTCGAAAACATAGTAAAAAGTTATTTGGTTTAACCACTAACCCGAAACGATTAGCGCATATACGTGAAGAGAGGCGGGCAAATAGTCGTTATGCGTCAATAGATCAATGCCGTTTCGAAGTAAAAGCAGCAGAACAAATGTTTGACCAGTTTAAAGTACCGTTTATTAATACAGCAACCATGTCTATTGAAGAAATAGCGACAAAAGTTGTACAAGCTTCCGGTTTACACAGGGTGAGTAAGCCGATCATTAAAAATATCGGGATGTAAAAAGGTGACTCCAAAATAGAGCCACCCTTTAATAAAGCTTTTACATATTAGCGATAACTGCTTCGCCAAATGCCGAAGTGCTTAATACATTATCACCGGATTGGTCCTGGGCAAGATCATAAGTAACCTGTCCAGACGATATCGCATTAGACATGCCGCTTATGATAAAATCGGCTGCTTCAGTCCATCCCATGTAACGAAGCATCATTTCAGCTGATAGTATCAATGATCCCGGGTTTACCTTGTTTAACCCTGCATACTTTGGAGCTGTTCCATGAGTCGCCTCAAAAACACCAACGGTATCCGCAATATTTGCGCCGGGAGCGATACCAATACCACCGACCTGGGCGGCCAGGGCATCTGAAACATAATCACCGTTCAGATTTAACGTTGCAATCACATCATACTGAGTTGGTCGCAGCAATATCTGTTGCAGGAAGTTATCAGCAATAACGTCTTTTACTGTTATGGTTTTCCCGGTTTTAGGATTGCTAAATTCACACCAGGGGCCTTCACCAATCAGAGTTGCTCCATATTCTTCTTTTGCCAGTTCATAGCCCCAGTTACGAAATCCACCTTCGGTGTATTTCATGATGTTACCTTTATGGACCAGAGTCACTGAATCACGATCATTGTCTACGGCATATTTCATGGCTTTACGTATTAATCGTCTAGACCCTTCAGAAGAAACTGGTTTGATACCAATACCGGAAGTTTCAGGAAAACGAATGCTGGTAACGCCCATTTCATCAATCAAAAATTTAATAACCTTTTTGACATCGTCTGAACCTGATTCCCATTCTATTCCAGCATAGATGTCTTCCGTGTTTTCGCGGTGAATAACCATTTCTGTGTCTTCAGGTCTTTTTAATGGGGTTTCGATTCCGTCAAAATATCGCACTGGACGTACACAGGCGTATAAATCCAGTTTTTGGCGGATAGCAACGTTCAACGAACGCATGCCGCCACCAATGGGTGTGGTTAAAGGACCTTTGATAGAAACTATATATTGCTCCATAGCTTGAAGGCTTTCTTCCGGTAGCCATTCATTTTCACCATAGGTTTGAGTTGCTTTCTCACCGGCATAAATTTCCATCCAGTGAATTTTCCGGTTACCTGAATATGCTTTATCAACAGCCGCGTTTACAACAGCTTGCATCGGTGGAGTAATATCAGAACCAATGCCATCACCTTCGATGAAAGGGATGATCGGTTGATCGGGTACATTTAGACTATTATCAGGATTAGCCGTAATGGCAGAGCCCTGTTCAGGAACAGTAATGTGTTGGTAAGTCATATAATTCCTCAGACAGCAATAATTTAGAGCGCAGAAGTATACACCATGAATTTTAATACTCAGCAACAATCTGCCGGGATAGGTCATTTCTTTTGAAATTTATATACTTTATTTATTATATATAAAGAATTTTTTTGGATTTGTTGGAAAGAAATAACGGGCTTGTTTGTGAAGAGGTGTTGATTTTGAATCGAAGAGTCAGATTACTCTTCGATAATTATGGGGATTTATATATCAGAATGATCAATTATTGATGGAGCGAATATTTTGAGCCTGTAAACCTTTAGGCCCTTCATCGATATCAAATTCAATTTTCTGACCAGATGTTAGTTTTCTATAACCATCCATCTCTATTGCAGAAAAGTGGACAAAAATATCGTCATCCTCATTTTCGTCCGTATTACAAAAACCGTAACCTTTTACGTTACTAAACCATTTCACTGTACCTTTGGTCATTACTTTACCTCACTGTTTATTTAGCAGCCTGCTTTAGGCAGGTGTTCCAATATTTTTTAATAGCTATAATGCCAGTTGATATCATAGAATATTTCAACTCATTTTCAATATGGTAGCATGAAAAAAAACCAGCTATTTTGTAATTTTTTCGCTTTATTTACGCGTCATGAGTTGAAAACGTTAACTCAAGTTATTATGTTAATAACTTGATCAATCTTTACTCCAAATACAGGATTTATGTATGAGTCAGCAGTTTGATGACGACGATACAGTTTTATTAGAACAAACGAAGCCTATTCTCAAAAAACCACCCTTATTTAAGGTCGTGTTAATAAATGATGATTATACGCCGATGGAGTTTGTGGTACTTATTCTTGAGTCAATTTTCAATCATGATCGTGAGCAGGCTACTCAAATAATGCTGCATGTACATAAACTGGGCAAGGGTGTCTGCGGAATTTTCACCAAGGATATCGCTGAAACCAAGGTGATCCATGTGAATAATTTTGCCCGGGAAAATAAACACCCGTTGATGTGCGAAATGGAAGAAGCTTGAGTGCAATATGCAAAAATAGAGTCTATAGTTAAGTTATCGAAAATTACAGGTTGTTATGTTAAATAAAGAATTAGAGCTTTCGCTAAACCAGGCCTTTCTTGACGCTAAAGAGAAGAGGCATGAGTTTATTACGGTTGAACATATTCTGTTAATGTTAACTGAAAACGCTTCAGCTATTTCAGTGCTGCATGCCTGTGGTGCTGATATAAAAAGACTGCGTGAAGATTTGCTCATGTTTGTCGACCAGAACACCCCGATTCTTCTAAGTGATGATGACAGGGAAACCCAGCCTACCTTAGGCTTTCAACGTGTTTTACAACGCGCGTTATTTCATGTTCAGTCTTCAGGTCAGGGTGAAGTGTCTGGTGCAAATGTTCTGGTTGCTATTTTTTCTGAGCAGGATTCACATGCTGTATTTTTGCTGCATTCACAAGATGTTGAAAGACTTGATGTAACTAATTTTCTGTCTCATGGCATATCCAGACTGGATGAAGCGATGAATGAAGATCCTTTTTCCGCAGAAGCGGAATCCTTTACCGAAGAGACTGTAAAAGAAAAACCGTTACAAGCTTATGCCAGTAACCTCAACGAAATGGCTTTAGCCGGTCATATTGATCCCCTGGTTGGTCGTGATGAAGAAGTTGAAAGAGTTGTGCAAACTCTTTGTCGCCGACGTAAGAACAACCCGCTTCTGGTGGGTGAGGCAGGAGTTGGAAAAACGGCTATAGCTGAAGGTTTAGCGCGAAAAATTACAGAAGAAGATGTTCCCGATATATTGCTGGATGCAACAATTTATTCGTTAGATCTGGGCGCATTAGTCGCAGGTACCAAATATCGTGGAGATTTTGAAAAACGTTTAAAAGCCGTTATTAAACAGTTAAAAGAAGAACCCCATGCGGTATTATTTATCGACGAAATTCACACCATAATAGGAGCAGGTTCTGCATCCGGTGGTGTTATGGATGCTTCCAATTTGATCAAACCCGTTTTAGCTAATGGTGAAATGAAATGCATAGGATCAACGACCTACCAGGAATACCGGGGTGTATTTGAAAAAGATCGTGCTCTGGCGAGACGTTTTCAGAAAATAGATATACCCGAACCTACGGCTGAAGAGACTTTCCAGATTCTTAAAGGGCTTAAAAGCAGGTTTGAAGAACACCATGATGTTAAGTACACCATTCAGGCATTGAGGAAAGCTGCTGATTTATCGGCTCGTTATATTAATGACCGTCATTTACCCGATAAAGCCATTGATGTCATCGATGAAGCCGGTGCAAAGCGACGTATTCTGCCTGAAAAGCAGCGTAAAAAGACGATAGGTATTCATGATATAGAATTTATCGTTTCGCGAATTGCCCGTATCCCGTCATCTACAGTCAATACTGCCGATATGGATATGCTTAAGAATTTAAGTAAAAACTTATCCCGGGTTGTATTTGGTCAGGATAAAGCAATAAAAACTCTGGATGCCGCAATAAAAATGTCCCGTTCAGGTTTAGGCAGGGATGAAAAGCCCGTGGGCTCTTTTCTGTTTGCTGGTCCTACAGGCGTTGGTAAAACCGAAGTCTGTAAGCAACTGGCAAAAATCATGGGGATAGAACTTATCCGCTTTGATATGTCTGAATACATGGAGCGGCACACTGTTTCACGCCTGATTGGCGCACCACCAGGATACGTGGGTTTTGATCAGGGTGGCTTATTAACGGAAGAAGTGCTTAAACATCCTTATTCAGTCGTTTTGCTGGATGAACTCGAAAAAGCTCACCCCGATGTTTTTAATCTGTTGTTACAAATTATGGACAATGGAACTTTAACCGATAATAACGGAAGAAAAGCTGATTTTAGAAACGTGATTCTAGTGATGACAACAAATGCCGGGGCTGATCTGATCAGTCGAAGCAGTATGGGATTTACACTGCAGGATAATACTTCTGATGCGGGTGAAGCCATCAAGAAGATATTTACCCCCGAGTTCAGAAACAGACTGGATGCCACCATTCACTTTGATGCTCTGGATACCAAGGTTATTCTAAATGTTGTGGATAAGTTCCTGATTGAACTTGAAGCTCAGTTGGAAGCTAAAAAAGTGACCATGATAATTACAGATACCGCCCGGACTTATCTGGCCGAAAAAGGTTATGACCCCAAAATGGGAGCTAGGCCCATGGCACGCGTAATTCAGGATGAAATTAAGCAGATTTTAGCTGACGAGTTACTATTTGGAGATTTATCTGCAGGTGGTGAAGTTAGAATTGATGTTGAAGAAGGGAAGCTGGTTTGCCATTCAAAATCAACTGTCGAGGAAACAGCTAAAGCCAAAGCTTAGAGTTTGATCCCGGTTATATTTCCGGGAAGAAGTTTGGTGAAGGTGTTTTTATCTTTCTCGAAATGTAATACGTCCTTTTGATAAATCATAAGGTGTTAATTCAACGGTAACATTATCACCAGTGAGTATACGTATGTAGTGCTTGCGCATTTTTCCAGAAATATGGGCTGTTACAACGTGTCCATTTTCAAGTTCAACTCGAAACATAGTATTAGGTAAAGTATCTATAACCGTACCCTGCATTTCAATGTGATCGCCTTTTGGCATTCTTTACAACCCTTGTATTAAAAATCGCGTCATTATCCACCTTTTAACAGGAATCGCAACCGATAAAAAAAAACAGGTTTGAAAACACTTCTAAACCTTATTTTTGGCCGGTAACTAGCCTCCGATAAATACGATATTCATTTATTAAGAGCTGACTATGACGTTTTCCAGCCATAATAATTGTGATAAAATGCGCGTTTTTCAGTTAGTAAAATAGTATGACCACAAGTACATCAGATAGCTCACCAAAAATCGCTTTCATTTTTCCAGGTCAGGGCTCTCAGTCAATCGGTATGATGTCCGAGTGGGGTGAATCTCAATCTATTGTTGATGACTGTTTTAATGAAGCATCTGAAGCCCTGGGTTACGACCTGAAAAGTATTATTAATGATGGACCTGCTGACAAACTAAATAAAACTGAAGTTACCCAGCCTGCAATGCTGGTTTCCGGCGTCGCCAGTTTTAGAGTATGGGAACATTTAAATATGCCTTCAGCTGAAATTTATGCGGGTCATAGTTTAGGTGAATACAGTGCGCTAGTTTGTGCGGGTAGTTTGCAATTTTCTGATGCCATTAAACTGGTCGCAGAAAGAGGCCGCTTAATGCAATCTGCGGTTGCTGATGGTGAAGGCGCAATGGCTGCTATTATCGGGTTAGCCGATGCAGATGTTATTAAAGCCTGTGAAAGTGTAGAGGAAGGCATTGTTTCAGCGGTAAACTTTAATTCGCCCGGACAAGTTGTCATTGCAGGTAATAAAGCCAGTGTAGAAAAAGCTATGGAAAATGCTAAACAGCTGGGTGCTAAACGTGCATTACCGCTTCCTGTTAGCGTTCCTTCTCATTGTGCTCTTATGCAGGATGCTGCTGATTTATTGTATCAACAGTTAAAGTCATTATCCTTTCAAATGCCTGCTGTTAAGGTTATTCACAATCAAAGTGCACAGCCAGCCGGTTCAGTTGATGAAATTCGAGAGTTATTAAAATTACAGTTATTTCAACCGGTATTATGGGTTGATTGCGTGAATAATATTAAAAATTCAGGTATAGACACCCTGGTTGAATTAGGTCCTGGTAAAGTTTTAACCGGCTTAACTCGACGTATAGATAAATCAATGACTGCTCATGCTGTGTTTAGTATTGAGAGTTTAGAGAAAACAAAACATATTTTATCGGAGACAGAGTAACTATGTTAACAGATCAAATTGCACTGGTTACAGGTGCAAGTCGTGGTATTGGTCAGGCTATCGCTAGAGGCCTGGGCGAAGCAGGGGCTACAGTAATTGGAACAGCGACCAGCCAGGCCGGGGCAGATAATATTACGGCTTACCTTTCTGAAGCTGGAATTAAAGGCAAAGGACTTGTACTCAATGTGGCTGATGCAGAGTCTATCGCTAGCTGCTTAAAACAAATTACGGAAGAATATGGTACTACCGATATTCTCATCAACAATGCCGGTATAACTAAGGATGGTTTATTAATGGCTATGAAGGATGAACAGTGGGATTCCATCATTAACACCAATTTAAGCTCAATTTTCAGAATGTCCAAAGCAGTGGTAAGAGGCATGATGAAAAAACGTCAGGGCAGAATCATTAGTATCTCTTCAGTAGTCGGAGCTTCGGGTAACCCGGGGCAAACTAACTATGCAGCTGCTAAAGCCGGTCTGGTTGGGTTCAGTAAATCTTTAGCAAGAGAGATTGGCTCAAGAAATATTACGGTTAATGCCGTAGCTCCAGGTTTCATTGATACTGACATGACTAAAGAACTTGGTGATAAACAAAAAGATGCTTTACTGGGGCAGATCCCTCTGGGTCGACTTGGAAGTGCTGAAGAAATTGCAGCAACTGTTGTGTTTCTGGCATCGCCTGCAGCAGCATATATTACTGGTGAAACCATCCATGTGAATGGTGGCATGTATATGGCATAGCTTTAAACTTAAAGTAATAGGTTTAATTAGTTCAATAACTTATTGAATTTAATGAATTAACAGAAGTATTTAATAATGGTGGCATGTCTTGAAGCTTTTCAATACAATAGCGCGTCTCAAATATGCTGAATGAATTACTTATTAGGAGAAACTCAATAATGAGCTCTGTAGAAGAACGTGTAAAAAAGATTGTTGCTGAGCAACTGGGCGCAAAAGACGAAGATGTAACCAATGCTGCATCTTTTGTAGATGACCTGGGTGCTGATTCACTAGATACTGTCGAACTGGTTATGGCACTTGAAGAAGAATTTGAAACTGAAATTCCAGATGAAGAAGCTGAAAAAATCACTACTGTTCAACTGGCGATTGATTACATCAATAACAACCTGTAATTGAACCCTAAAGTATTCAGATGCCGCTAACAGACACTGTTAAGCGGCATTTTAATTAGTGGAAAATAAATATAAATCCATTTGAGGTCACTCCATTGTCTAAACGTCGCATCGTAGTTACTGGTTTAGGAATGCTAACTCCTGTTGGCAATACTGTCGAAGAGTCCTGGAAAAATATAGTCGCAGGTAAAAGCGGGGTAGGTCCTATCACAGCTTTTGATATTTCCAACTTTCCTGTCAAAATTAGTGGCTCGGTAAAAGATTTTGATGCTACTCAATACATTCTGAAAAAAGATCTTAAAAAAATGGATCCTTTTATTCATTATGGAATAGCAGCAGGTCTTCAGGCTCTGGAAGATTCTGGTCTTGAAGTTACTGACGAAAATGCCGAACGAATTGGTGTTGCTATAGGCTCAGGAATCGGTGGTTTACCTGGGATAGAAAAAAATCGTGATCAATATGTAGCTGGCGGTGCACGTAAAATCTCACCATTTTTCGTGCCCAGTGCAATCATCAATATGGTTTCTGGAAACCTCTCAATAATGAAAGGCCTTAAAGGCCCTAACATTTCTATCGTCAGCGCCTGTACGACAGGAACTCACAACATCGGTGATGCTGCTCGTATGATCGCTTATGGTGATGCTGATGTAATGATTGCCGGTGGTTCAGAAATGTCTACCTGCCCATTAGGTGTCGGTGGATTTGCAGCAGCAAGAGCTTTATCTACCCGTAATGATGATCCTGAAGCTGCTAGTCGTCCATGGGATGTAGATCGTGATGGTTTTGTATTAGGTGATGGTGCTGGTGTACTCGTGCTTGAAGAGTATGAATTTGCAAAAAAACGCGGTGCTAAAATTTACTGCGAACTGGCTGGTTATGGTATGAGTGGTGATGCTTACCACATGACTTCACCTTCACCTGGTGGAGAAGGACCTGCACGTTGTATGAATAATGCGCTTAAAGATGCCGGAGTAAATAAAGAAGAAGTGGGATATATTAATGCTCACGGAACATCAACACCTGCGGGTGATGTAGCCGAAGCGGCAGCGGTTAAACTGGCCATGGGGTCTCATTCTAAAGATGTCATTGTTAGTTCAACAAAATCTATGACTGGACATCTACTGGGTGCTGCTGGTGGTATTGAAGCTATATTTTCGATTCTTGCATTATGCGATCAGGTTATTCCTCCAACAATTAATCTGGAGAACCAGGATCCGGAATGTGATCTTGATTTTTGTGCAAACACTGCACGCGACAAAAAACTATCGGTTACCTTATCCAATAACTTTGGTTTTGGTGGCACAAACGGTACGTTATTATTCAAGAGTATCTAGCAAAAAAAATAAATAACCAAGTACGGTGTTTCATCGTTTAGAGATACCAATAACTCCTGATTTACTGGCTTTACATCAGTATAAGCCAAATGATTACCCGTATTTACTTGCTTCCAACACCACTGGAGAAGTAAATACGCGTTACTCCATCCTGATGGCTTATCCTGAGAGCACTGTTGTGCAGCAAGCAGGCGATGCTGATAGTCTTGAAAAAATATCAACCCAGTTAACAGGCAATACAAATCAGACTGATTTGCCATTTATCGGCGGATGGTTCGTATTTTTAAGCTATGAATACGCCAAACTTGTAGAGCCTTCGGTTACCTTTTATCCCGAAAAATCTGACTTACCGGTTGCCTTTATCAGTAAGATTCCATCAGCAGTAATTATCGATCATGAAAAAAATGTATGCACCATCGTTGCCATTCAACAACGCAAGGACTTAATCGATAAGGTACTACAGGATTTAAAACTGACCAGGGATTTGATCCAGAACAACGCTGTAAATTTTGTTATTCAGGAAGAAGACCCTGATATTTATCGAAACTATCTGAAACAAACCCATCAATATATAATTGATGGTGATATTTTCCAGGCAAATTTATCTCGTAAGTGGACAGCTACCTCTAATACAGTTTTGAGCCCCCTGGCTTTATATCATAAGCTACGCCAGACAAATCCCGCTCCATTTGCAGCAATGATTAAATTTAGAGAGCAATACATTCTTAGCTCATCACCTGAGCGGCTGGTTTCTGTACAAAATGGTATTGCTGAAACGAGGCCTATTGCGGGCACACACCCAAGGGGTAAAGATCAACAAGAAGACGATAGATTATCAGAAACTCTGATAAATCACCCGAAAGAGCGTGCAGAACATGTAATGCTGATTGACCTCGAGAGGAATGACCTGGGGCGTATCTGCCAGCCAGGTAGTATCAGCGTTAAAGATAGAATGATTGTTGAATCTTATCGTCATGTGCACCACATTGTGTCCAGTATCTGCGGCCAACTTAAGAAAAATTTATCGGTTAAAGA
Organism: Gammaproteobacteria bacterium; assembly: GCA_024225395.1. GTDB lineage: Bacteria > Pseudomonadota > Gammaproteobacteria > JACNJF01. The sequence goes on from JAAEMR010000062.1 coordinate 19,658, forward strand.
TGTGATCCATGCCGTTTTCCCGGGTGGAACAATAACGGGTTGCCCTAAAGTGAGATGCATGCAAATCATCAGTGAACTGGAGCAGGCAGCTCGTGGAGCTTACACAGGTTCAGTCGGATATATTAGTGATGATGGCAATATGGATTTCAATATCTTAATCAGAACGATGACGGTTAATAACAATACAGTCCAGTTCAGAGCGGGTGCAGGTATAGTCAGTGATTCAATTACTGAAAAAGAGCTCATAGAAACTCGTCATAAGGCTAGAGGTTTGTTGAATGCACTACAGGCTGATTAGTGATTTAGAAACAAACCCTACGGTTGATTTGCAAGATCGAGGGCTGCATTACGGTGACGGCTTATTTGAAACTATGTTGCTGCATAATGGGCAGGTTAAATACTGGCACGAGCATTATGAGCGTCTATTTAGTTCAGCCAAAAAGCTAGGTATCGATTGTCCTGAGAAAGGCTGGTTTGAATATCATTTGCAGCCTTATTTTGATCTTAACCAACGTTTGATTATAAAAATTATTATAACGCGAGGTTCAGGAGGAAGAGGGCTAAACCTCCCGGAAGAGAACTCTCACAATATTTACCTGCTGAAATATAAAGCCGTTAAAGTTGATAACTATCAATCAGTTAAAGCTATATTCTCAGAAATTACCTTACCAAAAAATAAAAACCTTGCCGGGCTGAAACATTTAAACAGGCTTGATTATATTCTGGCTACCCAACAATTAAAAAGTAGACAGCAATTTAATGAAGCATTACTTTTTGATACTGATGGTTACATTATTGAAACTATAATCAGTAATTTCTTCTTTGTGAAAGCAGGGATTGTCTTTACCCCGAAGCTGGATGTGGCGGGTGTTGAAGGTATTATGAGAGGTTTGATATTAAAAAACCTGAAGCAAAGTGGAAAAGAAGTTAAAATTGGATGTTATTCAAAACATGATGTTGTTACCGCTGATGAATGTTTTATATGTAACAGTGTGCAAGGTATTCGCCCTGTCATACAAGTAGAAGACATCAAGTTTAATATGGGTCCTGTTACTAAATACTTACAAGAAATTTTCTATGGCCATTCGGGCAGTTAAAAAACTAATTTATTTTCTAATATTAGCAGGCTTGTTAACAAGCTTGTTTCTGGGATATAAATTTCATCAATTTCAAACTCAGCCTATTCAGCTCGATACAGACTCTGCTCTTTTTACAATTTACAGTGGAAATACGCTTCGTCAGGTGGCTCAAAGGTTAGCCGATAAAGGTTATATTGTTGATCCGTTAATGTTTATCGCTTTAAGCAAACTAAATGATGAAAAAGTCCATATTAAAGCGGGCGAGTACAAGATTAAGTCCACTCATTCACCGCAGGATCTTTTTCAGTTATTTCAAAAAGGCAATTCTATTCTGTATAGCTTTACCATTATTGAAGGCTGGACTTTTAGACAATTGTTACAGGCCATAAAAGCCGATCCTGTATTAGTTCCTACGATTGATTCCATAGATAACTCTTCTGTTATGGCCAAACTAGGTTATCCAGATAAACATCCAGAAGGCCTCTTCTTACCGGACACCTATCATTTTCCACGGGGCACTACCGATATAAGTTTTTTGAAGCGTGCCTATCGCACGATGCAAGATACTCTGCAGATTGAGTGGAAAACCCGTGACAAAGGGCTCCCGTTACAGTCTGCTTATGAAGCTTTAATTTTAGCTTCTATAATCGAAAAGGAAACTGGCGCTGCCTTTGAAAGACCATTAATTGCAGCGGCCTTTATTCAACGCTTAAATAAGAAAATGCGTTTACAGACTGATCCAACTATTATTTACGGATTGGGCGAAGCTTTTGATGGCAATATTCGATATAAAGATTTACGCAAGGACACGCCTTATAACACTTATATTCATAAGGGGCTGACACCTACACCCATTGCTTTACCCGGGAAAGATGCCATACGGGCCGCATTACATCCTGCAAAAAGTGATGCCATTTATTTTGTTGCAAAAGGTGATGGAACTCATCACTTTTCCAAAACGCTTACAGAGCACAATGCTGCAGTAACAAAGTATCAACTGAAAGGGCGCAAACCTAAACGTAAAGCTACCTCGGGTTAAAACAGGGAACTATTAATGATCAATAAGATGATTGTAATCGATGGTGTTGATGGTAGCGGAAAGGGCGTGCAAACCCGACGGCTGCACCAGGCAATTTTGAACGCCGGGCTTGAATGTCTATTAACCCGTGAGCCTGGTGGTTCTGCAGCTGCTGAAGATATTCGCGAGTTACTGGTCAACGGCGATCCTGACAAATGGGATAGCATGACAGAATTATTATTGATGGTCGCGGCCAGACGCTCTCATTTGCGCGATACAATTTGGCCAACGCTTGAAAAGGGTAGCTGGGTAATCAGTGACCGGTTTGCTGATTCTAGCCGGGCATTTCAAGGTATAGCAGGTGAGCTTGGCCTGCAAACGGTAGACAAACTGCATCAATTAAGTATTGGAGATTTCACGCCTGATTTCGTGTTAATTCTAGATATTGATGAAACTGTTGCTCTGGCCAGAGCTGAAGCACGGGGAACCGGAGAAGACCGGTTTGAAAAGAAAGGTAATGACTACCACCGGAAAGTGCGTAATGCCTTTCGTGACATAGCCGAATCTGATACTGAACGATATAAATTAATCGATGCGTCGGGCTCGATGGATGAAGTCACTGCAAAAATAATTGCTGCGGTAAACTCCAGGTTTTCACTTAAGCTGAGCACAGATTAACTCCTGATGAAGAATGACACTCCAGTTTTTGACCCTGTTTTACCTTTTGCCGAGAAGTGGCAGCTGGATTTTGTTAATCAATTTATCGAGTTGAAAAAACTGCAAAAACTGCCGCATGCTATCTTGATAGAGTTGCGTACATCTGTCGATAGCCGGTCTTTTGGCTGGCACCTGGCATCCGCGTTATTTTGTCAGAGTGATGGTCAGGATAAACCCTGTGGTCAGTGCCAGGCCTGTCAATTAATGGCAGCGAATAATTACCCGGACTTTACCTTTACCACCTTAATCGATAATGACAAGACTCATAAACTCAATAAAGATATAAAAATAGACCAAATCAGGCGATTAATTCATCAGTTTTCACTGACCAGAAACCTCCAGACAGGAAAAGTCGCATTGATATATCCTGCTGAAAAACTCAATAAATCCTCTGCTAACAGTTTACTTAAAACTCTCGAAGAACCTTCATCTGATTCAACGCTAATTTTACTGACGCATAATGCAGGAAGATTACCAATAACAATAAGAAGCCGTTGTCAAAAATGGGTGATAGAAAATCCTGGTCAGAGAATGGCTGAAGAATGGTTAAACCAGCAAAATGTGCCTTCAGAACAGATAGCAGACTATTTAGCTTTAGCTCGAGCTGATGCTCAGCTGGCATTACAATTATTTCAGCAGGAATTCAAACAGCAACAGGATAATTTTAGCGCACTGTTGAATAATTATATTCTAAATCAAATAGATATAGTCTCTATGGTAAAATCCTTAAAAATGACTGATAGTGAAAAGTTGAGACTGGTATTAAAAACAGAATTGCAAAATATGATCTATAATCTATTACAGAATGAATTAACAATAGCACTGAAACAGCAATTATCCGGTTTAACTGGCTTGCTGACAAAGGTAGACAGCACATTACAAACTGAAGACAATAACCTGAATCTTCTCCTGCAACTGGAAGACGTGCTAATATCTCTTAAACAAATAGTAAAATAAAGCCGAGGTCTAAAATGGCAGCACCAAGAAGCCAGGGGATTCTATCTCTAAACATCAAAGATAAAAGTGCTCTGTATGCCGCATACATGCCTTATGTAAATAATGGTGGCCTGTTCATACCGACCAATAAAAAATACAGCCTGGGTGATGAAGTCTTTATGCTGTTAACCCTGATGGAAGATAAAGAAAGGTTACCAGTCGCTGGTAAAATAATCTGGGTAACACCTCAAGGTGCACAAAGTAATAAAGCTGCTGGAATTGGAGTTCAGTTCAGTGTGCAGGATAATGGTACAACTCGAAACAAAATAGAAGGTTTTCTAGCCGGCGCTTTACAAGCAGATAGACCCACACACACAATGTGATTTCATGACTAAAAGCCGTTTATTATTAAGGCTTTCAGCTTAACTGGCCAACATGTTTTTCGACTCTCACTGTCATCTGGATCGTATCGATCTAGCCGAATTCAATAATGATATTGATCACTTGCTCAGGCTAACCCGTGAACAACAAGTTACTGAGATGGTCTGTATTTCAGTCAATATGGAATCTTTTGATGACATGTATCAGAAGATTCAACATAAAGAGGGGGTGTACGCAACGGTAGGTGTGCACCCTGATTATGAAGAGGCTCGTGAAGCCAGTGTAGATGAACTCGTTGAGTTATCAGCTAAAGAAAAAATTGTTGCAATTGGTGAAACCGGACTGGATTACTACCACACAGATGGGCCTGAATGGCAGCGTAAACGCTTTAGAATACATGTTGATGCCGCTGTTGAATCCGGTAAACCACTGGTCATTCATACTCGTCAGGCTAAAAAAGACACCCTCGATATTCTCAAACAACATAATGCAGAAAAGGTAGGCGGTGTTATGCATTGTTTTACCGAAGATTGGGAAATGGCTAAACAGTCGATTGATTTAGGCTTTTATATCTCTATTTCTGGTATTGTGACCTTTAAACAGGCTGAAAATGTAAGAGAAATGGCAGCTAAAATACCTGATGACCGGTTACTCATCGAAACAGATTCACCATGGCTTGCGCCGGTTCCATTTAGAGGTAAAACTAATTTTCCTGGACATGTACGCCTGGTTGCAGAAAAGCTTGCTGAAATTAGAAATACAGATATCGATTCTATTGCTGAACTTACATCACGGAATGCTAGAGATTTATTCAAGTTATGAGCGTTGAACTATTGACCCCGGCGGGTAACTTTAAAAACCTGCAATATGCTATTGCTTACGGTGCTGATGCTGTATATGCCGGTCAACCCCGTTATAGCTTGCGTGTAAGGAATAACGATTTCACTCTGGAAAATCTGGCGAAGGGTATTGATTACGCTCATCAGAATAATACGAAATTTTTCGTTGCGAGTAATATCTTGCCCCATAACAGCAAAATAAAAACTTATATGGAAGATATGGCGCCAGTAATTGCAATGAAACCGGATGCACTTATCATGGCTGATCCCGGGCTCATTATGATGGTTCGAGAGCGCTGGCCGGAAACTGAAATTCATCTGTCTGTGCAGGCTAATGCAGTCAATTATGCGGCTGTTAATTTCTGGAAATCTGTCGGAATCAAACGCGTCATTCTATCACGTGAGTTATCACTCGATGAAGTTGAAGAGATTCGTCAGAACTGTCCTGATATAGAGCTGGAAGTTTTTGTGCATGGAGCTTTGTGTATTGCTTATTCCGGGCGTTGCCTGCTTTCTGGTTATGCAAATCATCGCGATCCTAATCAGGGTAGCTGCACCAATTCATGTCGCTGGAAATATGATGCACATGAAGCGACTGAAACTGCTGAAGGGAATTACTCTGCAATTGAGCCGGAAGTTGATTTTAATTATCCCACGCTAGGGGAAGGAAAGCCGACAGATCAGGTTTTTCTGTTACAGGAGCAAAACCGGCCTGGTGAATATATGCCAGCTTTTGAAGATGAGCATGGTACTTATATCATGAATTCCAGAGACTTAAGAGCGGTCCAGCATGTGAATCGACTCATTGAAATGGGTATTGATTCTTTGAAAATTGAAGGCCGGACAAAATCACATTATTACGTTGCTAGAACAACCCAGGTCTATCGTAAGGCCATAGATGAAGCTCTTCAGGGAAATAAGTTTGATATGTCTTTAATGGATGATCTGGAAAAACTATCCAACAGAGGCTATACAGAAGGCTTTTATCGGAGACATGTTCATGATGAGTACCAGAGTTATGAGCAGGGAACTTCAGTCGCTAATAAACAGCAGTTTGTTGGTGAAGTCACTGAAGTGGATTCCGGTGCTGGAAAAATAACAGTAGAGGCTAAAAATCGTTTTGAAGTAGGGGACAAAATAGAAATTATGAGCCCTGAAGGTAATCAGCATATAACCATCGATAAAATGGAATCTGAAAAAGGTGAGCCAAGAACAGCTGCACCCGGGTCAGGTCATATCGTCAAACTATCGGTTAATACAGAAATTCTGAGTACTAAAACTTTACTGTTGAAAGAAATTGAAGCGCCCATCCATACCTAGGTGTTTTACAAAATATATTGAACTAAGAAGGTTTTCTTCTTTCAACTTTTATAGCTCTGTCATCTTCAGAATTGTATCTTCTATCATCACCAGAGTAACCTGCAGGTTTTATTTTGAATTCATCTTCAGGTCTACCGAAACTGCGGGCAGTATAGGCAAACACTAGAATAGAAATACTTAATAATAATATTGAAGTAACAATAGCCAGAATTAAATAAAGATGAAAAGGATCAGAAACTTTCTGCATATCGATAACCAGATGTCTGGCTAATGCAGTTATGGCTATGTAGATCAGGTACTGAACGGGTAAATGATGCGTCTTGAAGTAAATTCCAACCATTGCCCCAAGTTCCAGGTAGATAAACAATAGTAAAATATCCTTAAGTCCTGCATAGCCACTCTCAATCATTCCCATGTATTCATGAGCTGCTGACCAGACAATGGTCGCCCCGATGATGAACAGTGAAATGTAGTGAAAGATATTTCCTAATGTATCCCCTGCAGCCTGAATGGCCTTTTCCTGTTTTGCGAATATTGAGTTCATATTTGATGAATTGTTATAATAATTTATTTCAACATTAAACTACTAAGATCCAAATCAATCAATGAATTTTATAAGGCTATTATTTACGGTAACTTCTCAGTAATAATAGCCGGTCCATTTATTACCCGTTTGCCAATAACGAACTCCAGGCTTCATCAGGTTGAAACCGGTCGCCGAAACGTTCCTGGTAAATTTTCATGTTCTGCAGAAGTTCATCGACTCCAGATTCATCGCCATAATTTAGAGGACCCCCACGAAACGGGGCAAAACCAGTTCCAAAAATCACCCCTGCATCCAGTAAATCCTTATCATCTACAATGTTTTCACGCAAACAACTCGCAGATTCATTTAATAGTCGGAAGATTAAACGGTTTTGAATTTCTCGCTGATTACCAAAATCAGCATCTCTGTCTTTAATGGCGTTACTTTTTTTATAATGATAAAAACCCGAACCTGTTTTTTTACCCAGCATATTAGCTTCTACTTTTTTACTGAGTACATCAGGTACTTTAAAATCACATAATTCAGATAAGTTATTTGCGACAGACAGGCAGATATCAAGCCCGACAGTATCGGCAAGTTCGACCGGGCCCATCGGCATACCAAAATCGAGTGCTGCTTTATCGATAGCTTCAGCAGCAATGCCTTCATCAAATAATGTTACTGCTTCAACCAGGTAGGGAACGAGAATACGATTGACCAGGAATCCGGGGGAACTGTTGACAGGTAAAGGTAATTTCCCAATATGCCTGCAAAATGATGATGCATTTTTGATGACCTTATCCGGAGTGCCTTTCTTTTTCACAACTTCTACCAACGGCATCATTGCAACAGGGTTGAAAAAATGCAGACCGACTAATCGGGATGGATCCTGTAGAGCCTCAGCTAAAGTTTCCAATGGAATACTCGAAGTGTTGGTAGCAAGTACAGCATCTTTTTTCATACGTGGTTCTATATCTTTATAGATGGCATGTTTTGCCTCTGTATTTTCAAAAATAGCTTCGATTACAACATCGGCATGTGGCACTCCCTGTCCGTCACAGTCAGGTATCAAACGGTCAATTGCCTGGTTACGTTCATGGGTGGTTTTCAGTTTACGTGAAAATAATTTATTGGCTCGTGCAAATGCCTGGCTAAGGTATTTAGGCTCACGCTCCTGTAAAGTGACTTTAAAACCTTTTAAAGCGCACCAGGCAGCAATATCTCCCCCCATTATTCCAGCACCAATGACATGCACGTGTTTAGGTTGAAACAGTTTTTTATCGCCAAGTCCTTTTAATCTGGTTTGTAGAAAAAAGACTCGAATGAGATTTTTTACCGTATTCCCCTGAACCAGGCTGGCAACAGAAAGTGCTTCCTGTTCCATCATTTGTGGACTGCCATAGTATTTATTCCATACATCCAGTAATGCGTAAGGTGCAGGGTAATGAGCAATAGAAGCTTTTTTAGCAACCTGTTTTTTCATCATCAAGGTGACTAATGGACGTAAAAATGGTAATGAGAGCAGGGTGCCTAATAATGGCATTTTACGTTTTTCAGGCGTTGATAAAGCAATTTGAATGGCACTACGGTTTAGCTGCCGAGAGGGCTGCACATGATCGACGAGCCCCATTTTTTTTGCCTGACGGGCAGTCAATGACCGGCCGGTCAACATCATTTCCAGTGCCTGCAAGGGGTTGACGATACGCGTGAGCCTGACAACACCACCAAAACCGGGGTGTATGCCTAATTTAACTTCCGGAAGCCCGATAAGGGTCTTAGAACTGTCCAGTGCAATTCGGTAATCACAGGCTAAAACCAGTTCTGTTCCTCCCCCCATGCAAAAACCTTCGATAACGGCAATAGTCGGGCAGGGTAGAGCTTCAATTTTACTGAAAACATCCTGTCCCCTCTTGATAATGATTAAAGCTTCCTGCTGATTAGTCACTTCCAGAAATTCATTTATATCTGCTCCGGCTATAAAGCCAGAAGATTTTCCTGAGCGGAATACTACCGCCGTGGGTAGTTCCTTTATCACGTCATCAAGCAAATTATCCAGTTGATCCATAACGTCACGAGATAAATAGTTAGCGTTTCCACCCTGTCTATCGAGAGTCAGCCACAGAATACCTTTATCATCAACTTCCCAGGTCCAGTGATCGCTGCTTTTTTTGATTGAAGTAGTCATTACACAGCCTCCCGTTCAATTAACATTGCGCCACCCTGACCACCACCAATACACAAGGAAGCGATACCACGTTTCGCATTATTAGCCTGTAAAGTTTTTGCGAGATGCAGAACGATGCGTGCACCACTAGCTCCAACAGGATGGCCAAGACTAATGCCGCCACCATGAAGATTGAGTCTGTCCATAGGTATCTGGCCAATAACAGAACCTAAACCCAGGTGTTCCTTACAGTATTTTATATCGTTTAAAGCTTCAACTACAGCAAGAACCTGGGCAGCGAAGGCTTCATTAATTTCCCAGTAATCGATTGAATCAACTTTTAGTCGACGTGATCGAAGCAGGGGGGCTATAGCATGAGCAGGACCCAGTCCCATTTCATCAGGAGCGAGTCCTGCCCATTGAGTAGTCACCAGTCGGGCTAAAACGGGTAAATCATATTTCTCAACCGCATCTGCGCTGGCCAGTACCATGCTAGCTGCGCCATCGGTTATTTGAGAACTGTTTCCGGGTGTAACTGTCCCAAAAGGTTTATCAAAGGCAGGTCTTAGTTTAGCCAATCGTTGTATTGATGAGTCTTCTCTAACACCTTCATCTTTATCGTATAACCTGCCTTTTTTATCAAATATCGGGATAACTTCATTTAAGCTATTATCCTGTTGAGCCTGAAATAAACGTTTATGACTCTGCACAGAATATGCATCCATCATTTCACGTGTAATGCCAAAACGATGTGCTATTTTTTCGGCAGTTTGGCCCATTGAGAGCCCGACTACAGGGTCTTTTAAGCCATTTAGCAAGGCGATTACCGGAGCAAAGTAGGCGGGCCTAATCTGGCTTAACACCATTAGTCGCGCCTTAAATGTTTTTGCTCCCCACCAACTGGCAAGCCAGTTCACCATATTATCGTGGAATAGCAATGGAGCTCGGCTCATCGCTTCGATACCACCCGCTAGAATAAGGTCTGATCGGCCATCTGCGATGGATAAAGCAGCGTTATCCAGAGATTGCATACCCGATGCACAGTTTCTGTGAACGGTATAAGCCGGAACTTTATCTCCACATCCAAGCCTGAGAGCTACAATTCGACTAATATTTGCTTCATCAGAGCCTGGCATTGCCGAACCAAAAATAACTTCATCAAAAGCATCAGGTTCAAAAGGCATTTTCTCCAGCAGTGCACGGGAAGCATTTATAGCCAGATCGGCATGTTTAAATGGTCCTGGTTTACCCCTGGCTTTGAGAAACGGAGTTCTGCACCCGTCGACTATGTAAACAGGTCTGGCGTAATCTATTTTTTTAAGTGCCATGTTAAATCTCTAGTGGTTGATTTATATGGCCAACAATATTGTTTTAGTTTAGAAGTTGGCTGCAGGTGATCAATAGTTTCTTTAGTATTATTTTATATAGACTAACTTAATCTGAAAAAATTTCTATAAGTTTTAATTTGAAACTTATATTTTTTAATAGTCTATTGATTTTATATCGATAATAAAATTATTTTTATCTTGTTAGAGTCTTTAAGGATAATAACCCAAGTTTAGTTTTTTATAGTGGAAAATATTTAAAAGTGGAGAAGAATAAATTTCTTTTTACATTTTAATTCTTAAGTATTGTTATTCCGCTACAGATCACCTCTGAATTGGAGTACAACCGACTTATTACATTTAATACATAATATAAGCTTTGCTTGAGTATTTGCTAATATGCGCATAATGTATATTATGTAAAGTAGGATATTGGTAAACGAGGTCCCCTTTTTGATGGCTTGTATTTAAGTTAATTCAAACTGGAGAAATCAATGGCTAAATCAATAGGTATCGTGTCTACCAAAGGTGGTGTAGGCAAAACATCCGTCACAGCAAGTATCGGTGCAGTTCTCGCCGACATGGGTCAGAAAGTATTGCTGGTCGATGGAGATTTTCAACAATCCCTCTCGTCGTATTACCCGATTACTAAAAAAGCAGAGTTTGGAATTATCGAACTGATAACAAAGGTCAGCCCGGAAAAATGTATTTCAAAGACGGACATCCATAATCTCCACATCATTCAATCGAATGACAATAAAGCAAAATTGTTGTACTGGCTGAAGGAATCCACCAATAACGTGTATTACCTGAAAGCAGCACTGCATAAAATTAAAGATGAATACGATTTCATCCTTATAGACAGTCAAGGTGCAAGCTCAATCATGCAGGAATCCATAATCCTGGCTTCCGACATACTGATAAGCCCTATTGTTCCTGAAGCCCTTGATAGCCAGGAATTTATGCGCGGAACGATTCAGATGCTTAAATCTCTGGAGCCTCCAGTTGGCTTATCAATTCCCACGCCCCCTATTCCGCCACTGTATGGTTTGATCTACAAACAGGATCGAACTGCCGACTCTTTGCAAATAGCCAACATCATTCGTAAACAGTTTTATGAACTGTCTGATGGCAAGGTTAGCA
>JAAEMR010000063.1 GCA_024225395.1 Gammaproteobacteria bacterium
AACTCAGGCTGTCGTTTCCAACAAACCCCACGGCTGGTACATAAAAGATATTTACCTCATCAATACCGGCCTGGCCATGATTTGGCATTTGAACAATTTCACCTGTAACAGCAACATCTTCAGGAATAAAGACATTTTCAAGGTAAACAATGTCAACACTTGCATTTTCCTGGGTAACCGTATCGTCATCAACAGCCACAGGTGTAAGCAGATCATTAAACGGCTGATAAAATTCCTGGTGAAACTGATTAGCAATGTTGGCATCATAAACAATCAGTGTGTTTTCATCATTAATCGATTCGGCGGAAGCCGACCAATTATGCGAACCGGTAATAGCAACAGGATTGGCACTTCCGTCCATAAAATCCAAAATAGCATATTTATGATGAAACACTAGTCCGTCGAGCTACTGGCTACTGTCAGGATTTACATAATCCCTCACATAAATCCCATTGTCTTTCAGGTACTGGTACTCACTTCCGGTGAATTCAACATAGTCGATGATGCCCCGGAGGTTAAGACCCCGTTGATGCGCATTAACAAGCGCGTTGCCCAGGGAGTTTTCGGTAAATACTAGGATCTCAAACTCTATGCCACTTTGCGCCATATCGATAGCAGATTGAATATGAGATGTAGTTTTATCAGAAGGGGAAAAACAACGCTTAACCGAAATGTCATCAATCAGAAATTTATGTGGTGTATTATCCGCTTTTGTCGCACCAAGCTTAGCATTGGCTTCATCGTTTATCGGTCCGTCGCTTCCCTACATTTCTTCAAACTCAAGCGTAAATCCTTTTGCGAGGCTTTGATCCTGAATACAAATCATATTGTTGTAATCCCAGTCAGGTAGGCATGCGAATGGTTTAGTGGTCTGGTGATCACCCAGGCGTCCATTTTCAAACCTTCATCGATAATGATAAACTTATCATGCATAATAGCATAGATATTTCCGTAAAGTATCGAATGTCAGGGTTAAGGTCAGCAAGAGCAGGATTGCTCCCTTCGTCATCCGTAATATATCTTGCCAAAACGCTACGATCTTAAGCGGCATTAATGGCTCAAACAATCTTATCCAATTCCTGGTCGTACATGGTTATGCAGAGGGTATGTTGTGCCATATTGAAATAGTGAATCACAGTGGCGGTAATATTTGGCGTCCATACAGCCATATCTTCCTCGGCCACAGCATAATCAACGTCATGGTTAAAGTAATGCCTCACCTGCCCCGAGGAATTGGACACAGTAGCGAAGGGTCCGGTGTAACTATGCGTTGTGTTATCATCAGAAACAGAAAAAGGACTGATATAATAAATGTTGGAAGGCAAAAGGTTAGTGAACTGGAATTCATGTTCAAATGTATTTCCCGCCAGCTGCAAATATCCCTGTTCGGAATCCGGCGTGTTACCCCAGAAAATCGCAGTTGCGACTTCATCATTGGTTTCCCATTGAACGGTAATCGTGATCTTGTCAGGATTAACCTGCTCAGGTTCTTTGGTAAAATAGAGGTTTTTCATTATTACTATGTCGCTATCGTCCCTTGGATCAATCTTATAAAAACAAAATGACTAGCTGAGTGAGCCGGTAACTGAATAACTGAGTCCCACATCAGGTTAATAAACCACACCCAGGTCATACACATGGCAAGGGCCGATACCATCGTCAAGTTCCCATTCACCATAACCCAAATTTGGATTGGAGCAAACGGCGTTCGTAACATTTACCAGCACACCTTCATAGGCTTCATCGTTTATATCCCATGTATCCAACACGTAAGGTTCCCGAAGCGGATTCCCTGACGACACTACTGTGAGCGAACTTACATTACCTGTTCAGTCAGGTCATAATACTCATCCACCTGAGCTGTTAATTCAACTTCATCTCACACGTTAACATCGTCAGGCGAATAAACATACACATCGTTCCACTCGCCATCTTGTATAAAATAGGTGATGCTGTATACTCCTGTAACAATTCCATGGGTACTTATTAGTTACCCGACGTAGGGTGAGTGCTCCCACTGTCCCTGGTTTTCAAAATGGTAACCTCAATTTGTGCAAACATATAGCTGCTAATCAAGGTAAGCGCCAAGAAAAGTATTGGTTTTTTCATAATTTGAGATTTTTTTACAAAAATAGTTTATTCATTGCAAAGAATTATTGTTTCTTTTGTGTGTTCAAAATAAATCGAGAAAAATGCTCTTCAGCGCAATCAACTACGACGAACCCGTTTTCAGACCACCCAGCGAAGCCAACTCATTGATCCTTCAACCAACAATCGGGTGTTCGTGGAACCGCTGTGCATTTTGCGAAATGTACACCACCAAGAAATTCAGGATTAAAAATGAATCGG
>JAAEMR010000064.1 GCA_024225395.1 Gammaproteobacteria bacterium
AAATTAAGAATGTCGTAAGGGATATATATTTACAGCCGAGCTTTTGAATACAGATCTCGGATTTCAGTTTTGTGTTTACTCCAAGAAAGCCTGTTTTTACACGATTGGGAGCGATTTCGCAAAATAATTTAACTCAGCTTCCTGCTAAATAATTTAACACACATAATTATAACAAACTAAATAAATTGTAATAAAAGAAATATTGTGTAAATATTTCTTGATTAAAAAATATATCCATGATAACCATGTGTCTATCAAATAATTGTTAACGAGGTTATCATGAAACAAAGCGCTATATTCAAAGATGTTGAGCCCCAGGATGAAAGTATTAAGCAAATCGGCTATCGGCTTTATCTTAAATTTAGTGATAGTACGCCTGCAAAGACTGCTCTTTATCATAACAACACGCTGGTTAAAACCATCGAGCTTTCCGACAAGGTAGCTAAAAAGCTTTTAGTTGTGGAAGCCGTTGAGATGGGCGCCGAAAAAAAGGCACTGGCTGCAGCACTTGGCATCACCCGCCAGACGGTGCATAACTATATTGAAATAAATAAGTATTTTGGTTTAGAGGGGTTAATCCACAATTATTCGCCATCGCGAAGCAAAAGCCTTCGCGAGCAGCGCCGGCGACATTCCAATCGCCGGTCTACCGGCAACAAGGCAAGGCAGGTGGAACAAATCCACAAACAGCAGCGCGAAGCTGCCAGCAGCCAGCTTGAGCTAGATTTGACCACGGTGCCAATAGCTGCAGAAGATCAGCCCTTCAGTGAAGAGCATAACTGGAAAGCCACCCGCTATGCTGGTGTATTTATGTATCTGATCGCTTTGATCACTGAAAACAAATGGCTGAAGCTGGTCATGGGATATTGCGGGGTTAGGTACAAGGTATTTATGGTATTTATTTTAATGGCGGCCTACAATATCCGCTCCATTGAACAGCTTAAAAACATTTGCAAGCGTGAAGCCGGACTGGTGCTGGGAATCAAACGCGTGCCCTCCAGGCTCAGGGTGCGCCGATGGCTTCATGATGTATCTGAGAAAAGAATCTCAGCCCGGTTGCTTAAGGAGTTTTTTCGCCATCAGATGCGCGCAGGCCTCGTGAGCATGTGGTTGTGGTTTACCGACGGGCATCTTCTGCCTTATACTGGCAAGGAAAAAGTCCACTCGGGTTACAATACCCAGCGGCGTATGCCGGTTGCGGGTCGCACCAACCTGGTGACCTGTGACAGCAGTGGTCGTATTGTTGACTTTGAGATCCAGGAAGGCAAGGGCGATCTTCGCAGCTACATTGTGAGCTTGAGCAAAAAGTGGCAAAATGAGTTTGTTCAGGAGCCGGTGCAGGTTTTTGACCGTGAAGGTTATGGATGTGAGTTTTTCTATACCCTGCTTGAAAACCAGCTCTGTTTTGTGACCTGGGAGAAGTATATTGATACTGACAAACTCGAAGCTTTTGCCCCCGAGATGTTCACTGAGTCCTTTGAGTTCAATGCCAAGACGTATCGCATTTTTGAAGGCGAAAGAAGATTTACCCACAAACGTGAAGCTTGCAGTGAGGAAAAATTTTCTCTGCGACTCATTTACATCTGGAATGTGACTAGCAACCGCCGAACCAGTGCTCTGGCAGGGGTACCACCAGATAAGCTGAGCACACAGGACTGTGCGATGGCGATTTTAAGCCGCTGGGGAGCTTCGGAG
>JAAEMR010000065.1 GCA_024225395.1 Gammaproteobacteria bacterium
GATAGAGCCTGTACCATAATCAATACCGGTATCGTTAAGTTCAGCCATGAAGGCTGCTACATCAATATAAAGAAGATTGTCATCAGCTGTAGCCAGTGCTTCAATTGTTGCATTAAAGGCAAGTCTGGCAGTATTGATTTCTTCAATTTCAGAAGGAATCAATACATCGCTATCTGTCAGTGGAACACCTACTCCCCAGGCAGACGTTGGGTCAGCAGGGTTAGCCAGAGAACCGATTTTTGTCATCGTAGTGAGTACTAATAAATCTTCAGCTGTGGCCTGTCTCATATTGATAAGTCCATCAGTAGTTCCGGGAATAACACCCGTTACATCAGTTAAACTTTCATCCATGATCACCACTGCATTTTGCCCTGCTGCAAAAGAAATAGTACGTTTGGCCACTTCATCAGCAGTGATAACCAAATTTTGTTGCATCAGTAAAAGTCCGCCATTATAAGCGGCATAAGCTGTATTAAGTGTGTCAGCAGTAGCTTGATCCAGAGGAACAGCGTTATAAGGTACAGTTGTAAAATAAGGTAAAGAACTCACGTCTGGAATATTCACCAGTATGCCCTTATTAGTGCCAGCTCCTACCATTGCGTCAACCAGGTCACTATAAACACTGGCAAAAACCAGTGGGTTAGTAATGTCACTAGATCCGTAATTACCGGGGTTAACGTTCGGGTCTAACTGGTTATCACCGGTTCCACCACTCGTAGCATAAGACAGTACATCGAAATTGCCGATCCATAACACGAAGAAAGTTGGCTGCTGAGTTGCAGCATCTACTATCATGCTGGTATCAGGTGCTGATGCAAATCTTACAAAATGAGGGTTTGCGGTGGCAGGGGTCGTTAACAACCCTGCT
Organism: Gammaproteobacteria bacterium; assembly: GCA_024225395.1. Classification (GTDB taxonomy): domain Bacteria; phylum Pseudomonadota; class Gammaproteobacteria; genus JACNJF01. Next base: position 869 of record JAAEMR010000065.1, read on the forward strand.
GCATTACCAAGGCCGGTAGAACCCAGGTGGAATGATTTGGCTCCAGAAACACCCATATTATTAAAGGTAGAGCCAATTAATGGTGAATTAAATACTTCTGTAGTCGGGTCGCCAGCAATCGGTTCAGGAGAGGATGTCGTTGCATCTAATACCAGTCGATTCCCAAAATCCGGGTTAGCTGCCCCATTAAAAAGTAAGCCACCAAGGTTGTCACTGACTAGTGGTTGATTGAAAGATCCTCCACCTGTTTTAGCAAATTGATCTGCGAGTATGTTGGGGTAAGAATTTTTTTGCCCATGCAGATAAAGAGCACTATCAGCATAACCAGCTGTTATTGAGTCACCGATAGTAACAAAATTGGATAAATCGACACTACCCTCGCTATAAAATGAAGTGTCATTCACATCGCTGTCAAATTCAGGATCACAGGCTGCTAGTACTGTGCAGGCTACTGTAAGTCCTGCCAGTTTTATGATTGTATTGTTTATGTTTATCATATCTCGTAATCTCAGAATTTATAGTTAAAGCCAGCACCGATAGAAGTCGCGGCTGAGTTATAGGTTCCACCGAAAGACTGGGCGTCGTAAGTCCCGTCAAATTCAGTAAACATGAGATAAAGGAAACTAACATCTATTTCCAGGTTCTCTGACATTGTAAAGGTTGCACCAGCAGTTAAGCCTATATTGTCATTTCGGGCTGTTTCAGGGGTGACGTGACCATCAGAGACGGGCGATTCGTCTGAGTAAATTCCACCACGGATGGTTAATGTATCATCTAATTTGTGTTGCACGCCTAATCTCAGGATAGTGGCATCATTATAGTTACGTGGTTTTTCAGCAAGACCTACACTGTTATGAAATTGAATATCCAGGTTTTCATAAGCACTCCAGTAAGCCCGGTTGATATCAAAGGCAATGACTGTGTTTTCACTTAAATGGTAAGCAAGACCAATGGTTAACTCTGCAGGCAATACCAGGTCGGCATCAAAGGTGGTATCTGGATAAATTGCCTGAAGTGTTGCTGGAACATTTTCAAAGTCAGCTTCTTCATCACGTGCTTCCAGTGTTATTTCAGAACGATAACTAATGCCTATTGACAATTCATCAGAAGGTTTAGCCATGAAGCCAAAATTAAAACCGGTTCCAGTCACATTGGATGCAGAGAGCGTGGCATTAGCGCGGTCTCCATTGCTATCGACCAGAGTTGATGTCAAGTTACTATTATACTCTACCAGTCCGGATACCAGTATTGGCCCTAATCCGATGCTGTATTGATCACTAAGCTGATAGGCAATGGTGGGCTGTATGTAAACTGTTTTCAATTCGATGTTGTTAACAATATGTGAACCTACCCAGTCTTTCTTCCATTCGACAGAATTACCATAAGGAGTATATACGCCAACTCCATAGGATAACTGATCACTGTGCTGTTTAGAAAGATAGATGTTTATGGGGGTGCCAATGGGGCTATCTGTTTCAGAAGAGTCCCCGGTGTCTTCATTTTGATAAATGGTCTGGCCGTCGATTAGTGTAATGCCCGCGATAATCTCCATATCTGATTCAAGCTGAGTCATTCCTGCCGGGTTAAAAAAAACAGTTTCAGCACTTTCGGACATAGCTGCACCTGCATGTCCCATACCGAGTGCTTTCTGACCCTGAAGCGACACTCGATAGCCACCGGCAAATGCACTGGACGCTATACATATACTCGCTGCTGCTAATATTATTTTTTTCATATGTAGAGTTCTTTTGTTTTAGAATTAATGAATAAGAGTTGAATTTTGCTTTTATCTAACTCTGGTTGGTAACCGAGTATCCATAAATTACCACTAAATGTAAAGGGAGATAATATTTTGGAAAAACATTTCTAGAGTTGAAATCTAAGTTTATGAATGGCTTGTAGTGTGCTGCCAGATGTTTGAGGAGCATTTATTTTAAACTGGCTATATTCATAACGAGTTGGATAGTTTTTGCGTAACAGATCAAATTCTTTGGCAAGTTGATCACGAGGTAATTTAGCTAATGCCACTAATTTATTATGATCCTGTTGTATGGAATAGTGCGCTTTAAATAGTTCCGCCCAAAGTGAATCTGAATTTGACTGAGTAATTTTAATATCCAGCTTTTGCGGTAAATAGTCACACATTGACCAGCTGGTTTCTTTATTAAAAAACTCACCAGCTGCCTGCATTATCATCTGTGTGCCTCGTAACTTTCCTTCTACGCTGTAACCGGCAATATGCGGTGTGGCAAAGTCGACCTGCTTGAGCAGGGTCTGATTGATCACGGGTTCACCTTCCCAGGTATCTAAAAAAATAGTTAAATCACTTCTTTCATTTAACAAAGTGGATAATGCCTGATTATCAATTACAGGACCTCTGGCAGCATTGAATAAAACAGTGTTTTCTGCCAATTCATTCAATACTGATTTATTTATGAGGTGATAGGTGGGGTATTTTCCATCAGTAGTTAATGGGACGTGGCAGGTGATGAAGTTGCATTCATGCAGAATGGTTTGCAATGAAACATAATTAACAGAGTCGTCGCCAGCATCCTGTAAAGGCGGGTCATTAACAAGGGTTTTGATACCCAGAGTATCCAGCTTCTTTTTAACTCGTGAACCTACATTTCCATGGCCGATTATGCCTGCGGTTAATTCAAATGGCTTGAACCCCTTTTTTTCGGATAACTCAAACAGAGCATTAATCATGTATTCGGATGCAGACTCTGCATTGCAACCGGGGGCATTAGAAAAACCTATTTTTTGCTGCTGGAGATATTCGAGATCGATGTGATCGGTTCCGATAGTGGCTGAAGCTACAAATTTTACCGGAGTATTTTCTAATAATTGTTTGTTCACTTTGGTTACGGAGCGCACCAGCAAACAATCACAGCCTAGTAAATCTGAATTTTTCATCTGGCGGCCAGGCAGGGTTGTGACTTGACCCAGGTCGGCAAATGCTTCTTTGGCATAAGGGATATTTTCGTCTGCTATGATTTTCATTTTCTATCTATCTATATTTTTTCACCACGAAGTCACGAAGGACACGAAGAAAAACAAAATATTATTTTGTAATTATTCTTAAATTCTGTAGCACTATGATTTTTTGCTAACCATTTAAAGAGCCTTCGTGCTCTTCGTGCCTTTGTGGTGCAATGTTTTTAAGAACAGCAAAAGCGCTGAATTAAATTTTCTAAAAGTTTAACAGTGGGTTGAATCTGATCCATCGGTAAAAATTCATCCGGTTGATGAGCCTGTTTGATTGAGCCGGGTCCCATCACTATAGTTTCACATCCCATGTCATTATAAAAAGGTGCCTCAGTACCGAAGGCAACTGACAGGCTTTGTTTTTTTGTAATTTCCTGCAGGTATTCATTCAATATGCTGTCACTCGCTGTATGCATGGCGGGTACCCCCATTAACAGGGGAGTGAAGCTGGCACTCTGTTCTCTTGATGAAGCCACTTGTGTTGCTATTGTCCGAATTTGGTCTCGTAATTCTTCAATGCTCATGCCGGGTAAAAAACGCAGGTCGATATGCAATTCGCATTCTCCACAAATTCTATTCGGGTTATCACCACCGTGAATATGACCGAGATTGAGAGTGGGCGTTGATACTTCGAAAGCGGTATTTTTGAATTTCTGCTGAAGCTGTTTTCTGAAAATCAGTAATTGCTGAATGAACTCGTGCATCGCCTCTAAAGCACTGTTCCCCAGAGAAGGGTCGCTGGAGTGACCGGATAATCCGGAAAAACGAATAGACTCCATGATGATGCCTTTATGTTCACGTACTGGAGTCAGGTTGGTGGGTTCTCCAATGATGCAGAACCTGCCCAGGTTACTTCCATTCCCGGTTAATAATCGAGCGCCAGACATCGTTGTTTCTTCATCGGCAGTCGCAATGATTGTTAATGGATGAATAAGTTTTTCAGGGTCAAAACTCTGGCTGGCTGTAATTGCCATTGCTATGAAACTTTTCATGTCGCAGCTTCCCAGGCCAAAGAACCTGTTTTCCCTTTCAGTTAATTTGAAGGGGTCGGATTGCCAGAGAGCTTCGTCACAGGGAACTGTATCGGTGTGACCTGAAAAAATTAATCCATCTGAACCCTGACCCATGGTGGCGATCAGGTTGAATTTACCCGGGTTGACCTGTTGTCTGGTAACGTGAAATCCAGATGTTTCAAGCCAGTTAGCCAGCAGGTTGATGACTGGCTCGTTACTCATGTCCAGTTCCGGACGAACACAGCTGATCGAAGGTGTCGCAATAAGTTGCGACACCATGTCGATTAGTTCTGGGGCGTTTTTAGGCATAGTTAATACTTTAAATCGTCATTCCGGCGAAGGCCGGAATCCATATGTATGATGGATTACAGTAATTCATTGTAAAGGTCATCCCATACAGGATTTTTTTCTTCAATCAATTTGAGCATCCAGGCTCTTTTCCAGTCTTTGATATTTTTCTCTTTCTGAATAGCTGATTCCATTGTTTCATGAAGCTCATACCATACCAGAAAATGTATCGAATACTTTTTAGTAAAGCCTTCAATTGCATGGTTTTTATGCTGCCAAATCCGCTTAATAAGATTGGATGTGACGCCTGTATATAATGTGCCATTTCTTTTGCTAGAAAGAATATAAACTGAAGGCTGTCGTTCCATGACTCTCCCCGGTATGTTTTCTGGATTCCGGCCTGCGCCGGAATGACGTTATGTTTAAGCTATTCCGGTAAATCAGTTACAGCACCTAAAGATGCTGAACTGACCAGCTTGGCATACTTAGCGAGAACACCTCGCTTGTATTTGGCTTTTGGTGCTTTCCAGGCTTTGCGTCTTTTTTCCATTTCAGCTGAGGAAATTTTCACATTGATTTCGCGTTTAACGGCATCAATAGTAATTTCATCGCCATTTTTCAATAGACCTATCGGGCCACCAACGGCAGCTTCTGGCGTAACGTGCCCGACAACAAATCCGTGGGAACCACCGGAAAACCGACCATCGGTTAAAAAGGCAACATCCTTACCCATGCCTTTACCCATAATGGCTGAAGTGGGGCTTAACATTTCACGCATACCGGGACCGCCAACAGGTCCTTCGTATCGCACAACAATGACATCACCTTTTTTCACGGTACCATCAAGAATTTTCTTTAATGCCATTTCTTCAGAAGAAAATACTCTGGCTTTACCTTTAAAATGCAAACCTTCTTTACCGGAAATTTTAGCAACCGAACCTTCCGGTGCGAGGTTGCCTTTTAGTATGACCAGGTGGCTATCCTCTTTAATCGGGTCGCCGAGTGCATGAACGATATCCTGACTTTTTGGATAAGGTTTGACCCTGGCTAAATTCTGTTTCAGCGTTTTACCGGTTACAGTCAGGCAATCTCCGTGCAACATGCCTGCGTCCAGTAACATTTTCATTAATGGTTGAATGCCACCGATTTCAATGAGTTCTGACATCATGGCCTTGCCGCTAGGCCGTAGATCGGCAAGTACGGGTACTTTTTTACCCATACGCGTAAAATCATCCAGTTTGAGATTAACGCCGATTGATGATGCCATAGCAAGCAAATGCAGTACTGCATTAGTTGAACCACCTAAAGCGATGATCATGGTGATGGCATTTTCAAATGCCTTTTTGGTCATAATATCTTTAGGTCGGATATTGGCTTTGAGTAGTTTTACGGCGGCTTTACCAGCTTCAACGCAATCTTTTGTTTTGTCGGCTGAAATGGCTGCTTGTGCAGAACTACCGGGCAGGCTCATGCCCATGGCTTCAATCGCTGATGCCATGGTGTTGGCCGTGTACATGCCACCACAGGAGCCAGCACCGGGAATAGCCGTCTTTTCAATCTGAAATAATTCTTTTTTGGTGATTTTATTTTGAGCCTGTGCACCAACCGCTTCGAAAACTGAAACGATATCGGTATTTTTATTGTCATGACAACCCGGCATGATGGTGCCGCCATAAACAAAAACGGAAGGGCGGTTTAAACGAGCTAACCCCATCATGCAGCCGGGCATGTTCTTATCACAGCCACCGATGGCGACCACGGCATCAAAACCTTCGCAAGCTGCTACCGTTTCAATTGAATCTGCGATGACTTCACGAGAGACCAGGGAATATTTCATGCCTTCGGTTCCCATCGAGATACCGTCAGAAATTGTAATGGTGTTGAAAATAACTGCCTTGCCTTTGGCTACATTTGCACCGGCTGCAGCATCTTCAGCCAGTTTATCGATATGCATGTTGCAGGGAGTGACCATGCTCCAGGTTGAAGCTATTCCTATCTGAGGTTTTTTAAAGTCAGCATCTTCAAATCCCACTGCTCTGAGCATTGAGCGACTGGGTGCGCGTTCGACACCATCCACAACCTGTGCAGAAAATTGTCTGATATTGTGTTTTTTAGCGCTTTTAACCTGGGGGCTCTTAGCTGTTTTTTTAGAGGCTGATTTTTTTAGAGGCATGACTTATGAGTTAATATGAAAGGAAAAGAGAAGATTAAGCAAAGAGGTTGTTAGTTGCAAGTATCTCGAGGTTATTCCGTGATTTTAATGTTACTTTTGCCCTTTGACTATACTTTTGAAGGTTTATTTTCCGCGACGAGTTTTTCTGGGGCGGGCAGCAGGGTGATGTGAAATTGATGGAATTATTTGTGCATAAGGATACTGGCTGATTTCTCCATTACAAAGCTCAAGTGCTTTTTCTATTAAAGAATAAATGTCGATTATTTCAGTATCTGGAAGATTGGGTAATTCCGGTTGCAAACCGAGTAAAGCACCTTTTTGCACCTGTATCTCTTTACTGTGGGGTAACAGGTTACCGACTATTTCAGTGAGGCCGAGTGCAAACCTGGCTCTGGCTCGGCTTTCATTTAAAAAAACGTTGCAGTTTTGATGTGCTTCACTGTCGTTACAACGAATACCTTCTCTCTCTGCAAGATTAAATTTCTCATGAAAGCGGCAGTTACAGTTTAGAATCAGAATAGCTTTTTCAAAAACACAGCGCTGAATATTTAAACCATGATAAGCGGTGCGGTATTCATTTTCGTCCATCGTTTTAATTCATCATATTCAGTACAGTTAAGTGACTATTTTTCCCATTCCCTGATAATTTGTTCTTCCCGTTTTTCCTGTAGAGTTTGTTCAGCATTCAGCTCTGAATCAGCAAATATAATTTTATATAATACCGATTCATCAGCAGGTTGTTCGTTACGAAGTGCGCTAACCTGCTTTTTGGCATCTTTGTATTTTTCGAACTGTCCTGCTTTTTCCAGCTTTTTAATAACGTTGCCTGGAAGTTGAGTAATTTTGTAAATATAGTAAAAAGACATAAATAATAACCTAGTAAAATACTCGGGAATTATACAATACGTTGTGATGAATTTATATAGTTGTATGCATCGATGTAAATAGCTTCAAAAAAAAGCTATTGATATAAAACGTTTTTAATATTTTTTTTAGTAATAAGTATATTAAAAAATACCAGACACTACCGTTTCTCGTTAAAAATAAATAGCTCTTGCAATCAGTCAACATAGTGGTACATTTGCTGCAGTAGTAGTTAATAAAAACTATTGCAGTTTTTAATATAATTTAAGAAATTAATATCTGAGGGGATATTCATGAAAAAACTTACTTCAACATTATTGTTGACTTCTATTCTTGCGGTTGCAGCAAATACTGCATCTGCCGACACACTTAGTTCTGTAAAAAGTAAAGGCTTTGTTCAATGTGGTGTCAGTACTGGTTTGCCGGGTTTCTCAAATGCAGATGCTTCTGGTAACTGGAAAGGACTGGATGTTGACGTTTGTCGTGCAGTTGCTGCAGCAGCGCTGGGTGATGCAGGCAAAGTTAAATACACTCCACTAACTGCTAAAGAGCGTTTCACTGCTCTACAGTCTGGTGAAATTGACATGCTTTCTCGTAACACTACCTGGACTCTGACTCGTGATGGCTCACTGGGTTTGAACTTCGCTGGTGTTAACTACTATGATGGTCAAGGTTTCATGGTTACTAAGGGTCTAGGCGTAAAAAGCGCATTAGAACTTGATGGTGCTGCAGTTTGTATTCAGGCTGGAACAACGACTGAATTAAACCTGGCTGATTATTTCCGTGAAAACGGCATGAAATACAAGTCAGTAACTTATGATACTTCAGATGCAACTATCAAAGGTTTTGAAGCCGGTCGTTGTGACATGCTTTCTTCTGACCAATCTCAGCTATATGCTCTTCGCATCAAGCTGAAGAATCCTGGAGCTGCAATTGTACTGCCTGAAGTTATTTCTAAAGAGCCTTTAGGACCTGTTGTGCGTCAGGGCGATGACAAATGGTTTAATATTGTTAAATGGTCATTAATGGCTATGGTTAACGCTGAAGAACTGGGTGTTACTTCTAAAAATGCGAGCAGCATGAAAAGCACCAAGAACCCATCTATTGGACGTTTAATGGGCGGCCAGGGCGAAAAGTTAGGTCTGGGTGATGGTTGGGCTTATAACATCGTTTCTCAAGTGGGTAACTATGGTGAATCTTTCGAACGTAATGTTGGAATGAGCTCTCCGCTTAAAATCTCTCGTGGCTTAAATGCGCTATGGAGTAAAGGCGGCCTGCAATACGCACCACCTATTCGTTAATTCGAATCATAAAAAGGGACATGTTTATCATGTCCCTTTTTTTTTGTACAGGATGTGCATTAAGCCGCGAATACAGGGTGTGTGAGAGCGGTGAATATCTATCCAGAATTAAACAAAAAAATAATTTTGAATAGATATACAAATTACGAGAAATAAAAAATTTCTTTTTAAAATAATAACTCTACCTTAATCGGAGCGAAGCATGTCTGATCATGATTCGGATTTAAAACCGTCCAAGCCAGCAATATGGAATGACCCGAAATACAGGGCATTATTTTTTCAAATTATACTGGTAATAGGGCTCGGTTATTTTATCGTTTCAATAGTTGATAATACCCTGTCCAATATGGAATCACGGGGTATTTCTACCGGTTTTGCTTTCCTTAACGAACCTTCTGGTTTTGGTATTCTGCAAAGTCTTATTGAATTTGATGAGTCCCATACTTATGGACGAACATTCTTTGTAGGATTGTTAAATACGTTGCTTATATCCGGTCTGGGTATATTTTTTGCGACTTTTCTGGGTTTTATCATGGGTGTCGCCCGGTTATCCAATAACTGGATAGTGGCAAAAGTAGCGACAGTCTATATAGAAATTTTTAGAAATATCCCGCTATTGCTACAAATTTTCTTCTGGTATTTTGCAGTTCTTGCTTCATTGCCCGGGGTTAGACAAAGTATGTCTCTGGGTGCAGGGATAGAGTTTAATAATAGAGGTTTATACGTTCCTTCTCCTGTTCCTGAAGATGGTTTTTCCATTGTTTTCTGGTTGTTTGTTATTGGTATTATTGCAACGGTATTTCTTGCGCGATGGGCTAATAAGCGACAGGAATTAACTGGCCAGCAATTTCCTGTTTTCTTTTCTTCACTAGGATTGATCTTTGGCTTGCCACTGGTTGTATTTTTAATGATGGGTTCTCCGCTTAGCTGGGATTACCCTGCACTAAAAGGTTTTAACTTTCAGGGTGGTGTGTCGATTATTCCAGAGTTACTGGCTCTGTTACTGGCATTAACAATCTACACTGGAACATTTATAGCAGAAACGGTTCGAGCCGGTATTAATGCGGTAAGTCACGGGCAAACTGAAGCAGCCATGGCACTGGGTTTAACGCGAGGTAAAACCATGCGTTTAATTATTATACCGCAGGCCATGCGAGTCATTATTCCACCTTTAACCAGTCAATATTTAAATCTGGCTAAAAACTCTTCGCTGGCTACAGCTATAGGTTATCCCGATATTGTCGCTGTGTTTATGGGGACAACGCTTAATCAAACCGGGCAGGCAGTAGAAATCACCATGATGACCATGGGTGTCTACCTGACTATCAGCTTAACCATTTCGATGTTTATGAACTGGTTTAATAAACGAATGGCTCTGGTTGAGCGATAGGAGGGAGATGATCATGACGACAGAAACTCAAACGTACGAACTTGGTAATCATCCTGACCTGGAACCCCCTTCGAATACCACTGGTATCATGGGCTGGTTAAGGAAAAACCTGTTTTCCAGCTATGTAAACTCGGTACTCAGTTTATTTGTATTTTATTTGCTTTATCTTTATATACCTCCTCTTATTCAATGGTTGTTTATTGATGCTGTGTGGACAGGAGGTTCTCGCGAAGTCTGTGAAGTTGAGGGTGCTGGAGCTTGCTGGGCTTTCATCGACAGTCGCTTCACGCAGTTTATGTATGGCTTCTATCCTAAGGATTTACTCTGGCGACCAAACTCTGCAGGCCTGTTATTAATAGCTTTGATGATTCCACTGTTTATCAAGTCATTTAACTATAAATGGATGCTGGGTGGTTTTATCCTGGTGATCTACCCCATCATTGCTTATTTTCTTATCCATGGTGGTTCATTTGGGCTGGAAGTTGTCGAAACCAATAAATGGGGCGGTCTGATGTTAACACTGGTTCTTTCCGGTGTCGGTATTGTGGCCTCTCTGCCCATAGGCGTCGTGCTGGCACTGGGACGTCGTTCTGAAATGCCTATCGTGAAATCAGTTTCAGTGGTTTATATTGAATTCTGGCGCGGAGTTCCTTTAATAACGGTACTGTTTATGTCATCCGTTATGCTGCCACTGTTTTTCGCTGAAGGTACAGATTTTGATAAATTACTCAGAGCCATGATAGGCATTATCATGTTCCAGTCTGCTTATATGGCGGAAGTGGTTCGTGGTGGATTGCAGGCTATTCCCAAGGGGCAGTATGAAGCCGCACAGGCACTGGGTTTAAGTTACTGGAAAAGCATGGGTTTGATTATTCTTCCCCAGGCATTAAAACTGGTTATTCCAGGTATTGTTAACACCTTTATTGCATTATTCAAAGACACCACTCTAGTCTTGATCATCGGCCTGTTTGATTTGCTGGCGATCATCCAACAAGCAAATTCAGATTCGGCCTGGTTAGGTTTTGATACTGAAGGTTATGTATTTGCAGCCAGCGTATTCTGGGTATTCTGTTTCAGCATGTCTCGATACAGTATTGCTCTGGAAGCTAAACTACACACAGGACATAAAAGGTAATTGCCATGACAGACAATCAACACATCATTGAAATGAATGCGGTACATAAATGGTATGGCAGTTTTCATGTTTTGAAAGATGTTAATCTGAAGGTTAGCAAGGGTGAGCGCATCGTTATCTGTGGTCCATCAGGGTCAGGAAAATCGACGGCAATTCGTTGTATCAATCACCTGGAAGAACACCAGAAAGGACAGATAATTGTTGATGGAACCGAATTAACCGGTGATCTGAAACATATCGAGCAAATACGTAAAGAAGTGGGCATGGTGTTTCAGCACTTTAACCTGTTCCCGCATTTAACCATTTTAGAGAATCTGGCTCTGGCACCAATCTGGGTCAAAAAAATGCCTCGTAAAGACGCTGAAGAAATCGCCATGAAATACCTGGAACGCGTCAAGATTCCAGAGCAGGCTAAAAAATATCCAGGTCAGTTATCCGGTGGTCAGCAACAGCGTGTAGCAATAGCACGTAGTTTGTGTATGAGTCCTAAAGTTATGCTTTTTGACGAACCCACTTCTGCACTTGATCCTGAAATGATTTCAGAAGTTCTGGATGTTATGGTCGAATTGGCTGAAGAGGGTATGACGATGATTTGTGTAACCCATGAAATGGGTTTTGCGAAAAAGGTGGCTAATCGCGTTATCTTTATGGATGCTGGTCAAATCATCGAACAGAATGATCCACATGAATTCTTTGATAATCCCCAGCACGAAAGAACTAAACTGTTCCTCAGTCAAATTATTCAGCATTAACTGGGCTTTGGTCTACAATTTCAATATGTAATATTCCGGCTGATCGCTGATTGGCCTGTTAAAACTGTCATAACCAGCTGAGTGAGGTACTTATGGCGCATATTGAATGGACCCAGGATCTGGATACCGGTATTCAGGTCATAGATAATCAACATAAAAGAATAGTCGAATATATCAATAAACTCGATGATGCCGGAGCAAACTCAGATAAAGAACTAATATCGAGCGTTCTTACGGAACTGGTCGATTACACGCTGTCACATTTCACTTTTGAAGAAAGCTTGATGGAAGAAGCGGGTTATCCCTTTGTCAAGGGGCATAAACGGGTGCACCAGCTGTTTGTTAAAAGAGTGGGTGATTATGTTCAGCGTTTCAAAATGGGTGAGGATATCACAGCCGAACTTCTCAATACTTTACAAGCCTGGTTAGTCAATCATATTAAAAGTGATGATAATGATTACGTCGAGCTGGTAAGAACCAACCTGCAAGGCCTCGATTCAAAAAAACAAGATGGATGGTTATCGCGCAGTCTTAAGAATATATTCGGTTAAAGTTGGTGCATATGAATCACATCGAATGGAAGCCAGAATTTGAAGTGGGTATAGGTGTTATTGATGTTCAGCACCATCGAATTGTTGACTATATTAATAGCTTAATTGACTCTAAGGGAAATGCCGGGCGAGATGATATTGGCCTGATAATCGATTCACTTATTGACTATACCTATTCTCATTTTGCTTTCGAAGAAGCTTTAATGGAAGAAGCCGGGTATGAATTTTTTTCGGTTCATCAGCAAACTCATGAAGCCTTTACCCAGCGTTTGAATGTTTTGCATAAGTCATTTAAAGACGGGGTGGATGTCAGTGACGAACTGGTGGAGCTACTGAAAACCTGGTTAATTAATCACATTATGAGTGATGATCAGAGTTATGTTCCACTGGTCAGGCAGAAATTCTCAGTGACAGAAAAATTATCAGATGGCGGCTGGCTCTCTAAAACATATCATCGCTTTTTCGTTAAAAGTTAAATAAAATTTAATTTCCACCGAAGCTATTCATTCACCTGTTGTGCTGTTTTTGATATTGTAGTGCACTCTTTTAATCGCCCTGTACTGTTGTGCCGAAAATTCAGCAACTCCCCAATCATTTAATAAACCAGATAGCTGCTGGAGAAGTCGTCGAGCGTCCTGCTTCTGTGGTCAAGGAGCTGGTTGAAAACAGTCTCGATGCTGGTGCAACGTCCATCGATGTTGAAATCGAATCGGGTGGCATGAAGTTGATAAGGATTGTCGATAATGGAGTGGGTATCAATAAAGATGACCTTCAACTTGCTTTGTCACGCCATGCAACCAGTAAAATTCACAGCCTTGATGATCTGGAAGCAATAGGTAGTCTAGGCTTTAGAGGAGAGGCTTTGCCCAGTATTGCATCAGTTTCCCGGTTGAGTATTAGCTCTTCTCTTGCCGATGAACAGCATGGCTGGAAAATTGAGGCCCGAACAGAACAGTCAGTCGAGCCATCACCTCAACAACAGTCTGGCACAACGATTGAAGTGAGAGACCTTTTTTATAATGTGCCAGCCCGTAAAAAATTTCTACGCACCGAGCGCACCGAATTTAATCACATTGAATCTCTCTTCAAAACTCTGGCTTTAAGTCATCCTTCGGTTGCATTGCGCCTGATTCACAATCGTAAAACTGTTTACCAGTTACCGGTTGCTGATTCTGAAACCAGTAATCAAATGCGATTATCCAGAATCTGTGGCAGTGAATTTGCGTCCAGTATTGTGATCATTGATATTGAAATTGATGGAATGTCCTTAAAAGGCTGGGTTGCTTTACCCACTTTTTCTCGAAGCCAGGCCGATATGCAGTATTTCTTTGTCAATCAGCGCATGATTCGTGACAAAGTGATCAGTCATGCGGTGCGCCAGGCATATCAGGATGTACTTTTTCATGGTCGTCATAGTGCCTTTGTTTTGTACCTTAGCGTCGATCCGCGTCAGGTAGATGTCAATGTTCATCCGCAAAAACATGAAGTCAGGTTCAGAAATTCCCGACAGGTTCATGATTTTCTTTATCGCAGTTTGCACCGGGCATTGGCGGATGTTCAACCCGAGCAGCAATTAGCGAGCCCGGCATTTGCCCTGCAAACGGGAAATATTGAATCCAGTCCGCTGGAATTTGAACAGAGTAGAATTGATTTCATGCAGAATCACTCACCGGCTCAATATGCCAGTTTTGATCGTTCGCCTGATCAGGTTCGGGAACGGCTGGAAAATTATGCTGAGTTACTGGCTAAACCTGAACAAACTTCGGAGCAAAAAGAATCTTTAGCACCACCGCTTGGTTATGCTTTAGCCCAGTTAAAAGGTATTTATATTCTGGCTGAAAATGATTCAGGATTGGTGCTGGTGGATATGCATGCTGCTCATGAACGAATTGTGTACGAACGGTTGAAACAAAATGCTGAACAGGAAGGCATAATCAGTCAGCCTTTACTGGTTCCATTAACAATAAATGTTAGCCAGTCTGAAGCTGAACTGGTGGAGAATAAAGAACAGGAGTTGAATAAGTTTGGGCTGAAACTGGAAAGGTTGAGCCATGAACAGTTGCGAGTTCGGGAAGTTCCTGCTTTGTTAAAACATGCGAATATAGAAAAACTGGTACGTGATGTATTAAGTGATCTGATGGAGTTTGGTCAAAGTCAGCGTGTTGAGCAATCCAGTAATGATATATTGTCAACCATGGCCTGCCACGGTTCTGTGCGTGCCAATCGGCTGCTCAATATCGGTGAAATGAATGCTTTGCTGAGGGATATAGAGCAAACGGAGCGTAGCGGTCAATGTAATCATGGTCGTCCAACCTGGAAGCAGTTGAGCCTGGATCAACTGGATAGCTTCTTTTTACGCGGACAGTAAATGAAAAGACCTGAAGCTATTTTGCTCATGGGCGCGACAGCCACGGGAAAAACTGATCTTGCAGTAAAACTGGCAGAGCAATTCCCGGTAGAAATTGTCAGCGTTGATTCAGCGCTCATATATAAAGATATGGATATAGGCACGGCCAAACCCGATGCTGAACTGTTACGACGTGCCCCGCATTTTTTGATTGATATTCTCGATCCATCGCAGCGATGGTCAGCCTGGGATTTTGTGCAGCAGGCGACTGATCTCATAAAACAAATTAATCAGAGAGGGAACATCCCGTTATTGGCTGGCGGCACCATGATGTACTTCAATGCACTGGAACAAGGTTTGAATGATCTGCCGATGGCGGATGAAAATTTACGTTCACAGTTACAGCAGCAACAGGAAAATGAAGGATTAGCTTCTTTGTATGCCGAGTTACAGGGAATAGATCCCGAAACAGCTTCACGCATTAAACCAACCGACCCGCAGAGAATCCTGAGAGCGATCGAGGTTTATCGCTTAAGTGGAAAACCGATGTCTGAATTATTGCAGCAAAACAAAAAAACACCCTGTATCGACTTTAAACGCCTTGTACTGGAAGTTCCTGAGCGTGCCGAACTGCATCAACGCATCGAACAACGTTTTCAGCTCATGCTGGATCAGGGATTTGAGCAGGAAGTTATTGAGTTGCGTAGACGTGAGGACTTAAACCTGGAGCTTCCGTCGATGCGCTGTGTCGGGTATCGGCAAATGTGGATGTATCTGGACGGGAACTTTAGTTACCAGGAGATGGTCAATAAGTCTGTCGTTGCTACACGCCAGTTGGCAAAGCGACAATTGACCTGGTTGCGTAAATATCAGGATGTGAAACGTCTTAACTATCGAGACTATTCATTCGATGAGGTGTGCAGCTACTCAGGTTTAATGTAGCTATCACGTTTTATAAAAAAAACATGGTCTTTCGTCTGATTATTGTTAGAGATCATTTTATCAACACCCTATATCCTTGAAAATCTTCTCATGTGACACAATCTTAAGGACTGACTAGGAAATTTAGAATTTTCTGATACACTCGAACCGTACTTAATAACAAAAATAGGAGCACTACTATGTCAAAAGGGCAAATGTTACAAGAACCCTTTCTTAACGCGTTACGTCGTGAGCACGTACCCGTCTCTATCTTCCTTGTGAATGGAATCAAGTTACAGGGGCAAATAGAATCTTTTGATCAGTTTGTCATTTTACTGAAGAATAATGTCAGCCAGATGGTATACAAACATGCGGTATCCACCATCGTTCCTGCACGAAATGTACAGATTGACAAACCTGAATCGGATGCTGATGACGAGTTCAACCAGTAATAAACCCGCTATTTGGAGAATTGATTGTTAGAGTTAGAACGTCATACTGGTGGGGAAAGAGCTTTACTTGTTCATATTAATTTTCCAGAAAGCGCAGATCAGGATGATCTGAATGAATTCATAGAACTGGTTAGATCTGCAGGTGTTGAAGACGTCGATATTGTTGTTGGAAGCCGGCGCCTGCCATCTCCCAGGTTATTCGTGGGAAAGGGAAAGCTGGAAGAAATAGTCTCGCTTGTGCGATCGCATGAGATCGATGTCGTATTATTTAATCATGCGTTATCTCCCTCTCAGGAACGAAACCTGGAGCAGGAATTACAATGTCGTGTTCTGGATCGTACAGGTTTAATACTGGATATTTTTGCTCAACGCGCTCATTCCTTTGAAGGAAAGTTACAGGTCGAGCTGGCACAACTCAAACATCTCTCAACTCGCCTGGTGAGAGGCTGGACCCATCTGGAACGTCAAAAGGGTGGTATTGGTCTCAGAGGACCGGGTGAAACTCAGCTGGAAACTGATCGTCGTTTACTGGGTAAGCGCATTAAATACCTGAATAACCGGCTGGAAAAGGTAGCTAAACAGCGCCAGCAAAGTCGGCAGGCCAGAAACAGAGCTGAAATTCCAACCCTGTCATTAGTCGGTTATACCAATGCCGGCAAGTCGTCTCTGTTTAATGCGTTAACTGAATCGGATGCTTATGCGGCTGATCAGTTGTTTGCAACACTTGATCCTACATTGCGTAAACTTGAAGTTGATGAGCACCTGTCTGTCATTATGGCCGATACGGTAGGCTTTATTCGTCACTTACCACATGATCTGGTCGCCGCATTTAGAGCAACTCTACAGGAAACCCGGGAAGCAGACCTGGTATTGCACGTTATTGACTGTGTTGATGAAAATCGACAGGAAAAAATAGATGCTGTTAATCAGGTATTGGCCGAAGTAGGGGCTGATGAAACACCTCAGTTGCAAGTTTTTAACAAGATAGACCTGGCCGAATACCCCGCTCGAATTGATCGAGATGAAGATGGAAAGGCAACTCGAATATGGTTGTCAGCCAAATCAACAGAAGGGTTTGAACTGTTTAAAGAAGTGATTCTTGAAATCTTTGCAGAAGAAACTGTATGTTGTGAGCTGGTGTTGAAACCGACTGAAGGTTTAATCAGATCCAGGCTGTATGAGCTTAAAGTCGTTACTGAAGAAACCTACCATGATGATGGATCGATTCAGTTATTATTGCAAATCAGTGAAATTCAAATAAAAAAACTATCCCGTCACCTTGAAATATCACCAGAAAGATTCCATATCTCCACTGGTGAGCTTGCAGGAGCGGCCTGACCCTCTTACAATTCACATCCTTTGTGCGCTGTTGACCGGTCACAAAGATATCTTAGCTAATTTAATTTATTTTGGAGAAGTACTATGCCCTGGAATGAACCGGGTAAAGACAAAGATCCCTGGGGACAACGTAATAATGATGCCCCACCAGATCTTGATGAAGTATTTAAAAATCTCAAGAAGAAACTGAACGGTCTTCTTGGAAGTGGTAAAGGTAGTGGCAGCAATGGCAGTAGAAGTGGAGGTTCGGAGGACTATTCCGGAATTATCCTGATTGCTGTTGGCGCTCTGGTTGTTGTCTGGCTACTGAGTGGTATCTACATAGTCGACGAAGGTAAACGTGGTGTTGAAACACGTTTCGGTGCCAAATCTGATATAACCATGCCTGGACCCCACTGGCGTCTTCCATGGCCTATCGATGAAGTTGAACAGGTTAACGTAGAAGGTATTCGCAAGATTAACCACAATTCTCAAATGCTGACTGAAGATGAAAATATCGTTTCATTGAGTCTGGAAGTTCAATACAACGTCAAAAATGCACAGAACTATGTATTTGAAGTGCGTGAACCTGATATCACTTTGAAGCAGGCAGCTGAAACAGCTGTTCGTGAAGTGGTCGGTCGTAGCACCATGGATTTTGTCATCACAGACGGTCGTGCGACAGTTTCTTCTGAAACTAAACGTATCATGCAGGATATCCTGGATTCATATGCGACCGGTTTAAATGTGTTGCAGGTGAACCTGAACGAAGCTCAGCCCCCTGAAGAAGTTCAGGACGCTTTTGCCGATGCGATAAAAGCACGAGAAGATGAGCAGAGAATTATCAATGAAGCGAATGCTTATCGTAATGATGTTGTTCCGAAGGCTCGAGGTGATGGACAGGGCATGCTGGAAGATGCTGAAGCTTATCGCACCAGAGTAACCAAATCTGCGGAAGGTGAAACTGAGCGTTTTACCCAGTTGTTAGCTGAGTATCAACGTGCCCCTGAAGTAACCCGTGAAAGATTGTATCTGGACGCCATGGAAGAGGTGATGGCCAATAATTCAAAAGTGATTATGGATTCGCAAAATAGTGGCAACCTGATGTATCTGCCCCTGGATAAACTGATGTCAGGCGGTACCGGTTCTTCTATGAATAGAGGGGTACCAGCGTCGTCACTCAATAATGGAACTGCAACACGTAATGTACTGGAAGAATTTAATCGAAATACCTCACGTAGTCGCTCACGGGAGACAAGATAATGAGTAATATCAAATTTGGAATGGTTATAGCGATATTTCTGGGTGTGATTGTATGGATGTCGACCTATGTTGTGCACGAGCGTGAACTGGCAATTAAATTCAAACTGGGTGAAATTGTTGAAACAGTCGATCAGCCTGGACTGAACTGGAAAATCCCACTGATCAATAATATACGAAAGTTTGACAGCCGGATACTGACGCTGGATACGCCTTCAGAACGTTTTCTGACCAGTGAAAAGAAAAACGTAATCGTCGATTCATTTGTTAAGTGGCGTATATCTAATCCGCGTGATTACTACACGTCTACTCAGGGCGATGAGCGAATTGCTGTTTCTCGTATAGTTTCTATCTTAAATGATGAAATGAAGGGGCAGTTTGGTTCCAAGACGATTCATGAAGTTATTTCTGGTGAGCGTTCTGCCATTATGCAGGCCGTTAATGAAAATGCCGGTAAGAAAACTCTCGATATGGGTATTAAACTGGTGGACGTTCGGATTAAAAAAGTAGAACTGCCCGCTAATGTTAGTAACTCGGTTTTCCTCAGAATGATTAAGGAACGTGCCACGGTAGCTAAGGCTTTTCGTTCCGCAGGTGAAGAAAAGGCGAAAGGAATTAGAGCGAATGCAGATCGTCAACGCACAGAAATTCTGGCTGAAGCTTATCGTAAGTCAGAAGAAATTCGTGGTAACGGTGATGCAACAGCTGCTAAAACCTATGCAGATGCTTACGGCGCGGATAAAGAGTTTTATTCTTTTACCCGTAGTTTGACGGCTTATAAAGGAAGCTTTAAAAATTCTGCTGATATTCTGGTGTTAAACCCTGAATCTGAGTTCTTTAAGTTCTTTAAAGGTTCTACTGGAAAATAGTAAACTACACGATTGTATGAACGGGCAGTTCCTTTTTACTGCCCGTTCGTGCGTCTAAAAAAGAGAAGTTATGAACTGGAACGACTTATTAGCTGCACTGGCTCTGGTCATGGTCATTGAGGGCTTATTGCCTTTCATTAATCCGAAGGGCTATAAGAATACCATGATGCAAATGGCTACCTTTCCTGAAAAGTCGATTCGAATGATTGGTTTTGGCAGTATGATTGCCGGAGTTCTGTTTTTGTACCTGGTTAGAGGCTAGAGGTTAAATTTTGACTCAAACACCGAATAATCGCTGGTTGCTACCCGATGGCATCGAAGAAATATTACCGCCAGATGCTTCTGCGGTAGAGCGACTACGTCAACAATTACTCAGTCTATATGATAGTTGGGGATATGATTTTGTCATACCCGCCATGATTGAATTTACTGATTCTTTATTAACGGGCACGGCAAATTCGCTGGATCGAAAGACATACACACTGGTTGACCAGCTAACTGGCAAGCAGATGGGTCTGAGATCAGACATGACGCCTCAGGTTGCTCGTATTGATGCGCATCAACTTGCCAATACAGGAACATCCCGGTTCTGTTATTGCGGACATTTGGTTCATGCCTATGCGGACGGGCTTAATCCCAGTCGGTCTCCATTGCAAATTGGCGCTGAAGTTTTTGGTAATGCATCGATAGAAGCCGATATTGAAGTGGTTTGCCTGATGCTTGAAACATTGCAGCGTATTCCGCTAAAAGATGTCTCCATCGATTTAGGTCATGTTGGTATTTTTCGTTCTTTAGTTGAACAGTCAGGACTCGATAAAACATTAGAAAATGTTTTATTCGATATGTTGCAACGTAAATCGATACCTGAGCTGAAAGCCTTTCTGGCTGATCAATCCTTGACAGAAACCACTCGAAATCAGTTTTGTCAGTTGGCACTACTGAATGGCAGTGTTGAAATTATTGATGAAGCTCGTGATGTATTTAAGGGTGCTGCTGAAGAATGTTTAGCCGCACTCGATCATATTGAAGCTGTGGCTAATGGAGTTCAACAGCGTTTTCCAGACGTTTTGATTCATTGTGATTTATCCGAATTACGCGGTTACGAATATCATACTGGCCTGGTTTTTGCGGCTTTCCTTCCGGGACTGGGACGTGATATAGCTCGTGGCGGTCGCTACGATGATATCGGATCAGTATTTGGTGTTGCCCGACCCGCAACAGGTTTTAGTACTGACTTACTCAACCTGTTTCATCTTTCGGAATTAAGTTCTCCGGTTAAGGCTGCAATATTGGCACCCAGTCATAAAGATGAAAATTTACAGCAACTCATTAAACAGTTACGAGATAATGGTGAGCGAGTCATCAATGATTTATCGGATGGTGACAATTCAGCTCAGCAGCAAATGTGTAACCGACAGATAATCCATGACGGTAATCAATGGGTCGTTAAAGAGGTTAAATAGAATTCATGGTGAACAGTTACTTAAATTAAAGGCAAAATGTTATGGCAAAAAATGTAGTCGTCATCGGAACCCAATGGGGAGATGAAGGAAAAGGTAAAATTGTTGATTTACTCACAGATCGGGCCAGTGCGGTTGTGCGCTTTCAGGGTGGACATAATGCGGGTCACACACTGGTCATCGATGGTGAAAAAACTGTATTACATTTAGTGCCGTCAGGTGTATTAAGAGAAAATGTAATGTGCCTGATCGGTAACGGGGTAGTGCTTTCTCCTTCTGCTTTACTGACAGAAATGGATATGCTGGAGAAAAACGGTATTCCTGCTCGAGAGCGAATCAAGCTCAGTGAATCCTGCCCGCTGATTTTGCCATATCACATTGCGCTGGATCAGGCTCGTGAAATTGCTCGTGGCAATAAAGCCATCGGTACCACGGGTCGTGGAATCGGCCCCTGTTATGAAGATAAAATCTCTCGCCGGGGTTTAAGACTGGGTGAGCTGATGGATGCTGATCACTTTGCCAAACGCCTGAAAGAAGTCATGGAATATCATAACTTTGCTCTAGAGCACTACTATAAACAGCCTACTGTTGATTATCAGACAGTGCTGGATGAAGCGCTAGCTCAGGCTGAAATTTTAAAACACATGATCGGTGATATTCCTGGAATTTTGCATGATATGAATGCCAAAGGTGAGTCGATTATGTTCGAGGGCGCGCAGGGCGCGTTACTGGATATAGATCATGGCACCTATCCTTATGTAACTTCTTCAACCACCACCTCGGGTGGCGCTGCTTCCGGTTCTGGTGTTGGCCCGTCTGACCTGGGATATATTTGCGGTATCGTAAAAGCTTACACAACACGTGTTGGTTCAGGCCCATTTCCTACGGAACTCGTTTATGACCTGGAAAATGATGAAGGCGATGAAACTGGTAAATACCTGGGTACCAAGGGACATGAATTTGGTGCAACCACAGGACGCCAACGTCGTTGTGGCTGGCTCGATACGGTTTCTCTGAATCGTTCTCTTAAAATCAATTCGGTGACTGGTATCTGCATGACCAAACTGGATGTACTGGATGATCTCGAGACTATAAAAATTTGTGTCGCTTATGATTTGAATGGTGAAAGAGTCACCAACCCTCCTGTGGGTTCAGACCGCTTTGAAGAGTGTCAACCGGAATACATTGAAGTACCGGGCTGGCAGCAATCTACTGTAGACTGTAAGTCTTATGACGAATTACCACAGGCTGCACGCGATTACCTGGCAAAGGTTGAAGAACTTACCGGAGTTCCTGTGGATATTATTTCCACCGGCCCTGATAGAGCTGAAACGATTATTGTTAAACATCCGTTTGAATAGTTTGCTCGATAACATATTTTTCACCACGAACCAGGGGCAGGACGCCCGCAGGTGGAGCAATGCAGGAGCTATTGCCGAGGCGGGAAGAAATACGAAGGGAGATAAAAAGAGTTTCATTGTAGCGAGTGAAGTGCAGACTTTTTATAGTCTGTTTTCTCTCGTTGCAGCTGCGATTCAGCCTACAACTGGACGCTTTACATGAGAGTAATAGCCTGTTTATATATTAATGTCTTTTTAAAGCTTCGTGATTTCGTGGTGAATGGGATTTTTAGGCTCTTGGTGATTTGTAAATCAATGCAATAGTTACTGGAAATATAAGAATTTTTGGCCACACTCAATAAATACTTTCCTGACTGGATTCAAATGAACAGAATTAGACTGGTTACCATATTATGTTTGTTACTACTTTCGACCTTTGCAAAAGCAGATAGTGGTACCTGGAATATTGTAAAGCAGGGTCTACGAAATACCACTGATCAGCCACAGTCAGGTAATTTTTATAGAGTTGACCAGATCAAGCTCAGGCAGCAGTTGTCGCGAGCAACTCATGAAGGACGTTCAGCAGGAATTAGCGAAATAGAGTTACCCGTCAGTAACGGAAAGATCGAAAGATTTAGCATTGAAGAATCCCCCATTATGGCTGCCGGCCTGGCCGCCAGGTACCCGGACATCAAAACCTATAAAATTCAAGGCCTGGATAATCCCTATGCCAGTGGTCGATTAAGCATAGATCCTAAGGGTTTTCATGGAATGATTACTGATCCCAGAGGCACGTTTTATATTGATCCGCAAAGTGATGATACATATCGTGCCTATGGCAGGAAATCACAACACCAAACCAAGACCTTTAATTGTGGTGTAAAGGGGCATACACATTCTTCGCCTGTTGGAATTACGGCAGCCAGGACAGCTTCACGCACGGCGGGCAGCTTACGGGTTTATCGTCTGGCCGTTGCTGCAACCACGGAGTATGTGGCTGCTGTTGGAGGGACAGACCGAATAGCGAGTGCTCAAATTATTACAGCCATAAACCGGGTAAATCAGATTTATCAACGTGATCTAGGGATTAAGCTGGAACTGGTTGGCAATAATGATAATTTACTGGAAACCAGTGGAAACCTGCCCGTTGACTATTCTAATTCTGATGCCTCGGCCATGCTGGAAGAAAACCAGGATAATATTGATGCTGTAATTGGTAGCAGTAATTATGATATTGGTCATGTTTTTAGTACGGCAGGAAGTAGTGGTGGAAGCGGTATCGCTTATGTAAGTTCTGTTTGTAGCAATACGGCTAAAGCCGGTGGAGTCACAGGCCTGGCCAATCCTGTTGGAGATGCTTTTTATATTGATTTTGTCGCCCATGAAATGGGGCATCAATTTAGTGCAGAGCATACCTTTAATGGAACCTCGAGTGCCTGCTCTGGTATTAACCGTGTGCCTGAATTTGCGGTTGAGCCGGGCAGCGGATCCACCATTATGAGCTACGCGGGTATCTGCGGTGCAGAAAATATAGTGGATCATACCGATGCCATGTTTCATGCGGTTTCTACTCAGTCAATTGATGCTTTTAATTCGGGTGCAAGTTGTGGAGAGTCTGTCAGCATTTTGAATCCCAGTTTACCAGTAGTCGATGCAGGGAATGATTATACGATTCCTCGAAAAACCCCGTTCATACTGTCAGCTTCAGCTAGTGACGCCGATGGAGATGCACTTACTTATTCCTGGGCTCAGATGGATGCGGGCACCGCGACCAGTGCTGTCTCACTGGGTGCTGATTTTGGCGATAATGCGCTTTTTCGCAGTTATTTACCGCAGGCTGAAAACTCCAGGCATTTTCCGGCACTGGGCACAACCCTGCAAAATTTGTTTGACGACAGTGAAAGTCTGGCCTGTCAGTCACGCTCACTAAATTTTCGTGTCACGGCGCGAGATGGAAATAGTGGAATCGGAAGAGACGATCTTTTACTCTCTGTTGATAATGACTCCGGACCTTTTCAATTAACCTCCTTTAATACCCGTCAATCTCTTGCAGGCCTTGATAGTTACGATATCACCTGGGATGTCGCTAATACCGATGTAGCACCGGTGAACTGTGCGACCGTTGATATCAGTTTACTCACTTTTAATAGCACTAAGAGTACTTATTTTGAAACGTTGTTATCTCAGAATGAAACAAACGATGGAAGTGCTTTAGTTAGTTTACCTGATTACTCAAACTCTCAGGCGCGATTTAAAATTCAGTGCAGTGATAATATTTTTTATGATATTTCGGATGATGATTTAGTTATTACCGGTAGTAGTCCGTTTGAGACAACAGGGAAAACTGTTTTTTACAATACGGGTGGTTTGTTAATTTCAGACTTTCCAACAGAGAGCTGCTCGTCAGGTAATAGTGGCTTTGGTGATGAAACCAACGATACCTTTTTCAGTGCTGATGATATCGAATTTTCGGATACCTATGACTATGCTATCCAGTTTTCGAATGATATCGACTATTTTAAATTTTCGCTGCCTTCTGCTGGTACTGTCACTATACAAACCGTTGGTGTTACCGATACCATGTGTGGAGTTTATGCTGAAGCATCATCTCAAAGCCTTATTTCTTTTGATGATGATGGAGGTAATAGATTTAACTGTTTGATTACCGAAGAGCTGGATGCAGGGACTTATTTTATCTCCATTGAAGGTGCATTTGAGATAACCACCGGTGATTATAGTCTGGAAGTTGATTTCTCTGGAGAGACTGATGATTCCAGCTCATCCGGTGGCGGTGGCTCTATCGATTTTTACTGGTTAGGTGGATTGTTTTCGGCCTTCTATTTTAGAAGACGATTAAGAGATGATTCAACGCAACGGACGCAAAGGTAGGCAGAGAAAGACAATTGTATTGCTAATTT
Organism: Gammaproteobacteria bacterium; assembly: GCA_024225395.1. GTDB lineage: Bacteria > Pseudomonadota > Gammaproteobacteria > JACNJF01. The sequence continues at coordinate 26,208 of JAAEMR010000065.1, forward strand.
TTGTAACTCAGCCTCTCTCTAAACGTAGAACATTTAACTTAACACGGAAACCTGCTAAAAAACCTTTGCGTACCTCTGTGGTTCAATAAAAAATTCTGACCAGAATTGCTACAAACTTAAAGACTGTAAAATAACTCAGGGAAAACACCGGGTTTTAATCACCGCATTATATTTAGTAGCATAGTCAATAATTTCCTGTACCTTTGCTAATTCCTGCTGACTGTGCATGGCATCAGATACCCCGCTCATGTATTTCACTCCACACCTGAGTTTATATTGAAGGCTTTTTTCACCGTCTACTCCGGGGATAACTGTTCCTCGTAACGAAATCGCCATAAAACGAAAATCTCTTTTATCGAGTGCAGCCAAAGCATCTGCTTCAGGGTCAGCACCGCCCTTCAAATTGATGCTGTGGCCGGTTTCATGGGTGGCAGAAGAGTCTGTAACGCATCCATTGATGGATAACAGCAGTACAATTGAGAGGAAAATTTTGCTCATGGGGTTTTTGACGGAACCTATTTCAGTTTGATTTGGCTTAAATCCATATTATAGGTTATAGAAAATATAATCTTGTTTTATACTGCAAAAAATACTTCAAAAAAATAGGTATCCATATGATCAAACAATCAATCGCAAGTTTAGTTACAGTTCTCGCATTAACAACTCCTTTAGCGGCTATCGCTGATAAATCACTGGCAATTACCCAGATAGTTGAACATCCGGCACTGGATGCGGTCAGAAAAGGCGTTAAAGATGAACTCGCATCTGCAGGTTATACAGCCGGTGAAAACCTGAAGTGGACGTTTGAGTCTGCACAGGGGAATAGTGCGACAGCAGCTCAGATCGCAAAGAAATTTGCAGGAAAATCACCTGATGTGATTGTGGCCATTGCGACACCTTCAGCTCAAACTGTGGCGGCTGCAGCAAGAAATTCAAACATCGTGTTTTCAGCAGTTACAGATCCGCTCGGGGCTAAACTGGTGAAAAACATGGATAAGCCGGGTGGAAATATTACCGGTGTATCTGACCTGACACCTATTGATAAGCACATGGCACTGGTGAAACGAGTGGTTCCTTCGGCTAAAACAGTCGGTGTAATTTATAACCCGGGTGAAGCCAACTCGATGACTCTGATTGAACTGGTTAAAAAATATGCGCCTCAGCAGGGCATGAAAGTAGTTGAAGCCGGTGCCACCAAGTCATCAGAAGTGTTATCTGCTGCACGTTCACTGGTAGGTAAGGCTGATGTTATTTATGTGCCAACCGATAATACCGTGGTATCTGCATTTTCTGCAGTTGTTAAAGTAGGAATGGCCGCTAAATTACCGGTTGTTGCCGGTGATACGGATTCTGTAAAACAGGGTGCAATAGCAGCACTGGGTTTTAATTATTACGATGTGGGACGTCAAACGGGTAAGATCGTTTTAGATGTTCTAAATGGCACAAAACCAGGCGATATAGCGGTACAGGGCGTGGACAAAATGGAACTTTTTGTTAATCCAGCATCAGCTAAAAAAATGGGTGTTACTCTGGATGAAAGCCTGATTGCTGAAGCTAAAGAAGTAATTAAGTAACGATTATGCTCCACGAAGTCACGAAGCTCACGATGAAAACCAAAAGCATGATTTATTTGAAATAACTATTTTCAGGATGATTTCAAATTTATATAACCTTGATGCTTTGTACTTACCGATAATAAAACCTTCGTGTTCTTCGTGGTGAATTATCCTTTTGATTTAGAATTACATTTAATATGAGTCTAATAGCATTATTAGGGGCTATCGAGAGCGGGCTGATTTTTGCCCTGGTCGCGCTCGGTGTTTACCTGTCATTCAGGGTGCTGGAATTTCCCGACCTGACAGTGGATGGTAGTTTTCCATTGGGTGCTGCGGTGAGTGCTACCTTGATTGTGAATGGCTGGGATCCCTGGTTGTCAACGGGGTTAGCCATTATTGCGGGAGCTCTCGCCGGAATTCTAACCGGCTGGTTGAATGTGCAGTTAAAGATACTTCATTTGCTGGCTTCTATTTTAACCATGATCGCCTTGTATTCGATTAATTTGCGCATTATGGGAAGACCCAATGTGGCGTTATTAGGCGAAGAAACCATTCTGACTCCAGTAGAAAACCTGGGCAACAGCCTCGGTCTTCCCTTTTATGCTTCAACGCCACTGTTTTTTGTTATTGTGGTTATTGTCTGCACATTACTACTATTAAAATTTCTGAACACGGAAACGGGTCTTGCGATGCGGGCAACCGGTGCCAATGCACGAATGGCACGAGCACAGGGGGTGAAAACGAGCTGGATGATTTTAACCGGAATGGCATTATCAAATAGTTTGGTCGCATTGGCAGGTAGTTTGTTCGCACAGAGCCAGGGCAGTGCAGATGTCACCATGGGCGTTGGCGTGATTGTCGTGGGTCTGGCGTCGGTCATCGGTGGGGAAGCCATTATATCTCCGACAACGGTGTTAAAAGCCGCACTGGCCTGCATAGTCGGGGCTATTTTGTATCGACTGGCGATTGCTTTTGCGCTAAACCTGGATTTTATTGGACTTAAAGCCCAGGATTTAAACCTGGTGACTTCTATCCTGGTGATGATCGCCATCGTGATACCCCGCTATAAATTCAGGAAAGCACGGTCATGATTAGTCTGACGGATGTGCATATAAAGTTTGGTATTAATACACCTCTCGAAACTCATGCCTTACGAGGCATTAACCTGAATATTAAAGAAGGTGAGTTTGTCACGGTTATCGGCAGCAACGGAGCCGGTAAATCGTCATTACTCAATGCCTTGAGTGGTGAAATTGATATCACCAGTGGCAAGGTAGAAATAGCCAATAAAGACGTGACCCGGCTGGATACTTCTCGCAGAGCCGGTATGGTTGCGCGAGTCTTTCAGGATCCTCTGGGTGGCAGTTGTGAATTTTTATCGATCGAAGAAAACCTGGCATTGGCCGATGTACGTGGTCATAAACGAGGCTTTAAAAGAGCATTAAATGAAAGCCGGAAGCAACCTTACCGGGATTACCTGAGTCGATTAAACCTCGGGCTGGAACATCGCCTGGAAGATAAAATGGGATTGCTATCGGGCGGCCAAAGACAGGCAGTTAGCCTGCTCATGGCAACCCTTCAGCCATCCAATATTTTACTGCTGGATGAACATACGGCTGCACTTGACCCTAAAACCAGTCAATTCGTACTGGACCTGACCTGTCAGATTATAAAAGAGAAAAAGCAGACGGCATTGATGGTGACTCACAGCATGAAACAGGCTCTGGAAGTCGGTAGCCGCACTATTATGCTGCACCAGGGTAAGATAATTTTCGATATAGAAGGTGAAGAGCGCAAAGGCTTAACGGTTAAAGATTTACTGGACCTGTTCAGCAAGACTCAGGGTGAACAACTGTCAGATGATGCACTGTTACTGGGCTGATTAGCTGTATTCGTACTGACCTGAGATGATCAAAATTGCAATCCTGTTTTATCTGGCACTCAGTCTGCATAACACATAGTTGATACAGCAGTCATTCACACTGACAGGTGAAATAATGGCTAGATTCATTGAGGGCGTAGCTCGTATTCAAACTACCTTATTTCCTGAAATACTTGACGATTACATTGCCGACGAAAATCCTGTCAGGGTTATTGATGTCTTTGTTGATCATCTTAACCTTGCAAAATTAGATTTCGAAATCTACCTCGCAATGCTGGTTGGGCTGATATAGTTATTGGCTGAATGTCGCCTTGTCTGATTATAAAACAACTCGATGTATTTAAAGGTATCGACGTGTGCTTCATCAACTGCCCTGTAGTTCTCTGCAGAGATCTGCTCATCGTGGAGTTGTATCTAGCCATTGAGTTCATACAGCTGGATGAATATCAGGTGGTAAGATGTTTTAGCCAGGTTTGATCTGAAGGCGAGTAAAAAAATATCGATATAAAATTCAAATCCTGACTGAAAATTCATCGCTTTATGCAGACTCGGGTTTGATTGAATGGTTACTTGATAATTTGAGTGATAATGCTATTTGCTACAGCCACAAAAATAGTGAAATTACTATCAGCATTACTGAATCGGGGCAGGGTAGGTTAAGCATGGCAGTGAAGGATTTGGGTCGTGGTATTCCTGAAGATCAAAAGCACTGGTATTTGAACGATTTCATCAGGCTCATACACCTGAACGAAAACATGGATATGCAGGGCTTGGCCTATGTATCGTGAAAAAATAATCGAATTACATCAACAGAAACTATGCGTTGAAAGCCAGTTAAATCAGGGTTCACAGTTTAACTTTACACTCAAATCGAGTTGGTTTTTCCTACTTGGCTGTATTACTCCTTCTTTGGCAGAAATGCGGGATGATATTGAAACTTGAAACTGCACTGGATCATACTGAAGCGGAAATTCAGAGGTTCAAATTTGTGGGGTAAAAGTCTAAGATGACATATCGATGTGGATGCCACTCACTCTCAACGCGACAAGTACCAGCTTTTGTTGTTTGATAGTCAGGGTGATACATAATGCAGCATTGATCAGGTTATGTTCATCCATGTACAGTTGTTTTATATCGGGTTGCTGATTAATGCTTTTAAAAACCTGATGAATTAATTCTGTGATAGACAGTGATGGTGCATCAACAAAATACAGGGTTCGATTACTTTTTCTAAACAATACCCGCCCAACGCAAAGACTGCAAAATATTTCCAGTTCACTTTTCGGTTTACTCAGGCCGCTCCTATACTCGGCACGTTTCAGTAAATCACGATTATTAGTGCAAATGGGACCTATGCCTGCCATAAAGGTTAATCTCTTATCTGATTTAATAGTTGATCAATACCGGGGTAGGTATCAGGGGTGAGCTGGTACTTGGTACCTGCGTGCCCCCACGACTCCTGATTATCCAGAGCCTCCAGTAAGGCTGCTTGATCATTAACCTGAAAACCACCAATAGCATCTACACCATGATTAAAAACGATATCGGGTAAACCACTGCCACTGGGACCAATTAAATTAAAGTTAGACGATGACTTGCGGCTGACATCGAGTAACTCCTCCAGCGAGCCGTTAATTAAGGTAGAAGCAGTGCACAGTATTTGTTCACAGCTAGTGAGATCAGCCGGGTTAGTGCTGAGCTTGATGCCATTTTGAATTTCGACACGATCAGGATTTTTTTCCAGTACTAATACGTTTACTCCCTGAGAGGTTAATTTTTCAATCAGTGGCCTGAAATAACCGACCATACCAATGGTTTGTCCCGGCTCGGGTTTACTCAGACCCATGTTACCAGTTTCAGCGGGTAGAAAACCAGCTCGTTTCATCACATGCTGGCTAAGTGCGTTGTATGCACCCAATGCGACAGCATTCTCTGCAGGAGATGCTGAAGTCAACTGTGCAATTAAATCCATCACATTGATGTCCAGCCTCTTTTGTTGCGGATAAAGCTGCCATAGCTCTTGCAGTGTTTCATTCAAGCTGGTGTAAAAGGGTCCGGCACTGCCATCCTGTAAAAATACAAAACCAAACTCATCCGGTTTTTCAGCGTCATCAACAATCTTTGGTAAATGAATACTACTGATGCCAGGTATTTGAATAGAACCGGAAATACGTGAAGCCAGATCTATATATTCTTCAGGAAGAGTCATTTTGTTTTAGGCTGGTGTTGATTGTGTGTTCGGATGCCCCATTTTTGTTTCAGGGCAACGGGTAAATAATTCTTATGTCGAATACGCTTTGTGCTGTGACTGATAAAAGAAGAAAAGATAATGACAAATATCAGTAATAATATTTGACTGTCTTCTGAAAAGGCAGGAATGCTCAGTAATAGCAATATCTTTATAATGACACTCACGCCCCGTACTTCGAACAATGCATCGAAACTTTCATACAGATCCAGCATGAACAGGCCTAAACCGGTAGCCACCGTGGCAATAAGCCAGGAAGTCAGTAGTGACTGATCGATGTGAAAAAAGAAACCTCCGACCAGAATGCTGATACTCAACAAGTGTGCAGCACGCAGCACATTTAAAATTAATCGCCGGTGAGGTATCTGGCGATAATTTTCAGGGAAGAAAAATAAACGAATTGAGTTTGGCATCGGGGAATTATGTATGGATATGATTCTAAACCAATGAGCTATATCAAACCAGTATATAAGAACTGCTTTCAGTGATTACTTATCATTTTCACCAATATGTTCAAATACGGAAATCGCCCAGATACAAAAACTAATCAGACAGACAAAAGTGATAATGGGCAAAACACAGGCATAGAATCGAAGCGGGCTGTCGATATCTGAATAATAGCAGGATGGCAGAGTTATCAACATAATGATAAGTAAACGTATCAGCATTCTATTCATCATTGATTATCGAGCTTTTACTGGATTTTGATCAATCAACTCTTTCATTTATTTAACCTCCCCCTGAATTTTTTGATATAGATCATGCACTTAAGCAGTGTCGTGAGTTATAACAGAGGCATCTTATTTTTATGCAGGTCAAATGCTGTGAATAAGCCTCAAAAAACTATAACAACAACCATTGATGGTAATCAGGCTGCCGCTACGATTGCCCATTTATGTAACGAAGTTATCGCCATTTACCCCATTACACCGGCATCTCCAATGGGAGAATGGTCTGATGAGTGGTCTTCTCATGGTCAGAAAAACTTGTGGGGTACGGTTCCGGAAGTTGTAGAAATGCAGTCAGAAGCGGGTGCTGCTGGGGCTATTCACGGTGCATTACAAACTGGAGCTCTGACGACCACTTTTACCGCATCTCAGGGTTTGCTGCTGATGTTGCCCAATATGTATAAGATTGCCGGAGAATTGACCCCGACAGTATTTCATATAGCTTCACGTTCTTTGGCTTGTCAGGCACTGTCGATTTTCGGTGACCACAGTGACGTGATGTCTGCCAGATCGACGGGTTTTGCAATATTAGCGTCTAATTCTCCCCAGGAAGTTCTTGATTTCGCGCTGATATCCCAGGCAGCAAGCCTGCAAAGTAAGATACCCGTGCTGCATTTTTTTGACGGGTTCAGAACTTCACATGAGTTATCCAAACTGAACTCTATAGATAACGATTGTGTACGAAAAATGATTAGCGATGATCTGGTGAATGATTTTCGTTCCAGAGCCCTGTCTCCCGAAAACCCTGTGTTACGCGGCAGCTCACAGAACCCCGATGTTTATTTTCAGGCTCGAGAGACGGTCAACCCTTTCTATCAAAAAATGCCGGATATTATGCAACAGGTGATGGATCAGTTTGCCGGTCTAACGGGCAGGCAATACAAACTGTTTGAATACCTGGGGCATGAACAAGCTGATCGAGTCATTATTTTAATGGGTTCCGGCGCAGAAACCGCCCATGAAACGGTGAATTACCTGAGTAAAAATGGAGGCAGGGTCGGCATGATTAAAGTTCGACTTTATCGTCCACTGGATGTAAAACGTCTGCTTCAGGCTATTCCGCAATCAGTTCAGAGTATTGCGGTACTGGATCGTACCAAGGAACCCGGTTCGGCTGGCGAGCCATTGTACAAAGATGTGGTGACTGCTTTTGCAGAACAGTTATCTGATGAGAAACCTGTATTTGACCAAATGCCAAAAATTGTGGGTGGACGTTACGGGTTATCATCCAAGGAATTTACCCCTGGCATGGTTAAGGCGGTTTTTGACATGCTGGCAGAACGTCCAAAGAATAACTTTACTATCGGTATTCATGATGACGTGTCGTTCAGCAGTTTAACCTGGGATGATACGTATCGTACCGATGCCAATAAAGAAAATTTTCAGGCCATGTTTTACGGGTTGGGTAGTGATGGTACGGTGAGTGCCAATAAAAACAGTATCCAGATTATTGGCGAAAGTACCGATTTAAAAGCTCAGGGTTACTTTGTTTATGACTCGAAAAAATCGGGTGCGGTCACTGTATCCCATTTACGTTTTGGACCTGAAATAATTCGTTCGACCTATTTGATTGGGAATAACGATGCGAACTTTATTGGCTGCCATCAATCGGGTTTTCTAAAGCGATTCAATATGCTTGATAAGGCTGCAGATAATGCAGTATTTCTATTAAATTCTACCCTGCCGGTTGACCGGGTCTGGGATAATCTGCCGACTAAAATGCAACAACAATGTATCGATAAAAAAATACAGTTTTATATTATCGATGCTTACGATGTAGCACTGAAAGCCGGTATGGGAAAACGCATCAACACCATTATGCAAACCTGTTTTTTTGCGATTTCCGGTGTATTGCCTCAACAGCAGGCTATCGAATCCATTAAACAGGCCGTGGTCAAATCCTATGGTAAAAAGGGGCAGCGCATCGTTGACATGAATTTCAAAGCAATCGATGAAACCCTGGCCTGTTTACAACAGGTCGAGTTAGCTGAATCGGTAACCAGCCAGTTTGAAATTCGTCCACCCGTGAGCGCCGATGCGCCTGAATTTGTGCAACAGGTAACGGCTCCCATTATTGCCGGTGAGGGAGACTCTCTACCCGTCAGTGCTTTACCCTTTGACGGTACTTATCCGACCGGTACCGCGGCCTATGAAAAACGCAACCTGGCGCTGAAAATACCTGTCTGGGAAAATGACATTTGTTCGCAGTGTGGTAAATGTCCGCTGGTTTGTCCGCATGCGGCCATTCGTAGCAAAATATTTTCTTCACAGGAACTCGGTGATGCACCTGAAAACTTTAAAACCATGCCAATGAAGGGCAGGGGGTTTGCTGAAGGCTCTGTGGTCAGTTACCAGGTCGCTCCGGAAGATTGTACCGGTTGCGGTTTGTGTGTGGATATCTGTCCTATTCGGGATAAATCTAATGCCAGTCGCAAGGCACTGAATATGCAGCCGATAAATGCTTTACTGGATCAGGAAAAACTAAACTGGGATTTTTATTTAAAAATTCCACAATATGATAGAGCAGAATTAAAAGTCAATACTATCAAGGGTGCGATGGCTCTGGAGCCTTTATTTGAATTTTCCGGCTCCTGTTCCGGTTGTGGTGAAACACCCTATGTCAAACTGGCATCTCAATTATTTGGTGACCGTATGCTGGTTGCCAATGCTACCGGTTGTTCTTCCATTTATGGAGGCAATTTACCGACCACGCCCTGGACTAAAAACAGTGATGGACGTGGCCCTGCCTGGAACAATTCCCTGTTTGAAGACAATGCAGAATTTGGCCTGGGTATGCGCGTAGCAGCTGATAAACACAAGCAGCAGGCTATTGAATTGTTGCAGGCATTAAAACCGGAACTGGATGTTGAACTGGTCGAATCGATCATATCTGCAGATGAATTATCCGAAGCAGGTATCAAACAACAGCGTGAACGAGTGAGTCGTTTAAACAAGCTGTTAACAAATCTTGATTCACAGGGTGCCAGGTTACTCGGTGAACTGTCTCAGTATCTTTGTCGCCTGTCGGTGTGGATTATGGGTGGTGATGGCTGGGCTTACGACATTGGTTATGGTGGTCTGGATCATGTTTTAGCCAGTGGTCGTAATGTGAATATACTGGTGCTTGATACCGAAGTTTATTCCAACACCGGTGGGCAAACATCTAAAGCAACACCGCGTGGAGCTGTCGCCAAATTTTCTTCTGGTGGTAAAGCCACGGCGAAAAAAGATTTAGCCATGCTGGCGATGGATTATGAAAATGTATATGTCGGGCACGTGGCTTATGGTGCTAAGGATGTACAGACGCTACGTACTTTTATAGAAGCGGAAGCGCATGATGGACCTTCCATGATCATTGCTTATTCTCCATGCATTGCTCACGGTGTGGATTTATCCAATAATCATCGGCAGCAGCAACTGGCGGTCAACAGTGGACATTGGCCCCTGTTTCGATTCGATCCGGCAAAAGCCAGGCAGGGTGAAAACCCGCTGCACATGGATTCAAAACAACCTTCCATACCTTACCGGGATTATATAATGAGTGAGACCCGGTTTAATATGCTGTGGCATACGCACCCGGAGGAAGCTGAAAAGTTTTTGCAACAGGCTCAACAGGAAGTGAATCATCGTTATCATTATTATAAGCAATTATCTGAACTGGAGTGGGACGATCAAACGACGTTAAAATCTGCCTATGCCAAACTGGGTGATGCAAAAACCGTTAAGGGGGAATCTTGATATGGACTTATCAACTCAGTATCTCGGTCTTGATTTAAAAAATCCGATTGTGGCCTCATCCAGTCCCTTAACCTGGGACCTGAAAAAAGCGGTAGCTCTGCAGCAGGCCGGAGTAGCTGCGATCATCATGCCATCTCTGTTTGAAGAACAGATCGAGAATGAACAGGCGCAGTTAGATCGTTTCATTCATCAGCAGTCTATTGGTCATTCCGAGACGGATAACTTCCACCCTCAGTTAGCTGACTACATGGATTATCAGAATAAATACCTGTCGCAGTTAGAGTTATTGAAAGGTGAACTGGATATACCGGTTATCGCCAGTTTGAATGGTATTAGTGAAGGTGGCTGGGTGCAAAATGCGGTGGATCTGGAGCAGGCCGGAGCTGATGCACTGGAATTGAATATCTATTATGTGGCGGCAAACCCGGATGAGACCGGTTTACAGGTTGAACAACGCTACCTGTCTCTTTTTAAGGCAATTAAAAGCCAGGTTAAACTCCCGATATGTGTAAAAATTACTCATCAATTCAGTGCGATTGGCTGGATGGTTAAACAGCTAGAACAGGCTGGAGCAGCCGGTGTATCAGTATTCAATCGCTTTTATCAACCTGATATCGATCTTGAAACTCTGCATATCGTACCTAAACTGGAATTATCCCATTCTTTTGAAGCCTTATTACGCATACGCTGGGTCGCGATGCTGCGTCATCACGTATCGCTCTCTCTTGCCATAACAGGTGGTATACACACTGCAGAAGATGCACTCAAAGGATTATTGGCGGGTGCAGATATTACCTGTATGTGTAGTGTTTTACTGGATCAGGGGCCTCAACAGATTACCCGGGTGCTGGAGCAAATGAGCTTATGGATGATGGATAAAGAGTATGAATCTGTGAGCCAGCTAAAGGGTAGCCTGAGTTATATCAATGCGGTTAATCCTGAAGCATTTGAACGCGCCAATTATCTCGAAATTATGGACAGCTATTCACGAGCTTCCGGAGTTATGGTTTAGTAGATATTGTTTAATTTGAACTACAACTAAGTGCTCCACTAATATTATTCGGGATAATCAATATTTTGAAGGCACTAAGGTGTAAGTAATATCTCTACTGGTATCTGATAGACATTCCTCTGCTATAATTATTGCATGCCTGACCTGAATATTCTGACACCCGAAAATATACGCAGTTGCCTATTGCAATGCTCTGGTATTACTCACGATTTACCCGGGCACTGGACTGAAATTGAGTGTCAACAGGCGGCGGTATTAATTCCATTTGTGCAAATTCAACAGCAATGGCATTTGCTTTATATTCGTCGAACCGCGCATCCAGACGACCCACACAGTGGGCAGGTTGCTTTTGCTGGTGGTAAATATGAGCTGGTTGATGAAAATCTAACAACAACAGCTTTACGTGAAGCACAGGAAGAAATTGGTTTAATGCCGCAGGATGTAAAGGTACTCGGTAAGCTCAATTATCATCATAGTATCAGTCGATTTCGAATTACCCCGGTAGTTGCACAGGTTCCCTGGCCTTATGCTTTAACACTGGATCAGCAGGAAGTCGCTCGCGTTTTTACCATTCCTTTAAACTGGCTGGCTAATTCTGAGAACTACTGCATCAGGCAACATCAGCATGAACAACTCCAGCCTTTTCCAGTGGTTTATTTCGATGAATATGACGGTGAACTGCTGTGGGGAGCTACGGCAAGAATGACGTTATCACTGATATCTTTATTGAAGCAGTAAGTGTAGGTGAACCGTTGTTAATTCAGGTAATCCTTCTGTACTAATTAGCATGATGATTAACTGGATTAAAATAAGGTAAACTTGGTGCATGCAACCTGACTTGCCCGACAGTTATTATCTTGACAATGTAACAACCCTGTTCACTCATGTAGAAGATGTTTATCTCGATATTCTGGATGTCGATTACATACAGTTTCTCAGGCGTTTTTCTGCTTTACCGGATGATAGTAAGAAACTTTACATCCGACTGCTAAACCGTAACAGGGAATGGTTTCGGGTAAGTAAACTCGACTATCCTGAAATTACTTCAATTTCACAGGCTGTAAAAACACTACAGCAGAGTAATTTTTTACAAGTTAACCCTGAGCCTGATATTGAAAGTATTATTAATCTGTTTACAAAAGCAGATATTTTAAAGATACATCCAGAAAAAAAGAAATTACAAAAATTGAGCCGTCAGCAACTTGATGAATATGTGCTTGAAAATATCAACGATGAATTTTGCCAGCAGTTATTCCTCACCGATAGCTTTTTGAACGTCCTTCATAAAGATATTTATGTTTTATTCCAGATGTTGTTTTTTGGAAATTTGAATCAATCGATGACTGATTTTGTATTGCGTGACCTGGGTCTATATCAATATGAAAGCTATCCAGTTGATGCTGAAAATAGACCTTATAACAGCCGCGAGGAAATACAGCAGCACTGGTTACTGCAGCAACTAGAAACATTGTTGGATTCTAGCGACTGGAATGATCATGAATTATTGCTAGAGTGTTATTCGTCTGTACCTGAAAATATCCACCAGCATTCTTTTTTGTTCCGTAAGAGTGAGCGTATTAAATATAAAATAGCTCGACAGGTTGAAAGGCAGGGGAATCTTGACCTGGCACTTTCTCTTTATCTGCAATGCCAGTTACCACCGAGTCGTGAGCGATGCATTCGCATACATCAGCAACAGGGTGATTTTGAGCTTGCGGTATCCAAATGTCAGCAAATTATCCATTCGCCATACGATGATTCCGAGTCCCAGTTTGCCATAGAATTCTCAACGCGGTTGATTAAACGCTATCGGCTTCCACTACCTTGCGGGTTAAAACTGTCAGAAAACTATCAACCAGAAATCATTGAATTACAACTTGATCAACAGCAAAGTGTTGAACAGGCGGTGGTTGATCACTACTGTAGTTCTAATAAAAACCAGGACTGCTTCTATCTTGAGAATAGCCTGTTTAACGGTGTTCTAGGGTTACTCATCTGGGATGTTATTTTCACCCCGGTGTCCGGAGCTTTTTACAACCCCTTTCAATATAGACCCAGTGATTTTTATGCGTTTGATTTTGTCAATAAACGTCAGCATCTGTTTGATGAAATTTGGAACTCGCTCGAAAACAATAATGACATCTGGAATATTGTTTTAAAGTGCTGGACAGATAAAAAAGATTTAATGAACCCGATGATCAACTGGAACACGCTGAACCTGGATATTATTCAGCTCGCTCTGCAACGGATTGAGTATCAGCACTGGTTAAATATTTTTAAACGCATATTAGCTGACCTTCGAAATAATCGATCCGGTTTTCCTGACCTTATTCTGTTTCCGCCAGAGGGTGGTTATAAACTGCTTGAAGTTAAAGGCCCCGGTGATCGCTTACAAAAAAATCAACTTCGCTGGATGTCTTTTTTCTCAGTTTACAATATTCCTCATGAAGTTGTTCGAGTTAGCTGGAAAGCTAAAATGGATAAAGGCACATGAGTAAAATAGTTAAAATTGGAATTGGTCAACTGGTAGAATTTTGTTGCCGAAGTGGTGACCTTGGCTTTGAAGGTGGACCCGGGCCGTCGGCCCTGGAGGGACTACGAACTCATCAAAAAATCCAGAAACGGTACCAGCAGCAGTCTATTGCCGAATATCGTCTGGAACAGGAGTTTGAAATTAATTCATACCCTGTGAAACTTGGTGGACGCATCGATATGCTTTTTGATCGGGAAAACCCTCCCCGGGTGGAAGAAATTAAAACGATTAATAATTTTATGCATTCAACCACTGAGTCTTATGAAGAGTCTCATTGGGCACAACTAAAATGTTATGCAGCCTGTTATGCCATTGAACAGAATACTAAGAGTGTTGCTATAAGCCTTAACTACGTCAATATATTCAACTGCCAGGAATACCGACAGACCAAGGTTATGCAAAGAGAACAGCTAGAGGCATTTCTTCAGCAGGTTCTCATGCGATATTTACAATGGCATCAGCTCATCGAGCAGCAAAATACACAAACTAAAACCAGTGCAGGTGAGTTGCAGTTTCCGCATAAAAACTTTCGCCGCAATCAGCATTTTTTTGCTTCACAGGTATACCGAAATATACAGCAAAAAGGCCAGTTGATGGTCGAAGCACCGACTGGTTCAGGTAAAACTATCAGTACATTATTTCCTGCTATCAAGGCAATCGGTGAAGGCCATATTGATCAGATAATTTATCTTTCGGCAAAAACTTCCGGGCAAAATCAGGCTGTGAAAGCTATCGAACAAATGAACGGGCAGGGGTTGAAAATTAGTTATCTGGTTATTCAGGCCAAGGCCAAATCATGTGTCTGCAATCATAATGCCAATGAAATAAATGAAGATGGAAAGTGTGTTCGTACCCTGGGATTTTTTGACCGTCTGGCTGGTGCCCGGGAAACCCTGGTAAAACTTCGTCACCTTAATAGCGAAACTGTTCGTCGTGTGGCTGATGACTTTCAGCTTTGTCCTTTTGAGCTTTCTCTACAAATGTTGCCGTGGGTTGATATTGTTATCGGGGATTTTAACTATGTTTTTGACCCCCTGGTACAATTAACTTATTTTAAAAATGATAATAAGCGTAAATTATTACTGATTGATGAATTACATAATTTGATTGATCGTGCTCGGGGTATGTATTCAGCCTGTATTAGTCGAAAACAAATAAAAATTGCATCAAGTGCAGATAATAGTTTGACCATCAATCGTGCTATCAATAGCCTTAATCGAGCGTTTGATAAGTTTCTGCTTGAACAAAGTGGTGATGAAACTGTTACCAGCGAAACCAGTGAAGCAATTAACCGTGCTACTTTCCATTTCAGTGAAAAGATAAATCTTGACCTGTTCAATAATAAACACATCTGTTCGGAAACGCTTGAACTGACTAAGGCTCTTTTTCGATATCAATGTATTAATAATCTATATGATGAACACCATAAAACCATTAGCATAAAACCTGTAAAGAAGCGCCAGATTAAGTTGATGTGCCTGAATGCTTTTGAGTATTTAACAGAAGTCTATCCACTGTTTAAATCAGTTTGTGGATTTTCTGCAACTTTGACACCCGCTAACTATTTTCTGCAGGCTTTGGGTTTTAATCAGTCAGCAAAAGTGTTGAGGCTGGAATCCTGTTTTCCACAGAACAACCTGCTGGTCAATACCTGCAGTTATGTTGATACCCGTTACCTTCAACGCGAATCCTACATTGACCAAATTTGTGAAACTATCCAGCGTTGTTTTCTGGCCAGGCCCGGTAACTACCTGGTTTTCTTTTCTTCCTATTACTTTATGAACCTTGTTTTTGAGCGTTTTAGAGAACTCTTTGGCACTATCTCAGCATCGATACAGTTGAAGGATTCGGATGATAAACAGCGTCAGGAATTTTTAAGTCAGTTTCTAAACAGCGACAAAATGCTTGGTTTTGTCATTATGGGGGGGATTTTTGCTGAAGGGATTGACTACCGGGGACAATCACTGATCGGGGCAATAATTGTTGGGGTTGGTTTGCCACAGGCAAATACAGAACAAAAACTGATTGAAAATGATTTTAACAGGATCGGGCTGGATGGCTTCAATCATGCTTATCGATTTCCCGGTCTCATTCGAGTGCAACAAAGTGCCGGCCGGGTGATTCGCAGTGAAACAGATTGCGGCGTCATCATATTACTGGATCGCCGTTTCAAACAGGCTGGCTACCTGCAACACTATCCTGCACACTGGCATGCCAATAATTGTACAGACATTATGTCACTGGAGAATGCACTCGTTGAATTCTGGTTAAAACACAAAGACTAGAACCACGGAAACCCCTGGTTTCTATGGAAGCCACTCCCTCCGGGTGTGTCTCTTCGCCACGGTTTCGTTAAGAAATTCAGCTCTACTAGTGAAGGCGAATTGAACCATCTTTCTGCTTTTGTTGGCGTCAACGAACGGGTGAACAATATCCCGATACGCATAATCGATAGTGGATCTGAGATTGTGAATAACATCTCCAGCAATCATTTTGATGTTGTCTATAGCGGCTTCATTAGCTTTCGCATGGGTGGTGCGCTACCCGGTATTGGTATCCGTTAATCCGCAAAAATTAATACTGCTTGAATCAATCTGGATAAGTTTCATCAATGGTTTTAAGTGAACGAAGGAAAAGACCCAGTCCACCGACCGTGAGCACTAATATGGTGATTAAATCGAAAGCACTCATATGGCGAAAAGTGAATTGCAATGATGAGATAACGCCAAAAATTAAAGCGACCAGAGAACCCGCTGCCAGTAACCAGCCGAGCGGGTTTTTACTATTATAGAAAACCATACTGGTACCGAACATAAAAGGAATCATGATCATACCGCTAGTGATTCCATATTGACCAAATCCGTACAGGCGCATTCCAAAGCCGAAATGTGATGTGACCATTATTGCATTCAGCAATAAATACAGTCCGCCGCATAACATCATAAAACCAATAACAAACTGGCCTATACCACCCGAAGTTCCACCGGCTCCACGCATATCTATTATCCTGAGTATTTTTTAAAGGTAAATACTAACCCGAAATAATGAAACTGGCTATGTTGATGAGTGATTAGTGGATGAGTCTATAGTGGCGAACATTTCATCGTACAAATCCCAGGCAATCATGGCATCCTTTTTATCAATTCTGGAAATAATATTTCCCACGCTGATCATCACGTAGTCGCCTATTTGCAGGTTATCTTCCAGCATTGACAGCAAACTGGCTTCGCGCTCTATTCCCCTGGCTTCACAGAGGGCACTGTAACCATTGATCTGTTTGATTTGCATGGGGATACCAAGACACATAAATAATTCACCTTATTGGTTAATAACTATTTTGACTATAGCTCTTTTAATTTTAAAAGCGTTGATCTGGATCAAACGTGAAAATTACACATACCCTATACTGCTTTTATCGTAAAATTGCTTTGTGGTATTAAGTTGAAACAACATAGAACACTGGTTCTAGGAATAGGTAATACACTGTTAACCGATGAGGGTGTAGGCGTTCATGTAGTCAATCATCTGCAACAGCAACAAACTTCACTCTCTTCTTCCTCCGATGTGATTTTTATGGATGGAGGTACCCTCAGTTTTACTCTTGCCGAACCCATTGAATCCTGTGATCAACTTATCGTTATTGATGCATCTGAAATAAAGGCTCATGCTGGTGATGTTAAGGTATTTGAAAATGATGAAATGGATAAGTTTATCACCTCAGGTAATAAAAAAAGTGTACACGAAGTAACTCTTGTGGATGTTATGTCTATAGCCATGTTATCTGGAAATTTACCTGAAAAAAGAGCCTTAGTGGGTATTCAGCCAGATAATCTGGACTGGGGCAATGAACCTACAGAAAAGGTACAACAGGCAATTCCAGTTGCCTGCCAGCATGTTAATACTCTGTTACAAAGATGGCAGGTATGAATTCCTCAAAATTAGCCATTGAAATCCCTTTAGAAATAGCCGAACCAACCACGGGTATGGTTCAGGCTGTTTTAAGAGAATTGCTGGAACATGTTGAATTGCTAGCTGAATCCGGGCAACAGCATGTCATCGACTTAACCAGTTTACCGTTGAATGACAGTGATAAAAGAGAACTCGAAAATGTATTGGGGAAAGGTGAGATATCGGTGACTTTGTCGACCCTTGGTGATAGCAGAATTATTGAAACCGGTATTAATGGTATCTGGTGGATTAAACATTTCAGTCCGAATGAAAAGTTACTTGCAGAGTTGATTGAAATAACTCCCTTTCCAGAAATTATAAAAAGTCATCCAGATGATATTAAACAGGCAGTCTTTGAATTAAAAAAACTCATTGAGATTAATGAATCAGGAGAAGAGGTATGAGTGATAACAGGCAACAGTTAGCAGGTGAATTGCAGCGTCACGGCATTAGCAGGCGAACGTTTTTAAAATTCTGTACAAGTATGGCATCGGTAATGGCATTGCCACCTGCCGCTGCAGCAGAAATGGCTGAGAAACTGGTCAAAATCAAACGACAGTCGGTAATCTGGTTATCGTTTCAGGAATGTACCGGCTGTACAGAATCGATTACGCGTGCTGATAAACCCAGTTTGGAGAGTTTGATCTTTGATTTTGTCTCTCTGGATTATCATCATACTTTGCAGGCGGCATCAGGTGATGCTGCTGAACTGGCTCGTGAACAGGCCATGCATGACAATGCTGGAAAATATATCCTGGTTGTCGATGGTTCAATTCCCGTGAAAGATGGCGGGATTTATTCCACCATTGCCGGCATGACCAACCTGGACATGCTGGAACAGGTAGCCAAAGATGCAGCGGCCATTGTGGCCATTGGTAGCTGTGCTGCTTTTGGAGGTTTACCCAAGGCATCACCTAACCCCACTGGAGCAGTTGCAGTTTCCGATATTATTCATGATAAACCCATTATCAATATTCCGGGTTGTCCTCCCATTCCAGTGGTAATGACCGGGGTGCTTGCTCATGTTCTGACTTTTGGTATCCCTGAACTTGATGATATGGGGCGTCCCAAGGCATTTTATGGCGATACCATTCATGATCGCTGTTATCGAAGGCCTTTTTATGATCGAGGAGAATTTGCTAAAAGTTTTGATGATGATGGTGCTCGAAAAGGCTGGTGTCTATATGAAATCGGCTGTAAAGGGCCTACCACTCATAACGCCTGTGCCACCATAAAATGGAATAACGGGACCTCTTTTCCCATCCAGTCCGGTCATGGTTGTCTGGGTTGTTCAGAACCGGATTTTTGGGATGCAGGAGGATTTTATAAAGCTATATCAACTGGTATTGGTAACCCCGGGCAATGGGCCACCGGTGCGTTGGCTGCTGGTGTAGCAGCAGGTCTTGCATCGGCTTACCTGAACAAGTCGACGAAATCTAAAGCAGAAAAAAATCATCAGGAAGTAACCATCGAAGATATGGGAGGCAAACATGAATGAAATTGAACTTTTGAACTGGGCTCGAGGCCCCGGTCTGGCGTATGCCACGATTATTATGGTTTTTGGTTTGACATTACGAGTATTTGAGATTCTTTCTCTTGGTCGAGCAGAGGAACTGGCTGAGGTTAGAGGTACTGGAGTGTCCGATGGTTGGAAAATGATTTTGAAACGTTCATTGCCTGAACCAAGACATTGGAAACTTATTACGGCATCGTATATTTTTCATGTCGGGCTACTGGTAGTTATTTTCTTTTTTATTCCCCATACCCAGCTTTTCAGGGATGTATTTGGCATATTCTGGAGTGGCTGGCCTAATTATGTTATCGACTTTTTCACGGTGCTGAGTATTGCTGCCATGATGTATACGCTTGTTTCCAGATTTGTCGACCCGACTCGACGAATTCTGAGCAAGATGTCTGATTATTTTGCCTGGGTTGTTACGTTTTTACCGTTAGTAACGGGTTACATGGCTTTTCATCGACTCGGTATTGATTACACCACGATGTTAGCCGTTCATATTCTCTCAGTGGAATTATTAATGATATCCTTGCCGGTCAGTAAATTAACCCATGCAATTACTTTCACTATGGCTCGTTATTACACGGGATCGACTAATGGTCGCCGGGGGATTCAGTCATGAGTACTTCATTTGAGCAGGGTATTAATACCTTAAAAGAAGTGATAGATGCACCTATTGCATCCTATTTTTCCAGTTGTACTAATTGTGGTTTATGTGCCAGAGCCTGTATCTTTTACACGGAAACTGAAAACCCGAAATACACACCCATAAGACGTGTCGAGCCGATGCGAAGAATTTGGGAACAGGAATTTACACTGGTAGGTAAAGCAAAAAAAGCACTGGGTCTTTCTAAGGAAGTTACCGAACAGGATTTAAAAGACTGCGTAGAACTGGCTTTTGAAAGCTGCACAACCTGTGGTCGCTGTAGCATGGTCTGTCCGGTAGGTAATGATATTATTTATATGATTCGCCGTATGCGAGAAGGTTTGACCTCAGCGGGACTGGCTCCAAAATCTCTACAGGAAGCAGCAGTCAGAACTCTGGAGAAGGGTAGTGTCATGGGATTTCCCATGAAAACCCTGGAAGCTATGGTGAAAGCTGCAGAAAAAGAAACCGGTATTGACATAAATATTGATAAACCTGATGTTGATTATCTGTTGCTACTATCTTCAGCTGAAGTTATGCAATTTAATGAAATTATTGCTTCCCTTGCGCAAATATTTAAAGAAGCTGGTGTTAGCTGGACATTTAGTTCCATTGCCCATGAAGCGGGTAACCCGGGAATGCACATGGGAGCCTCTGATATTGAAGCACAGATGATAAATAGAATTGTTCAGGCTGCTGAAGAGTTGAACATTAAAAATGTCATCAGTCCTGAATGTGGTCATGCATATATGGCTATTCGATGGGAAGGTCCGAATGTGATTGGTCGTCCCTATCCTTTCAAGGTTTATCATATTATTGAGGTTCTGGATCAACTCAGGGAACAGGGCAGGTTAAAAACTAGCGGTAGTGAATTAGATAGAATTACTTTCCATGATCCTTGTCAGGCTGCACGTCGAGGAGGTGTCAATCAACCTCAACGCAACTTGCTGAACATGGTGTCTTCCAACTTTATTGAAATGAAAGACAGTCAGGCCTGTAACTGGTGCTGTGGAGGTGGAGGTGGAATGAATACCATTGAAAAAGCTGAGCCACTGATGCAAAAAGTATTTAATCGTAAAAGAAACCAGATAGAAGAGCTGGATGTCACAACGGTTGTTACCATGTGTGCAACCTGTCGAAATACACTCGAAGAAGGTATCGAAAACAATAACATGAATGTTGAGGTACTGGGTCTGACCGAGCTGGTTGCAAACCACCTGTTGAAGGAGAAAAAATAATGAGCGATCGTATAGTCGTTGACCCTGTCACGCGTATTGAAGGGCATTTACGTATCGAAGCTGAAACTGATGCCAGTGGTAATATCATTGGTGCATCGAGTGCTGGAACCATGATTCGTGGTATTGAATTGATTTTGCAAGGTCGAGATCCTCGTGATGCCTGGGCTTATGCTCAGCGTATCTGTGGTGTCTGTACTTTGGTGCATGGAATCGCGTCGGTTCGCAGTGTTGAAAATGCACTCAATTATCAAATTCCTGCAAATGCACAGATTATTAGAAACCTGATGATTGCTGCGCAATATGTGCATGATCATGTGATGCATTTTTACCATTTACATGCGCTTGACTGGGTGGATGTGGTGTCGGCATTAAAAGCCGATCCAACCGCGACTTCAGTACTTGCCCAGTCATTGTCTAAATGGCCAAAATCATCACCGGGTTATTTCTCTGATGTGCAAAAGAAAGTTAAAAACTTTGTAGAATCGGGACAACTCGGAATTTTCACCAATGGTTACTGGGGACATCCCGCTTATAAGTTACCGCCTGAGGCCAATTTAATGGCTGTGGCACATTATCTGGAAGCTTTATCCTGGCAACGTGAAGTGGTGAAGATCCATACTATTTTTGGAGGTAAAAACCCACACCCTAATTTCCTGGTAGGTGGCGCACCATCACCCATCAGCGGCGTATCCGGTGATATGGGTGCGACAGCGCTGAATATTCTGGGGCTGCAGGAAATAAGTAACACCATTACTAAAATGATGGACTTTGTGGATAATGTTTATGTGCCGGATACCATTGCTATAGCGGGCTTTTACAAGGACTGGTTCAAGCGGGGAGCAGGTGTACGCAATTTCATGACCTTTGGAGATATGCCGGAAACTAGCATGGATGATCCATCAAGTTATTTTATTCCCAGTGGTGTAATTCTGGACCGGGATTTGACTAAAATCCATCCTCTTGATTTAAATGATCCCGAGCAGGTTAAAGAATTTATTGCGCACTCCTATTATGATTATTCTGCTGGCAAAGAGGCCGGGTTGCATCCTTATGATGGTGAAACCAATTTGAATTATACCGGTCCCAAACCTCCGTATGATTTTCTGGATATCGAAAACAGTTATTCGTGGATGAAGTCACCGCGCTGGAAAGGTCAGCCGATGGAAGTCGGACCACTGGCCAGGGTGTTGATGTTATATGCCAATGGGCACGAACCCACGCAAGCTTTAACTAACAGTGTTTTGAAGAAACTGGATGTACCGATTGATGCTTTGTATTCCACTCTGGGCAGAACAGCCGCCCGGACACTGGAAACCAAATTGATCGGGGATAAAATGCAAAGCTGGCTGGGTAAACTGATTGGCAATATCAAAGCGGGTGACCTGAGTGTGCATAATGATGAACTGTGGGAACCTTCAAGCTGGCCATCTGAAGCAAAAGGTGTTGGTTTTATGGAAGCACCTCGTGGAGCACTGGCTCACTGGATCGTGATCAAGGATGAAAAAATAGCTAACTATCAGGCGGTTGTACCATCCACCTGGAATGCTGGTCCAAGAGATGTGGATGGACAGGATGGGCCTTATGAAGCGGCTTTGACTGATAATCATCAGCTTCATGACCCTAAACAACCGGTAGAAATTCTGCGGACTATTCACAGTTTTGATCCCTGTATTGCCTGTGCCGTGCATGTGACAGATCCCGAAGGAGAAGAGCTGGTTAAGGTGAAAGTTCGCTAACCTTTTCAAAACTTAGAAGACTGCTCACTAAATTTTTAGTGAGTGGTTTTTTCTGCCTAAAAATAAAATGCGGCTGCACTACCGCAGACCGTCATGATAAACAGGAACCATTTGAGTGACTCCGGTTTGGCCTTGATGGCCAACTTTACGCCATGGTGAGCGCCAACCATCATGGTAGAGGCCAGTATTAACCCTGGAACCCATGCCACCTGATCACGCAAAATAAAGATAGCTAAAGCGATGCTGGTAAACCCCAGAGTACATAAAAGTTTTAGTGCATTTGATTTGACCAGGTCGTATCGTAATGAACCAGCTAACGCAATGATGAGTACAAAGCCAACACCGGCCTGGACAAAACCGCCATATAATCCGGATAAAAATAACATCACCCAGGAAGAGGGTGTCTGCCTGACCCTGTTAGGAATGGTACCCGGTTCAGGCATGACAACTGATGGCTTAATTAGAATGACTAACGACAGACTTATCATGGTGATCAATAGAACGGGTTTAAGATATGAGACTGGCGCATAGGACGCCGCCAGAGCACCTAAAATCCCACCCAGTGATAATGGAATAAAAATGCCCTTTATATCATGTAATGGAAGTTCTCCATGCCCATGAAAGGCTTTAGCTCCCCAGATAGCCTGCAGGAAAACACCTACACGATTGGTTGCATTGGCGATATCGGCAGGTAGACCAAATACCATCAATGCAGGCAGGGTCAGGTTAGAACCTCCACCTGCCAGAGTATTAATAATACCGGCAATGTAACCTAGAACCAGTAATGCGATAATTTGTAGAAAATCAAATTCCATAGTATTTCAAGTAACTTAAGACAATAGAGAAAGAAATCTCACCACGAAGTACACGAACGCCTACACGGATAGGTAGGTAGAGCAGCGCAGGAGCAGTTGCGAGATCACCAGGGTATTAAAAAGAGAATAGCTAAATACCTTCTATTAAAGAAGGTTTTGAGTTATATAGTTTCTTTGGCTTAGTTTCAATACCTGCTTCAGAGTCAGTGCTATAAATACCTTAATAATCTTCGTATTTTCTGTGCGTTTCGTGGTGATATATTATTTTATTTTTTAGCCAGAAATGCCAGTGCTTTACTGCTTAAAGAAATTAATTGCTTGTATTGAGTAAAGTCTTTTTCCGTGATCGGAATTGTTGATTTACTGTGGTCGGTATAAATAATAGCAACTGGTTTTTCACCGTTAAAAAGTGACGTAGCTAATAACTT
Organism: Gammaproteobacteria bacterium; assembly: GCA_024225395.1. Taxonomy (GTDB): domain Bacteria; phylum Pseudomonadota; class Gammaproteobacteria; genus JACNJF01. The sequence continues at coordinate 50,232 of JAAEMR010000065.1, forward strand.
TTTTGTCATGATGTTGGCAAGCAGGCTTTTTGGAACGATATGCTCATATTTTTGAAGTTGCTTTGATTAACCCGGATAGACTGATTAGCTGCCAGTACAGAGAATTGGTAGAACTTAGAAGTAACAATGTCCACAGGTTGTTGTAAAAAGTCGGCAAATTGCTGAAAGTTTTACTGTTGAATTACTGTATACCAACCGTGCTCGCTTTGCTGGCAGAGTTTTGCAATAAAAAACAATATTTTTCTTTCTGGTCTTTACTGTGTTTATGGGGTTGAGAATTTATAATGATTTCAGGAAGGTTAAACTTCTGACATAAAGCTTCAGTTAATTGAGAGAAAGTGAAACCAGAATAATTTACTTCTTCACCTGATGAACTGCCTGAGCGGATATATTGTAGTGATCAAAATCATAAACACAGCACAAAACTTCGCCTGAATTAGTAAGTAATGCGCAGGTTTTTAACCGGTCAATATTGGGGTAGCCATTTTCAGCAGACCATTCAGTTACCTGTATTGGCACCTCGATTGGTATTAACTTTTTTGAGTATTTCCAGTGATAACCCTGGGTCACTGGCGGTGAAGGACGCTATATCCTGTGATCTTTTTTCCTGTTCAAGAAGTTCTATGATCTCATCATAAGTATGCTGGGTTTCAGGAATGGTGTCAGAGTGATTTTGTAGCTAATTAATTGCTTTTGAAATTGGCATTTTATAATTCTGATTTATGTTTTTTCTTCAAACCTTGCAGCACCCAGAGACTTTAATTGTTTGCCATGAACATGTTTAACCAGTATTTCCCTGTCAGCTTCATGTATATGCTCGAAATCTAGAGAGGTTGTGTATCCCCCCTGGGCCTTATCATTTTGATGGCAGTTGATTACTTTGGCGAAAATTACTATTTTTTGCTGACCCGGTAAAAGCAGTAAGTTTAACTCAACAATATCATCTCTATAGACTCGTTCATTAGACGTAAAGGAAATGCCCTGTGCACTAATATTAACGTTTGTTTCCTGGGTAGGGAAATTCTCATCATTGGATAAAAAATTTTCAGTCAACAGATCCAGCTGTTCCTGCAATACTGATAGGTAACGGCCTAGTTCGGGCATTTTGTTGTTTATATGCTGCAAATCTACCTGGTGCTGTTCCAGCTTATAGTTGAATTCATTTCTCAGAGAAAATTGATGCTGATCATTCCAGAAGCTTTCTAGCCTTTGTTCAAGTTCCTTTTTTTCTATAACCTGAGAATTCAGGCCAACTATATCCTCTATCCTGAAAAAACGTCGGCGTTCTTTACTCATACTACTTTTCCTTTAAGAAGTCTATGTTGTCAGCCGGAGAGTCCACCTTGATAGATTCTGTATTACCGTGCAAAACGCTAATTTCTACCCTGCGGTTTTGTGCTCTGTTTTCCCAGCTATCGTTTGGAACCAGGGGCAGGTTATCTGAGTGTGCTCTAATTTCCATACGCTCAGGATCGATAGCACCATTCTGGATAAAAAAATGTACCACAGTGGCAGCACGTTTTGCTGAAAGATCCCAGTTGGAACGAAACTGTTTAGTTTCTATGGGAATATCGTCAGTATGACCCGAGATGATGAAATGTCCGTCACGTTGATTTAATACCTGGGCTATTTGCAAAAGAACTGGTTCAAAATCAGGTTTAAGGTTAGCTTTACCCGAACCAAAAGAACCTTTTTCCCGAATACGAATTAATACTCTATCGGCAAAAGCTTCCACTTCTATCAAACCCTGTCCAATAGCGTCAGCTAATTCTTCTTTTAACTCTTCAGCTTCTTCCTGAGCCATTTTTTCAGCCTGTTCTGCCGCCATGGCTTCTGCCTGTGCCAGTGACTGGTCATTTTGAGTAGTGGAATCGGTGAAGTCGAGATTTGTTTTAGAAGTATCCGTGGTCTGTTCCCTCATGATTTCCAAAGGTGTTACCTCAATGGGTTTACCTGGACTGTATTGCTGGGCAATAACACTGGTGCCTTTGGGAATTTCTGTGGCTATAACATCTCGTTGTACACCAAATGCCATTTTCATTGCACCGGCTACCTGCTTGTACTTCAGTACGTCCATTTCAGCAAAAGATAATAACAGTACAAAAAAGCACATTAACAGTGACATTAAATCTGCAAAAGTGGCCAGCCATGGAGGCAGGCCTTCTTCACAAACCGGGCATTCGCATTCTTCACTCATGACTTAATGTTCTGATTAATCATCTGTTGAACGATTATTTTCAGGTAGAAATGCACTTAATAATTGCTGCATAACACGAGGATTGGTTCCATCCTGAATAGCTGAAATCGATTCCAGTATTAAAGATTTGTTGAGTTTTTCTGATTCTGCAATCAATATTAATTTTTCAGCTAGTGGTGAAGCGAAAGCATTAGCAATTATAGCGCCGTATAATGTAGTTAATAATGCAATGGCCATGGCAGGACCAATGGCAGAAGGGTCGCTCATATTAGATAACATTTGCACCAGGCCAATAAGTGTACCGATCATGCCCATGGCAGGAGCATATACAGCTATGGCTTTAAACATATCGGCGCCTTTAGCATGGCGTTTAATTGTCAGGTCAATATCCTTGGATAGCAGGTTGTTGACTATTTCCGGGGAGTGACCGTCAATGCACAGCCCGATTCCTTTTTCGAGGAAAGAATTGCTTATTTCGCGTCCTTCTAAGGCTAGCAAACCTTCTTTACGAGATATGTTCGCCATTTCGACGGCTTCTTCGATCAAATTGGAAGGTTTGTCCATTTTGTATATAAAACCTTTCATGCCTACTTTAAATGAACCTAAAAAGTCAGCCAGAGTTACGCGCATTAATGTTGCACCCAGAGTGCCGCCCACTACCACTAGTATTGAAGGAACATTGACAAAAATGATGAAAGGACCGCCCATTCCAATCGCACTACCAATGATACCGAATGCGAGCAGAATACCGACAAGACTTGCTATATCCATTTTTTGATGCACCTACATATTATATTTTAATTGTTAGAGTGTAGTTGATTTTATCTTGGATATTGAAAATATTATTAGCTGGATAAGTTATTAATTTTTTCTTAAGTTTAGATCGTACTAAACTGATTAAATGGGACATTATTTTAAGTTTATAAAATTATGATCGTTTATTTATAAGTTACCCCGGTTCTTTGCGAAGCCGGTCACTATTGACTTAAGTCATTTTTCATTGAGCATTATCTCCTACAATAACTGGATTAAATAACAGTAAATTCAGGACTATTTCTTATATTATGCCGCACAAGTTAGATTTTGATCCGACTCTGATCAATAAATATGATAAATCGGGGCCGCGTTATACTTCTTATCCGACAGCGCCTCAGTTTACCACTGAGTATAATGCCGATACGTTGAAAACCTGTATTGAACGAAGCAATAGAGAAATTATTCCTGCTCCGCTTTCTTTGTACATTCATATTCCATACTGCGACACAATTTGCTATTACTGTGCCTGTAATAAAATTATTACCAAAAATCATTCGGTAAGCGCAGAGTATATTGATTTGCTGGATGCTGAAATGCAAATGATTGCTTCTCTATTAGACTCTGACAGGGAGCTGGAGCAGTTACACCTGGGTGGAGGTACGCCGACTTTTCTCAATGATGATGAAATGATTGATTTAATTCGCCGGATTGAAGATAACTTCACATTTGCAGAGAATTGCGAAATGTCGATAGAGATTGATCCACGTAAAGTTTCCAATGAAACATTGGAGTTACTGACAAATATTGGTTTTAACCGGATAAGTCTGGGTGTGCAGGATTTTGATAAGAAGGTTCAGCAATCAGTAAACCGGGTGCAAAGCTATGAATTAGTACGGGAACGTCTGGAAACAGCCAGAAAATTAAATATTAAGTCTATCAATATGGATTTAATTTATGGTTTACCTTTTCAAACGGTTGAAACCTTTGAGAAAACGCTGGATAAGGTCATTGTTCTCAGACCTGACAGGTTATCAATTTTCAATTATGCCCATTTACCTGATCGTTTTAAGCCGCAAAGACGAATTAATGAAGAAGATTTACCAACTCCAGCCGAGAAATTAAAAATTTTTGAACTGACTATGAATAAACTGCAGGAAGCGGGTTATGTTTATATTGGTATGGATCATTTTGCTCTGGAAGATGATTCCATGGTGAAAGCACAGCAGGAAGGTTCGTTACAGAGAAATTTTCAGGGCTATTCTACACATGCGCATACCGATCTGGTTGCTATTGGCGTGAGTTCAATTGGTTCTATATCTGATAGCTATAGTCAGAATAGTAGTAATATCGATGATTACCGGGAAATGGTCATGGCCGGTAAATTACCGATTGTTCGTGGACTGGTGATGACTAATGATGACCGTTTACGCAAACAGGTTATCAATCAATTGATTTGTCATTTTGAGCTGGATATTAAAAAGTTTGAAGCCGAGTGGGAAATTGACTTTAAACAGTATTTTAAATCTGAAATGAAAAAGCTGGATTTAATGGTTGAAGATGGCCTGGTATCAGTTGGTGACGAAATGATCAAGGTTGAGACCAAAGGACGCTTGCTGATTAGAAATATCTGTATGGTATTTGATAGTTATCTGAAAGATAACGTAATTAAGTTTTCCAAGGTAATCTAGTTATTGCGCAGCCTTGCTGCTGCGCTAATTTCACGATTTGATGTTGCAAATCTATGGCTGACCGGAATCTTCGCAGTTAGCGACCATCTCATTAAGTTTGTCTATGTCGATAATATCAACCTGTTTACGGTTAATCTTAACAATTCCTTTTTCCTGAAATGACTTAAATAGTCGACTGACTGTTTCAACGGCAATACCCAGATAACCAGCTATATCATGACGAGACATGGGCAGCATAAAACTGACGGGAGAGAAACCACGACGTTTAAATCGAGTGGAAATACTTAGTAAAAAGGTTGCAAGTCGTTCATGAGCCGTTTGCTGACCCAGTAATAATAAATGTGCATGATCACAGTTCATTTCATGGCCTAACAAATGACAAACCTGATGACGCAGTTCTGGCATATCCTCACATAGCTGGTCTAACTGATCATAAGGCAAAATGCAGTAGGAAGTATTTTCCATGGTAGTGGCATAACAACGTTGCTTGGAGTTTTCCAGACCATCCAGACCAAAGACTTCTCCTGGCAGGTGAAAACCTAGAATTTGCTGTTCACCTGTTTTTTTGGTCAGGTAAGTTTTTACTCCGCCTGAACGAACGGCGTAAAATCCCACGAATTTATCATTAGGTTGGTAGATTTGAACGTTGTGAGCAAGGTTTCTGGGGCGCTCAATGTAATCATCAAGGACATCCAGTTCTTTAGCGTTGAGACCCCTGGGCAAGCACAGATCTGACAGGCTGCAGGATTCACAGCTTACTTTGAGTTGCTTGGTAAGCTGAACTTGATTCATTAATTTTTGCATAATGGGTCGATTAAATATCTGGCCAAGTTTTTAACAACTGAAACGCTTTTTAGCTTCAGTAAACGTGTATTAAGGTTTGATTATATATGAGATAAATAAAATATGACACTTGATCCATGTCATTTTATTGAATGTAGTAAAACGAGAAACTCATTTTTGCTTAAATTTCAATCTATAAGAGGCCATTTAATGGAAACCTACAATTATAAAGTCGTCAGGCAGTTCGCCATTATGACGGTAGTTTGGGGTATCGTAGGCATGACAGTTGGAGTCTTCATTGCAGCAGAGTTAATCTGGCCGCAGTTAAGTCTCGATCTGCCGTGGTTAGCTTACGGTCGTTTAAGAGCATTACACACCAATGCGGTTGTTTTTGCATTTGGCGGTTCTGCTTTATTTGCTACATCCTATTATGTTGTTCAACGTACCTGTCATACGCGTTTGTTCAGTCCAGGACTGGCGGCGTTCACCTTCTGGGGCTGGACACTGGTTATCGTGCTTGCAGCAATCACTTTGCCACTCGGTTTTACCAGTAGTAAGGAATATGCAGAGCTGGAATGGCCTATTGATATTCTTATCACGCTGGTGTGGGTGTCCTATGCAGTTGTGTTCTTTGGAACCATCATGAAACGTAGGGTTAAACATATTTACGTAGCTAACTGGTTTTACGGTGCGTTTATCCTGACTATCGCCGTTTTGCATCTGTTTAACAGTGCCGCAATGCCGATCGCTTTATTTGGTGGCAGCATGATGAAATCCTACTCTGTCTATCATGGTGCAATCGATGCGATGGTTCAGTGGTGGTATGGTCATAATGCGGTAGGTTTCTTCCTGACTGCGGGCTTCCTTGGCATGATGTATTACTTCATACCAAAAGTTTCTAACCGTCCTGTTTTTTCATATCGTTTATCAGTCGTTCACTTCTGGGCACTGATTTCAACTTATATGTGGGCTGGTCCTCACCATTTACATTACACCGCATTACCCGACTGGACTCAGTCTGTAGGCATGGTGTTCTCGCTGATTCTGCTGGCTCCTAGCTGGGGTGGAATGATCAACGGTATCATGACTTTATCCGGTGCATGGCACAAACTGCGCACAGATCCTGTGCTGAAATTCCTGGTTGTTTCCCTGTCTTTCTACGGTATGTCTACCTTCGAAGGTCCAATGATGGCGATCAAGACTGTCAATGCTTTATCACATTACACTGACTGGACTGTGGGTCATGTTCACTCTGGCGCATTAGGCTGGGTTGCACTGGTCAGTATCGGTTCTATGTATGCCCTGATTCCCTGGGTATTTAATAAAGAAGGTATGTACAGCACCAAGCTGATTGATACCCATTTCTGGATTGCGACTATCGGTGTAGTTTTATACATCACAGCAATGTGGATTTCAGGTGTTATGCAAGGTTTGATGTGGCGTGCTGTTAACGCTGACGGAACACTGACTTACAGTTTCGTTGAATCACTGGAAGCTACTTACCCATTCTACTTCGTACGTTTACTGGGTGGCCTGCTGTTCCTGAGTGGCATGTTTATCATGGCTTATAACGTGTACAAGACTGTGGCCGGTTCTACTGTGACCGACGCAGAAGTCACTCAGCCAGCACATTAGGAGAATTATCATGAGTCATGAAGTAGTAGAAAAAAATATCGGCTTGATGGTTGTACTGATTGTACTGGTCATCAGCTTCGGTGGTCTGGCTGAGATAGTTCCTCTTTACTTTCAAAAGGATACTACTCAACCGGTTGAAGGTCTTAAGCCTTATACCGCGATACAACTGGAAGGGCGTGATATTTATATCCGTGAATCCTGTAATTCCTGTCATTCACAAATGATTCGCCCATTCCGTGCGGAAACCGAGCGATACGGGCATTACTCTGTAGCGGGTGAATTTGTTTACGATCATCCTTTTCTTTGGGGTTCCAAACGAACGGGTCCTGATCTGGCACGTGTGGGTGGTCGTTATTCTGATGACTGGCATGAAGCGCATTTGATCAATCCTCGTGATGTAGTGCCTGAGTCAAATATGCCTACATTCGGTTTTCTCGCTGATAGTGAGCTGACGGGTGAGGATACACCGGCAAAAATGAAAGCGCTCAGAGCAGTGGGTGTTCCATATACAGATGCAGATATTGCAGGTGCAACAGAAGCTGTTAAGGGTCAAACCGAAATGAAAGCTCTGATTGCCTATTTGCAACATCTGGGTACTGCAATAAGCATTAGATAGGTGATCCGATATGAATGAGTTTAGTGGAACAATACACGGTATCTGGACACTGGTTCTGATGAGTACCGTTATCGGCATCTATGCCTGGGCCTGGAGTTCAAAGCGTGAAGTAGCTTTTAAAGAAGCCGCTATGCTAGCTTTGGATGAAAGTAATAATAATCCAGAAAAGAAGGAAAAATCATGTTAACTAGCTTTTTTAACTGGTGGGTAATCGTAATTACCCTGGTCAATATTTTTGCCTGTTACTGGCTAATTAAATGGACCATGAAGAGTCGACCAAATGAAAGCGCCGCGGGCGAGTCAACCGGTCATAAATGGGACGATGTGGAAGAGTTAAATAATCCGCTACCAAAATGGTGGTTATGGATGTTTTATTTCACCATCGTGTTCAGTCTTATTTACCTGGTGCTTTACCCTGGTCTAGGTAACTTTAAAGGTACATTAGGTTGGACATCTCACAATCAATACGATGGTGAAATGGCTGATTCTGATGCTAAATATGGTCCTATTTTCGCAGCTTTTTCTGCAAAATCGGTTCCTGAACTGGCTAAAGACCCTGAAGCAATTCAGGCAGGGCAGAGACTGTTCAGTAGTTACTGTTCACAATGCCATGGGTCAGATGCCAAAGGTACAACAGGCTATCCGAACCTGAGTGATAATGACTGGTTATACGGTGGTGAGCCTGACATGATCAAGCAGAGTATTCTGATGGGTCGTAACGGTGTTATGCCTGCTTTCGGTGCTGCTCTGGGTGTCAAAGGTGTTGAAGATGTCGCTGCCTATGTTCAGTCAATGAGTGGCCGTAAAGTTGATGCAGCTTCGGCTGAAGCTGGTAAGGCTCAATTTGATGTTATGTGTATCGCCTGTCACCAGGCTGATGGTAAAGGCAGTTACCTGTTTGGTGCGCCTAACCTGACAGATAAAACCTGGTTACACGGTAGTACTGCAAGTCGTATCAAGCAAACCATTACAGAAGGGCGTTTAAGTAAAATGCCTGCTCATAATGAGTTTCTTGGTGAAGATAAAACCCACGTATTAGCAGGGTATATCTATAGCTTGTCTAACTAGTATTATCTGAAAAGTTAACTCCCTTGCCGGGAAAGAAGTAGAAAATATCTCCCCTGATGTATGCTTCTTCTCCCGGCATTTTTTTTGATCGATAAGTGCTCCTGAATTTTCGACACTTCCGCCATCCATGGCGGCCGTACGTGATGTGTTTATGCGGTGAGCCCGGGGATGGACAGGAGTAGTATTTTTACAAATTCCAGAATAATTAAATATCAAAAAGTCAGGACTAACCTCTGTCCAGCTTCTTCTACCTGCATTATCAGCATATACCACATCCCTGTGGAAAATGGGCAGGAGCAGCAGTATTCGCCCAAATCCCCGGGTAATAAAAAAATCAAAAGAGCATCACTATGAAGGACACGAGGAACACGAAGGCTGGTTATAATATGGCTGGATGATTAAAAATTTTGATAAGAGCTGATTAATCTGATGAACTTTATCAAAGGTTCTGTTTATCTTCGTGAGCCTTGTGCTCTTCGTGGTAAAAAATGTCTATAAAATACGAATATTGTTGCTCGGGAGTGGGTGCTAAAAAGTTCAGATAACCTGATGTCAGGGATTATAACTTGTTCCCGAATGGAAAGTTGCAGGTTGGTTTCACATTAAAATACGGGGTGATCTGTAACCCCTTGTTTTATGGGTATGAGGTAAAGTTAACTGATAATAACAGACAGTATGTGATTTTTTTTATACTATCCTATATCCTTTGTTTTTTATTCAATAACTATGGATGTATTTTGTATGAAATTTTTTCGTTATTTTCTGATAATTTCAGGATTTTTTATTTGCACATCTTCATATGCCGAATCTACCAAGTGGAGGTCGCCTGAAACGGTTGCCGGCACAGAAACAGTTACCCTCGAGCAAGCTAAAACCATGCATATCAACGGTGTAAAGTTTGTTGATGTGAGAAGTCCCAGGCAATACAAAAAACGTCATATTAAAGGTGCTATTCATCTGTATATTAATGATGCTTTTACAGAGCAGAACCTGCTTAAACATGTAAAAAAAGATGAATCTTTTATCATTTACTGCAATGGTGCGCATTGCAGTCTTAGTTATAAGGCGGCTTCTAGAGCTGTTGACTGGGGATTCACCGGGATCAAGTATTTTCGAGATGGATTTCGTGCATGGCGACTGGATGGTAATGCGCTGGAATACGGTGCTCAATAGGAAAGTTTCTGAGCAATCAGTTTTAAAATCTTCATTCAAAATACCCAAAAATTGAAAACTAGAGCGCTTTTATAAGCGCTTTTGTTTTTGGGCTTCAAATACACATTCCTCATAAATAATAAAGTTTTGATTTAAGGCTTTTGTTGTGTTATTAAATACAAATTATATATAAATTGTATTCGATTTATTTATGAATTGTATAAAAATGTCAACAATAGACACTTATTGACCCAATACCAAATGAGGAAAATAGCACATGAAACCTATTAAAATAGCATCTATTGCAGGATTAACACTCGTTGGAAGTCTTTGCCTTAGTTCCGTAAATGCTGCAACAAAATGGGATATGCCGACACCTTATGGGGATGGCGTGCATCACACTAAAAATATCAGATTTTTTGCTGAAGACGTAAAAAGAGCGACTGATAACGAATTGAGTATAGTTGTTCACTCTGGTGCATCTCTTTACAAACACCCGGAAATTCATCGTGCAGTTAGAAGCGGTCAGGTAAGCATCGGTGAAATGTTTATGGGGCTGTTAGGAAATGATAATCCAGTTTTTAAGGCAGATAATATTCCATTTCTGGCCAGTGACTTTGATACGGCTCATAAACTCTGGGCAGCCAGTCGTAGCCATATCGTAAAGGCGCTGGCTAAAGATGGTTTGAAACTGTTGTTTGCGGTGCCCTGGCCACCACAGGGTTTTTACACAAAAACGGCTATAAGTTCCGGGGCAGACATCAAAGGCATGAAGTTACGCGCTTATAGTCCGGCTACATCTCGTCTTGCCGTATTGCTGGGTGCTTCTCCCACAACGGTTCAGACTCCGGAAATTCCCCAGGCATTCAGCACAGGACTGATCGACGCGATGGTGACTTCACCTTCCACCGGTGTGAGTTCTCAATCATGGGATTACGTGACTAATTACACCGATACACAAGCGTGGATTCCTAAAAATATGGTTATTGTTAATGCCCGTGCTTTCAAACGTTTATCTAAAGATAATCAAAAAGCGGTGATGAATGCTGCAGCAAAAGCCGAGAGTAGAGGCTGGGGTCTGGCAATGGCTGAAACTAAGACAAAAACAAAAATGCTGGCTGATAAGGGTATGAACGTTTCTAAACCATCTGCTCAACTGAAGTCAGACCTGCAAAAAGTCGGCGCTACGATGGCTGAAGAGTGGGTAAAAGAAGCGGGTTCTGCTGGCCAGCAAATTCTTGATGGTATGAAATAAAAAATTAACCGCAAAGGACGCAGAGGTACGCAAAGGTTTTTATTGTAGCTTGAGACTCTGATTATAGTTTTAGAACATCACAATAGATGCGTAGAAGTGAAAAATAAATGAATATTTTAAACTTCCTGCTACCTCTGCGTCCTCTGCGGTATAGAGGGTTTATGATGCGAAAAGTTCTCGATAATATTTATTTGTCAGCCGCTATTACAGCGGGTACCTGCCTGGTGTTAATGACACTATTGATGCTAAGTCAGATAGTGGGGCGCTGGTTCGATATCATTGTGCCCTCGACGGAAGACTTTTCCGGTTTTTTATTAGCCGCTGCCAGTTTCCTGGCATTGCCTTATGCCTTGCGTAACGGTTCACATATCAGAGTTTCTCTGTTTCTTTCATTTTTATCGCCAAAACTACGCAAAGCTGTAGAGTTTATGGTGTTGTCACTGGTCCTGGTGCTGATTAGCTACATCGCCTGGTCGGTTACATTAATGGTTATAGAAACCTGGGAGTTTGAAGAGCTGACCCAGGGTTACATTGCAATTCCGCTGTGGATACCTCAGTTGCCTCTACCGGTGGGTTTACTTCTATTCACGCTGGCTTTATTTGATGAACTGGTCAGTTTGGTAGTGACTGGTGAAACAAGTTACTTAAGGCATGAAGACGAACAACAAAACGAAGAATAAAGACATCTGCTAACTCACATTTAGAGAGGAGGAAATCATGGATCAGGGTTTAATGATGATTCTGTTAACAGTGTTGATGTTTGGCATTCTGTCACTGGGTGTCTGGGTGGGAGCTGCTTTGTTTATTGTAGGTTTTGCGGCTCTGATGCTGAATGAAAGTTCAAACCTCGGTATGATAATGTCGACTACAACCTGGGGAAGTACATCGACCTGGACATTAACGGCTTTGCCTCTTTTTGTGTGGATGGGCGAAATTTTATTTCGAACTCGTTTATCAAAGGATTTATTTAGCGGCCTTTCCCCCTGGCTGAATCATGTGCCGGGACGTTTATTGCACGTAAATATTCTGGGCTGTGGAATTTTTGCTGCGGTATCGGGTTCCTCGGCAGCCACGGTAGCAACGATTGGAAAAATGACTGCCCCTGAACTGGAAAAAAGAGGTTATCCAGAAAGTATGGTACTGGGTACTCTGGCTGGCTCTGGAACCTTAGGTCTGTTGATTCCACCTTCCATCATATTAATTGTTTACGGGGTATCTGCTGAAATTTCTATTTCACGGCTTTTTATCGCCGGAGCTTTACCCGGTTTAATGCTGGTAGCACTTTTTATGGGATATACCATGATCTGGTCGAGTTTAAATAAAGATAAGCTACCAGCGGCAGATGCGCATATTCCACTGGTTGAGAAATTCAGGGCTTCGTGGAAACTGATTCCTGTTGTTTCATTAATTTTATTTGTTCTGGGCTCAATTTATGCCGGTTTTGCTACAGCTACAGAAGCTGCTGTTATTGGTGTGGCGGGTTCACTGGTTTTATCCTGGTTAGGTAAAGATATGAACTGGTTAACCTTTCGTGAAAGCCTGATGGGAGCAACTAAAACTTCCTGCATGATCATGTTTATTTTAGCCGGTGCTGCTTTTCTAACTATTGCGATGGGCTTTACTGGCATTCCCCGCGTACTTGCAGAAAACATTTCCAGTATGAACCTGTCTCCCGGCTGGTTACTTTTTGCATTAACTATTTTCTTCATTGTCATGGGTTGTTTTCTGGATGGTATTTCAGTTGTGGTTCTGACGACTTCTGTTGTTTTACCCATGGTGGAACAGGCTGGAATTGACCTTCTCTGGTTCGGCATATTTTTAGTGATGGTGGTAGAAATGGCCCAGGTAACACCACCGGTTGGTTTTAATTTATTCGTATTACAGGGATTGACGGGGAAGAATATAATATTGATCGCGAAATATGCGGTGCCATTTTTCCTCCTGTTGATGCTGGCGGCTCTGCTAATTTCAATTTTTCCGGAAATTGCTACCTGGCTACCTCAAAAAATGACTGAGAGATAGTAATGGATATGAATTCGAAAATAGGGAACTGGCAATTCTGGATTGATCGGGGCGGCACCTTTACCGATATTGTTGCGTTATCTCCCGATGGAAAGATACAGACCGATAAATTGCTATCCGAAAATCCTGAAGTTTATAAGGATGCTGCTATTGAAGGTATTCGTCGTTTTGTAGCTAAGAATGAAATTGCTGAAGTGAAACAGCCATTTTTAATCAAGATGGGTACAACGGTTGCAACCAATGCCCTGCTTGAACGAAAAGGTGACCCGACCCTGCTGGTTATTACAGCAGGTTTTACTGATGCTTTGCGTATCGGTTATCAATATCGACCCGAGTTATTTTCGCTGCAAATACACTTGCCCGATATGTTGTATTCGTCTGTGCTCGAAGTGGAAGAGCGTCTGACTGCTGATGGCGAGGTTTTAAAAACTATTCAGGAAACCGAGGTTAAGCAGGGACTGCAACAGGCTTTTGATTCGGGAATTAGGTCGGTAGCTATCGTATTCATGCATGGTTACAGGTATTCCGAACATGAACAAAAGGTGGCAGAGCTCGCACAACAGATTGGTTTTGATCAAATATCAACCAGTCACCAGGTAAGCCCGTTAATGAAGCTGGTGTCGCGAGGCGATACAACGGTGGTGGATGCTTATTTGTCGCCGATCCTGCGACGTTATGTCAATCAGGTAGCCAGTGAATTGCAAAATATTAATCCTGCGGATAATCGATTGCAGTTTATGCAGTCCAGTGGTGGTTTGACTGAAGCTCATCGCTTTGCCGGTAAGGATGCTATTTTATCCGGACCCGCTGGAGGAGTCGTGGGCATGGTAGAAACGGCGACGGCTGCAGGATTTGACAAATTAATTGGTTTTGACATGGGCGGTACGTCGACTGATGTCTGTCATTATGCCGGTGATTTTGAAAGGGCTTTTGAAACCGAGGTGGCTGGAGTCAGGATGCGCGCGCCTATGATGCGTATTCATACTGTTGCTGCAGGCGGTGGATCGATCCTGCAGTTTGATGGATCGCGTTATCGTGTCGGCCCTGAATCGGCCGGGGCGAATCCCGGTCCTGTCAGTTATGGCAATAATGGTCCACTCAGCGTGACTGATTGCAACGTCATGCTAGGAAAGATTCAACCCGAATATTTCCCTAAAGTATTTGGTGCTGACGCTGATCTACCACTGGATGCAGAGGTTGTTAAAACTCGTTTTTCCGAGATGGCTTTACAGATTGAGCAGGCTACTGGTAAAAAACATGCGCCACATAACATCGCTGCCGGATTTTTATCTATAGCGATTGAGAACATGGCAAATGCCATCAAGCAAATTTCAGTGCAACGTGGTTATGATGTTGCTGAATATACCCTGTGTTGTTTTGGCGGGGCAGGCGGACAGCATGCCTGCCTGGTAGCCGATGCTCTAGCGATAAAAAGTATTTTTCTACACCCTTTTTCCGGTGTACTTTCGGCTTATGGAATGGGGCTGGCAGATTTACGTCAGATCCATGAACGCAGTATTGAACAAACTTTGAGTCCATCATTAATTGAATCACTTGAATTAACTAGCCAACAGTTAATCACTCAGGGAAATGACGATTTATTACAGCAGGGAGCTACTTCAGGACAGCTTCAATCGATCTCGAAATTACATTGTCACTATGAAGGATCTGATACCAGTCTGCAGGTTTTGCTTACCGATTTTGCTGATATTATTAAATCATTTGAAAGTGTTCATATGCAGGCATTTGGATTTACTTCCAAAGACAAACCGTTGATTGTTCAGTCGGTTGAGGTAGAAGTCATTTCTATCAACCCTGCACCGTCCGTAAGCAGGCAGAAAAATGAAAATACTGATCTGGCAGCTCTGGCTAATCGACCAGTCTGCATGGCTGGTAGTGAATACAATGCTCCATTTTACTCCAGGGAGAGTATTCCATCAAAAGTGTGGATTAATGGTCCGGCTGTCATCATCGAATACACTGGCACCATAGTTATCGAGCCGGGCTGGCGAGGACAACTTACGGTTGATAATAATATCGTTTTAGAACGTTACCAGGCATTGCCTAAATCGGTTGCGATCGGAACTGATGTTGATCCGGTCATGTTAGAAATTTTTAATAACCTGTTCATGTCGATAGCAGAACAAATGGGGTCAGTGCTGGAAAATACAGCGGTGTCGGTAAATATTAAGGAACGACTCGATTTTTCATGTGCTATTTTTGATGCCGATGGTGATTTGATTGCAAATGCTCCGCACATGCCTGTGCACCTGGGTTCGATGAGTGAAAGCATTAAAACGGTGATTCGAGAACGACAGGACAGCATGATAAAAGGTGATGCCTATGTTTTAAATGCACCCTATAACGGTGGCACGCATTTACCCGATGTAACAATTATTAAACCTATCTTTGATGAGACTGATACCAGTGTTATTTTTTATGTGGCTTCGCGTGGACATCATGCTGATATTGGCGGCATAACACCGGGTTCTATGCCTTCAAATTCGGTCAGTGTGGAGCAGGAGGGTATCTTGCTGGATAATAAAAAAATAGTAGATAGTGGTATTTTTCAAGATCAGGAAATGCGTGATTTGCTGAGTAGTGGAGAGTGGCCCGCCAGAAATATTGATACCAATATTGCTGATTTTAAAGCTCAACTGGCAGCCTGTGAAAAAGGCATGCAGGAATTGCTAAAAATGGTCAATCACTATAGTTTGCCGGTGGTTCATGCCTACATGCTGCATGTACAAAATAATGCAGAAGAATCGGTTCGACGTGTACTCGACGTATTAACTGACGGATCATTTGAATATGAAATGGATGATGGTTCAGTGATTAAAGTCAGCATTAAACTGGATAAAAAACAGCGTCAGGCAGAGATTGATTTCAGCGGAACAAGTGCACAACATGCTTCCAACTTTAATGCGCCATCTGCTATTACCCGGGCTTCTGTGCTCTATGTGTTTCGCTGCCTGGTGGATGATCAGATTCCACTTAATGAAGGTTGCCTGAAGCCACTTAATATAATTCTGCCCGAAAACAGTATGATTAATCCGGTTTATCCAGCTGCTGTAGTGGCCGGTAATGTGGAAACATCTCAGGCGATTGTCGATACCTTACTGGGTGCGCTGGGTTTCGTTGCGGCATCACAGGGTAGTATGAACAATGTTACCTGGGGTAATCAACAGTATCAGTATTACGAAACCCTGTGTGGTGGTGAAGGTGCGAGTGAAGGGCATGATGGCTGTAGTGCGGTGCATACACACATGACAAATTCTCGTTTAACTGATCCGGAAGTGTTGGAGTGGCGTTTTCCGGTGATGCTTGAATCTTTTTCCATCCGCAAAAAATCCGGTGGAAAAGGGGCATTTACCGGTGGTGATGGTGTTATCAGAAAGCTCCGGTTTAATGAAGATATGTCGGTCAGTTTATTAACCGGTCACCGTCGAATCGCACCTTATGCCATGAACGGTGGTCAGCCCGGTAAGACGGGTGAAAATAGTATCGAAAAATCTGATGGCCAACTGATTACACTGGGTTCTACTGACAGTGTCAATGTCAGTAAAGGTGATGCCATTATTATTAAAACCCCCGGTGGTGGTGGTTTTGGATCACCGTAACTTATGAAACAGTTGCTTTGTTAGAATTAAAGTTAAAAGGCATGCACCACGACGAACACGAAGTATTAAATTAATGATGGAGCTTCTATGATTATGTTGTTCTGCCTGTTTTTCCTCCGTGTTCTTCGTGGTGAACAGGTTTTTTACGCCTGCAGCTTTATTGAATGACTGAGTAATTATAACTAGATGAATATTTATGATTGATAAAACCAGACAACCGATTGTTTCTTCCTCACATTTAATCAGTGAGCAAAGCTCTGAATTGAGTGAACTTGAGTATGGATTAATTATTGCAAATCATGCTTTTCAGCGTTGGACAGTCAGATGCACAATTGCTAGCGGTATGTCAGATTTAAGCCCATTGGATATTCTTATTTTGCATAATGTTAATCACCGTGATCGTGAGAAAAAAGTAGCCACCATCTGTTTTAATCTGAATATTGAAGATACCTACACGGCCAGTTATTCATTGCGGAAATTGTCCAAACTTAAACTGGTCAGCAGTCGAAAGCAGGGAAAGGAAACGCTGTTCAATACCACTAAAAAAGGTATAGAACTCTGTAAAGCTTATCGGGAGGTACGTGAAGAGTGCCTGATCGAATTACTCGGTACATTGGGCACTGATAATGAGAAGATTGGAGAAATAGCCCGGGTTTTACGCTCTCTTTCCGGTTTATATGATGAGGCAGCCAGAGCAGCTGCTTCTTTATGAATATTGTGAATTAAGTTGTTCCATGATCTATAGTTAGAGGTAATGATCTAAACCTTAAAGTTTCGTGAAAATTAAACTATAAATTAATAAGAGAGCATATTAATGATCCAGAAATCAATACGTTTTTTTCTAGTTGGAGTTCTATCAATATTTTGCCTGCAAGTTCAGGCTGAAATTACCACACTTTCTTCTGCCATTAACAAATCCGGTCGGCAGCGCATGCTCAGTCAGCGTATTCTTAAAACATACACCATGATCGGCATTGATGTGAATGCCTTGATCGCTCAGCAACAGTTAAATGATGCCGTTAAACTGTTTGATACTCAGCTGGCGGAGTTAATTGCATATGCTCCAAATAAGGCTGTTAAAAAAGGGCTGGATAAAGTCACCCGTCTGTGGGGACCCTATAAAGCAGCCGTTAACCAACAGGTTGACCGTGAAAAAGCACTGGATTTACTGGATACCAGCGGGGAACTGTTGTCGGCCTGTCATAAGGTCGTGTTGATGTTAACCGATTTGAGCACCACCAATGCCGGGCATCTGGTCAATATTTCGGGACGCCAGCGTATGTTGAGCCAGCGAATGAGCATGTTGTATATGTACCAGTCCTGGGGTTTTAACAATTCTTTGATAAGCAGCCAGATGTCACAGGATAAAAATGAATTTAAGGGAGCACTGGCTGAACTTACCGAGGCAAAAGAAAATACGGATACTTTGAAAAAACAGTTACGCAAAGCGAAATCAGAATGGAGGCTTTTTAAACACGGGCTGGATGGGAATGAGAAAAAACCCATTCCTTTCATTGTGAACCTGGCGGGTGACAAGTTACTTAAACGGATGAATGATATAACCGGTCTTTATACTAATCTGAATCAGCAGTAAATCTTACTCCTGCTTATACTCTACCGGGCAGAGATATTAGTAACAACAAGCTTGAAATCACAAAAAGGTTTGATTATTAGTTAAAATTAGTTTTAAATTAAAACTGATTAACAATTTGGTAACTCATAATGTCCAGTGTTTATTCAACTAACTACTCAGTCGGTGAGGAAATTGCACACACCATAACGCATGGCATAGGTGCTTTACTTAGCATAGCTGGCCTTGCTGTACTGGTTTCATTTGCAAGTTTAAACGGTGATGCCTGGCATATTGTCAGCAGCAGTATTTACGGGACTACGCTGATTGTTCTGTATAGTGCTTCTTCGTTGTATCACGGTGTTTCTCATCCTAAAGCTAAGGCTTTACTACAGCAATTTGATCATGCAGCCATTTATCTGTTGATAGCTGGCACCTATACGCCATTTATGTTAGTGAGTTTGCGAGGAGCCTGGGGATGGTCTCTATTTGGCGTAATCTGGAGTATCGCTATAGTTGGCATGGTATTTGAATTTGTAGATGCCAAACGCTATAAAAAGCTTTCGTTGTGGTTATATCTCGGGATGGGCTGGATTGTTGTGTTAGCTATTAATCCCATGCTGGCCCAGGTTGAAACGGGTGGTTTGATTTTATTACTGCTGGGTGGTTTGAGTTATTCGCTGGGTGTGATTTTTTATGTAAGAGAACAAATGGCTTATCATCATGCCATCTGGCACCTGTTTGTGTTGGCAGGCAGTGTGTTGCATTTTTTCTCTGTGCTTTTCTACGTTATACCCTGATCATTAGCTGAAGCTTAGCCTTACTGATTAAGCTTCAGCTCTCGAAAACTCGGGTCGAGAATTTTACTTGGCCGCAACTCCTGTCAGTTTAGATAAAGCCCCGGCACTTTCGCCGGCACTTCATCACATCCCTGGATATGATCACGCTGTTTCAGGTAAGCAGGATCATTATATGAAATCCATACTTTTTTGCATTCTGCCAGATGACGGCTTTCTGCGGTAAGTCTATAGCTACTGATGGTGCACATTTCATTAACGGGGCACCAGCTTTAGGATGACCGAAAATGATCAGCTCGATTGGCTGAGTACTGATTCCAATGGTTTCACTCCGTCGGAATGTTTCACCCGTTGAAAAATTTTCATGCCTTTGGGTAACAAAACCTGTTCAAGTTTATTGGCCGTTTGTTTGACTGAGTGATTGCTCTTAAGCTTAATGATTCCATCTGCAGCAAATAATGAAACTGACATTGGAAGTATGCTGAGTGTTAATAGTATTTTCTTGATCATAGTCGCTTCCTTTTTATAATATTCTTTAATTTAAAGGGTGTACTGATAATGGGACTACGATTTATCTCTGTGGGTCATCCAGCGGGCAATCAATCCTGAGAGTAAACTTAAAATAAGCAAACTTCCTCCAACTAATGGCATTTGTTCGATGATATTATTTTGTTGGGTTCCCTCCCAGCTGGCAGTTTTCGTCATCAAACCAACGATAATAAGCGATTGAATAATACCGATGAGTAAACTGTGTAACAAACACTGATTACCCGCCGATCGTGCAGCCACATAGGGTGGAAGTGCCAATGAAAGTATGGTGATGAATTTTAGAGATCCGTATAGCAAATCAGCTGAAATATTATTGGGTAAAAAAACAAGTGCAGCAATTATGATAGCCATATTGGCCACGAAAACAAAAAATATACTGATAAACCCCGCTAGCAGGGCTTCAAGTTTTAAATGGGTAAACATAGCTGTCAACAGGAGTCTTTAGGAAATGTCGATAGTTTAGTGTCTTAACTGGTAATTAGGTTTGTACCGGGTCAATAGTTGGTGTTCTATTAGCCAGTTAAAAGCATCTTCGGCATCCTGCTCGAACCAGTTTTGGGTAGACCCCAGGCGGAACGTATAACCCCAGAGATCCATGTCTGACATCATGCGGTTTTGTAACATTTCAGGAATATCATCGGCTAGTAATATTTGCAGGTAACACACGGCATTCTCTTCGTCATAATCACCCTCTGCATTGGTGTCCAGTTTGGCTCGACGGTGTTGATCCATGCAAATGTAATGACAGCTTTCATGCATGATGGAATGGACAGGGGTATCCAGTCGTGCATATAATTTATCGCCGACTAAACCGGCCTCGGAGCCACCCCAGAAACTTCCAGGAATATCCTCATCATCTACTACAACAAGTTGAAGGTTATAGCGGCTTAGCAAGCGAATCAAATTATCGCTATCGATTTCTTGTAGCGTTAAAACGGGTAGAGACATATTACTAGTGGCAGGCTAATTATTTATTTGCAGTTTGGCAACTCAGCAGGCTGGAAATAGTCTGCTCAAGACGCCACCATTCTTCTTTCTGGTACTCTGAATGGCTATGCCGGGTGCGAATGACCAGGTAATTGATCGCTGCACCAAAGATGCCGAGAATACCGCCCACGTCGATATGTGGTTGATTGAAGTGAAGCCGTACCTGTTTAAATAACAGCATACCCTGTTCGGTACGAACCTTATTCAGAGCCAGAGTCAATGGGTTAGTGTCTGACATTTCCCAGGCCATAATTTCCTGTGTGAGCGGACGTTTCTGTACTGCCTTGATGTGTCGTTTAAGCAATAAATCAAGAAATTGAGGTAAGGAAAACTGGGTGATTTCATCCATGTTTTCCAGAATGATTTCATCCACCGTCCACCACAGGTCACTTTCTATGGAAAAACGTTCCAGTAAGCCATCAAGACCACCGAAATATCGATAGATGAGCACTTTATCGCAGCCAGCTTCACGTGAAATGGCATTGATACCCACATTGGGGAACCCTTTGTTGAGAAGCAGGCTTTTCACCGCATCCAGGATACGTTGTTCGGTGTTTATTCGGCTTTTTTGCATGGGTGCAAGTCTAGCAAGTTTGTATTGGTGGTAAGTTTACCCGAGACAGTGAATTTTGTCTCTACCCAGTGACGGATTTACTCTGTTGCCAGAATATTTCCATCTGTTCAAGTTGTGATGGACTCAATTCTATTCCTGCCTTTTCCATTTGTTTGACGACATAATCAAAACGTCGAATAAATTTTTCATTGGTTTGGCGCAAAGCGGCTTCTGCATCGACATCAATATGTCGTGCCAGGTTGGTACAGGCAAAAAGAATGTCGCCCATCTCATCCTGAATGTGATCCCTGTTTTTAGAGATCATGGCTTCACGCAGCTCCGCAATTTCTTCTTCAATTTTATCCAGAACGGGTGCCACATCAGGCCAGTCAAAATGATATTCAGCAGCCGCATCCTGAAGTTTCTGTGCGCGTATTAAAGCTGGAAATTTGTGCCCGATATTATCCAGTATTCGGCTGGAAGTGAGTTTTTCGTTTTGTTTGAGTTGTTGCCATTGCTTCTTTAAATCACTGTCACTGAGCTTATTGTTCTGTTCTGTCTCGAATACGTGGGGATGACGACGGGTCATTTTATCCACGATATTTTGAACAATGTCATCGATATCAAACTGATTATTTTCAGCTGCAATTTGCGCATGAAACACAACATGAAATAAAAGGTCTCCCAGCTCTTCTTTCAGGTTTTCAGTATCATCGCTTTGAATGGCATGCAATAACTCGTAGGTTTCTTCCAGCGTGTAACTGGCGATACTTTTACTGGTTTGTTTGATATCCCAGGGGCAGCCATTTTGTGGGTCACGTAATGCGGCCATCAGTTGTGTTAATTTAGTGAGTGAAGTCATGGACGATTAAATCTTACTTGAATGAAATTTCAACATTGGTAAATATCTATCATAACTCTATAATCAGATAAAAAATTATATAAACATAATAATGAGTGAATTCCTGCAAAAATATCGAGGTTTTCTGGGCGGTGTCATGAAATGGCATGATCTTAGCAACCTGTGGTCACGAATTCGTGAGCAACAAAATACAGACTGGTATATCTATGCTGTGGGTGACGAAGTTCCTGTGACGACGGTAACAAACGATCAGTTATTTCAGTTTATGGATTCTATCGATGAACTATTACATAAAGAGCATGATGAAGCTTATTGTGGCATTGTGTATGTCGATGATGCTGAGAATCCCTCATTTGTGAAAATTTATGATCCGAATAACCTGGGTGTAGTCTGCGGTTTTAGTGAAAATCCCCCTCTACCCGGGTGGGTGATGAGTCAGGTTCAGCCAGAGGACCTGGAATTAGCTTTCCCCCCTCCGGTCAGTCGTAAACGCTGGTGGAAAAAAATATTTGCCTGACAGGAAATCGAGTTCTCCATATTTCAGGCAAAAAAAACCACCTGTTTTGCAGGTGGCTAAACTAAACTCAGGAAATTTTCCGAGATTAGGTACAGGTTCTTTTATTTCAGTTACTGCCAGTTAATGTACTATTTGTTTGATTTTGCACAATTATTTGTTAAACAGTAAACTCTTGTTAAGTAAAAATAATGCTGTGTTTAATTAATATACAAGCGAGTGTAGTGCCTGACTTGAAAATTAAGTGTGAAGCGAATCACAGCTTAACCTGGTGCTGTTTAAAGCAACTTTAAGAGTGTGAACAGGTCTACATTTTTAAAACAATTGAAACTCGATTTATTTTTATTTGCGGCTTCTATAAAGATTAAAAATGATTAAAAATGATTAAAAATGGAAATATCCTGAAAAATGATAAATAAAAGCAACAAAACAGCACCCAGAAAAACCCGCATTATTGCAACGCTGGGACCTGCTACCAGTGACCTTGAAACCATATCAAAACTGTTACTGGCCGGGGTAAATATTATTCGGTTGAATATGTCTCATGGTAGCCATGAGCACCATAAGAAAAGTTTTAAGCTGGTAAAAAGAGCAGCGAAAAAGTTAAAAATACAGGTCGGTATTTTTTGTGACCTTTGTGGGCCCAAAATCAGGGTTGGTTTACTTAAAAACGGGGAAATGCAGTTGAAATCGCGGTCAATTGTGACCATTACTACACGTCAGTTAACCGGCGAAAATAATGTAATACCCTGCCAGTATCGTTCTCTACATAAAGATGTAAAAGCTGGGGATAGAATTTTACTGGATGACGGAAAAATGGAATTAAAAGTGATCGAAGTGGTTAAGCGTGATATCCAGTGCCGGGTTATTTACAGTGGTCTGCTTAAGGATAAAAAGGGTATAAATTTACCGGATACCCAGGTTTCGTCTTCCTCACTGACCGTAAATGATAAAAAGGATGTGTTATTTGCACAACAGATTGGTGCCGACTTTGTGGCATTAAGTTTTGTGCGCGGTGCTGCTGATGTGATCAAATTAAAGCGATTTATGAAACAGCATGGTGATGTACTGCCAGTGATCTCAAAAATTGAAAAGCCTGAAGCACTTGAAAATTTTGATGAAATTTTACAGGAATCTTACGCCATTATGGTGGCTCGAGGAGACCTGGGCATTGAAATTGATGCAGCTCAGGTTCCGATGGTGCAAAAAGATTTGATTAATCGATCCAGAATAGCCTGTCGCCCGGTGATTGTGGCTACCCACATGATGGAGTCGATGATTACCAGTTCCCGTCCAACCAGGGCTGAAGTAGGGGATGTATCAAATGCAGCATTGAATGGGGCCGACGCGGTCATGTTATCGGGTGAGACTTCGGTAGGGCGCTACCCTGTAAGGGCAGTAAAACATATGGATCATATTTTGACTGAAATGGAACAATGGAAACGCAATAATCCGGAGCCGGATAATATTATTGATATGAGAGTGACCTCTTCTCCGAAGAGAGCCTTGACTCATGCTGTGGTAGGTATCGCTAAAGACCTGGATTTACTGGGATTGTTTGTGCCGACATCCAGTGGAGCAACGGCAGGTGTCGTCGCTGCATTTCGACCCTCTGCACCGATTATAGGTATCTGTCTGGAAGAAAAAACGGCTCGAATTTTAATGTTGCACTGGGGTGTCATGCCGCTGGTGCTTCCAGAGCAGCATACTCAGGACTGGAATACGATGAGCCGTCTTATAGCACGAAAATTTAATTTTAAACTGGCAAAACGTTCGGTGGTCGTTTTATCGGGTTTTGGTAGATATCCGGATAATTATCACCCGGTGTTAAAAATTCTTAATTATTAATGAAAGCTAATCAGGGGGCCAGGCGGCTGATAGTCCAGCTCATATCATCTTGCTGCTGGTAAAGAAATCGATCGTGTAAACGATCCGGTTGCCCCTGCCAGAACTCGATAGAGGTTGGTTTTACCCGGTAACCTCCCCAAAATTCCGGTAATGAAATATCCCCGTCAGCAAAACGCTTTTTTATTTCCTCCAGTTTACTCATTAATAACGTTCTCGAGCTGATAACAGAGCTTTGCTCAGACACCCAGGCGCCGAGCTGGCTACCGCGGGGGCGTGACATAAAATATTTTAAAGATTCGCTGGTTGGAACCCTGCTGGCCTGACCTACTATTTTTATCTGTCTATCCTGATCAAGCCAGGGGAAAAGCAGGGCTACATTTGGGTTTTCAGCAATATGCCGGGATTTGGTGGATTCGTAATTGGTGAAAAATACAAAACCCTGCTGATCATAGATTTTTAATAATACGGTTCGTAATGAGACTTCACCCTGTTTATTGGCGGTTGCAAGGCTCATGGCGCTGGGGTCTTTTATGTCTGTTTCTAAAGCTTCATTAAACCAGTGTTCAAACTGTATGATGGGGTCTGGATTTAGCGTATCGCGTGATAATCCGCTGTTATCGTAGACTCTTCTAATACTTCCTAAATCCATAATCTGAAAAACTACTCTAAAAAAAGCGCAAGCATACTTATTATATCGAGATGTATCAACCGGCCCGGTAAAAATTACCGGGGTTCAGATACCTTGATATGAGCCTCGGGGTGATGCCGCAAAATACTCTCAGAAATTCGTTCTACATCAGATTTTGGCAGATCAACCATGAGTAGAAGCTCGCCATGTTCTATTTCATATTTGAAATCATCCAGTTGGTGATTATGTTCATGACCTTTCATTAATCCTAACATAGCGGCTCCTACGCCGGCACCGGCTGCAGCCCCTATTAACAGGGCGCCACCTCCCAGAATAATGCCCCCTGGAGGAAAAGCAACGGTTAAAAGTCCACCCAGTAATCCGGCTGTCCCACCAATTCCGGTACCCCATTCAAGCCCGTGGGCCAGCTCTGTACGTTGCCAGATATTAGCTTCAGGCAGGCCATCTAAAGGTTGATCCATACTTGCGACTACGTGTAAATGGGTATGTGGAACAGCCTGATTTTCTAGCTCTTCAATTATTATTTCGGCGAGATGCCGGGTGGGTATTAGAAAGTAGATTCGTCGCATGTCTTTTCGTCCTGTATCAATTTATAGGGTAGCAGGCCATTAACTGAATGATCTCAGTAGTTGCAGTATCACATCTCTATTCTGTAATTCAACTGGTCAGAGAACTACAGGTTGTTCAGATTAATGTAAAAGAATCACTTTGATGTTGAATTGATGTAACGCATAAAAAAACAAATTAATGTTCAGTTTTACCTTTTTTATCCCTTTGACTGATCATGAGTTAATTTTTTTGAAAATTTATTGGTTTATCAATGCTTTTTAACCCAGTTCGTGAAATTTTCAACTATATAAAGTTTAAATAGATATGGTTTAAAAATGGCTACACAGAAAAGAATAGAAATTATGGATTACGGGGGATTCAATAATATTGATCTTCTCGTTGCTGAAGTGGAAAAACTGGTCAGTTTACCCGACGTTTATTATCGTCTTGAAGCTCTTATTGAAAATCCAACGGCTACCGTGAGTGATTTTTCTAATGTATTAGCCGGTGATCCGGATTTATGTGCCCGCCTTCTGAGTTTGGCTAACAGTGCGTTTTATAGTTTTCCTGCCAGCATAGAAACGGTTGATAAAGCTGTGCATATTATTGGTATTCGTCAGATTCGCGAACTGGTGCTGGCAACCAGTATCATCAGGGTATTTACCAGGATGCCTTTGGGTATGATCAATATGCATTCATTCTGGGAGCATTCTGTTGCCGTTGGTGTGATGGCTAAGTCGATTGGACAATATTGTCATATTAGTCAGCCGGAACGTTTTTATGTAGCAGGCCTGCTGCATGATATTGGCCGACTGGTTTTTTATATAAAAATGCCAGGGCTAATGCATGAACTGTTATTACAAAGAGAAGCTAAAGAAGAATTCCTGTATCTTCTTGAACAGGAAAACCTGGCTTATTCGCATGCTGAAGTCGGGGGGCGATTGCTGGAAAACTGGCGTGTACCTGCGTCGATCCATGAACCGGTCAGTTGTCATCATAAACCTGCTGAGTCACTTGAGTTTACTCAGGTAACTGCTGCCGTACATATTGCTGATGTTTGGGTCAATAAACATCAGGTAGGTACCAGTGGAGAAAGATTTTCTTTAACTATCAGTGATTTCGCTTTAGAGCAGTTGAATTTACAACACTATGAACTTGATGAAATAGGGGTTTTGGCTGAAGAGGCCATGAAAGACGTTGTGACTCAGTTTATGTCACAGTAACCTGGTTGAGAGCCTGTTCAAAGAAGTTATTTATGGATATGCAGTTTTTACAACAGGAACAATGTTGCCATACCTAGGAACGCTAAAATACCAATGACGTCGGTCAATGTAGTTAGAACGACACTGCCTGCCAGCGCAGGATCATACCTATACGTTTTCTTCTCATCTTCTGCTCCTGTCATCAGGACACTGGTTTTACAGAAAGCACTTAAGTTTAAATATTTTTGTCCGACTGATTGGATCCACTTCACTTACTTATCTTCATCGAAACGATTATTGAACAGGGTGTTGATGGCTTCGATACATTGAGCTTCATCTTCTCCGTCGACTTCAAGTTTTAATACGGACCCATTACTGGCTGCCAGCATCATGACGCCCATGATACTTTTGGCATTCACTTTGTGACCCTTATTTTCAAGGTCAACTGAACTGCTAAATTGAGAGCACAAATTAACCAGTTTGGAGGCGGCTCGAGCGTGTAACCCGAGTTTATTAATGATAGTAATATCCTGAATAATCATTCTAATGTGATGTCCTGTACTACATTAAATACCAATTTCTTTGGTGATGCCTTTGTTGGCTCCGACTATACCAATTTTAGCTAACAACTCTAGTGGTTGTTCTGCGTAGTTGAGTATTCTAATTAGCATGGGCAAATTCAATCCGGCCACTATTTTTACGTTGTGGCTGCTGGAAAAATAATGAACCAGATTGCTGGGAGTTGCACCCAGAATATCGGTGAGTATCAGCACTCCATCACCTTTTTCAAGTAGTTCAATAGTCTGTTTGATCTGATCTGCATATGAACCTAATTCATCCGGTTTTAAGTTTCCGGGAATCGATAGTGTTTTAATAGTGGGTATGCATTTACCCACAATCATTTCGGCGCTTTTGAGCATTTCTACACCAATTTGATTGTGAGTGACGATCAGAATATTAACCATCAATCACTTTCTCTATGACGCAGTGAAACATTGCTACGGGATTTTTTTAATTCTGCGGTTAGTTTTTCAGCCAGATATACAGACCGGTGCTGGCCTCCAGTGCAGCCGATGGATATGGTCATATAGCTACGACCTTCCTTTTCAAAGCAGGGTATCCATTGCTGCATAAAAATGAGTATAGATTTTTCCATATCGGCAACAGCAGGAAAACTATCAAGGTATTCTATAACCGGTGCATCCTTTCCAGTAAAGGGTCTTAAATGACCTTCCCAGTGAGGATTGGGTAAACAGCGCACATCAAACATAAAATCGGTATCGGCGGGTAGCCCATGTTTAAACCCGAAAGACTGGACCAGTATGGCCATGGTTTCAGTGTCATTCTGCAGGATACGATTATTGATGATGTGGCGTAGTTCATGCACATTAAGGTCTGATGTATCAATCGTAAGGTTTGCATTGGATGAAATACTTTTAAGTATGCTTCGCTCAAGGTGAATAGCTTCAACTAATGGCAGACCTTTTTTTGACAAAGGATGTTTTCGCCGGGTTTCATTAAAGCGAGTGAGTAACTTTTCAACCTTTGAGGTGAGAAAAAGAATTTCTACTTCGACATCAAGGGCCTTAATTTCGGTCATGATGTTTTCAAAATGAGCCATGTCCTGAACGTTGCAGCGAGCATCGACAGCAACTGATATCAGGTCATACAGGGCAGGTTTATTGTTTTTCATGGAGTGAACGAAATCACTTAATAAACCGACAGGTAGATTATCTACACAAAAATAACCGGCATCTTCAAGTGTATGTAAGGCAATGGTTTTTCCAGAGCCAGACAGGCCGCTAACGATAACAAGTTTCATTTTCTAATATTTATAGTTACTGTTAATCTTTTGAGTTGGCTAATATAGCAAGCCTTTGTCTTTCTATAAAATCTTCTGCCGCATTATAACCATTAATGTTCATTAAGTGGTTAAGTGCTGCGGCTTCAACCAGTGTGGTAAGGTTTCTTCCCGGAGCCACAGGAAGCGTCATTTCCGGGATATCTACCCCTAATATTGACCGGGTTTTTTGCATATTACCCAGTCGATCAAATTGATGGCTGTTTTTCATTGTAAAAGGAATCATGTTAACGATCAGACGCAGCGTTTTATTTCTCCTTAATGCATTGCTCCCAAACATTGCCCTGATATTTAAAACACCTACACCGCGTACTTCTATAAATTCATTCGATAAGCCCGGGTGTATGCCGTCTATGGCCCCCGGTGCCATGCTGGAAAACTCAACGATATCATCTGCAATCAATCTATGCCCACGTGATATTAAAGACAGGGCTAACTCGCTTTTGCCGACACCGCTTTCTCCTATAATAAACGTGCCAATGCTGTGAACTTCGATAAATACGCCATGTTTTGTAGTAGTCTGGGTTAGTGCCTGATTTAGAAAATATCTTGAGTTTCTGAGTAATGAGTTGTCATCCAGCTCCGATTTAAATACGGCGATAGATGCGCTTGTGCAATATTTTATTATGCTATCGAGTGATGTTGTCGCTTCTCTACTTAAAATTATAGTGCTGAGTGATTGTTGACATAATTTTCGAAACAGTTCATGTTGCTGTTCAGGATTTTTGGTTTTCAGAAACTTTGCTTCCTGTAAACCAATGATGATCACGCTCGAGGGTCGAATGATATTTAAGTAGTCTACGGTGACATAACCAATATTTTCACCTGATTCGAGCTGAATTTCACGATCTAACCCGACCTGTCCGGATGCAAAGGATAGCTTAAGACGTTTTTGAAAGCGCTGATGAAATTCTCGAATTGTCAGGGTGGTGGACATGATTTCTACGCTACATATGTATGGAATTATCCAGGGCTATATTTCTGTTTCAGCCTGCATAATTATCCGAATAATATCATCTGCGGACTGACTGTTTCGAATTTTATCGGTTATGGATTCCTGACTAAAAATTTTTGCCAGAGAAGCGAGTATTTGCAGGTGTTCTTCCGTCGATTCTTCAGGAATAAAAAGTACAAATATTAAATCAACCTTCTGTTTATCTATTGCATCGTAATTGATTGGCTGCTGTAGATTAAAAAAATAGGCATGAGCATTACTGATATCACCTAGTCGAGCATGGGGTAAAGCAATTCCTTTCCCCAGACCTGTACTACCCAGACGTTCTCTTTCTAGCAGTTTATGATAAATATTGTTCTGCAATTTATGATTAATTTTTTTCTGGACAAGCAACAGGTCTTCTGCTGCCTGTTGTGAAATAAATTCAAGCAGACGTTTTTTGCTTGAAATCTCAGTGTTGGTAAAGATTCGATTTGTCGCTAAAAGCGATGATATGGACATAATCGGTTAAGTGTTTTGTTTGTTTAATTATTCTTATGAAAAAAACGGATATTCTTGAATAGTAGCGAATTAAATTATCCTTGCAAGGGAAAAAACAGGGAGAAGGAATTCTCCCTGTTCTGATGGCTAGGCCATTTCCGGAATTGCACCTTTATTTCGATGGTTTTTCACTTTCTCTTTATGTTTTTTGCCCTGACGATCTAGTTTATCGACCATTCCGTCAATGGCTGCATACATATCTTCCTGTTCATCATCGGCGTGCATATTAGCGCCAGTTACATGCATAGTTGCTTCAGCTTTATGTCTGAGTTTCTCTACTGTTAAAACAACGTGAATATCGAGAGCCTGATCAAAATGTCTGTCCAGACGTTCAATCTTCTCATTCACATAGCTTCTAAGAGAATCTGTTATTTCGACATGATGTCCGCTTAAACTTACTTGCATAGGATAATACCTCCTGAAGGTTACAAATTACTCATCATCTGGATGAGTGGTTAAACCCTGTCATCTTTGATGACAGTAATTGGACTGCCTGTTTATTACGAATAAAAAACAAACAGTCCTGTTCGATCAAAATGATCTCAAAAAAGACGTTTACGTTCATTGGATGGTGGAATATTCATCGATTCACGATATTTAGCAATAGTGCGCCTTGCCACGTTAATTCCCTGATCATCCAGTAAAGTTGCAATTTTGTTATCACTTAATGGTTTGTTTGGTGTTTCTGCAGCAACCAGCTTTTTAATGATAGCCCTGATTGCTGTAGCAGAACATTCGCCACCGTCAGCAGTACCGACATGGCTGGAAAAAAAGTATTTAAACTCCAGTACGCCTCGTGGAGTGTGCATGAACTTCATCGTTGTGACACGAGAAATAGTTGATTCATGCATTTCTAATTCTTCAGCGATATCACGTAAGACCATCGGTTTCATGGCTTCTTCACCGTGCTCCAGATAATCATGCTGACGTTGCACGATAGAGGTGGCTACGCGTAATAATGTGTCATTTCGGCTTTGCAGGCTTTTGATGAACCACTTGGCTTCCTGCACATTATTTCGCAGATAGTTATTCTGCTCGCTATTATCACCTCTTTTGATCAATTTAGAGTATGTTTCATTGACCTTCAATCGAGGCGCATTATCCTGGTTGATTTTAACGCACCACTGTCCTTTCACTTTTGATACATAAACATCGGGTTTGATGTATTCAGCATGAGTGGTACTGATCTGTTGCCCAGGATGAGGGTTGGTTGTTTGAATGAGTTTGATGATTTCTGCCAGTTCAGCATCGTTTGCCTGCAATCGGCGTTTTAATACGGCGATATCATTTTTTGCCAGATAATCAAGGTAATGATCGACCAGTGCGATGGCTTTTTTTAGATGCGGTGTCGTCGAATCATATTGCTCTAGTTGAATCTTCATGCACTCTGAAGGCGTGCGTGAACCCACCGCAAGAGGATCAAAATGCTGGATTAAATGCAGCATGGCTTCGATTTCATCCATTTCAACGTCTGGGTATTCTTTGATCAGACCCTGATGAATATCCTGCAGTGATTCGGTCAGGTAACCTCTTTCATCAATGCCATCGATCAGGGCTAGCCCAATCTCTTTGTCGGTTTCTGTTAAATGTGCGCAGTCCAGTTGCCAGATAAGATGGTCATACAGTTCATCAGTTGTTTTAGCCTGATTTTCAAAAAGATCTCTAAAGTCTTCTCCATTTGCAGAACTGGTTTGAGAGATTGATGCCGTGGGGGTTGGGTCATAAACATCATCCCAACCGCTATCTACCTCGAGTTCGTCGGGTAGAGTTTGTTTGGCACGGTCTTCGTTTATAGTATCTGCTGATGTCTTAATATCGTTGATGTCTTCTTTATTGGGATCCTGCTGTTTTTCCTGTAGCTGCACTTCTGACAGGTTGTCTTCCTGCTCAAGTAGGGGGTTTGAATCCAGTGTTTCCTGTATTTCAACCTGGAGCTCTATGGAGGATAACTGTAGCAGCCGGATTGCTTGCTGCAGTTGGGGGGTCATGGTCAGGCTTTGACCTATTTTCAGCTGTAACGTTTGCTTCATCTGAAAGAGTCGACCCTTTGAATTAGAATTCTTGTTGTTCTCATAGTTACTTTATAGCTTAAAATCCTTTCCCAAGTAAATCTTTCTTACTGTTTTATCTGCAAGAACATGATCAGGGTCACCTTCTGCGAGCACTGTTCCTTCACCCATAACATAGGCTCTGTCGCATACGCCAAGGGTTTCACGAACATTATGATCTGTAATTAGTACGCCTATTCCGCGTTGTGCCAGTTGTCGGATAATCGTTTGAATATCGATAACAGAGATCGGGTCCACACCGGCAAAAGGCTCATCCAGTAAAATAAATTGAGGTTCGTTGGCCAGGGCCCGGGCAATTTCCACTCGCCGTCTTTCACCACCTGACAGTGAAATACCCAGGTTATCTCTAATGTGCTGTACCTGAAAGTCTTCCAGTAATTGCTCTAACAGTTCTTCCTGTTGAGACTTACTCAGCTCACGACGCATTTGCAAGATTGCGCGAATGTTATCCTGCACCGATAAGCCTCTAAATATTGACGCTTCCTGAGGCAGGTAACCTATACCCTGTTGGGCACGTCTATGCATGGGCAGGTGAGAGATTGGTTGATCATTTAATGAGATAGAACCACTGTCATTGTTGACAAGACCGACAATCATGTAAAAACAGGTGGTTTTACCGGCCCCATTTGGACCTAATAAACCGACAATCTGACCACTTTGAACACTCAGGCTGACTGATTTTACAACTTCACGGCCTTTATAGCTTTTAGCCAGATCTGTAGCCTTGAGTTCGTTTTCAGTGCTCATTGGTTAGTGGTTTTATCGTTTGCCGGAATATTTTTTGGTAGAATAATCATGCGTACCCGGTTTTCTCCTTTGGTGCTACCGGCTTGCAGTGTTTCGGTGTTGGTATTGATATTGATCCATTCACCATCGATGGAATCCGTATTACTTTTAAAATGGGCGTTACCCATTAACTTGAGTAATAACTGGTTTTCAGTATAGATGATTTTTCTGGCTTTCCCTGCAATGGGTTCATTTTTGTCATTTAGCTGCTTGAGTGTCGCGGGTGATCCTTCAATTTCGAGACGCAGAATCTCATTGGTATTGGTAAAATAGAATACAATTTTATCAGCCTCAATATGCAGGGTTCCCTGTTCCATTTTTACATTTCCCTGGTAGGTGCTAATGTGCCGGCTTTCATCTATTTCCAGTTTATCGGCTTCAACATTAATGGGCTGGTTCTTGTCAGTCGATAATGCGTGTCCAGAGATGGAATGTGTTAACAGCGTAAACAACAATAGGGCGAATTTTAATTTGAAACTGCTCATGTTTTATCCTGTTGATAAGTTGCTTTTACCCGTTTGAATTTATAGGTGTTTTTATTCATATCCAGTTCAGCGCTGGCTGCCTGTAAGTTTACGCTATTAGTGGTTACTGTCATATCCTTTGGTATTTGTACTAAATTTTGTTGAGGTTTTAGGAACATCAACTCAGTGGTTAATAGCATGGGCAACTGTGAGTTTCTTGTCAGTCTAACCTGCTTTCTTAACTCAAACATCTCATTTTTATGTTGCAACAGGCCTGTCTCAGAGTGAATTAACCAGCTCGATTTTTCACCATTGAATTGTATAACGGGCTGTTGAATGTGAGAAATATCTTCCTGAATATAATGCTGTAATAACGGTGACTTTAATAAATAATGTAGAGAACCTTGCTGATTCATTGATTTATAATCGATATTACTTAAATAATAATCAATATTATCAGGGACCTGTAATGGGCTTGTAGTTGACCTGGGGGTCTGATTATCCACAAACCATCCCATGCTGAGTGCCGCTGAGATAAAAATACCGATGATTAGCAGGTAACCTGATTTCATTCCAGATAAGTGTCCAGCTTATCTTTTAACAGTCCCTGTGCCTGCAGAATAAACTCGATGGCCTCCCTCGCGGCTCCGGTCCCACCGGGTTTTTTTGTAATGTAATCCGCATGCTCTAATACAAATGAATGGGCATCCTGTACAGCAATAGCCATACCGACCTTGGTCATCACCGGCAAATCGATGACATCATCACCCATGTAGGCTATCTGTTCGGGTCTTAACCCTGTTTGTTTTAACAGTTCAGTAAAAGCAGGTCGTTTATCCCGGTACCCCTGGAATACCATGTCTATACCTAAATCTTTCATGCGATGTTCCACTAGCTTTGATTTTCGCCCGGTAATGATGGCTGCCTGAAGTCCGCATTCGATCAGCATTCGTAAACCATGGCCGTCTTTTGAATGAAAAGCCTTGTACTCCTGGCCCTGATTGTCAAAAAACAAAGTGCCGGAAGTTAATACTCCATCTACGTCAAAGATGACCAGTTTAATGTTTTGAGCAAGTTTGATAATTGTGTCCATGCTATTCCTGTTGTTAATGAATTTAAACAATACCCGCTCTTAATAAGTCATGCATGTTTAACGCACCCTGAATCTCTCCATTTTTACTGGTGACGATTAAAGCATTTATCGCGTTATTATCCATTAAATTTAATGCTTCGCTGGCTATTTGTTCCGCATCAATAGTGACGCAATTGGGGGTCATGTAGTCTTTAACCATGGCTGTTTTAATGTCAGCCTGGCTATCCAGAGTGCGACGTAAATCGCCATCGGTATAAATGCCCAGTAAATGATTGCTGGAATCACTGACAGCTGTCATGCCCAGGCCTTTATTACTCATTTCCAGTAAAGCCTGTTTTAAGCTGGCATCAGAAGAAACAACAGGAATTCGTTTATCCTTGTGCATAATATCTTTTACTCTGAGTAACAAGCGTCGACCGAGACTGCCACCGGGATGTGAACGAGCAAAATCTTCTTCGGTAAATCCACGAGCTTCTAGAACGGCTATGGCCAGTGCATCGCCCATCGCCAGACTGGCTGTTGTGCTTGAAGTAGGTGCCAGTCCCAGTGGACAGGCTTCCTTTTCAACGCCTACATCGAGGTTAATGTCAGCCATTTCAGCAAGGGTTGACTGGTTATTGCCTGTCAGTGAAATAAGAGGAACTGGAAGGCGTTTAAGCAATGGTAAAAGGGTCGTTATTTCGGAGACTTCTCCAGAGTTTGACAGCGCAATGACCAGGTCCTGCTCTGTAATCATGCCGAGGTCTCCATGGCTGGCTTCACCCGGGTGCATAAAAAAAGCAGGGGTGCCGGTGCTGGCCAGAGTTGCAGCAATCTTGTTGCCAATATGCCCTGATTTGCCCATGCCGGTGACCACTATTCGTCCCTTGCAGGCCAGTATCATTTCACAGGCCGTGTGAAATTTGTGGTCAATTCTATCTATTAAAGCATTAATTGAATCGGCTTCTGTTTTTAAAACAGCGATGCCCAGTTGTTGGTATGAATGCTCGGTCATGGGGTCTATTTATCTGGCAATGACCTGATAATACAAAAATGCCTGATAAAGCACAAAGCCCGATAGCAATAACAGTCCCTTGAAGCGGGTAATTACGCAGTAGCTGGACTTAGGAAGCTGGGATAACAGGTACAGCAACGCAGTCAATGCCAGCATGACGGGCAGGTCACGCGCGATAGCAGTCGGTGAAATAGTAAAATCCATCATCACAGCAGGTAATCCGATAACGGCTAAAGAATTAAACAGGTTAGAGCCAATTACATTACCCATCACCAGCTCAGGTTCGCCTTTACGTGCACCGGCAATGGCGGCAGCGAGTTCAGGCAGGGAAGTCCCGAGAGCGACAATCGTCAGGCCGATAATTAATTCGCTCACACCTAATTCGGTAGCGATGTTGACTGCGCCCCATACCAGTAGTTTGGAACTGCCGACAAGTATCAGTAACCCCACAAGTGTCAACATAAAAGCGCGTTGAGTGGACATGTTCTGAGGTATTTCCTGTTCCAGTTCAGATGAAATAGGGTCGTCTTTATTGGTTTTGCTAAAACGAATCAGATATCCTAAAGCCAGGATTAAAAATCCCAGTAGTAATATTCCATCGAGCAGGTTTAATTGATTATCCCACAGAACCCAGCTCATTAGAGCGGTTGCAGCAAGCAATATGGGAAATTCACGTTTTACCAGTTTAGAACTAAAGGTGAGTGGAATTAACAATGCTGTCGCACCCAGTATTAACCCGATATTGGCAATGTTTGATCCCAGCGCATTACCTATGGCCAGATCGGGGGTGTCATCTAATACAGAAAATATTGAAATCAAGATTTCAGGTGCGGAAGTTCCAAAACCTATCACGGTAATCCCGATGATCAGTGTTGACACTCCCAGATTTTTAGCGACAACTGAAGCTCCTTCAACAAAGCGATCAGCACTCCAGACCAGTAAAGCCAGGCCGATAACTACAGCGGCTATGAATGCTAACACTCTTAAAAGCTTTCAGTTGAGGTGAATAATCCTACTCTCAAATCTTTAGCTGAGTAAATTTCGCGACCATCTACTTCCATGCTGGCATCAGCAATACCCATCACCAGCTTTCGCATGATCAGGCGTTTAAGATGAATTTTATAGATTACTTTTTTAGCATCAGGTAATACCTGTCCAAAGAATTTAACTTCTCCTGCGCCTAAAGCTCTGCCATGCCCCGGACCGCCTTTCCATCCCAGGTAAAAACCGATCAGTTGCCACATGGCATCAAGGCCCAGGCAACCCGGCATGACAGGGTCGGTTTTAAAGTGACAGTCAAAAAACCACAGTTCAGGTTTTACATCCAGTTCGGCTTCAATATAGCCTTTGTCAAAATTGCCGCCATCTTCAGTAATGCTGATAATGCGATCAAACATTAACATGGGAGGTAAAGGCAGTAATGCATTGCCTTCACCAAAGACTTTGCCGTTGCCACAGTCGATGAGTTCATCGTAGGTAAAGCTGTTTTGACTGGTTAGATCTGCCATAATTATCAGGAGTAGTTAATCAGGGTGCGAACACTAACGATTCGGCCCTGTTTTTTCCAGTAAAATCTTTGAGTTTCGTTAAATATTCGCATCTATATCAGAGAAATAAATCAAAACAATATCACCACGAAGAGCACGAAGAGCACGAAGCGTACGAAGGTAGATCAATATGTAGCATAAGTCTTCAAAGCTATGCTAATGACTAATTTATCCAGCCCTTTTTGACGTGTCTTTATTTTTCTTCGTGCTCCTGGTGCTGAAAAACCTTAAAAGTAGTCTAATATTGAAACTCCTTGCTTTAATAGCCATATCAAATTTAACGATAGTTCATGAATAAACATATTAAGGTCGGACTCTTCGACTGGAGCAAATTTCCACTAAAGGGTGATTTTTATCCGGATGATCTGCCTGCCGAGTGGAAACTGTCATATTATGCCAACGAATTTGAAACAGCCTGCATAAACTTTGATGACATGGCGGATAAACTATTACTGGATGAATGGTTCGATGATTTACCGGAAAATTTTGATCTGTCTTTTTCATTATCGTCGGCTGACCAAATTGAACAATTCATCAAAATAGTCCAACAATTTGAATTGAAATTTAACTGTTTGCTCATAGATGATCAGGAACGTGACATTTTGTTACAAAATAAACCTGACATCTCTGTATTATTAGCGGCTGGATTGATCCGGTCGGAACTAATTGTTTCACGATCATCTTTGTGGACACCTGATGATAATGTTAAATCGGCAGGCATAGCGCTATTGCCTGAAGTTGATAATACTCGTTTATATCGTGAATGGATTGAACTATGGCTACAGGATAACAGTCAACATGAGTTGACACTGTGGCTGGATGGTTCAACAGCCCATTATTCTACGCTGAGCAAATTGCGTACTTTAGTGGAATTGATGGGCTATTAACGGAGATCTACAGGAATATATTTATAATTATTCATATATTGAAACTCGCTGAGTAATTACGATTATTCTCGCATAGCGTTGAATACTCTTAATTGCTAGAATTGCGCCACTTTTTTACAGCCAAATAGAATGACACAAGCACTTATTCAAATTCGCAACCTGCATTTCAGTCGAGGTCAGAACAAAATTTTTGACGGTATCGACATGGATATTCATGTGGGACGTATCACTGCCATCATGGGGCCAAGTGGCACGGGTAAAACAACCCTGTTGAAACTGATTGGTGGGCAGCTACGACCCGATGACGGAGAAATCATTGTTGATGGTCTGAATGTGCATCAGTTATCACGTTCGGAGCTTTATAAATTACGCAAGAAAATGGGCATGCTGTTTCAATCCGGTGCCTTGCTGACTGACTTGAATGTGTTTGAAAACATTGCCTATCCATTACGGGAACACACCAACCTGAGTGAATCGATGATTCGTAGTATGGTGTTAATAAAATTACAGGCAGTGGGTTTAAGCACTGCACATGGTTTGATGCCGGCACAACTTTCCGGCGGTATGGCAAGGCGTGTCGCTCTGGCACGTGCATTGGCGCTGGACCCGATGATGATTATGTATGATGAACCTTTCACTGGTCAGGATCCCATCTCGCTGGGCGTGTTAGTGAAACTGATTTGTGAAACCAATAAGGCTCTTAAATTGACCAGTATCGTGGTGTCTCATGATGTCGAGGAAACCCTGTCTATTGCCGATGATGTAAAAATCATATCGCAGGGAAAAGTAGTCGCTCAGGGTACAAAGAAAGAAATGGAAAATTCTGACTCGGCCTGGGTCAGGCAGTTTCTTGATGGTCAGGCAGACGGTCCTGTACCTTTCCATTATCCCGGAGACAGTATCGAACAACAACTTTTACAGGATGTTCGATGAAAGGCATAATTCATATTCTCGCCCGCCTGGGGCGGGGTTCAATATTCCTGACAAAAATTCTATCAGGTATACCTCAATTATTTCTGCGCTTTTCTCTGGTTGTGCAGCAACTGTATTCAGTGGGGGTTAAGACCCTTTTTATTACCATGGTTGCAGGTTTATTTGTGGGCATGGTACTGGCTTTGCAGTTGTATTATACATTGAGTACATTCGGTGCTACCGATACCCTGGGTATGCTGGTCGATTTATCGCTGGTGAGAGAGCTGGGGCCAGTTGTAGCAGCCTTATTATTTGCCGGGCGTGCGGGTTCAGCGTTGACGGCTGAAATTGGTTTGATGAAAGCGACAGAGCAATTATCCGGGCTGGAAATGATGGCAGTTGACCCCGTTGATCGCATCATTGCACCGCGCTTTTTAGCAGGATTTATCTCTATGCCCCTGCTGGCTGGAATATTCAGTGCCGTGGGTATACTGGGTGCTTATAGCGTGGGGGTTGATTTACTGGGGGTTGATTCCGGTGCGTTCTGGTCACAGATTCAGGCTAAAGTAGATTTTTATGATGATGTATTTAATGGCATTATTAAAAGTATTGTATTTGGATTTATTGTCAGCTGGATAGCGGTGTTTGAAGGTTATGACTGTATTCCAACATCGGAAGGCGTTTCCAGTGCGACGACTCGTACCGTGGTGAATTCATCACTGGCCGTACTGGGTATGGATTTTGTATTAACTGCAATCATGTATCAATGAGGAAATAAGATGTTTCGTAGTGTCGAAATCAGTGTAGGAATTTTTGTTGGAATAGGGCTGGCTGCGTTGTTTATGCTAGCCATGCAGGCCAGTAATCTGAGTAGCTTTACCAACAAAGGTGCGTATCAGGTGAGCGCACGATTCGATAATATTGGCGGGCTTACGGTGAAATCGGCTGTTAAGGCCGGTGGTGTAAAAATCGGGCAGGTTTCCAATATCGATTATGATTCGGAAACCTTCGAAGCGATTGTGGTGATGAATATCGAAGATAAATTCAGTCGTTTCCCACGGGATACTATTGCGAGTATTTTCACCTCCGGATTACTGGGAGAACAATATATTGCACTGGAACCCGGTGGCGATATAAAACTGCTGGGTAATGAATCAGAGATTCGCTTTACCCAGTCAGCAATGGTTCTGGAACAGTTAATCGGCCAATTTCTTTTTAGTAAGTCTGAAAATAATGAGTAAAAGCTAAATGAAATTTTTCCTATTTCTGATGGTTGGTTTCATCTCTGCACCGGTTGCAGCAGTGACCACTATGAATCTTCATCAGGCAATTGAAATGTCTCTTGCCAGTAATCCACGCATTGATGAGAAAAAAGCTTTTGTACGTAAAGCGGAAGCTATGCTGCAGGAAGCAGAAGGAACGGGTGGATTGCGATATTCAGTAGAGTCCTTTCTTGCCATTACCACTGGCCTTGAAGGTGGATTTTATGA
Source organism: Gammaproteobacteria bacterium (assembly GCA_024225395.1). GTDB lineage: Bacteria > Pseudomonadota > Gammaproteobacteria > JACNJF01. The sequence goes on from JAAEMR010000065.1 coordinate 90,702, forward strand.
AGGTGGTGAATCCAGCTGTAGTACAGATTGTGAGCCCCGTGATGATATCTATGAATTTCAGGATGGCCTGTCTTTGTGGGGAACATTTACCTTAAGTATCATCAAACCACTGACCACATTCGGACAACTTGAAGGTTATCAGGAAGCAGCTCGTAATAATATTATTATCAAGCAGCAGGATGTGACTCTGGAAAAAGAAGTTATCAAACTTGATGTAGTACGCGCCTATAACGGTTTTCTGGCGGCAAGAGATGGACGTTATTTACTTGAAGATACCAAAAAACGTCTCCAGTCAGCAATGAACCTGGTGACAGACTGGTTAGCGGACGATAACGGTAAGGCGAAACAGTCGGATAAATTTGCACTGCAGGCAGGGCTTGGACTGATTGATAGTTTACTGGCGGATACAGCAGCTCTTGAGGCAATTGCCAGGGAAGGATTGAAGCTGTTAACGGGGCTGGACAGGCATGAACAAATAGAACTTGAAGACAGGCGTCTGCGAGCGGTGAATTTACCGGATAAAACCCTTGATGAATGGATTGATCTTGCTTTGTCCAATCGGGTAGAGTTCAAGCAGGTAGAAGCAGGGTTAGCGGCGAGAAGGGGTCTGGTAAAGGCCAAACGTGCTAGCAAAAAACCCCTGATATTTGCCGGCATAGCAGGTTCTATTGCCTATTCTCCAGGTCGCGATCACCTGGATAATCCACATATTTTTGATCCTTTTAATTATGGGGCCATCTCTCCGTTAGTTGGAATGCGTTGGCAATGGGAGGAGGATGCCCAGCCTGCACGCGTGGCTCAGGAGCAGGCTGAACTGGATGCTTTAGTCCATAAAGCTTCATTCGCACGCAAGGGCATTCCGTTCCAGGTTACAGAACAATATCACTACGTACAGGCAAAACATGCGTCCATGTTAGCGATGAAAAACAGTGCTCAATCAGCGAGACGCTGGATGATAGCGAGCTATACTGATTTTGAAGCCGGGCTGGAAGAAGCTGAAAAAATACTGACTGCCATGCAGGCTTACGTACTGGCTTATGCAGAATATTTAAAAATTGTGAATGACTATAATAATCACGTGTCCAGGTTAAACAGTGTCAGCGGAGTTTATGAATGAATATTAAAACACTAATAGTTGGCTTTTTTTTACTTCTAGTCCAGCCTGTATGGGCAGGAGACTCGGTTCCGGAGTTGCTCATCAAACAAACAGCAATTGATGTACTGGCCTCCATAAAATCCAATAAAAGTGAATACCAGGCTGAACCCGCCAAGTTATACGCGATGGTTGATGAAAAAGTGTTACGCCATTTTGATTTTGACAGGATGACCAGTCTGGCACTTGGTCGTTATAAACGGAAGGTTAAAAATTCTCAAAAGAAGCAACTGGTTGAAGCGTTTCGAAAACTGTTAGTCAGAACTTATGCCAAGGCATTGCTCGAATATAATGATGAAGTGCTCATTTTTTTACCGAAGCGAGGAAAACTGGATAAAGGTGAAGTCACCATTCGAACAGAAATTGAACAGCAGGGTGGTTTTCCCATTCCTATAAATTATGCAATGTATGAAAGTGACGGCAACTGGCTTGTATATGATCTGAGTATCGATAACATCAGCCTGGTGACTAATTATCGATCCAGTTTTGCCAGAGTAATTAAACAAAAAGGGGTTGATCAACTGATCAAAACCTTGCAGGAACGTAATCAGGAGGAAAGTTAGCACCATGAGTGTCGAAGTTTCTTTTGATAATGCGAATCAATATATTCAGGTAAAAGGGGAATTAACCTCTAACACGGTGATGAATGCGTTGAAGCAATTTTCCCGTGAATGCAAATCTTTGCCAAAGTGGGTGATTGATTTTACTCAGGTCACTAAAGTCGATAGTACCGCCATCGCGATGTTGATTGAATTGAAGCGAAATGCTCAAAAGAAAAAAAAGTCAATTTCTTTTATTTATTTGCCCTCGGCACTGTTAAAAATAGCCAGGCTCAGTCAGGTTGAAGACCTGCTCAAGCAAAAAGGCTAATACCCAATCTGCATAAGCTTCTGCTACAATGCGCCGTTTCACTATTCTGATGGAATAAAAGAGCAGTGAGTTAGTAAAGAAACAACGTTGAAATTATGAATTACCCAGGCTTTATTTTATGAATAAACTGATTATAAATGGCGGACTTCCTATATCCGGTACGATTCGTGCGTCAGGCTCAAAGAATGCTGTTTTACCTATTCTGGCAGGTACTTTATTAGCCGATGGCCCTGTTGTAGTCAGAAATGTACCTCATTTACACGATGTGACCACCACCATGGAATTGCTTGGCCGCATGGGTGTGCAGATTACTATCGGTGAAAAAATGAGCATCGAAGTCGATCCCAGTATGATTGAAAATACGTTTGCACCCTATGAACTGGTGAAAACCATGCGTGCATCTATACTGGTATTAGGTCCATTGCTGGCTAAATATGGCACGGCTGAGGTGAGTTTACCCGGTGGTTGCGCGATTGGTGCACGTCCGGTCGATTTGCACCTGATGGGGCTTGAAGCCATGGGCGCTGATATCAAAGTAAAAGAAGGCTATATTCGTGCCAAATGCGAACGATTAAAAGGAGCTCGCATAGTGATGGATCAGGTATCTGTTACCGGCACCGAAAATTTGATGATGGCTGCTGCACTGGCTGATGGCGTGACCACTATTGAAAATGCGGCCAGGGAACCCGAGGTCGTAGATTTGGCTGATTTTATCAATGCGATGGGTGGGAAAATTACCAATGCAGGCACGGATACTATCACTATTGAAGGTGTTGAAAACCTGACGGGTTGTGATTACAGAGTACTGCCTGACCGGATTGAAACAGGCACTTACCTGGTGGCGGCGGCAATTACTGGTGGCAAGGTACTGGTGAAAGATACAGACCCTAAATTACTGGATGCTGTCCTGGCCAAGCTGGAAGATGCCGGGGCTATCATCGATACCGGTGAAGACTGGATTGAACTCGATATGGAAGGGCGTAAACCTAAGGCCGTTAATATCAGGACAGCGCCATATCCTGCTTTCCCAACGGACATGCAAGCTCAGTTTTGCGCATTGAATGCGGTTGCTACAGGTACTGGGTCAGTCACCGAGACCGTATTCGAAAATCGATTTATGCATATCCAGGAAATTGTAAGAATGGGTGCAAATGTTCACATCGAAGGGAATACCGCGATCATTGATGGTGCTGATAACCTGAACGGTGCACCGGTCATGGCCACCGACTTACGTGCATCTGCAAGCCTGATTCTGGCGGGCCTGGTCGCTCAGGGTGAAACGGTGGTTGAACGTATTTACCATATCGATCGTGGTTACGACCATATCGAAGAGAAACTTGCCTGTCTGGGTGCAAGAATTCGACGAACAACTGATTAACAAGCTGTAAAGTAAAAACACTCATGTCCGATAAAATCACTATTGCTTTAGCCAAAGGCCGTATTCTTAAAGAAACACTGCCTCTATTAGAACGTGCAGGTATCACCCCTCAGGATGATCTGGAAAAAAGTCGTAAGTTAATTTTCCACACCAATCATGACAATATCAATCTGGTACTGATTCGCTCGGCCGATGTGCCCACCTATGTGCAATATGGTGCTGCTGATATGGGTATAGCCGGTAAAGATGTGTTGCTTGAGCATGGTGGTGAAGGTTTGTATGAATGGGTGGATTTACACATTGCTCCCTGCAACTTAATGACGGCTGGTTTTGCCGATAGGGATTTACCCAAAGGTCGTCTCAAGGTGGCTACCAAATACACGGGCATTACCCGTGATTACTTCATGAAACTGGGTCGCCAGGTCGAATTGATTAAACTCTATGGATCGATGGAATTAGCACCGATTGTGGGTCTGTCGGATATGATTGTTGATCTGGTGGATACCGGTAACACGCTAAAGGCAAATGGTCTGGTTCCACAGGATTTTATTATGCAGATTACATCGCGTTTGATTGTTAACCGGGCCTCATTAAAAATGAAGAACAAAGCCATCAAGCAGGTTATTGATAAAATTGAAAGTGCTGTTAAGCAGCCAGAACAAACTCTCTGAGTGATAAAAAAACATGAGTATAGAAATTCAAATGTTAAGCAGCCAGGATGATAATTTCTGGCCTGATATGGAAAAACTGCTTGCCTGGGAATCTGTTTCTGATGAACAGGTTTTCAACACGGTTAGTGAAATCCTTTCCAATGTCCGTATCCAGGGCGATTCTGCAGTTATCGAATATACAACCCGTTTTGATAGTCTTCATGTAACGGATATGTCTGATCTTGAAATGCCTGCGACGACTTTAAAAACCGCTTATGAAGGTTTACCTGAGGACCAGAAACAAGCACTCGGAATAGCAGTAGAACGAATTGAGCGTTATGCTCAAAAACAGAAAATGTCTTCGTGGGAATACACCGAAGATGATGGCACCATTTTAGGCCAGAAAGTGACACCACTGGACAGAGCCGGATTATATGTTCCCGGTGGAAAAGCAGCATACCCTTCATCGGTTTTAATGAATGCGATACCGGCCAAAGTGGCGGGCGTTAAAGAGTTAATCATGGTTGTGCCTACGCCAAATGGTCAGGTGAATGACCTGGTATTGGCTGCGGCACATTTATCTGGTGTAGACCGGGTATTTACCATCGGTGGGGCCCAGGCAGTTGCGGCGCTAGCCTATGGCACTGAAACAATCCCCCAGGTTGATAAGATAGTCGGCCCTGGAAATATCTATGTAGCCACGGCGAAACGTATGGTATTTGGAGCAGTGGGTATAGACATGGTGGCCGGTCCTTCTGAAATCCTGGTCGTGTGCGATGGTAAAACCGATCCTGACTGGATAGCCATGGATCTGTTTTCTCAGGCAGAGCACGATGAAGATGCGCAGTCTATACTGGTTTCACCCGATGCCGATTTTCTAATCAAGGTTAAACATAGCATCGATAAATTACTCGAAGATATGCCGCGTAAGGGTATTATTCATGCTTCACTCAGTTCACGTGGTGCGTTAATTCATGTGCAAAATTTAGAGCAGGCAATTGAAGTTGCTAATTACATTGCTCCTGAGCATCTGGAGTTATCAGTAGAAGATGCCACTGAAGTTGCTAAATCAATTCGACATGCCGGTGCTATTTTTATGGGACGTTATACCGCCGAAGCATTAGGTGATTATTGTGCAGGTCCTAACCATGTTTTACCTACGTCACGTACCGCCCGGTTTTCATCACCCCTGGGTGTGTATGACTTTCAAAAACGTTCCAGTCTGATTGGTTGCTCTGCACAGGGCGCATCAGAATTAGGAAAGGTTGCTTCGGTTCTAGCTCATGGAGAAGGTTTGACGGCGCATGCTCGTTCAGCAGAGTATCGCATTAAATAATCATCCAGATTGAACACACTGCTGGTTATTTGAGATTAAAAACTGGGAGGAATGGATAAACTCTCAGTTTCTGTTTCAACAGGAGCCGGCTTTAAGTCATCGTTTTGTTTGATGTCAATCCACTTTAAAAGCTCATAATATTTTCTGATATTTTCAACATATTTCACCGGTTCGTTACCCCGCGCATAGCCATGTTTGGTAAATTTATACCATTGTTTTTTACTTAGCAGGGGCAGGCTTTTCTTAACGTCTATCCACTTATCAGGATCACCCTTATCATTTTGAGTGATTTTTCGTGCATCTTCCAGGTGGCCAAAACCGACATTATAGGAAGCCAGTGCTAACCAGTTTCTATCGGGTTGC